>JAAWCE010000093.1 GCA_022793065.1 Lachnospiraceae bacterium
AACTCATGAAACGGAGAAATCCTGCTTTTATTATATTGATTTTCTTGTTTTGGTATTATTCAACAATAAGAGAAAGGAAAAAACCATTATTACAAGATATTTTTCACAAAGTTCGTGTCACTAACTTGACACAAGGGGGATTGAAAGCCATGGAGGAACTGGCAAAGCTGGAGGCACAGCGGGGGAATCCGGAGTATTTGGAGGGCGGAAAGGCAGAGCTGGGGCTTAATGTGCAGCGTACTGAAAGAGGGTACATATATGCCGAACACTCGGAAAATGGTTCTGCGGAAAGACACCGCAGAGGGCAGGGGAGTATAAGTTCCGGAATGAAGAGAACTGACAGAGACATGCAGCAGGAAAATATGGCAAAAGGCAGAAGGGCAAGCAATGAAATGTGTACATTTTTAATCCTTAACATTTCTTCTTTGCAATTAATTCCAGTGAATATGATTGCATATAGGGCTCAATACGGCAGTGCAAATCCCACTGCCATTATCGTTCCGGCCATTGTTGCGACGTTGTTCAGCTCCCTTGTGGCGGTGGTGTACTGCAAAATGAAAGATTGCACAGCCCGTCATAAAGTATATGGTACAGATGAATTGACAGTCAGTGAAAGAAAGCAGAAAATCAGAACAAATGTTTACTTATGGAAGGAATCAAAGCAGGCGGATCTCTTGCCGCAAGAAAGAAGAAAGAACAGGGGAGGGAAAGCGATATGAATGTATTAGCGCATCTTTCAGATATTGTAATCCCCATTTTGATCTTTTTTATCGTAGGCTATGGTTTTGTTTCCAAAGTAAAAGTGTATGAGACCTTTTTAAAAGGAGCAAAAGATGGTCTGAAAATAGTCGTTGACATTGTGCCTACATTAATTGGGCTGCTGGTGGCGGTAGGGATGCTGCGGGCGTCCGGCTTTTTCGACTTGCTGGGAACACTGTTTGGGCCTGTGACCACAGCCGTAGGTCTGCCTGCCCAACTGATGCCTCTGCTGGTGGTGAAACTGTTCTCGTCTTCCGCAGCCACAGGGCTTGTGCTGGATATTTTCAGAACCTCTGGACCGGATTCCTATGCGGGAATGTTGACCTCCATACTGATGAGCTGCACGGAGACGGTATTCTACACAATGAGCGTGTACTTTCTGGCAGCGAAGGTGACGAAGACCAGATATACCTTGACCGGGGCGCTGCTTGCCACCCTGGCGGGGACGGTGGCCAGTGTGGTGCTGACCAGATGGATGACATAAAAAATCAAGATAATTTTTAGGCATTAAGGCATGGAAATGTTCGGTATGCTTTCTTAAGATGTGCAGAAGCTGAACGTCTCATGAAGTGCATCTGTCGGTTTCGGGTGTGTATAGGTCTGCTGGCAGCCTTTCACCTTGTATTTTGTGAAATCCTAAAGATGGGATTGACAGAACTTGTGCCCCTTATATATAATTGTGACAATTACTTAATAAAACACAAGTGCGGTCTTGTAACAGACATGCAGAATTGATTGTACATGGGGCTTGTTCACTAAGTACAAAGTGGTATAGCCGCCTGGCTCCACGGCTTTCACATGGTACATGACGGAAAGAGGAGGTTTTAACTGGTTATGAGGGAATTACTGGGGCAGATTGCCGATTTCAAAACGGAGTATGAAAGGGAGGCCTTAAGGCTGGCGCAGGAACTGCGGGGGCAGAAAATGCCGGAGCTTACGGAGGCGCTTTTTGCGGAGTTTGAAAAAAATGGGAACCGTCTGCGCTATGAGGCGGCTTATTTTGGCAGGAGAAAATTTCTCTCGGTCTTTGGGCTTGTGAGTGTGATGAAGCACAGGGATGAGGATCTTCGGAAACTGGAGGAGGTCTTATTGGAAATCTGCGGGGAGGAATGTTGGGCGTTGCCCGCCCATGTGGACAGGCATAATAACTCCCACTGGCGGATCACCATAGACCTTTTTGCCAGCGAGACGGCACAGACCCTTGCACAGCTTGTTACGCTATTAAAAGGCAGTCTTTCGGAGCATGTGAAAGGAGTCGTGGAGAGGGAGGTGAGGGCGCGGGTTTTGGAACCGTTTATGGCGTCGCAGGCGCCGTACTCCGGCTGGGAGAGAAGCGAAAACAACTGGAACGCCGTGTGCTGCGGGAATATCGGAAGCGCAGCGCTTTTTTTGTTAAATGAAGGGACTGAAAGGAGATCGCTTGTGGAGCGCATTGCTCATGCCTTGACATGTTGCTATCTGAAAGGTTTCGGGGATGACGGCGCCTGTGAGGAGGGGCTGGGCTATTGGGCATATGGGTTTACATACTACACCCTGTTTGCAAGGCAGTTAAGGGAGGCATACCCGGATATGGATATTCTGTCGGGGAAAAAGTTGGAGACCATTGCCTGCTTTCAGCAGAAGTGTTATTTTAGCGGTGGGAGAACTATCAACTTTTCAGACAGCAGTTGCTTTGAGCCGTATTTTATGGGCCTAACCTGCAGTTTGGCGTATGAGTTTGACAGTGTGTGCTTTCCTGATCCTGAATTTGCCCGCAGACTGGGGCAAGATAGTTGCTGGCGCTGGGTCGGAGTCTACTGGGACTGGTATTGGACAGGCAGATTTCTGGAGACAGTGTGGGAAACACCAAAGACTCTGGCGGATTGCAGCGATGAAATCTTTCCGGATGTGCAGTGGGCTGTTTTCCGGGGAGCGTGGGGAAGTGCTGCTGCCGTAAAGGGTGGACACAACGAGGAATCCCATAACCACAATGACGTGGGAAGTTTCTTTTATTTGGCGGATGGGGAGGCGTTTTTGGACGATTTGGGCTGCGGCGAGTATACGAAGGATTATTTTTCGGACAAAAGATATACCGTCTTCTGCAATCGGGGAGCAGGCCATAATATCCCCTTGATAGATGGCTGTGACCAGTGTCCCGGCAGGGAATACCGCGCGGAAAGCTTTGACGTTCCTGAGAAGGGGACTGCGGTGGTCCGGTTTGAGGCGGCTTACGGGCAGCCATACCTGAGGCGGCTGGAAAGGCGGTTGCATCTGGAGAAAACCACAGGGGAGCTTGCCGTGACGGATGTGGCGGAGACGGACAGAGCGGTGGAATTTAAGGAAAATCTTGTCACCAGGCTTCCGGTGACTGTAGAGGACGGGCAGATCGTGATCCACGGAAGAAAGCACTTTGCCAGAATCGTGCTCCGGGGCGTCTGTGGAGAGATTGAGCAACAGGAAGTTTGTCATGTCAATCACCAGGGGGAGCCGGAGCAGGTTCATGTCCTGCAGTGGAAAGTGGAGCCCCGGCAAATAGGGGAAGGTCAGGGTTATGTCTATATGAGTGACTTTACGGTTTCATTGGATATATGACAAATGTAATATCCGAAATCTATCAAAAGTCAGGAACCTGTGTAGAAGGACACCACTGCCGGATTATGCGCAGCATGCGGAGAATTATCCCGGCTTACTTATATATGAGATGCTGCAGCCTGTTATCGACGACAAATTTCTTTTTTCGCGGGTCGCCTTCTGCACGGTAAATGGATAAACTCTCTAAATCAAATATGGAACTCCAAAGGGTTTCAAAGTCTGGTTCATTGTCATATTGGCACATAAAGCCATAATTGCCTTTTAAAAGTTGTTTGGTAGTTTCGATGTAATCGCCTTTTATTTGTCCTGAAGAAAAACTATCTATAACCACCTTATAACGTTTACAAGAATCATAATCATTCTCATTTGTATCATTATAAGGCTTCATTTCATCAGAAGTAAAACTATTGACAGTACAAACTATCTTATCTCCATGAAAGATTTCTGCTTCACGGATTTTTTTGATGGTGGGCGTACATTCCACTACTACCATTCTGCCGCATTTATCCGCAAGTAAAATATTACAGTTAGAGGCTATTGGCAGATTATAAAGCTGCGAAATAGCCTGTTCTGTAGTATCTGCTTTTTCAAGCAAATATCGTACAATAAAACAAGAGTTAAATCCTGGCTTTATCTTTTCAAGGCTAGTCTTTACAAATGTCATTGCCACGGCAAGTCCGTGTTCGTTCAAGCCCTCTTCTCCATTAATGAAAGAAGATGTGGTGATCGTCGTATTTGGAAAATGAGGGGAAATGATTGACAAAACCCCTGCTATCCCTTATAGTTATTTCATTGCGATTGTATCTGAAAAAGGTCATATTTTCGGAGGTAAGTGTGGCCATAAAAGCGGCTCGGTTTCTTTGCCAAAGTTTTTCAAGCGGTTTACGGAAGCGCGAAATAATACACCGTCCTTTGCGGGAGGCAATCAGATCAAATCGAGTCGGGTTATGTGTGAGTAACGCAGACACGCAGCTCAATTACGCCAATGAGCAGAAACATATGTGCTTGAGTGGGCTGTAATGTTGGTTTTGCGTCCGGGAGAAAGTACGTATGACAAACAATGTGAACTCAAAAGACAAAGAGTTCCGGGGCAGCTTATTCGCGTTTGTTACGCCGCCGCAAAGGAGAAACATCAATTGAAAAATACAATTATTTCTTTAAAAGATATTACCGTTTCCTATGATGGGGAGCAGGTTCTGGGAGGCTTTAACCTGGCCATACGTGAGGGGGAATTTGTCACCCTTTTAGGGCCCTCTGGATGCGGCAAAACGACTGCGCTGCGCACCATTGCCGGTTTTATAAAACCGGATGCGGGCGATGTCTTTTTTTATGATCAGAATATTACAAGCCTTCCTCCTCATAAGAGAGAGGTCAACACTATTTTTCAGAAATACGCCCTGTTCCCGCATTTGAACGTCTATAATAATATTGCTTTCGGCATGCGGTTGAAGGGCTGTAGCGAAAAGCAAATAAAAGAGACCGTGCACAGAATGCTGGCTATGGTGGACATGTCCGGTTATGCCCATCGGGGCGTGAGCCAGCTTTCCGGCGGGCAACAGCAAAGAGTTGCCATAGCTCGCGCGTTGGCCAATGAACCCAAAGTTTTGCTGTTGGACGAACCTTTAGGTGCACTGGATTTGAAATTGCGCAAAGATATGCAGGCAGAATTGAAAAAAATACAGCAGCAGACGGGTATCACTTTTGTATTTGTCACCCACGATCAGGAGGAAGCACTGTCCATGTCCGATACCGTGGTGGTAATGGACAAGGGTATGATACAACAGATTGGTACGCCTACGGATATTTATAATGAACCTAAGAATGCGTTTGTGGCGGACTTTATCGGGGAATCGAATATATTGGACGGCATTATGTTGGAGGATTACTCCGTAAAATTTGCCGGACATATTTTCCATTGTCTGGACGGCGGTTTTGGCAGTAACACTCCCGTGGACGTAGTGATACGCCCTGAGGATATCAAGGTAGTGGAGCCGGAATCCACTCTGATCACCGGGGAGGTCACCGCTGTAACCTTTAAGGGAGTGCACTATGAGATCATTGTGGATGTATCGGGCTTTAAGTGGATGATACAGTCTACGGAATGTCGTGAGACAGGGGACCGCATAGGGTTGTCTCTTACGCCCAATGATATTCATGTTATGGCGAAGTCGGAATATTCTGGAACGTTTGGCGATTACAGTACTTTCAGCGATGAAATGGGAGAAGACAAGAATGCTTCCAGTGAGGCTTTGGCGGAAGAGGAGGGGAATAACGATGAAATCTGACTCCAAATTTCTTTCCGCACCTTACACTGTCTGGATGACAATCTTTATTGTACTCCCTATGCTGTTGGTAGGCTATTTTGCCTTTACGGATAAATCAGGAAGTTTTACACTGGAAAATATTTTAAGCGTGGGGCAATACTCAAATGTATTTCTGCGCTCTATCTGGCTGGGGGCAGTGGCAACCGTGATTTCTCTGGGGCTGGGTTATCCTTTGGCTTATGTAATTGCAAAAATGAACGCCAGGCGACAGAATGTTATGGTCATGCTGGTAATGCTGCCTATGTGGATGAATTTCTTACTGCGTACCTATGCGTGGATGACGCTTTTGGAAGATAATGGATTGATTAATTCGGCATTGGCTGCCGTGGGACTTCCTCAGGTACACATGATTAACACAGCGGGAGCAGTGGTCCTTGGAATGGTTTATAACTATATACCGTATATGGTTCTGCCTCTATATTCAGTCTTGACGAAAATTGATAAAAGTGTAATAGAGGCAGCGCAGGATTTGGGAGCCAACAGCAGGGAAGTCTTTTTAAAAGTGGTGGTGCCCTTGAGTATGCCAGGGGTTATCTCCGGAGTGACCATGGTATTTGTTCCGGCAGTGAGCACCTTTATTATTTCAAAAATGCTGGGGGGAGGCGGAAATCTGCTCATTGGCGACCTGATTGATATGCAGTTTCTGGGCAGCGCCTACAATCCCAATCTGGGTTCGGCCGTATCGCTGGTACTGATGGTGATGATTCTTATTTGTATGGGCATTATGAACCAGTTCGACGACGGCGGAGCGGCAGAGGGAGGAGGTATGCTGTTATGAAAAAGGCGGGCGCACGTATTTACACCTTTCTTATTTTTCTGTTTTTGTATGCCCCCATTCTGGTGCTGATTGTGTTCTCCTTCAACGACTCGGAGACTGCCAGCCGCACCATATGGGGTGGATTTTCTCTACGTTGGTATCGGAAGCTATTTGAGGATCGATTGATTTTGGAAGCCCTGTGCAACACGCTGCTGATTGCGGTGGTGTCGGCAGCGGCATCTACGGTATTGGGCACTATGGCGGCAATCGGTATTAATTCCATGAAACGACTGCCGAGACGTATTATGATGAATATTACAAACTTTCCTATGGTAAATCCTGAGATTGTCACTGGTGTGTCGCTGATGCTGCTATTTGTGTCTGCGGTCAGATTGTTCGGTGGGAGAAGCCTGGGAATGGGTTCGCTGTTTGCGGCCCATATTACCTTTTGTCTGCCCTATGTGATTCTGTCCGTGCTGCCCAAACTGCGTCAGATGGATACAAACCTTTATGAAGCGGCTCAGGATTTGGGGTGCCCTCCGGTGAAGGCTTTTTTCAAGGTAGTGCTGCCGGAAATTATGCCGGGAATTGTCACAGGGATGATTATGGCATTTACACTCTCCATTGACGATTTTGTGATAAGTTATTTTACCAGCGGAACCACTCAGACTTTGCCTATTTATATTTACTCCATGACCCGGAAACGTATCAGTCCGGAAATCAATGCTCTGTCTACGGTAATGTTCGCGGTAGTGATGGTTCTGCTGATCATTATAAATGCGCGTAATGCCAGAGATCGGAAGACAGAAAAAGAGAAGATATGAAAGAAGGAGTAGGAGTGTGCAAATGAAAAAAAGGCATTTCATGGGATTATATATGTGTTTGGCTTTCTGTCTGACGCTCAGTCTGGCTCCGGTACAAAGGGTTCTGGCCGGAGAGAATTCCATTCCTGACAGAACAAATGCGGCTCCAGACAGGGGAGTTACCATAAATGTGTATAACTGGGGGGAGTATATTGCCAATGGCACAGACGGTTCACCGGATTTAAATGAGGAATTTACACGGCGGACGGGAATTCGGGTGAACTATACCACCTTTGACAGCAATGAGGCGCTGTATTCTAAGCTGGTTGGCGGGGGCGCCGATTATGACGTAATCATCCCCTCGGACTATATGGTGTCGAAACTTATTGATGAAAATATGCTGGCCCAGCTAGATTTTTCCAACATTCCAAATTATCAATACATTGATGAACGATTCCGTGATCCTGACTATGATCCGGGAAGCCGCCATTCGGTGCCGTACACCTGGGGAGTGGTGGGATTATTTTACAATACGGACTTTATTGAGGATGAGATTACAAGCTGGTCTGCCCTGTGGGACGACCGTTATGCCGGGAAGATATTGATGTTTGATAACCCCAGAGATTCCTTTGCCATTGCGCAGTTTGTGCTGGGGCAATCATTAAATACCACTGACGAAAATGACTGGGCGGAAGCGGCGGCGCTTTTAAAACAGCAGAAGCCTTTGGTGCAGGCCTATGTCATGGACCGAATTTTTGACAAGATGGAGAGCAGCGAGGCGTGGCTTGCTCCTTACTATTCAGGGGACGCGGCGATTCTGGTGGAAAATAGTGACAGTATTCGATTTGTGGTGCCGGAAGAAGGAACCAATTATTTTGTAGATGCCATGTGTATTCCCATCACCTCCAGTCATAAGGCGGAGGCAGAAGCCTATATCAATTTTCTGTGTGATCCTGAAATTGCCGGCGCTAACATGAATTATGTGGGGTATTCCACACCGGAGAGTGCCGCAAAAGCTTATATGGACGAAGAAATGGTAGAGAGTTCCGTTTATTATCCTGACGACAAAATATTGGAGCGCACGGAGGTATTTGTGAACCTGCCGGAACATATTAGCAAACTGGTGGATCGTTTGTGGGCGGAAGTGAAGATGGGAGGTCCTGGAGACTCTATAGTATTGGTGGCAATTATTTTGGGATTTCTGGGCTTGTATATTGCCATTGTGGTCTACAAGCGGCAGAAACGAAAGAGGGAGCTGGCCTAATGGCAGCTCCTTAATTTTGACTTTTGATTCTTACAGTTTTTTGATATTCAGTGGGTGTGGCGCCGATTTCTCTTTTAAATACTCTTATGAAATGCTCATAATTGTCAAAGCCGCAGTCATGGGAGATTGATTTAATGCTGTTATGGGAGTGCTTAATTCTATGACAGGCAGTGTTTATGCGCAGTTTATTAATATATTGCTTTGGCGTCATATGGTACTTTTTGTTGAAGACTTGAAATACATAACTTTCTGAAACAGCAAAAAGATCGGTAAAGTCGCTTATTTTTTTGATATAAGCATAATTTTCATTTGCATATTCAATGATTCTCTCAGCTTTTTTCTGCATTTTTGCGTCCTGGGCAGAGATACAGATATCCGTCCGTTGAGAGGAATGGTTAAGAATGTCTAAAACGGATGCAAGTATTAAGAAGTTGTTTGCGGCATTTTCTGAAAAGTGATCAGCAATATTTTGAATAGTTGCAAAATCAATATCATTTAAACTTAATATTTTATGTTTAAAACATTTCATAAGTTGTTTCTTTGCTTCATTGGTGAAATACATATCAAGGTATCTTTCGGAAAAATGAATACAAATCCCCGAAAAAGGCGTGTCACCTTTGCTGCTGTGGGTAATGTTTGAGGCGAAAAGAGCTGCGTCTTTGGCAGTTGTGCTGTAATCTGTATTTTCTATTGTTACAGTCCGTGCTCCGTGTTTCAGTATGTAGATTTCATGGGCCCCATGGCAATGAGAGTAGGGCATAGTCCAGCCGCTGTCAATACTCTCTTGTGATATTTTAAAGCTGTCTATAATACATTGTTTTTTTATATTCATATTGCGATATCATCCAGTCGTATTAGGGTGTGTATGAAAACAGAAAGCAGTGAAATGTCTCATCTTAATTCTATTATAGGTTTTCGTATCTAAAAAGCAAGATAAAGTTCAGTTTATATCAATATAATTTGTCAAAATATCAGTATGGTTCATTGTATTAAGGCAGAAGAATCGTATAATTAAAATACAAATGATTGAAAGGCTGAGAAAATATGGGTAAAAAAATAAATATGGATATGGGCTGGAAATTCTTTTTAGGGGATTTACCGCCCCAGAATAGTGTGGATGGTTGGGGCGGCGCCAAAGCAAGAGCCTTTAGTTTCGGCGCGGCATCCGAAACCTATGACGACAGCAAGTGGAGGAGCGTGGATGTTCCCCATGATTTTGTCATAGAGGGAGATTACATGCAAAAGAAATCACAAAATGCGGATATGCAGAATATTCCCGAAATGGAAAGCATGGACAGCCGACATTTTGCAGGCGGTTCACTGGAGGGCGGTATTGGGTGGTACAGAAAACGCTTTGATATTCCCAATGACTGTGAGAACAAGCGTATATATATTCATTTTGGCGGAGTGTACCGGGACAGTATGGTATATCTTAATGAATACTACATAGGAAGATATGAAAGCGGTTATACAGACTTTTATTATGATATTACTGATTTTGTAAATATTGGCGGTGAAAATTTGTTAGCCGTGCGTGTGGATGCAACAGGACGTGAGGGATGGTGGTATGAGGGCGGCGGTATTTATCGTCATGTATGGCTTGAAATAAAAGAGGATATATCGGCTGCTTATCATGGTGTATTTGTATTTTCCATTGTGAATTTGGAGCAGAACTCGGCAGTGATAGAAATACGGACAGAAGTAGAAAATAAGCGTTTTGCGGATTGTAATGTTATTGTAGAGCAGATTGTATATGACAGTGACAGGAAAGAACTTGCAAAAGTAAAAAGCACTGTATTATCCCAGGCCTGGGATCATATTTTCTGCACGCAGAGTATGGAATTGGCGCAAGTAGTACTGTGGGATTTAGAAAATCCTTATTTGTATTGTTTGAAAACTAACATATATGCAAATGGTAATTTGACCGATACTGTAATGACAAGTTTTGGCATACGTGAGATTGGTTTTGATGCGGATAAAGGCTTTTTCTTAAATGGGAAAAATAGAAAGATAAAAGGGCTGTGCTGTCATCATGACCATGCAGGCATAGGAATTGCAGCAAATGACAGCGTACTGGAATACAGAATCGCACAGATGAAAAGTATGGGTGCAAACGCTTACAGGAGCGCACATCATATGCCCACAGATGAATTACTGGAGTTATGTGATCGCATGGGTATGCTTGTATTTGATGAAACAAGGAGAATGTCCAGTGCGCCGCAGGATTTGGAATGTGTGGGAAAGATGGTAAAACAGGCAAGAAACCATCCCTGTGTATTCCTTTACGCAATAGGAAACGAGGAAATTTTTTCCCAGCACAGACCGGAGACAGCACGAACCACCAATACAATGAAAAGAGAAATAAAGAAACTGGACCCCTCACGTCCCATAACATCCGCCGTGGTATGCTGGAACGGAAAGGAACGGTTTGACAATGGGGCGCAATATGTGGAGATTACAAAACATCTTGATATTATGGGATTTAATTATTGCATGAGTGCATGGGACGACTATCACCAGCGCATGCCGCATCAGCCCATGATTATTACCGAAGCTAGTTCAAACAGCGGTACAAGAGGTTGTTATAATACAGACGAAATGACAGGTCATTATTATATCCTTGACGAAGCCAATGGGGATAAAGTGGCAAATAAGCGCAAGGCAGTGAAAAAAGATATGGGAGAGTGTGAGTGGAAATATTTTGCAGAGCGTGATTATCTTGCTGGAATTTTTCTATGGACTGGAATGGATTATCGAGGTGAACCTACACCGCTTGCATATCCGGCGGTATATTCCCAATTTGGAATAATGGATTACTGCGGCTTTCCTAAAGATAATTTTTATTATTATAAAAGTTGGTGGGCAGATGAGCCTACACTTCATATTTTCCCTCATTGGAATTTGGCGGATAGCGTTGGAGAGAAAATCAATGTGCATTGTTACAGTAATCTTGATGCGGTTGAATTATTTGTAAATGGCAAAAGCTACGGGAAAAAGGAAATGAAGCGTAACTGGTATTTGACATGGGAAAATGTTCTTTATGAACCGGGCGAAGCTGTGGCAAAGGGATATAAAGACGGGAAAGAGGTATTGACCAAAATGGTTAAGACAACCGGCGCACCCTATAAAATTGATTTGAGCCCGTATAAAAATAGAATTAGGTGCGGTGACACCGGGATTATAAATGTGCGGGTAACGGATAAAGAAGGAATCACTGTTCCGACGGCAGATCATGAAATATTTTTTGACATAGAAGGAGGGCAATTCATAGGGACAGGCAACGGTAATCCAGGCAGTCACGAAAGTGATAAAATGCCGGTAAGACGTGCATTTAACGGTTTGTGCCAGATTTTGGTGAAGGCAGATTGTCAGGGAGTTATGAAAATAGGAGCAAAATCAAAAGAACTGATACAAGGAATATGTGAGATTAAAGTTGAAAGGCAGGCTTAAAATGAATGTGCCTCAGCACAAAATTGTTTATGCTTACGGTTCTGTAGTTGAATGGCTGTATTCTGTTGCAGGGGGAATAAAACCTGTGTGGGAAAACGCCGGATTTAAAAAGGTTATCATTGCGCCTGTTACCGATAAGCGATTGGGAAGCATGAATACAGTATTTGAAACGGCATATGGAACCATAAAAACTGCATGGCATTATGAAGGTGAAACTGTATGCTATGAAATTACAACACCTGTAAACGCGACAATAATCATTCATGGAGAGAAACATTATGTAGGAAGCGGTTCCTATATTTTTTGATGGTTTTTTAGAGAAAAGAATGGCGTATTTTTGCAGATGACTATAATTTTTTAAAATAATTGACGCAGTGACCGTATACAGATATAATTATCACATTAGTGAAAGCTGATATGTTGTTTTGAATCATTGGTCGGATAAGAAATATCAACATAATACAGTTAATGAAAAATTGGAATAAAAAATAACAGGAGGTTAGTCAGAGTGAATCAAGCATATTTATTTGTACATTTTAAAGAAAAAAGTACCCCTGACGGAGAACAGGTGTATTTTGGCATTAGCAAAGACGGGTTTTGCTGGGAGCCGGTAAATGAGGGAAATCCCATACTCTGGTGCTATTATGGAGAAAAGGGCGCCAGAGACTTTACAATTACATATTGTAAGGAAACAGGAAAATATATTATTTTGGGAACGGACTTAAGCCTGGCGTATGGGATGCGTGGGCAGTATCATAATAGTTGGAAAGAGGTTTCCGTAAATGGCAGTAAATGTTTATCCATATGGGAATCGGAGGATTTACTTCATTGGTCGGAACAGCGTTTGGTGCGGGTTGGAGATGAGAAATTCGGCTGTGTATGGGCGCCCGATGTGATTTATGATAAGGAAAAGCAAGAATATGTATTACATTGGTCATCTTCCCACAAAGACGATAATTATGAGAAGAAAGCGATTTATTGCTGTCGGACGAAAGATTTTAAAGAGTATACGGAACCCGTTCTATTATACCGGCATCCGGAGGAAGAGGTAATTGATTCTGCTATATATGAGGAAAATGGAGCTTTTTATATGTTCGTAAGACGGGGCGGTTCTTGCTGCCGGAATATTCTTTTACGCGCTGAGAAACTTGAGGGACCTTATGAACAAATGCCTGTTTTTGATGATAGTACTTCCGATATACAGACAGGAGTGTATGAAGCGCCGACGGCAGTAAGACTGGAAGATGGCAGATGGTGTCTGTTCCTGGATTATTTTGGTGTGCCGGGAGAAGGACAAGGATATGTGCCGTTTGTGGCAGATTCTTTGGAAAGTGGTCGTTTTGTACGGGCGGATGAGCGCTTTTCTTTCCCCTATGGTTATAAACATGGTACAATTTTGACAATTACACCCATGCAGTATGAAGCGTTATCTAAGCATAAGTGGGGATAATTGTATAATAAGAAAATGTTTGAAAATAAAGGAAGAATAGCCAATAAATAATATTTATGTTTGATAGGAACAGAATGTTGTATAGAGTGATTGCCGGAAGCCGGTAGGACGAGGAATTAATAGATGCTTATGAAATGCAGGTGATTTTTATGTAAGAGAAAATTGCCTGTATTTTTATATACAATTCCGTAAAAAGAAGTATGAGGTAATGCTTATTTATGATATACAAAATGAAAGGAACAGAGTATAATACAAGTTGACAAAAGACTTTATCATTAAGACCGTTTTTCCGAAAAGGGAGTGACAAAATGAGACGAAAGATAACGCTGCAGAAGTTATATATTTTATTTTTATGTATCCATGCTGTGCTCCTTATGGTTGGGGGATTTACGGTGAGAGAGGATAAGTTTTATTTTGGGGAGGAAATTTCGTATACGGAAGTAGAACCAGGCAGCCATGAAGTTCTGGAAGATGGAATACAGCGCTATGTATTGGCATGTGAATTCAATCATGCCAGTGATAAAGGTATATGTGATACTCTGTTGTTTTATACCAATCATCAAGAGGTTCATGTCTATGCGGACAATGAACTGATTTATGAGCGAAACAGGGCCGACAGTGTCTTTGGTCATACTACAGGCGCTGTCTGGAATATGATGGAATTTCCGGCGGATACCAAAGAGATTGTGGTTTCAATAAAGGCGATTTACCATTCCGGTGAGCAGAACCATCATATATTTTATGTTGGTAATGGCATCAATATGATACGGCAAATGGTTCATGATTCCGCATTTGCAATGGGGGTCAGCCTACTGCTTGTGATAATTGGCAGTTGTATGGTAATATATTGGTTGTTCCTCTGCCGTAAGACAAGGGTGGCTTTAGAGCTGCTTTACATAGGAATCTTGGCAGTGCTTATAGGTATATGGGCATTTACGGAAGAAAGAACCATTATGATTTTGTTTGACAATAGAGTGTATGCTTCTTATGTTACTTATACCTTACTTATGCTCATTGGTATTACTTTTTTGTTTTTTGTGAAACAGTATATTGTCAAAGAAGGAAGGTGCTTTCATAAGTTTTTGGCGTTGTTTGGATTTGGCGGCATGTCTCTTATGGTGTTGCTGCAATGCTTGAATCTGGCGGATTTTAAGGAAACTGTTTGGATTGTTCATATAGTGCTGGTATGTGATCTTCTCTATTTTCTATTGGGCATATTGAGCAAAGTGCGCAACAGACGGCATAAAAAGCATGTTGGGCTGAATACGGCGGGGCTGGCGGTTTTGGCGGCGGCCGTAGGAGTGGAATTATATGCTTATTATGCACAGGTTGTAAATATGCAGATATTTGGTATGTTTGGGCTCCTTGCATACATAATCATTCTTGGACTGGAAGTTGCCGCGGACGCTTCTGAGAAAATTGCGGAGATGCGAAAGGCGGAAATATATAAAGAACTTGCGGAGAAGGATATGTTGACCAAATGTTATAACCGCAACGCATACAATGAGGATATTCAAAAGAAAAACTTTGGCAGCAATGTGTTTGTTGTCATGTTTGATTTGAATGAGCTGAAAAAGTGTAATGATACGCTTGGTCATATGGAGGGAGACCGCTATTTAATTGACTCAGCAAATTTGATTAAGAAAATATTTGATGATTATGGAAAGGTGTATCGAATCGGCGGGGATGAATTTTGTATCATTATGGAAAATTCCTCGGAAGAAGAAATATGTGTTCTGATAAAGAAGCTTATGAAGGAAGAAGCGGCATACAATGAGCAGTCTAAAAATGTCCATATGCAGATTGCAACTGGCTATGCCCAATTTGATGCCGGGATGGACATGGAGCTGGATAAGACCAGGAGCAGGGCTGACGAGAGGATGTATGAGAATAAGAGACAGCTGAAGGCGGGCAAGGTTATAAACGGTGGTTAGAATTGCATGGTATTGCAGGAGAGCTGGAGAATTGTTTTGTATGGAATGTACACAGGCAATTTCCCTCATAATTCCGTCACTGTACCCACGCCGTTTATCTCTTGCAGTGTATGTAAATAGGCATCTCTATGAATACCTTTTGGCAGTTTAAAGGTGGTCATAATCTGAAAGTACTGTCCCTTTGCTTTTGGCTTATCTACTACAAAAGTGTCGATAAAACAGTTGTCTTCTTTTAATTTTCGAGAGATAAGTGTAATTCCCCGACCATCCGCAGCTTCGATATAAAGTGTCATGTATCTTGAGTGTTTATATATTTTGTTTTCTATATAAGGAACAAAATGCAGTCCTATTAGCCAAAGAATGGTTAAGATCACTGCGCCGTCAAGAAAACCGATTCCTACCCCAAGGCCAATACAGGCACAGGCCCAAATACTGGCAGCGGAAGTAAGTCCTTTGATCTGATGCCCGGATACAAGAATGGAGCCGGCCCCCAGGAACCCCACACCGCTGATGACCTGGGCGGCGATTCTTGAAATATCAAGCCTTCCGGGATAAAGTGTTTCAAGATATTGTTCTAACAACATAACCATGGTAGCGCCCAGGCATACGGTAATTGTGGTTCGTGCGCCGCCGCCCCGCCGTTTGGCGCCTCTGTCGATACCCACTACCATACCCAGTATGAGGGATACTATGATTCTAATTAGGATATTCTCCCAGGTCCAGGCTGAAAATGAAAGTGTAAACATATAAAATTCTCCACAAAGTTCTGTTGCTGCAGTTTCGACGTTTCTTTTATTATAGAAAATTATTTCACTGTTGTAAATACAGCATGTAAATATATTCAAATAACATGGGTGTTACTGCTTTCCGGGTCATGGTGGGAAGTTTGGCATGGCCGCTAATGTGGGCCAAAGAGTATAATATGCAATAGGAATAGTTTACATAGCACAAATATGGTGCTAAAATAATATGCGAACGCAGCGAACTTCTGGGTGGCTCCGGTAAGATTATAATATATGGCAGGGTGGGTTAAGGTGAAACTTAGCGTAGTTCATGGGCGTATCTGTTAGCCGGCGGGAAATTGTTCTCATCATATGGGGACATATGTAAATGTGGAACTGGAATAGAAAGGAATTGATATGGAAATGAAAGAGCTGATAGAGCTGTTAGTGAAATCCAGCGAAAATTTTAGTTCAACCTCGTTTATTCCCTGGTGGGATGGGGATCACAAAGACACTTATTATTATTACAATATGTTTGAGGATCATGTGATCAAAGAGGTGGAGGAAGGTATTGGGGAATGTGGAAAAGAGATGCTGCTTTCACCTGTGGGTAAGGTAGGACTTACACTGTTCCATCTGTTAGTATGGCATAATTTTTATAATGCGGTAGAAAGAGTGCTTTGTGATGGAAGGGTAGAGGGAGAGGAAATCAATATGCCGGACCATAAAGGACATGGTCTGACCCCTCTTTTGCTTGCCTGTGTCAGAGGGAATCTTGCAATGACCAAACTTTTATTGGCGCATGGGGCAAAAGATTCTGTATGCGATGAAAGAGGCATGAACCCTTATCATTTTTTGGCGTACCCCAGATTTCCGGAAGGGATGCTGACCATTGATTTTACTTGCCTGGATCATAGCGTCAGGCAGAGGGGAGAGATTGCCCGTCTGTTGAATTGTGACATCAATGGAAAGGACCAGGAAGGACTTACGCCATTGGAACGTTTGCTGTCCACAGAGCAAAGCGCAAGCTATACCTGGCCGTTGACAGAGGTTTTCCTGGAGAAAGGCGCCAAGACCGATTATGTGGACCAGAATGGCAATACACTCTTGATGATGGCAAGGCGAAATGGCCATAAAACGGCTGCGATGAAGTTGATGGAGCAATGTCCGGAAATGGTTAATGTGGCCGATAAGAATGGAGTGACACCTATAGAGCATGCGGTGGAATATAGCAATCAGGCGATGTACCTGGCTTTGATTGACCATGGAGCGTCCTCGGCTCCTGAGATGGAGTTGTTCCCTTTGAGCCAGATTACAAATAATCTTTTCTGCTATGTACAAAAAGAGGATATGGATGGCTTGTGTATTGCTTTATATATGATCAGAAAACTGATTGCACAGGTGGACCCGGATGATGAAGATGAAATTGGAGAAGTATTGGATATTCTGCATAACGCTTTGACATCAGATAAGGATGCCCAAGTGCTGGATATCTGCAAGGAAGCAGGCGTTGACTTTATGATGCCCATTCATTATAGGGGGGAATTATTCTGTCTGCGGGATAAATGTCTGCATAGAAGTTATGGCATTGGGGTTGTGAAGAAACTGATGAAGATGGGCGTGGATATGGATCAGGCTGTGGTCAAAGGGCGGACGCCGGCGAGGATTTTGGCATCCATGAATCATGCGGAGGATGTTTATTTTGAAGAAGCGGCAAAATTATTCTCCAAAGAATCCATGGAAGAGTTGGATAATAGCGGGAAGGCGGCAGTTCATCTTGCTGCGGAACATGGTCATTTGGGCATGCTGAGCGTTATGATAGAAAAGGGAGTTGATATCAATCTTACGGAGGACGAGCCGGGGGAAGCAGGTGTAACGGCGCTTCATCTGGCCTGTCTGGAGGGTTGTGTGGATGCAGTAAAGATATTGATGGAAGCGGGCGCAGATGATACCATGAAGACATTAAAAGGTGACACGCCGGCCCATTTTGTCCTTACGGATGAAAGAAGCAGGAATCAGACAATACAGCAAAAGGCTGAGATTCTGAAAAGTCTGAAACATCTGGATATTGCCAATGAAGACGGAAGGACACCCCTTATGTTACTGAACCATAGAACCAGTGAATTACTGCCTGTTTTGCTGGAGCGGGGCGTGGATGTGAACCATGTGGATAACGAAGGCATGACTGCTTTAATGCTGTATACGGATAAGGACTTTGCAAAAGAAATGATTCAGGCTGGCATCGATATTAATTTGGCGGACAACGAAGGGAATACGGCGCTGCATTATGCACTGGAAGAGTGGGATGAGGGATGCGCTCGTTATTTAATCAGGAAGGGAGCCGATTATAACAGGCCCAATAATCAAGGGGAGACACCGGCGCAGATTGCTGCAGAAAAGGGCTTTGAGGCAGTGCTGGCTCTTATGACGGATATTGTGTGATGAAATTGCCCCATGGAAAGGCATCGCAGCAAAAACAGAATACAGTTTTGGCTGCGATGCCTTTCTGGCAGTATATGACCTTTATTCACAGTAAGCGGCACAGTTTCACGCTTTTTTAACCGGTATCCATAACTCGCAGAATAAACCATTTTCCCCATTTTCATAATATAATTCATAATCTGTTTCTTCTGCCTGGGTATAACCTGTCTGGGGAATAAATTCTTTGAAAAACTTGCTCCAGGTATCACCAATACAGTTGCCGTCGGAACCAAAACATTTGAATACTGCGTAGTCGGCAGGTTCCGTTTCTAAGATGGAATAACCGTTTTGGGTGAAATGCTGCAAGGCTTTTAGATCAATATTTTCATCAATCAAAATACCGATTCCATAATTGAAACAGGAGTTGCCGCTTATAACCGGAGCACATAAACCATACAAATTTTGCTTTCCCTTAGCACAAAGGGATTTCAGAGGCACAATCAGGTTTTTCTCAGAACATTCAGACCAAAAGTCAGGGACGCTGTGGTCATTGTCATCATTTAAAATCTCATTGGAAAAAGCTCTCATTAAGGTAAGGAATTTTTGTTTTCCCCTTTGTTCAATTCTGTAGTCCATAACGCTACCGCCTTCCACTATAATTTTAATCGCAAGAGGATTAAATAGATGAAGCTTTGCGCCTTTTCGTTTTGCCTGTTTGGGAGTAGAGCCATGAAATTTTGAGAAGGCTTTGGAAAAGCTTTCCGGGGATTCGTAGCCATACTTATAGGCGGCATCAATTACTGATATGTCTGTTGTCTGCAATTCCAATGCTGCTAATGTAAGGCGTCGATGTCTAATATACTCATTGGCTGTCATCCCTACTATAAAACGAAATGTCCGATGAAAATCGTAGCTTGACATATGCACATTTTTGGCAACTTCGGCATAGTTGATATTTTCAATTATATGTTCTTCCATATAGCAAATTGCCTGTTGAATAAGTTGGATTGACACTTTTACACCTCGTCTCCTGCTTCTAAATGTTTCGTCCTCTTTACGTGCCTTTATTATAACTGAGTTCAGATGGAAAGTCCTGTTCTGGTTTGCACCAATTTGTTCCAGGAAAAGCGAAAAGGATTTTATAAGTCAAGAAATGTCACTTTATGGGGTTTAAAATCGGAAAACTAATTTTCATATCTTCTCGTGGGTTGACATGAAAAGTAACTTGCCAGTGAACTTCTGTTACAGGGTCAAAATGCAGAGAAGAAATGGCTATTTCTTTATCAGGCTCAGGACTTTTCCCCGCAATAAAAACAGAGGTAGCGTAACGATGGTGTCCGATTGTTTCCCAATGGCCAGCAGAAAGGTCTGCTTGTTTGGGAGGTTCGCTTTGTGACAAATCCTGAATATGCACCAAATCGCGGTCACATTCCGGAAAAATGCTATAGAAAAGTGTCATGCTGTTTTCTGGATAACACATACCTTCCTGAGCAATTGGGGCAAAACTGGTCCGCATTTGTTCGCATTTATGGAGTGTTAATGTGTATTCCCGGCCTGTTTGGGGATGGATAATTTTTAGTGTTTTTTCCTTGCACGAAAGATCGGTGGTAAAATGTTCTGCGATGACGGAAATGGGGCATGCCTGAAAGTGTAAGGATATTTTGTGCGGAGACAAAACGGGATCTTCTTTCCAGCAATAAACCAATCGCTGCAAATGCCAGCAGCAGTTTCGGTCCAGGTCATATGCGTCCATCAGTGCTTCGGCGTCGCTGTCGTTGGTCCACGCCATGGATGAATGTTTGGCATCGTCGTCTGGCGTTGTGCATGTTAAGTGTTTGGCATTGGCGCCGCTGGAGTCAGCCGTTGTTAATTGTTCCATAGTATCTGCATTGGTTTCTTTAGCGGGGATTGCTTGCATACTTTGGGCGGGGGTATTTTCACCCATATCCATGTGTATGATAATGGAATCGGGATACCATCGGGCACTGCCGTACATTTTCAATGTCAGCGGCAGTCCGTCCAGATTTGTCTCGACTTTGAACTCCCGACTGCCTGGATTTTCAGCGTCTAGTATTTCTTGTGTTTGCTGAATGTTCATGGAAAGTCTTTTTTTATAATTCCATTTGTTCAAAAAGGCAATCATATCTTCACTTGAGATTTTCGCACATATGTCCAGAACGATCCCTGGAGCGCCCACATAGACTGCGGGTGCAAACATTTCCTGCCCTTCCCATAGAAAGGTTTGACGAATGGGGAAGCAGGTCAATTTATTTTTATGCTTTCCGCGTCCCCATATGTTTCCGTTGCCGTTATAATATACGTTCATTATTGAGGTCTCCTATTTTAAGTCGCTGCGGGACGGCACTAAAGGGTAAGGTTCTTTCGGTGCATACACAGGAGAGACAAATTTCATTCGTAAGTCATCTCATGAAATTTGCTCTCGTGCGCCTTCACAACCTCACCTGTCCGGCGAAACATTTTTAATAAATGGATTGATATAGATCCAATTTTTAAATTATAACATATGTATACACGGACCACAATGATAGATCAGGTTTTGAATAAACTTCTTTGAAAGCAGCAAAAGCTTTTATTGTGGCCCTGGGAAGAGTATGCTATAATATGACACATGTTAAGAGAGAAAAGCTTAGTGATCCGTATTGGCAAGACAGTTGGAGGAACAAAGGAAAAGGTCTGTTTGGAACAGATATCCATAAAAACGGAGGCTGGAATAATGCAGAAATTAAATATTCTTGATTTTGGAGCGGATAAAAGCGGGGAGAGGTTGAGTACGGCAGCCATACAGTCTGCCATAGACGCATGCCCCACGGGCGGATGTGTGGTGGTACCAGAGGGTATTTTTGTCAGCGGAGCAATATTTTTAAAAAGTCATATGACATTTCATCTGGAAAAGGGAGCTGTGATTCGGGGCAGCGGCCATACTGCCCATTTCCCCATTCATACTTATCGCTGGGAGGGGAGAGAAACTTTGTGTTATTCTTCCCTGCTCAATGCTGGAATAGGTGTAACAGATAAAGCGTTTGCACAGGAAGGTCCAATGAGAGGAACGGCTGAGAGTGACAGTACAATATATGAGATCAATGACCTGATTATAGAGGGGGAGGGGGTCCTTGATGCAAATGGAGTGACATTATTTCGTAAGGAAATGGATGAAAAAAAGGGAGCGCGGGGACGTGGGGTGTGTATTAGAAATGCGTCTGATGTGAGCATAAGCGGTGTAACCATTCGGCAATCTCCGGCATGGTGTCTGCATCTTATCAACTGTCGGAATGTGAAAATTGACAATGTAAAAATTCATACCAAATATGATGAAGAAGGGAATCGTTATCAGGGGATATTTAACGGTGACGGCATTGACTGTGATTCCTGTAGAGAAGTTACCATTACCAATTCTCTGATTGAGAGTCAGGATGATTGTATTGCAATTAAATCTGGCCGTGATGCAGAGGGCAGAAAAGCGGCTATGGCAAGCGAGAACATACATATTTCAGATTGTCGTTTTGAAAGCGGTTTTGGCGTTGCGATTGGAAGTGAAATGTCAGGTGGAGTGCGGAATGTGACAGTGCGGCATTGTGTTTTCCGCAATACATTTAGTATTGGCAGTGTGAAGACTTGTCGTGGCAGAGGCGGGGTAATTGAAAATATTTTATTTGAAGATGTGGAGCTTTTGAATCAGGATTCGGAGCATAAGGACTGTAAATGGTTCCGAGGGGGAATCTATGTGGACAGTTATTACAGCAATGAGGAAATTTCAAAAGAACCAATGCCTGTAACCGAAGAAACGCCATTGATTCAAAATATAACATTCCGTAATGCAAAAGTGGATACCTGTGGTGGAAACGCCATTTACATCTCAGGTTTGCCGGAAATGTATTGTAAAAATATTGTGCTGGAGAACGTAACCGCCGTTGGAACATATGGAATGAAGGCATTTTTTACCCACGGGCTGAAGATGAAAAATGTGGTTGTCACCGCAAGAGAAGGAGAAGCATATCAATTTGAGGAAACGCTTCGGGTTGAATGAAAAGAAACATTGGCCGCAATTTGATAGATTTGTGAAATGAAACAAACATACAAATGGGAGCTTGATTTGGGAGAAGGGTATTGCTGGGCGTGACTGCTGATTTTGATAGAACCATTGACAAATTGAGGATAAAGTGATAATATCTCTCCATTGGATTTGTGAAATTCAGAACAGTATTGCTTAGGTGTGTCCGGAACAATGCAGCAGGGGTATATTCTTAAGCGATCACAAATGATTCCCTCTCGTGATCCTGTCATATAGAGATGGAATTGGAATAGTCCAGCTAAGAAATGTCAAGAGAAAACAAAGTGATGGCCGGTACAACATGTAATTGCCAGAAGAAAAGGTCAAATAAAGTACGGGGAAGATATGGATACAATTACAATAGTTATTTTAATTGCGGTCACGGCGCTGTTTCTCAGTATTGCCATATTTTTGAGAACAAGGCGGAACAGGCCGGAAGACGTGGACCTGATGGAAGGACATGAATTTGAATATTATTGTGCGGAACTGCTGAAAAAGTGCGGCTTTCAGGGGGTGGAAGTCACAAAGGGAAGCGGAGATTATGGTGTGGATATTCTTGCGGAAAAAGAAGGGGTTACTTATGCCATTCAGTGTAAGTGCTATACGGCTCCGGTAGGAGTGAAAGCAGTACAGGAAGCCTATGCGGGAAGAGATTATTATGACAGGATGGTTGGAGCGGTGCTCACCAACCAGTATTTTACCCGACCGGCGGTGGATGCGGCGAAAAAGCTTAAGATACTTCTGTGGGACAGAGGATATCTGGAGGATATGCAGGAGCTGTAATACTCCTGCATTGACTAATATGTATACAGTGTTTTATCACATTATAATGAAACATAAATTATTTTGCGGCCAGACGTTCTTGCAGAGACATAAAGTCCGAAGGTCCGCAGTCCAAATAAAAGCAGTGGAAACGATAATCTGAATAATCTTTACCCCAAAGGGTCTTAGCATTTTCTTGCAGAGATAATATTTCAAGATATCCCAAATAGTATTTTAAATAGTTACAGGGTTCCTGCACGATGTAATTGTAGATAGATTGTATGGAATCGCTGCTGGTAATTCCGAAACCCTCCAACAGTTTTGCAACCTGGTTGTAAGAGGCGCCCTGGTAATGAATCATAATATCTATTATGGAATAAAGGCAAAGTTGAAGGCTGCGGTTATGCTTTTCCAGTTTTGCCATGATTGCTTCCATTTCCTGACCATGTTCCTGTAACAGTGCGGAAGCGTAATCGTTGGATAAAAATTCCACATATAATGCCCATCCTTCCAGGTACCCTCCATACCAGAGTAATTCTCTGGCGGGACGTTCCTGGGATGCAAGCGCCATCCTGTTATAGTAGACATTTTGATAGAGGTGTCCCGGATATCCCTCATGGGCCAGTGTGGTATATAATTCCAGGCCGGCGGGAGTTTTGCTCCGATTGATGTAAATGGTATTGGAATCGGTAGCGTCCAGAGGCGAGGTCAGATAGAATGCAGGGGCGCAGTATGCTTCCAGGTTTGGAGAAACCGCTTTGACGGACACCTGGGTAGCGCCGTCCGGAAGGGCGGGAAAGTCTTCTTTCATCCGCTTTTGCAAATCCAGCAAAATTTGCGGGGGATCCTGATAGGGAAAAGCGGCCGGCGAATCTTCATTATAGTCTGAAAGCAAAGTTGGATATGCTGTCAATATTTCACGGATTTTGTCAAATTCTATGGAAAATTGTTGGGTCAGCAATGTTTGTATTTCTTCTATGGGCCGATATGAACCGGTTTCGGAAATCAGAAGTTGCTCATAGTATGCACTTCCCTGGGGCAGACTGGCCAGTCCCGCAGGCTGGACGGAATTGTCTTCCAGCAATAAAAGCCCGTCTCCCAGAGAAATGTATGCGGGCAGCAAAATTGTTTTCAATAGTCGGTCATTTTCGGATATATACTCTTGCTGTTCCTGTACGGTAATCTCTTTTGCCTGAACCAATGGTTCTAACCGTTCCTGAAAAGTAGTCTGAAGAAAATGTGTTCCTGTGTCCAAAGATTCTTTGGTTAAAATGGTATCGCATTGTTGGCGCACTTCTTTCAGAAAGGAGGCGGGCATAATGAGCCCCGCGGCAGCTTTTTCCTGTTCGTAGGTCAACAGGGAGGCGAAGTATGTGTCGGTTTGCTCCAGAAGAGCCAAATAGTCCTCTATGTCCTTTGGCTGGCGAAAGGCGTATTCCGCCAATAAAATAGGAAGCTGGGACTGAGCACCGGAAGCGGGGGAAAGGGGTTCCCCATAATAGGAAAAACTCTCCAGAGCCAGGGTGTTTTCCAGGGAACGGGTTAAAAGTTTACATAAGTAAGCATCGCTTTCAGATAAGTTTTCCGTGTGCAGATTGTGTAAGGCCGCCAGAGTATTCTCAAGCTGTGCCTGGCTGCGGAGTGCGTTTTGTGCGTCATAGCACCCCAGCACGGGCGCGTAGTCATAAATGCCAAAGTTCTCAGGATTTGCAAGACTATAGTGCATACTTAGCGTATTGGCTTTCATTTCATCTTCAAAAAGTTCTGCAGTGATATGCGCAAAACGTTTTTCATCCCGCTGATAGGTAAATAGAAAAAGCGTCATGCCGGAAAATGCCAACAGAAAAAGTATGGAAAAAAGGAGTTGCCTTTTGGATAGAGAAGAATGTTTTTTCAAGGAATCACCTGATACATAAATGTTGGTACATTATATGAAAAGCGTGGGATGACTATTCGGACGAAATATGGAAAAATTTAGGGAAGGATGTACATATGACTATTATCCTGGAAATGAAGAATTACTATTTATATACCAATCGGAAATCCACGGTTGGGAACGTAGAAAGTATTATTGACTTTAGAGGGCATTTTCCCTATACTGTAATTAGGTAAAAAATGGGACGGATTTCGGCTTGTATTAAGGCGGGCGGAATCGGCGTGTTGTTTGTCACCTGGTCTGTGCATGTGCCGCCGCAGAGTTCAGGACAGAGGAAAGCTGGAAGGCGGCGCAGAAGCGAGGTAATCTGAACATGAGTGAAGAAGCAAAGAAAGTGATTGGCGAGGGAAGAGCGGTTTTGGGGTTGGAATTTGGCTCCACCCGCATTAAGGCGGTTCTGACGGACGAGAACTGTCAGCCTATTGCCATGGGAATGTGGGATTGGGAGAATCGTCTGGAAAATCATATCTGGACATATGGTATGGAAGATATTGTCAAGGGGCTTCAGGGCTGCTATCAAAGCCTTGCGGAGGATGTATGGGCAAAGTACGGGATAAAGATAACGAAGTTATCTTCAATGGGGTTTTCCGGTATGATGCACGGATATATGCCTTTTAATGGGGCGGGGGAGTTACTTGTACCTTTCCGTACCTGGAGAAATACCATGACGGGGGAAGCATGCAGGAAACTGGTTCCTCTATTTCACTTTAATATTCCTCAAAGGTGGAGCATAGCACATCTTTACCAGGCGATTTTAAGCGGTGAGGAACATGTGAAGGATATTGCATATATGACCACATTGGCAGGATTTATTCACTGGAAATTATCAGGAGAAAAGGTGCTTGGCGTGGGGGAGGCGTCCGGAATGTTTCCCATTGATTCCAACTGCTGCGATTATGACGCCGAGATGGTGAAAAAGTTTGATGCATTGGTGGCGGAGCATAACTTCTGCTGGCGACTGAGAGATATTTTGCCAAAGGTTTTGTGCGCTGGTGAACGTGCGGGGACGTTGACTGCGGAGGGAGCAAAATTCCTTGACCCGGAGGGGAATTTAGAGCCGGGCATACCTCTGTGTCCGCCGGAGGGGGATGCAGGAACAGGAATGACCGCTACCAACAGCGTAAAGGTACGAACAGGCAACATTTCCGCAGGTACTTCCATATTCTCCATGGTGGTGACGGAGAAAGCGCTTTCTAAAGTTCATGAAGAGATTGATATGGTGACTACGCCGGATGGAAGTCCTGTGGCGATGGTACACTGCAATAACTGTACTTCCGATTTAAATGCGTGGGTGAATCTGTTTGAAGAATTTGCCGGTAAATTTGGTGTGAAACCGGATAAAAATGAATTATATGGCAGATTGTACCAGGAGGCATTGTCTGCGGATACCGATTGCGGAGGACTGATGGCGTACAACTATTATTCCGGGGAACCAGTTACGGGGATGGAAGAGGGAAGGCCCATGTTTGTCCGCACACCCGACGCAAAGTTCAACCTGGCAAATTTTATGAGAAGTCATCTGTACAGCGCTATGGCCGCATTGAAAATTGGCAATGATATTTTGCTGAAAGAAGAACAGGTCAAGGTAGATTCCCTCACAGGGCATGGGGGCTTGTTCAAAACGCCCCTGGTAGGGCAGCAATTGATGGCTGCGGCGATGGATGCACCCGTAACAGTGATGGACACTGCAAGCGAAGGGGGAGCCTGGGGAATGGCGGTGCTTGCAGCATATATGATTCAGAAAGCAGAGGGAGAAAGCCTTCCTGATTATTTGAGCAATCGTGTATTTGCAGGACAGACGGGCACAACAGTCCAACCGGAACCGAAGGACGTGGCTGGATTTGATGTGTTTATAGAGAAATATAAGAGTACGCTGCCGGCGGAGAGAGCGGCTGTGGAAGGGCTGAAAGGCTGAGAAATAATTAAAATAGCTGCAAGTGATTACATAATGGGATTTGTGACAGAAAGGGGCGAAACAAATGTTAGAGGAATTAAAAAAATTAGTATATGAGGCAAATATGGACTTGCCCAAATATGGTCTGGTGACTTTTACCTGGGGCAATGCCAGCGCAATTGACCGGGAAACAGGGCTTTTTGTCATTAAGCCAAGCGGTGTGGAGTATGATAAACTGACGCCGGACGATATGGTTGTGGTGGATTTGAATTGCAAAAAGGTGGAGGGGCGTTATAATCCTTCTTCCGATACGGCAACTCATGCGGAACTTTACAAGGCGTTCCCGGAAGTGGGAGGCATTGTACACACACATTCTTCCTATGCTACCAGTTGGGCTCAGGCCGGCAGAGGGATTCCCTGCTACGGTACCACCCATGCGGATTATTTCTATGGAGAAGTTCCTTGTATCAGATGTCTCTATGCAGAAGAGATAGCGGAAGCTTATGAAGAGAATACCGGACATTTGATAGTAAATGAATTCAGGAGAATGTGTAAAGATCCGGTGTCCGTTCCGGCAGTACTTTGTAAAAATCACGGCCCCTTTGCCTGGGGAAAAGATGCGGCGGAAGCAGTGCATAATGCGGTGGTATTGGAAGAAGTAGCCAAAATGGCGTATCGTTCAGAGACCATTAATCATCATATTCAGCCAGCGCCTCAGGAGCTTCAGGATAAGCACTATTACAGAAAACATGGTGCAAATGCTTATTATGGTCAACAATAATAATTCTGGACGAAAAAAGAGAATTGTGATAGTATTGTGATAGATAAATAAACGGATCGTATATTGTACCATAATTTCATGCGCAAGAGGGTGTGTAAACACCCCTCTTTAAGCGCATATGGAATCAGAAGTTGACGCAATCCCTTCTGTGTCAACATTGTGCCCTGGGACAAGAATACGGCAGAATGGAGGAGACAATGGATAATTTAGAACTGCAAAAGCATGCAAATGACGTGCGCAAGGGTATTGTCACGGCAGTTCACAGTGCAAAAGCAGGACATCCGGGAGGATCTCTTTCCTCGGCAGATTTGTTTACGTTTCTGTATTTTGAGGAAATGAATATAGACCCCAACGAGCCTGATAAGGAAGATAGAGACAGATTTGTGCTTTCAAAGGGGCACAATGCGCCTGGACTTTATTCGGCGCTGGCCAACAGAGGATTTTTCCCGGTGGAAGACTTGACTACACTCCGGAAATTAGGGTCTTATCTGCAGGGACATCCATGTATACATATTCCTGGTGTGGATATGTCTTCCGGTTCCCTGGGACAGGGGATTTCTGCTGCGGCAGGGATGGCGTTGGGCGCTAAGATGGGCGGCAAGGACTTCCGCGTGTATACACTGTTAGGAGATGGCGAAATTGAAGAGGGACAGGTGTGGGAAGCGGCAATGTTTGCCGGATTCCGTAAGCTGGACAACCTGTGTGTGATTGTGGACAACAATAATTTACAGATTGACGGCCCTATTGATCAGGTTTGTTCCCCATATCCCATTGACAAGAAATTTGAAGCGTTCAACTTCCATGTCATTCAGGTGGACGCTCATGACTTTGATGCGCTTCGGGCTGCGTTCCAGGAAGCCAGAGAGACGAAAGGATGTCCTACCTGTATTATCATGCACAGTATGAAAGGGAAGGGTGTGTCCTTTATGGAGAACAGTATTGACTGGCATGGAAAGGCGCCAAACGACGAGGAATATGCTGTTGCAATGGCTGATTTGGAGAAAATCGGAACAGAATTAGAGAAAGCAGGTGAAGCATAATGGCAGATCAGACAATCGTTAAAATTGCAACTCGAGAAAGCTATGGCAATGCGCTCAAGGATTTGGCGGAAGAGTTTCCCAACCTGGTCGTACTGGATGCGGATCTTGCGGCGGCTACGAAAACAAGTATTTTCAGAAAGGCATATCCGGATCGTCACATTGACTGTGGCATTGCGGAATCAAATATGATGGGTGTTGCAGCGGGGCTGTCTCTGACGGGAAAGATTCCGTTCGTCAGTTCTTTTGCAATGTTTGCGGCGGGACGTGCTTTTGAACAGGTGCGCAATTCCATAGGTTATCCGCATTTGAATGTGAAAATCGGCGCAACCCATGCGGGGATAACGGTGGGGGAAGATGGGGCCACACACCAGTGTAACGAAGATATTGCACTGATGAGAACGATTCCGGGTATGGTGGTTATGTGTCCGGCGGATGATGTGGAGGCAAAGGCGGCGGTTCGTGCAGCGTTGGAATACGAAGGACCTGTCTTTATTCGATTCGGTCGTGCCGCAGTGCCCGTGATTAACGATAAACCAGATTATCATTTTGAAATCGGAAAGGGTTCCATAGTCAGAGAAGGCTCCGATGTGACAATTGTGGCCACTGGGATTTGTGTGGATTCAGCCATGGGAGCTGCAGAGAAGCTGGCGGCTGAGGGTATCAGCGCGGAGGTCGTAAGCATCTGTACAATCAAACCTTTGGATGAGGAAATAATTATCAACAGCGCGAAAAAGACAGGAAAAGTTGTTACGGTGGAAGAACATTCCGTCATTGGCGGTCTGGGCAGCGCGGTATGTGACTGCTTGAGTGCAAATCACCCAACACTTGTGAAGAAACTGGGGATGCAGGATGTGTTTGGTGAGTCTGGCAGCGCAGCAGCATTGGTACAGAAATACGGTTTGGATGCGGAGGGTGTATATAAGTCCGTGAAAGAGTTTATGTGATTATAAATCTAAGAAAGAAAAATGATGGCCCCTATTGGCTGCGTCAACTATGCGCCGCCATAGGGGCATTTTATGTGCAGGCCCGCATGTGGAAGTTTGCCGCTCATGCGGCATGCGGGCCGCACAGAGAGTGATGGAGAGGGACATTCCCCTGCTCGATTGGACAAAAAATCAGGAGGGAGGAAGTTTGATTTTGGAGCTTTCTCACGTCCATTTATTTTTTGGCAGACAGTTTACTGTAAGCCCCGTTTCTATCATAAGAGTCTAACAGGTAATTATCCTCTGTAAGGTGGCTGTTAATATCTACATGGTCTCTTTGCAATTTTGGTTCTTTGCGCAGGTCTTCTTTCGGTTGTTCCTGTTTTGCCTGAAATGAATTTTTTGCCTGAAAATTAAAAACATTGCCTGGCAAATGCCCGGTGAGCTGACTTGCAATATCTTTAAATTTTACTCTAACCTTTTGCCAAATCGTTTCACGGCCCATGCCAATTTCTTCTGCGGCGGCATAATAGGAACCTTGATGCTGTGCCTCAGGAGCAGCAATTGCCGTGGCGGCGGCAGCGATTTGCGGCGTATGGAGCGGGGGTGATAACTCCGGTTGTTGATGGTTGCGGCCGGAAGAATTGTTACCCTGATTGTCTTGAGAATTATCCGCGTAAATCTGTGCCATAATTTGTGGGTTCAAGGAGTTGCCGTTTGTTTCACTGGAATTTGTATTTTGATGATCGCCCCAGATGTTTTTCAGGAGACGCTTTCCGCTTCCCAGTGTCTTATCCAACCAGGAAGAAAGGGAAAACTGTATATTCTGATCTGTCTGCGGCTGTAAATTTTGAAGATTGGATTGAGCTGCGGCGCCCGCGCTTGCGCCGCTGTTGGGGGCGTGAGAATGATCGTGGATACAGTTTGTGACCTGGTGCATGGTCGCGTTGTGTTTGTTGCCGATTCCGCCAAGCTGCATAATTATCCTCCGTTTTTCTTGTTGGCAAGATGTGATCCTTTATTATGTTTGTCGGTTAAAAACCTACAAAATATTAGGCAGGGGAGGATGGAGATACTATCTAAGTTTTGCCATAAATTTTTCCACGTTTTTTGTAATATTATCCCGGAAGACTGCCGAACCTGAGACAATCACATTGGCGCCCGCATGCAGAGCCAATTCTACATTGTCTATTCTGATGCCGCCATCCACTTCTATATCTGTATGAAGTCCCTTTTCTATTACCATGGAACGAATTTCTCTCACCTTTTCCAGACATTCCGGCATTAATTTTTGTCCGCCGAAGCCGGGTTCTACGGTCATGACCAACACCATGTCCACCAGTTTCAGGTATGGCTCCACTGCTTTTGCGGGGGTAGCAGGTTTAATGGTAATACCAGCCTTTTTCCCCCGAAATCTGATTTTTTCAATGGTACTTATGACGTCTTTTGACGCTTCCAGATGGAAATTAATCAAATCTGCACCGCAGTCAGCAAATTCTTGAATGTAATGTTCTGGCTTTTCTATCATTAAATGTACATCAAAGAAAATATCCGAACAGTTCCGTATGGAGGAAATGACAGGCATTCCGAAGGATATGGAGGGTACAAATACGCCGTCCATAACATCAATGTGCAGATATTTTGCGCCCGCATGTTCGGCTTCTCTAATCTGTTCTCCAAGTCTGCTAAAATCTGCCGCTAAAATAGATGGTGATAAAATATTCATCCTGAGCCTCCTCATTTGAACGTCCGTAACGCGGACTTTTTGGGCGTATTCGTAAAACGTCCTGTCGCACACATCTATTTTAGCAAAGATATTATAAGTTGTCCACGTCCTTTTTCAATTCTTCCCATTCATCGGGATGTTCCGTATAGTATAGAGGGCATTTTTTGCCGCCGCAGTCATAATGCCGAAGGATATCGTCCGAATCCAAATCATAGATCTCTGTCAGCCATGCAAGCAAAGAGATCAAAGAATCATATGTCTCCTGGGTGAAGGAACCATCTTTGGTCAGATGACAACATTCAATGGATATGGAATCGAAATTGCGGCCTACTACGGCATAGGCAATTTCATCCAGAGGAACACATTGAATGATTTCTCCGTCAGCATCAATGATAAAGTGTGAGCTGACGCTGATGGTATGTTCATCCTTCTGGCGTTCAAAATAGCTGCGGTTTTGAGCCGCGGTAGTGCCGGGATTGGCTGTGTAATGTACAAAAATATTGGTTACAGATTCCAAAGAGTCTCCTGGACGGGAATATTCGTTGGGGGTCAGAAAATCTTCCGTCCATTCTGGATGCGCTGCAAAGTCCGAAGCCGGGATGCCCTGAATCAGAGCTGCATCGGGCTGGGCGGCGCCGGACGCTGCGGAGGGCGTTTTACTTTGGCCGTTGTTTTGGAGCGTTCTTTGGCCCTGGTCAGCGGGGGAATTACGGTTAAGTAATAATATGGCTATCAGGAATATCACACATAAGGCCCAGATACTTACTGCCAGCCGCTGCATAAGAATACGTCTTCTGTGGCGGCGCTGAGGCTGGTTTCGGAGTGACATAGTGCGGGTTTGGGGATGGCTGGAGGCTTTCCGGCGGCGCAGCTTTTCATCATAGTCCTGGATGGCCCGTCCACGTATGGATTTTCCGTATTCGGAATTACCATATCTGGCGTTGCTTTGTTGCATGGAATTTGTTTTATGGCGGCTGGCATCCGTGCGGTATCCGGAAGCTGTTCCACGGCGGGAAGAGGTATGATATCCGGAGTTTGTCTGTCTTGGGGAAGCGTTATCATATGCAGCCCCCGCTGGTTGTCCATAAGAGTTGCCATAGTTGGTGCGTGTCTGCTTTGGGTAAGCGTTATTGTATCCAGTGTTGGCCGGCTGCCTGTAAGAATTGCTGTAGTCAGAGTTTGTCCGCCTTCTGGAAGGATTACCATATCCGGCATTTGTCCGCCGTTCGGAAGAGGCGTCATATTGGGCATTTGTCTGCTTTGCAGAAGAATATCTGCTGCCGGAAGACATCTGCTGCCGGGATGAATTTCTTTGATTGGAAGAATTTCTCTGGGCAAAGAGTTCCATGTAATCTAATGATATTTTATCGCTTTCAGCATATGTTGTATCTTGATGATATGTTATGTACTGATCATATTCGTATGCCTGTGAATCATTTGCCGAATATTCTTGCTGCTGTTCATAATCTGACAGATACGCATTTGGGTTCCCATACTGTGCTTCTGTAATGCGTCTTCCATCGGTACCTCCCATTCCTGTGCTTTGTCTGTTATATCTGCGTACTCTACTGTCATGCTGTACCATCTCTCCACCTCATCTTAATTCATGTAGTAATACTCCAAAATGAATTGTATCATCACTATAAATGAAGATTGTATCATTTTTGTCAACAAAAGTATTAAGGTTTTCATAAGATTTGATAGTAAAACTATTGACAGAATAAGGTTTTTTGTGTTAATTTATCTTTTATAAGCGAGTAAACGCAGTGACGAAGAGAGTACATGTTATGGCTGCCGTACAGAGAAGGTTCCGGTTAGGCTGAGAGGAATCGGGCAGGAAAATGTGGAAGATGGCTTCTGAGCAGCGCACCGAGTCGTTTTTATCCTTAGCCAGCATGGAATTGTAGTGAGTGTATGCGGCATAAGGAAGGGCTGCGGGTCATGGCAGATGATTCGCGGAAGATAAGGCTGCGACAGGTTCCGCCTGTTATAGCGGATAGGGTTATTGACCCGAAGAGGTTCGTCTTGTGAAAGGCGGATGAATAGAAGTGGTATCACGGGCATATTAGCTCGTCTTCTGGCGCATGTTATACTTTGGGCGGGAAGACGGGTTTTTTTATGGCTTTGAATTGCGCAAGGATGAGCGTATGACTGTGGGGCGCGGAAAAAGAGAGAAAGTTTTGGGAATAGGATGAGGAAAGGAGAATCATAGCTATGGAGAACGAGAACAAAGAGACTTATTATCTTACCACTGCCATTGCCTATACATCGGGGAAACCTCATATAGGCAATAACTATGAAATTGTGTTGGCGGACAGCATTGCACGATTTAAGAGAAAAGAGGGATACGAGGTATTCTTCCAGACGGGAACCGATGAACATGGACAGAAGATTGAATTAAAGGCACAGGAAGCCGGTGTGACGCCCAGGGAGTTTGTGGACAAGGTGGCGGGAGTTATCCAGGGAATGTGCGATTTGATGAATATTTCATATGACAAATTTATTCGTACCACGGATGATTATCATGAAAGACAAGTACAGAAGATATTCAAACGCTTGTATGAACAGGGGGATATCTATAAGGGGGCGTATGAAGGAATGTACTGTACGCCTTGTGAGTCTTTCTGGACAGAGTCCCAGTTAGTGGATGGAAAATGCCCTGACTGCGGCCGGGAAGTGAAACCTGCAAAGGAAGAAGCATATTTCTTCCGCATGAGCAAGTATGCGGATAAATTAATCAAGCATATCAATGAACATCCGGAATTTATCCGGCCGGTATCTCGCAAAAATGAAATGATGAACAATTTTCTCTTACCAGGTCTGCAGGATTTGTGTGTGTCCAGAACCTCCTTTACCTGGGGAATTCCGGTGGATTTTGACCCTGGTCATGTGGTCTATGTATGGTTGGACGCATTGACAAATTATATCACGGGAATCGGCTATGACGCGGAGGGCAGCAGTACGGAACAGTATAGAAAATTATGGCCGGCAGATTTGCACTTAATCGGAAAGGATATTGTGCGTTTTCATACGATTTATTGGCCTATTTTCCTTATGGCGTTGGGCGAGCCTTTGCCAAAACAGATATTTGGTCATCCATGGCTGCTGACAAACAATAACAAAATGGGAAAATCCAGGGGAAACGTCATTTATGTGGATGATTTGGTTTCGTTTTTTGGCGTGGATGCAGTGCGATATTATATGCTGCATGAAATGCCTTATGAAAATGACGGAAATGCCACCTGGGAACTGATTGCGGAACGTGCCAACTCGGATTTGGCGAATACACTGGGAAATCTGGTAAATCGTACTATTTCCATGAGCAACAAATATTTTGGCGGAGTGGTGGCGCATAAGGGGGCAGAGGAACCGTCAGTGGATGAAGATTTGAAAAATGTCGTCACGGGCGCATATGGAAAAGTGCGGGAAAAAATGGCGGATTTGCGTGTGGCGGATGCGTTGACAGAAATTTTTGCCATCTTTAAAAGATGTAATAAGTATATTGATGAGACGGAGCCGTGGGTTTTGGGAAAATCCGTAGGGCAGGATGAGGGAAAAACGGACAGATTGTCCACAGTGCTGTATCATTTGGTGGAAAGCGTTGTCATAGGGGCTTCGTTGTTGCAGCCGTTTATGCCGGAGACCGCGGAACGGATCGTAACGCAATTAAATACTAAGCTGAGGGATTTTGAGCAGTTGGAGCAGTTTGGCTTATATGAAAGCGGAAATAAAGTAACTGATAAACCGGAGATATTATTTGCAAGGCTGGATATGAAAGAAGTGGAAAAGAAGGATGAAGCGTTGGCTGCGGCAATGGGGGCGGCAGAAAATCAGGAGAAGCAAGCAGCGAATCATTCCCCCAATGGCAAGGAAAGCGAACAGGGCGGCGGTGTTATAGATATAGAGCCAAAACCTGAGATTACTTATGAGGATTTTGCAAAACTTCAGTTTCAGGTAGGAGAAATTATCTCCTGTGAGGCGGTGCCTAAGTCTAAGAAATTACTTTGCAGTCAAGTAAAGATTGGCAGTCAGGTGAAGCAGATTGTATCTGGTATTAAGGCGTATTACAGCCCGGAGGAAATGGTTGGAAAGAAAGTGATGGTGCTGGTAAATTTGAAGCCGGCAACTTTGGCAGGCGTGCTATCTGAAGGGATGCTGTTGTGCGCGGAGGATGAAAATGGAAATTTGGCGCTGGTAAAACCGGAGAAAGAGATGCCTTCCGGCGCGGAAATCTGTTGATGGAGTCTGAAAAATGACTCGGAATGTGGGATGGTGATTGATTGAAGAAGGAAGAATTTTATTATGATTCCAGGGATGGCAGAACGAAACTCCATACAGTCCGATACTGTCCGGAGGCGGGGGAAAAGGTTTGCGCTGTTGTACAGATTGTTCACGGGATGGCGGAGTATGTGGAACGATATGAAGAATTTGCCGAATATTTAACTGCAAGGGGGATTGTGGTAACCGGAGAGGACCACTTAGGGCATGGAAAGTCTGTGAATACGGCGGCGGGCGGAAAATTTGGTTATTTCTGTGAACAGGACCCGGCAACAGTTTTGGTTCGGGATGTGCATCGCTTGAAGAAGATAACGGAAGAACTGTATCCTGATGTGCCATATATCATTATGGGACATAGCATGGGTTCTTTTATCACACGAAATTATATGTATAAATATGGCATGGGGATTTCGGGTGCTATTATTATGGGCACGGGGATGCAGTCTCCTGTGACATTGTGGATTGCCAGGGCGGCGGTGGCGGTTCAGAAATTGTTTTGCGGTTCTCGTCATGTGAGTAAGCTGATTGACAAGTTGGCGTTTGGAAGTTACAATAAAAAGGTCAGTAATCCTCGAACGCCTTTTGACTGGCTAAGTCGTGAACCGGCCAGGGTGGATGCGTATATTGCAGATCCGTTATGCGGTTTTGTGTTCACGGTAAATGGATTCGGAACATTGTTTGAGCTGGTATCCAGACTTTATAAAAAAGAGAATTTGAGGCAGACACCCGGTGGATTGCCGGTATATATGGTATCTGGCACGGCAGATCCGGTGGGAGGATATGGAAAGGGGGTTCAAAGAGCCTATCATTCTCTTGTGGCGGCGGGACTTAGGAATATAAAACTGAAACTGTATGAGGGCGGCAGACACGAATTGTCAAATGAAACCAATCGGGAAGAAGTAATACGTGATATTTATGATTGGATGAAAGGCGCGGTCTTGTGATGGACATTGGGACAAGATGGAAGACTTATGAGTTCAGGTGGGCTATGGAAAGTGAATGGTCCTCGGCTATGAAAATGATATGGAGAACTTTCTTGAAGTTTGAAGGGAAGGATTATTCTCAGGAGGGTATCCGTCATTTTTTTGATTTTATTACTGACGAAAAATTATTTGTTATGTTTTTGAAGGGGGAATACCAACTGATGGTAGCACTGGACCGAGGTCATATTATCGGCGCCGGTTCTATCCGGAACAGGAATCAACTGTCGCTTTTGTTCGTAGAGGAAGCCTATCACCATATGGGTGTGGGAAGCACCATACTCAGAAAGCTGTGTGAATATCTTAAGACGGAAGAGGGGGAACGTTCCATGTTCCTTCAGGCGGCGCCATATGCGGTAGATTTTTACAGAAAACATGGATTTCGTGCGGTAAGACCGGAAATGGATGTGGCGGGGATACGGGTGACACCTATGGAGAAAAGATTCTGATATAGAAGGACTTTGCGCCCGGACACAATGTGGAACCGGCAAACAGCATCCGCGTGGAAGGAAAATGATAAAGCGGGAACAGAAAGGCGGATGTGGAACTGGAATAGGAGGCTTTTAGAATGAAATTATTTAATTTGGACAGTCCTTTGATGCAGGCGCTGAATAAGCTGGCGGATTTGATGTGGCTGAATGTTCTGGCGGTGGTCTGTTGTATTCCTGTCATTACGGTGGGGCCATCTCTGACGGCATTGCATTATATGGCATTGAAGATTGTGAGGAATGAGGAAGGATATATTACCAGGGGGTTTTTTAAATCATTTAAGGAAAATTTCAAACAAGGGGTAATCATCTGGCTGATCCAGTTGGCTGTCATTTTGGTGCTGGCAGGGGATTTTTATATCATGAATTATTCGGGACTTGAATTTAACAACGTGTTGCGGACAATACTTTTGGCCATTTCACTTTTGGTATTTTTTACCAGCATGTTCCTTTATCCCATATTGGCAAAATTTGAAAATACAGTGCTGCACACCATAAGAAACGCTTTGTTTGTGGGAGTGCTGCAGTTTCCTAAGACGGTTTTAATGATGGCGCTCACGATCTTGCCGCTGGCGATGATTTATCTGCTTCAGGAATTGATTCCGGTAGTGATACTCTTTGGTCTGTCTGTTCCGGCATGGCTTTCGGCCAAATTGTATGATAAATTTTTCAGAAAACTGGAAGCGCAATATATGGAAGCCAACGGGCAAAAGGAAAATGAAGAAGATGATGAGAGGATTTTTCGTGACGAGTTGGATGAGAGCCTGGCAGATCATTCGCATATTCACGGTTGAGGGGTAATCCCAAGGCGGGAAGAATGAGATTTTCTGGTATGGTTAGAGGAAATAAAACCATACAATTTGCATAAAAAAGAATAAAAAAGTTGTACAAATTGACTGATATAGGAAAATATTACCAGTATTATAAGCAATTTTTACAATCGGAGTAAAAAACTTTGTGTAATAGTAGTATGGCATAGTTTAAGGTTTTTCGTTATACTATATTATAAGTGAAGCGGTGTCAAGCCCATGTTAAAATGAATAGCTATGTTTGGGGCTGACAAGATATCGATATAGCTAAAGAAACTTTGTGAACGGTGAAAGGAGTTTACAGTTATGGCAAGTTTATCATTAAAGAATATCTGCAAAGTGTATCCGAATGGTTTCGAGGCAGTTAAGGATTTTAACCTGGAAATTGCAGACCAGGAATTTATCATCTTTGTAGGCCCTTCCGGATGTGGTAAGTCTACCACGCTCCGTATGATTGCAGGTTTGGAAGATATCTCATCGGGAGAGTTGAAAATCGGCGACAGGATCGTAAATGATGTTGAGCCTAAGGACCGCGATATTGCGATGGTATTCCAGAACTATGCTTTGTATCCCCATATGTCCGTGTATGACAATATGGCGTTTGGTTTGAAGTTGAGGAAAGTTCCTAAGGAGCAGATTGATAAGATGGTAAAGGAAGCAGCTAAAATCCTTGACTTGACTCCTCTGCTTGATCGTAAGCCGAAGGCTTTGTCCGGTGGTCAGAGACAGCGTGTTGCAATGGGACGTGCAATTGTCCGTAGTCCTAAGGTATTCCTTATGGATGAGCCTCTTTCCAATTTGGATGCAAAGCTGCGTGTGCAGATGCGTATTGAGATTGCGAAACTGCATCAGAGATTGGGTACTACCATTATTTACGTTACCCATGACCAGACAGAGGCTATGACCCTTGGTACCAGAATCGTAGTTATGAAGGATGGTGTGGTTCAGCAGGTGGATACCCCTCAGAACCTTTATGAGAAGCCCCGCAACCTGTTCGTAGCAGGATTTATGGGTTCTCCGCAGATGAATTTCTTGAATGCAACGGTTAAGGTTTCCGGCGATGTTGCACATCTTGAAATTGCAGGACATAGTATTCCTTTGCCTCCCGCTAAATCTAAGAAACTGATTGCCGGCGGATATGATGGCAAGGCAGTTACCTTTGGTATCCGTCCGGAGAGTGTAGGAGATTCCGAGGAATTTCTTGCGAAGTTCCCTCAGAGTACATTTGAATCTTCCGTAAGAGTATACGAGTTGCTTGGTGCAGAAGTATTTCTGTATTTTGATTTGGATGAGTTCCCTCTTACCGCAAGAGTTGACCCGGCTACTAAGGCAAGACCTGGTGATACCATCAAGTTTGCATTCGATGTTGACAAGATTCATGTATTCGATAAGGAAACTGAGCAGGTCATTACAAATTAATTCAGAGTTTTTCGGGGGCGTCGGCGGGCGCCCCTTTTTGCTTACAGACTAATTTAGGAAAGGCACAGGGAGCGGAATGATATCAAATCAGACAATTCAGACCAGCATAGATGAACTGAAAGCAATTACAAAGGTGGATTTGTGTGTATATAATTTGTCGGGAGCGCCGGTGGCGTCTACCACAGGGCAGTTTGATATAGCGGCAGATATGATTAGCGGTTTTGCATATTCGCCGGCGGATAGTCAGGTAATCGGAATCCATCATTTGCTCAAAATTATGGATGAAGGAGAAATTTTATATATTTTGGTTGCTAAGGGAACAAGCGATGATGCGTACATGGTGGGAAAAATTGCAGTATGTCAGCTTCAGAACCTTGTCATTGCTTATAAAGAAAGATTTGACAGGAACAACTTTTTTCAAAATCTGTTGTTGGATAATTTGCTTCTGGTTGATATTTATAACCGAGCGAAAAAGCTTCACATCGAGGTATCAGTGCCAAGAACGGTGTTTTTGGTAGAAACCCGTCTGGAAAAGGACGGAATCGTGACAGAATTGTTGAAGGGAATGTTTTCGGGACATTCCGGTGATTATATCACTGCAGTGGACGAAAGCAGCGTGATTTTGATTAAGGCGTTGGAACCTGGATATACCAATGAGACGATGATGGAAGTGGCTGAAACCATTGTTGCTATGATGAATTCGGAGGCCATGCTGAATGTTAAGGTATCTTTCGGTACAGTGGTACAGGAATTGAAAGATGTTTCAAAGTCCTACAAGGAAGCTATGATGGCATTGAATGTGGGAAAAATTTTCTACGCCGAAAAAAATACCATAGCATATGGTACATTGGGAATCGGACGTTTAATTTATCAGCTTCCGGTAAATCTCTGCAAGATTTTTATTGATGAAATATTTGGAGAAAATGTTCCTTATAATTTGGATGAAGAGACATTGAATACAATTAATAAGTTCTTTGAAAACAATCTGAATGTTTCTGAAACGTCCAGACAATTATTTGTACACAGGAATACGTTAGTGTATCGAATTGAGAGAATACAAAAGAATACGGGTTTGGATTTACGGAATTTTGACGATGCGCTCACTTTTAAAATTGCGCTGATGGTGGTAAATTATATGAAGTACCTGGATAACATGGATTTTTAATATGGGAAAGTATTGATTATAAAAGATTGAAAGCAGAATAAAATTTGTGAGTAGATGTAATAAGTTAGACAACCTCTCGAATATACTTAGGTAGGAAGCAGCAATTGATATTTATGGAACGGTAATTGATTGTTACATATTTAAGTATAACGGGGGGTTTTCTATGTTTTATGACAGAAAAATAAAATATTTGGATTATTATGAAGATGGTGTGCGCGTCAGAGGAGGCGGGTTTGTAAAACTAGAGGCCAGGGATACAAGTTTAAGGCTGGAAGTGACTGTGTCAGGGTTATATCGAAATGATTCTTTTACAAGAGATGTTGTTATTCTGGGCCGGGGGCAGGAACATGTTATCGGTAAAATTATGATTTCGGGGGGAAGAGGGCAATATCGACAAGCGTATCAGAATATAAGAGATATTGCCGAAACAGGAATGGGCTATCAGGAGCTGGAAGGCATATACATTTTATTGGGGGCCGGACGAGAGCTTTCCTGTAATTGGCCGTCATTTGCCGGGGGAGAGGCAGAAGAGGGGGGAAAAAGAAACGGAAGCCAGGGAGAATTATCCGGTGGTAGGGAAGGAAGAAAAGTTAGGGAAAGAGGACAGAACGGAAAGAGTGACGGGGGCGGGAAGATCGTAAAAGAAGAAAGAAGAGAAAGGAGGATGGAGGAAGAAAATAGTTATGGCGGGGCAAAAGAAGGGGGGAGAGAGGAAGCAAGCGGCAATATTGGAGGTATAAAAGGAATAGATATTGAGGATAGAATCCAAGAAGAAACAGGACGAAGGGGGCAGGAGGGGTTAAGTGAAGAAAGAGAGTACCATAAAGATGTAATTCATGAAGATGAAAACAATAGGACTGGAATTGGTGAGGATGTGTACGAGAAATATGAGGCCGCAACAGAGGAAAGCAGAAACGGTGAAATGAGGATGGTAGAGAGAGCGGGTTCCGGAAATGAAATGGCTGGGGGTGGGAGATCTGCAGAAAAAGGCACCGGGAGAGAGAACGGGGTTGCAAGAGGGAAAGCGGGTATGGGGAAAGGAAGGAACGGGGGATGTGAAGCTGGGAGAAACGCTGGACGGGGAGTGGGGAATCATCAGGAGAACAGAAACAACATGCAAAGGGGGAAGACAATCATACAAGAACCGGCTGTAAATGAGAGAGAAAGAAATTCAGGTATGGAACAACAGAGAGAAACAGGAAAGCCAGTCAAATTATTGGAAGATAAATGGACCCAGTTATGCGCAATCTATCCCCATATTCATCCGTTTCGGGACAAACGGGAATATTTATCCATTGGACCGGCGGATTTCGTATTGTTTCCGGCTGCGTCTTATAAAATGGTGAATAATAGTTTTTTGCTCCATGGTTACTACAATTATCATCATTTGATTTTGGCCAGGGTAGAACAGAAAGGAGAATATCGCTATTATATCGGTGTGCCAGGAGGCTATTTTGAGAAAGAGAAACAGGTTGCAATCATGTTTGGATTTGAGAGCTTTGAGTGCGAAACAGAGCCGGCGCAGACAGGAGATTTTGGATATTATATGATGCGCACTGAACTGTAAAGGAGGTTCACAGCCCTGTTCCGTCAAAGTCTGGTATAAAGCTTTCTCCAACCGTATTCCCCACCTGTATAAATCCGTTTTCAATGCCAATCTTTTCCGCAAAAGTGATTACTCTTTCGTATTCTTCCATGGATACTTGACGGTCCAGTTCCGGAAATTTTGCCACATGGGCCAAAGGGGTGTATTGGTTCATTATACTGATATAAATATGATTGCCATAAGTGTTGTGAAGGTAACGAAGAATTCTTTTGGAGTCACCAGTTTCCCCTGGAAGAAGCAGATGACGGACAATAACGCCTTTTTTCATGAGACCTGTTTCCGAATCCAAAACAGGAATGCCCACTTGACGGAACATTTCTTCTATGGCGCAGCATGCAGTTTCAAAATAATCCGGTGCATTGGAATATTGTGATGAAAGTTTGGAGGAATGGTATTTTAAATCAGGCAGATAAATGTCAATCAAGCCTTCTAATAAATGTAGGGAGGAGGCTTTCTCATAACCGGAACTATTGTATACAATAGGAATCGTAAGTCCTTGCCTTTTGGATTCCTCAAGGGCAAGGCATATTTGTGGAAGGAAATGTCCGGCAGTGACAAGGTTGATATTGGCGGCGCCTTGTTCTTGCAATTCCAGAAAGATTTGAGCCAATCGGCGGATGGATATGGTATGTATGGGGGAAGAATGGTGGGACTTTGCGTGGGCAATGGCATGATTCTGACAGAATACACATTGTAGGCTGCAGCCGGCAAAAAACACGGCGCCAGATCCGCAGCAGCCTGAGATACAGGGTTCTTCCCAAAAATGTAAAGCGGCTCTGGCAACAGTAAGGTGAATACTCTGGCCGCAGCAGCCGTTTGCGCTCATTGTACGGTCAACCTGACAATTGCGAGGACAAAGGCTGCAATTTCTCATCATATCTTTCATTGTTTCAGAGGTTATATTCATGGATGCTCCTTATATTTCCTATATAAAAACCGCACACCACAGAGTTTGCATACAACTCCACCCGGCTGCCTTACGGCACATGAGAAGTTCTGTTTAGTGCTGCTTTGTTCCCAACCTGACACGGTTCACAGATTCCCATTGCGTAAGACCGAATTTCATCATTGTAGCAACTCTGAAAATGTACGGCTGATTTTAGTGTATCTGTTTCCGGAGGATTTGTCAAGGGTATTGGGTAGGTTTATTTTTTGTTTGCTTCAAAAATTGTATCATTTCATCGCTGGAGAGATCACGCGAAAGGTCCCTTAGAGGTGGTATTGAAAGTAGAGGTTGCTAATATTACCTCTTTGTGCTATGATTAGCAAAGATAAAAAGGCTGAGTAGTCTCGTGACAGAATGTGGGAGTAGGGATTAGAATGAGAACGGCAGCGGGAAAGGAAGGGAAAATGAGAGAAACCACGTTGGTAATTATGGCAGCAGGAATGGGAAGTCGTTATGGTGAAGGAATTAAGCAATTGGAGTCCATGGGACCCAATGGTGAAATTATAATGGATTATTCTATTTATGATGCAATTGAGGCGGGATTTAACAGAGTCGTATTTGTGACCAGGAATGATTTATTGGATATCTTAAAAGAGGTCATTGGAAATCGGGTGGAAAAGGTAGTTCCCGTACAGTATGCTATACAGGAGCTTTCTGATATTCCGGAAGGATTCCAGGTGCCTTCGGGCAGAACCAAGCCCTGGGGGACAGGCCAGGCAGTGCTTTCCTGTAAGGGAATTGTGGATACGCCTTTTTTGGTAATTAATGCTGATGATTATTATGGGAAAGAGGCATTTTGTAAGATTCATGAGTACCTGGTGACGGATCATGACTGCGGCAGGAAGTACGATTTCTGTATGGCGGGATTCATTTTGGGCAATACCTTGAGTGACCATGGGGGCGTTACAAGAGGAATCTGCGTGATAGATGAGGACGGAAAGCTTGCGGGTGTTAATGAGACAAAGGGAATTGTAAGGACGTCAGATGGCGCGGCATGCGATGATGGAAAGGGAAATGTGGTTCCATGCGGCATTAACAGTCATGTCTCCATGAACATGTGGGGATTTACGGCAGATTTTCTGGAAGCGCTGGAAGGGGGATTTCACGAATTTCTGGCAGGTTTGGAAGAAGGGGATACGGATAGTGAGTATTTGCTGCCAATGTTTGTGAATACTTTGATTCAGGAAGGAAAGGCATCCGTATCTGTATTGGAGACACAAGATAAATGGTTTGGCGTTACCTATAAAGAAGACAAGCCTATTGTAGTGGAATCCATTGGCAGGTTGATTGCAGAAGGAAAGTATCCGGAGCAGCTTTTTGATAAAAATTGAGACAAGAGTTCCGATGAGTTTTTTATGAGGGAGGAAAATGATGAGTCAGGAAGGTGTTACGAAACAGCAGAGTGGAGAATCGTATGGAGATTCTGTCCAAGAAACGCAAAGTCAGCCGGGAACATACCAGGACCCGCTGATAAACGGACAAAATCAACCAGGAACATACCAGAACCCACTGCAGGGAGCGGGGAAAGAGGCCGGGAAGAAAAAAGTGGACGGCAGCGGATGGATCGCTACTGTGGTAACCATTGTATTAGTGAGGTTAATAGGACTGATTGGGGCATTGATTTGCTTTGGCGGATTTTGGGCTGTGCGGGCAATTATAAAATCTAAGATGGCAGTGGGTGCAAAGGTGATTCTAAGTATTGTAGTCATATTGGCATTTTTACTGTTATTAGCGGTATTTTTTATTTTTAGTCTATATTTGAGCGCAAGCATAAACGGCTAAGACAGACGAAACACGCCAGGAAGAACAAAGGCGTACTCATAGGATATGGACAGGAGTATGAGCATATCAATTGTTACACATTAGATTTTCAGTGATGAATGATGACAGGACAATCATGGTTGTCTGCGCTTTTGTTTTTCCAGTTTATTCTTCTCTCGTAGTTGTGTGAAGAAGGTTTTCAGCAAGCCGCTACATTCCGCCTCCATTACACCTCTTGTCACAAGGGCCTGATGATTGAACTGTGGCATTTCCAAAATATTTAGAATAGATCCGCCGCAGCCGGCTTTGGGGTTCATACACCCCATGACCACTTCAGGAATACGAGCCTGGATAATGGCACCGGCGCACATTTGACAGGGTTCCAAAGTGATATAAATGGTACATTCTTCCAGGCGCCAGTCCCCAATGTATTTGCTGGCTTTTCGGATGGCGGTAATTTCCGCATGGGCCAGTGTATTTTTATCTGTATTACGGCGGTTATAGCCCCGGCCGATAATTTTTCCTTCATGTACTATAACACAGCCAATTGGCACTTCCCCCAGAGCCAATGCCTTTTTGGCCTGTTTTATGGCTTCTTTCATATATTTTTCATGAATACTCAGAATTGCTGCCATGTTCTTTGCCCTCGCATACCAACCAATTATAAAATCTATTAGGTCTGTCAGGAAATCCTGTGAAAGACCTTCTTTTAAGGAATCGTATTTTCTTGATTTTCCATGTAAAATTATAGTATATTGATGGAAAATAGACAAGTTTATTCTAAGAGTTATCATGACTTTTCCTGTAAAAATGATACAACATTTAGTTTTGCTACATATTTTAGCGCCATTCCGGAAATCCTAACCAAAAGTCAGATTTGTCTGAAGGAGAAATGGTGATGGAGGTTAGATTATGGATTTGGAAAAACAGTTAAACGAACTGACCGGCAAAATGTTCGGCAAAACAATTGATGCGTGTACGGATTCTCAACTATATCAGGGGATTTTGCAGTTGACGAAAGCATTGTCAGCAAGTAAGCCGAAAATTACAGGCAGTAAAAAGGTCTATTATCTGTCCATGGAATTTCTCATTGGAAAGCTTCTTGCTAATAATCTGATTAATATTGGAATTTATGAAGAAATGGATCAAGTGCTGAAACGGCATGGGAAGAAATTGTCTGTAATTGAAGAGATGGAGCCGGAACCATCTCTGGGCAATGGCGGACTGGGAAGGCTTGCGGCATGTTTTTTGGATTCCATTGCCACACTGGGGCTTCCTGGGGACGGTATTGGGTTAAACTATCATTATGGATTATTTAAGCAAGTATTTCAAGACCGCCTTCAGAAAGCGGAAAAAAACCAATGGATAGAAGAAAATTCCTGGCTGCGGGATACGGGAGTTTCGTTTGAAGTGTCTTTTGGGGAGAAAAAAGTAGTATCTGTTCTTTATGATATAGATGTGATTGGATATGAAAGCGGTCGTAATAAATTACATTTGTTTGATTTAAAGTCGGTGGATGAGAGCCTGGTAGAAAAGGGAATATGCTTTGACAAAAGGGCAGTTTCCAAAAACCTGACTTTATTTTTATACCCTGATGATTCGGACGAAGCCGGAAATTTGCTTCGCATTTATCAGGAATATTTTCTGTGCAGCAATGCCGCACAGTTGATAATAAAGGAATTAAGGGATAAGGGCTGTGATTTGCACCATATGGAAAAATATGCAGCCATACAGATCAATGATACGCATCCGGCATTGGTGATTCCGGAGCTGATACGCATTCTGACATGGGAGGAAGGGTTTACCATGGACGAGGCGGTGGATGTGGTCAGCAAAACCTGTGCATATACGAACCATACTATTTTAGCTGAAGCATTGGAAAAATGGCCTCTTTCTTATATGGAAGAAGCCGTGCCTCAGATGGTTCCCATTATAAAAGAGTTAAACGCCAGAGCAGCAAAAAAATATAAGGATGCTAAAGTATGGATTATTGATGCCCAGGACAGGGTGCATATGGCTCATATTGCGATTCATTATGGCTACAGCGTCAATGGGGTGGCTGCCATTCATACGGAAATTCTCAAAAACAGTGAGTTGAATTCGTTTTACCGTATTTATCCGGATAAATTTAACAATAAGACAAATGGAATTACTTTTCGGCGTTGGCTGCTGTCCTGTAACAGGGAGCTTGCCGGACTACTGTCCGATACCATAGGGAATGGATATCGAACCAATGCTTATGAGCTGGAAAAGCTTTTGGAAAGGAAAGAGGACTTGCTGGTGTTGGATGCCATAGACGGGGTGAAAAGGCAGAAAAAGGCCCAATTAGCAGAGTATATCCGAAAGATGGAGGGTGTTTCTCTGGATACGGACGCCATTTTTGATATTCAGGTAAAGAGGCTTCATGAGTATAAGCGCCAGCAAATGAATGTGTTGTATATCATACACAAATATCTGGAAATCAAGGGTGGAAGGAAACCTGTCAGGCCGTTGGCATTTATTTTCGGCGCAAAAGCCGCGCCCGCGTATGTAATTGCCCAGGATATTATTCATTTGCTTTTGGTAATATCTGAGATTATCAATCATGACCCGGAGGTTAGTCCTTATATGAAAGTGGTTATGGTGGAGAATTATAATGTCAGTTACGCGGAACGTTTAATTCCGGCTTGTGATGTATCCGAGCAGATTTCTCTTGCATCTAAGGAAGCGTCAGGAACAGGGAATATGAAGTTTATGCTCAATGGCGCGGTGACTTTAGGAACCAGGGATGGCGCCAATATAGAGATTCATCAGTTGGTGGGGGATGAAAACATCTATATGTTCGGTCAGGACAGCAAGGCTGTCATCAGACATTATGAAAAAGGCGATTATGTTTCCAGAGAGTATTATGAGAAAAGTCCCATCATTCGCAAGGCCGTGGATTTCCTAATCAGTGACAAGGCTTTGAGGGTGGGAAAGGAGGAAAATCTAAAGCGGCTGTATCAGGAATTATTGAACAAGGACTGGTTTATGACTCTTTTGGATTTGGAAGAATATATTGCGATAAAAGACAGAGTGTTTATTGATTATGAAGACAGGTTGAAATGGAAAAAGATGATGTTGGTGAATATTGCCAAAGCAGGTTATTTTTCTGCGGACAGAACCATTGCGGAATATAACAGGGATATCTGGAAACTGGAAGATAAATAAACAGATACCTTAAAAATCCTCCAACTTCCGAGTATTTTTTTGAAATTCGGGAATGATAGAGTTTGAAAAATATAGTGCTTTCATTTGAGCAGAAGAGGCGGTTGCCAGGGTGTTATATAAGGCTGCATGGGTGGAAGCGAAAGCAGAATAGGAGAGAATATGCAAAGAAAAATTCTAAATGGGTTATTATGTTTGGGAGTGACGCTGACGGTATTGACCGGCTGCGGCAACAATGACATAATGGATGACAATACGGATTTGGCGTCGGGAAATAGTAATACGCAATCCGGTACCACAGGAACGGACGGCAGCGGCGCAGGCAATGGGAGTACAGGAAGCAGCGCATCTCAGTCCGGAAACGGGGAAAATCTTACGGGAAACGGTGCCGGGGGAAGTGTGTATTATCTCAGTTTTAAACCGGAAATTGATGTGGTCTGGAAGCAGTTGGCAGAGGAATACACGAAGGAGACCGGAGTGGAGGTAAAGGTGGTTACGGCCGCCAATAATACCTATGAACAGACATTGATGTCGGAAATTGCCAATAAGGAAGCCCCCACTTTATTTCAGATTAACGGGCCGGTGGGATATCAAAATTGGAAAGATTACTGTGCTGATTTATCCCATACGCAGTTGTATGACTGGCTTTTGGATAAAAGCCTTGCAGTGACGGCGGACGGCGGAGTGTATGGTATTCCTTATGTGGTGGAAGGGTATGGAATTATATATAATAATGCCATTATGGAAAAATATTTTGCTACAAATGGGGCAAAGGCCGGTTCCATGGAAGACATTCAGAATTTCACCACATTGAAAAATGTTGTAGAGGATATGCAGGCCAAAAAGGAAGAATTGGGAATTAAAGGCGTTTTCGCTTCCACATCACTGAATCCCGGAGATGACTGGAGATGGCAGACACACCTTGCCAATATTCCTATTTCATATGAGTTCCGTGATAAAAACATAACGGATACGGACACACTGGAGTTTACCTATGGGGAAAATTATAAGAATATTTTTGACTTGTATCTTGATAATTCCGGTACTGCCAGAGGGCTTTTAGGCAGCAAGTCTACGGACGACTCCATGGCGGAATTTGCACTGGGACAGGTGGCTATGGTACAGAATGGCAACTGGGCATGGGGACAAATTTCAAAAGTGGAAGGAAATGTGGTAAAAGAGGAGGATATCAAGTTCCTTCCTATTTATACAGGAGTGGAAGGGGAGGAAAATCAAGGTCTTTGTGTGGGGACCGAGAATTTTTTTGCCATTAACAGCCAGGCGGCCCCGGAGGATCAGGCTGCATCCATAGCTTTTGTGGAATGGCTGTTCAGTTCCGATATGGGGAAGAAGATTGTTACGGAAGAGCTTGGATTTATTACACCTTTTAGTACCTTTGAGGACAATGAGAAACCGGCCGACCCTCTGGCAAAAGAAGTGATTCGCTATATGGAGGACAGCACAAAGACTTCAATTCCATGGAATTTTACATCTTTTCCCAGTGAACGATTTAAGAGTGATTTTGGCGAGGCACTTTTGGAATATGCTTCCGGCAGTATGAGTTGGGAGGATGTGCGGCAACTGGTAATTGACAGATGGGCGGCAGAAAAGAATTTATAGAATTCTTTCCAAAAGGTTATATATGTGTTAAAATAGGAGACAGAAAATGCAAAAGACATTAAAACGATATTTCCCTATTTTTGTACTTCCCACGCTGATCGCATTTGCATTTGCGTTTCTAATACCCTTTGCCATGGGCGTGTATCTGTCTTTTTGCAGTTTCAGAACCATTACCAATGCCAGATTTACAGGACTTGAAAATTATATCAAGGTGTTTTCGGACAGGGATTTTGTCAATGCTTTGTGGTTTACCGTGAAATTTACGGTGCTGTCCATATTGACCGTCAATGTGTTTGCCTTTGGGCTGGCATTGGCTTTGACAAGAAAAATGAAGGGAACGAATTTGTTTCGTACCGTTTTCTTTATGCCAAATCTCATAGGCGGAATTATTCTGGGGTATATCTGGCAGCAGATGATCAATGCGTTGTTGCTGCGATATGAAACAACGTTGGTGGCCAATGCTGCCTATGGCTTTTGGGGGTTGGTGGTTCTGATGAACTGGCAAATGATTGGATATATGATGATTATCTACGTGGCAGGGCTGCAGAATGTACCGACAGAATTGCTGGAAGCGGCAGAAATTGATGGCGCTACCGGATGGCAGACCCTCGTAAAGGTAAAGATTCCCATGGTAATGCCTTCGGTTACCATCTGCCTGTTCCTGACATTGTCTAACAGCTTTAAATTGTTTGATCAAAATTTGGCTTTGACCGCCGGTGCTCCCAGCAAGAAGACGGCCATGCTGGCATTGGATATTTACAATACCTTTTATGGCCGGGCCGGATATGAAGGGGTGGGCCAGGCAAAGGCTGTGTTGTTCTTTATCCTGGTGGCGGTAATTGCTTTGGGGCAGTTGGTTTTGACCAGACGTAAAGAGGTTGAGGCGTGAATTCTGACTGATGTGCGCAAAGAGGGGTGTATGCAGATCCTCTTTTGAAGCACGCAAGGAGTATAAGGATGAAAAAGAAGAAATGGGGAGATGTGTGTTTATTTGTGTTGCTTTGTGTGCTGATGATAGCTTTTCTGACGCCGATTTTTTTCGTGGTGATGAATTCTTTTAAAGGGAAATTGTATATCAGTGACGCGCCATTTGCTTTTGCCACATCGGAGACTTTTGCAGGACTTACCAATTACCGCAATGGCATTGAGAAAACGGCGTTCTTTACAGCTTTCGGATGTTCGCTGTTCATTACTGTGGGGTCGGTGCTGGTAATCTTGTTATTTACTTCTATGACTGCGTATTATTTGACAAGGGTAAAAGGGGCGGTTTCAAGCACATTGTATTATATATTTGTATTTTCCATGATTGTGCCTTTTCAGATGGTGATGTTCACCATGTCGAAACTGGCAAATATCTTTCGCCTGAATAATCCGCCGGGAATGATTGTATTATACCTGGGGTTTGGCGCAGGGCTTTCCATATTTATGTTTTGTGGATTTATCAAATCTATTCCGCTGGAGATTGAAGAGGCGGCAATGATTGATGGCTGTAATCCGCTGCAAACTTTCTTTGGCGTGGTGCTTCCGATTTTAAAACCCACTGCCATTACGGTTGCCATTTTAAATGCAATGTGGATATGGAATGATTATTTGTTGCCTTATCTGGTAATTGGTCTCAGTACAAAGTACAAAACAATTCCTGTGGCAGTGCAATATCTGGTAGGTTCCTACGGAGCTAAAGATTTGGGGGCAATGATGGCTTTGCTGGTGTTGTCAATTTTGCCCATTGTAGTGTTCTATCTGGCGTGTCAGAAGTATATTATAGAAGGAGTTGTGGCAGGAGCGGTGAAAGGGTGAAAATACTGTGGATTGCGGTAATGTGTTATGAAGGACTTCAGGGTGGGGGGTGTGTAACAGTTTTGTAATTTATCTGAACTGTTATGTTGCAGAGATGACAAAATCCGGTAATGCCAAACAGTGGTATTGACCGGATTTGGCGTCGTCGGGAGATCGATCCTGTGGTCTGATACCGCTGTTGATGTGGAAAGAGTTTCAGGTGCGGCTTTTAAATATGAAGTACTGTGAACCTGAATCCGGTGGAGGAAATTGCATGAGAGAAAGTGGTGTGTTGCTGCCGGTGGCAAGTTTGCCATCGGCTTATGGAATCGGCTGTTTTTCCAAAGAGGCGTATGCTTTTGTGGATTGGCTGAAAGCTGCAGGGCAATCCTATTGGCAGATTCTGCCGTTGGGGCCTACCAGCTATGGGGATTCGCCTTATCAGTCATTTTCCACGTTTGCGGGGAATCCATATTTTATTGATTTGGAAGATTTCATTGCAAGGGGATATCTTACAAGAGAAATCTGTGACAGTTATGATTTTGGAGACAACGAAGAGTACATTGACTATGGGAAAATTTATCATAGTCGTTTTCTGGTATTAAAAGAAGCCTGGAAGAACAGTAATATTGCGGAGGATGAAGAATTTCAGGCTTTTGTACAGGAAAATTCATATTGGATAAAAGATTATGCGTTGTATATGGCAGTGAAGGATTCTCTTGAGGGCGTGTGTTGGATAGATTGGGACGAGGATATTAAGATTCGCAAACCGGAAGCCCTCCGACAGTACCGGAAGAAATTCGACAAAGAGATTGAATTTTATCAGTTTCAGCAATATATGTTTCATATACAGTGGGCAAAGTTAAAGAATTATGCCAATGAACGGGGAATTCAGCTCATTGGGGATATTCCTATTTATGTGGCGTTGGACAGTGCGGATGCCTGGGCCAATCCCAAATTGTTTCAGTTTGACGAGAATAGTAATCCTATTGCAGTAGCGGGATGTCCGCCCGATGCTTTTTCTGCTACAGGACAGTTGTGGGGGAATCCATTGTATGATTGGCCGTATCATAAGAAAACGGGATATAAATGGTGGATGAAGCGCCTGGAGGCTTGTTTTGAACGATATGATGTGGTGAGAATAGATCATTTCAGAGGATTTGACGCCTATTACTCTATTCCAGCCGGTGCCCAGACAGCGCAGGTGGGCGCATGGGAACCGGGACCGGGATATGGTTTTTTTGCTGCAATGAAGAAGCATTTGGGAGAGAGAAGGGTTATCGCGGAAGATTTGGGATTTCTCACGCCTTCTGTGTTGGAACTTGTAAAACAGACAGGATATCCAGGAATGAAAGTGCTGCAGTTTGCTTTTGATTCCAGGGAAGACAGCGATTATCTTCCGCATAATTATCCCCGTAACTGTGTGGTATATACGGGAACCCATGACAATGATACTACTTTAGGGTGGTATAGTGCTCTGGTATGGCATGACAAGGAATTCTGTAAAAAGTATCTGCATCTGGAGAAATGTGATGACAGGGAATCGGCCTGGGAGTTGATTAGAGCGGCCCTTGCTAGTGTGGCGGATTTGGCGGTGATTCCCTTGCAGGATTATCTGGGCGCAGGGGCGGAGGCGCGCATTAATATTCCGTCTACATTGGGGAATAACTGGAAGTGGAGAATGAAGAAGGGTGCATGTACAGATGAACTGGCCTGGAGAATGAGGGAACTGGCGGGATTGTACGGAAGGGTGCATAATTGAAATTGATGTAGACAGGTGAAAGTCTATGAGATTTGTCCTTGACAGAAGATTGCTTTTGTCAAGGGCATTATTATGGGCAGCCCCGCATGTGGAAGTTTGCCGCTAATGCGGCATGCAGGCCGCACAGAGAGTAGTGGAGAGGGACATTCCCCTACTCAATTACTTATTTTGGTATTTAAAAATGTGGGGAAAGAATTTACATGATATTAAGTGGATTCATACTGGGAGCATAAAATGAAAGAGAGAAAAAGTTGCAATTTAAATAGTAAGTGGTATAATTGGGTATGTGACAAAGAGAGGTTTTAGAGGTGAGGAACAATGAAAGGAGGCAGTAAAATGATTAAAGGATTTAAGATGAAATTATATCCCGGACAGGAAGCGGAGTATGAAAAGAGGCATAATGAACTCTGGCCTGAAATGCAGGATATGATTCATGAGCACGGAGGAAAGAATTACACGATTTTTCTGGATAAAGAGACATTGACTCTGTTCGGGTACATTGAAATTGAGGATGAGGCGCTTTGGGCAAAGGGTGCAGACACGGCAATCAACAGGAAGTGGTGGGATTTTATGGCTGACATTATGGAGACCAATCCTGATAACAGTCCTGTTAGTATAGATTTGCAGAATGTATTCCATTTGGATTAAGCAAAGTGTAGTTCAAATTAAAAAAGGCGCCATAAGTCAGATACTCGTAAGACAGTATTAGATTTGTTTTTTGGAAACGGCGTAGCGTTGGCTATGCCGTTTCACCGTTTTGTAAGTCGTTCAACAGGGACGCAGGGAGTATTCCCACAAGGTCATAGGATATGTCAATCTGCTGTTCCCTATGTCCGTTTGAAGTGTCCGGCATATGGACGTAAACTGCTGTCCCCATGTCATTCAGTACGGCGGGTGTCAGTTCGTCCATGTCGAGATACTCATGCACCTTGCTGATGAAC
>JAAWCE010000079.1 GCA_022793065.1 Lachnospiraceae bacterium
AGGATAATATACGATTATCAAGTGTTCAGGTTATTTGTGATTCGATTTATGGAGGGCTTATGAGAAAGCAATCTACATGGTTAACTGTCCACGAAATATTTACTGCTCTCAATGATGCGGGGTGTATCTATGCTGTATTGCGTAATTATGAATGTATGGAATCTGGGAATCCATTTACCAATGGGCACGACGATATTGATATAATATGCAATGATCTAAAACTGGTACAAAACGTTCTTGGAGTACACCGCCGATTCCTGTTCCCAGCAGTAAATAGCTATTACGCTGGATTTAAGGATTACCGCGTAAACGTTGATATACGTTTCGTTGGTGATGGATATTATGATACCCTTTGGGAAGAAGACATGCTTGCCAATCGAATTTTGTTCAACGATTGCATTTATGTGCTTGATCCAATCAATTATTTCTACTCGCTAGCTTATCATGCATTACTACAAAAGGAGCATGTTTCCGATGATTATCAAGAAAAGCTTCTTGCAATGGCAAAGAAACTAGATGTTCCCTGCCAGTCAGTACAGGAATTACCTCAGATTCTGGAGAACTATATGGATGCCAAAGGCTACTATTACACAATTACAAAAGATCCAGGTATCATCCTTAAATTTGAAGGTGTTGATAAAAAACGGATAAAGAAAAACTATTTTTGGTTGTTCAGACGGCATATTCTAAATTTGCTAAGACGAAACAGGAGGATTGCACAGAAATATGTATGATGAAAAATACTATAAGAAACACCAAGACGGCTCTTATAAATCTGCACAAATCATTTTGAAATTTATACACGGGATAACCAATTTTCAGACACTTATTGATTATGGCTGCGGTATGGGCACATGGGGGAGCGCCGCCAAAAGCCTTGGAATATCACACTACGTAGGAATAGATCAAAATTCCTATGATCCCACGTATATGCTGATCGAATCCTCCGATTATATACAACAAGATTTACAGAAGCCAATTGATATCGCTTCAAAGTTTGACCTATCGATTTGTGTGGAGGTTGCGGAGCATATACCAAAAGAAAAGGCAGATATATTACTGAATAATGTCTGCCAAAATAGTGAAGTGATACTCTTTTCTGCTGCACTTGCTATGCAGGGGGGCACGGGCCACATTAACGAACAGCCCTGTTCCTATTGGATCCAAAAATTCCGTACACGGGGATATCTTCCTGTTGATTGCATAAGATCTTTTTTCTGGAATGAGGAACAAATTGAGATTTGGTATCGGAATAACTGCATCCTGTATATGACAGCAGAAGCATTGAAACAGTTTAAAACAAACATCCCCCCTATACTACCGCCGACAGATATTATACATCCTCAAATGCTTGAACGAATTTTACATAAGAGGGGCTTGAAATGAACAGTTTTATCATTTCTATTGACAGCACGTTTGAAATGACAGATAATTTTTTGAACAGGTTTTTGGAAGACCACTATGTGCAAAACAATGAAGTCATTATCATTGTAGATGGGAATCACAATAGCAAGATTTATGAGTTACTGTCCTATGCAAAGGGGAAATACAAAAATTTATCTGTAATTTATTCAGAGAAGGTTGGATATGGAAAGGCGAACAACACAGCTGCCAAACATGCCCAAGGCGACATTTTGTTTTTTATCAATAGCGATATTTTTGTGGAGCCAGGATGTTTTGAAAAGATGCAGAACGCAATTGAACACGGCAGAGCTGATTGCGTGCAACCCCTGCTCATTTACCCTCAAAGCGGCTTGGTACAATGTGCTGGTACCTTCTTTGGCCCATATTTCAAAGATCATCTTTTTGATGGGAACAAGATTACCAGTAAGATTGTGAAGGAGAGCGGGCCCAGGCAAGCTCTGACCTCGGCTCTTTATGCAATCCCTAAAACACTGTTTTGGGAATTGGGCGGGTTTAATGAGTTTTACTATAATAAACTAGAAGGATTTGAACTCTCGTACCAAGTTCATTTGACCGGAGGAACCTGCTGGTATCTTGCGGATGCGGTCGCTTGGCATTCTCGTGGCGGCGGACGCAATCAATATTCTTTTGATTTTAGGCAACAAGAAGCATACTTTTGGGCTCGTTATGGTAGCAATATAAAACCTGACATTGCCGATTTTATCAATAAGCAGCTTGAGGCTTCGATGCTAGATTTGCGTTATTATGCGGTCATGATGAGTCAAATCCGATCCTGGACAAGCATTCTTCAAGAAACAGAACTCCAATGTAGCAATATAGTAGAAATGCCGTGGGTTGGACCTAATGCATTCAATCTGTGGAATATTTTCCCAAGCTACCTGCTGAAGTGTCCCGAACCGCTTCTTCTAATTGTTGAAAATATTAAATACTTACGCGGAAATAAATACTGGTTTGAAGTAAGGGATAATCGTTCAGATCTTGCAGTTGACCGCTTTGCTAATCTAGTGAATATATATGAATACCTTCACTAATGTAAATTTTACCAAATACGGGGATCCAGCAAGTAAGCTGCTGCTTCGTGAAGATGTTCTCCCGTGGTCCAAGCGAATGGTGCGGACTCTTTTGTGTTCAGATTGTGATCGACGACCGAGACATAGGAATTGGGAAATGCTTCTTTTAAGTTCAGTTGGTGCTCTAAATATTTCCGCTTTTTTTGAGCTTCACCTTGCCTGTGGCCGATTGCGGCAAAAAGTTGATTGACAAAAAAACTTAGCCGATTCGTGTTTTGAATATCAGAATACTCAACAATCAATTTATTTAGTCTAAGCTCAATCTCTTCGGGACTACCACCTTCAATCAGTTCAGTTGTCAAAAGTGTGATAGTAATTCTAGCATAGACATGCGCAAAACTATTGCTATGAGCAAGGCTTTGAAGGTTATACAATTTCTCATGAGTATCTTGCTTGATTATATACTGTATGAAAAAGATCTCGAACAGGCAGTCAATTCGGCGTTTTTCACATTCGGGATACTTTTCAAATACTGGGAGAGCTTCTTCCAACAATGATATGGCACGGATTGGCTCTTCATGAAAAATGATTTTTGCGTAATCCATTTTGGCATATGCTTCATAGTCAGCCCGCTCAAGTCGGCGGCTCTCATTAACAGCATTTTCATAGGCAACTTGAAGATTTGTACGATCCGTAAAAAATTCGTATAGCATGGCTCGATTTGCAAAATTCAGATAGGCATTCACTGTATGCCAGGGAGACTCTAGAGTGACATGATTCAGGTGTTTCTTAGCATAAGACAGTTCTTCCTCAACGCTTTTGAAATCCAGTGAATATAGTTCGTTCGTAATCAGTTCTGAGTGTGCCTCATGAACGACTCCCATTTCGTTAGGTTTTAGTGACATTATTGCCGCAATACTACAAATTTTTTTTAGATATTTTGAAGATCCTGCATGTGTTTTTGCATATTTGACAGACTGTGCGTAGATATACAACAATTCAAGATCGTCATAATGATAGGCAGTTTGGGGTGTACGATCAATATCCGGAAGCAAGGCGATTGCAAGGCTTTGGGCTGCAATATATTGACTTTTGGCGTAATAGTCTTGGCAAATTTCTTTTGCTTGAGGACGATAGTGTGTATGCAGTTTGTTGCCTGGATCAATTAGGATTGCAAGTATATTACTCTTTAAGATTGGAGAATTAATATTCTCTTGGATACAGAACTGAAGGAACCCGTTTAGCGTATCCATATACTTTGAAGAAAAGGTTATTCCCTTAAATGCATTCAAATATATGTCGTGATATGGCTTTAACAGAGAATTTTCTTCTTTGAAAAGGGTATCTGTTGAAAAAAGGTGGCATACCCGGTCAAATTTAGATGAAAAAAATTCTTGAAGTAGCTGCACAGGAACACCAGATTCAATTTTGTATACTACATAAAGTATATCCTTATATTGACAATGAAGAATTTTATTTTTTGCGAGATTAATGTCATTGACATTTGTTTCTTGATATGCTTTTGAATAAATCACTGCTCTCCGCTCTCTAGCCATATGTAGGATATTCATGTGCTTCAACTTTTTTAACAGCAATTCCAGATGCAATACACTGATGGGAGGCGCAAATAGCTGAGATAATTTAGCGATATCTTGATTAAAACACAATTTTAAACTGTTGTAGACATCCGAATTTGAAATACCACTCAGTTCCCATCGCCTAGAGCAAAGCTTTTGTAGCATATTCTCCATTCCGCTACTCTGAAATTCTTTAGGGCGATAAGCCACAATTATGATTTGAGAATAATCACGTGATGTGAATTCCGTAAAAATATATTGACACAGAGACTTATGTCGTTTTGTGATTTTTTGAAAATCATCTAGAACAATATAGGAGAGGTTGCGACGAAACATAGGACTATGATTGGGAAATAGCGCCAAGTTCTTTTCTTTCATTGTGTTGCTAACGGTATCAATAATGTTCAGCGCTGTTATTTGGTCGGATGTACCTTCTCGCAACTGTAAAAGCAGTTCAAAAAGAAGCCCAGATTGACTTTTAATTAATGTTTTAAATGCTTGCTCCGATAGGTCGTACAAAAAGCCAAAATTAATAAACAAAATGAGTTTGCACAATGAGCTTGCGTTTTCGGACTCCTTATCCGAAAACGCAAGCTGTAATATTTCGGTATCTTCTTTCATTAAGCTTTGCAAGAGTTGATTCAACAAATATGTTTTCCCACTTCCTTCATATCCAGCAATACCTATAATAGCGTTTCTGTAGATATCCTCAGTTAATGTATTATACATTTCTTGAATATATTGTTGTTGCTCCTCATAAACAACACGCACATGCTCGCATTCATCAATCGTGAGAGACAAGACATCGTCAAAAATGGTTTCATTTGTTTCAGTTTGAATCCGAATCGGAATATTTTTTTTACAGGGATGCTTTGCAATAAACTTTACTAAGACGGAATTATACCCCGGCATAGCAATGTCCTCATAAATAGAATTAGGAAGAAGCTTAATTGTATCTGTGAGGGTTTCTAAAGAATAGCTAGTTCTTTCTGTAGAAAGAATGTTTAAATAAAGGAAATATTCAGTTTGGACGTGGAGTTTCTTTATCCCCGAAATCAGGGCTGGTGACGATAGTGCTGCATTTAGCACACAGCAATCTGCTATTTCAATTTTGCAAAAATATTCAGGTTTGTTGGCATTCGAGACACCAAAAAACGAACTCTGAATATCCGGATTTTCTTTGAGCCAACCTGTAAGAACAAAGCCATCAACGAATTTGATTTCAATCTTATGTGGACGCAATATTGCTGTTGCTCTTTGCACAAATGAATTTGCGATCCTGCCATTAGTTACAAACAAAATAAAAACAACTTCTCCGTCCAATATACCGGACACCAATGTGGAATCCATATGAGATTTTGGAATGCTGCTGTCAGGCTTACTTGTATATTTGGCCTCACACCATCCTTTGTAGTAGTGGTTTATACCATCAATTTTGTCGCGGAACTCAGCGTCTGTATTTCCGTCCCAGCTCTTCCCTGTGGGAATCCATTTGTACATACTATAATTGTCTTTGGCATAAGCACATGCAAGCTCTTCAAATTTGCTATCATCAATTAAGGACCAATCCATTTATTTTGCTCCTGTTCCAGATTTATTTCGATACAAAGGAATAATTCCTTAAATTTGGGCATACCATTTTGATAACTTTAAAATTTGATGTTGTACCATTTTAGTTGACACCTCATACGCAAGGATTTAATGTATAATCAAAGAGAATTAGGGAGGCAACTGCAATGGCAAAAAAACAACGGAAGTACGACATGGAATACAAAATCCAGGCCGTAAAACTGGCGAA
>JAAWCE010000058.1 GCA_022793065.1 Lachnospiraceae bacterium
CCAACAGGCAAACCCGCACCACCCACGGCCGAAAATGAAAGGACCAAATATCTTTGCAACTGCATAATGAATAGTTGCTGCCTCAAAAACACCAGTAAACAAATAATACCAAAACCCTTCAATCTGCATATTTTCATTACACATCAATCCAAGATAAACAAGCATATAAGCTCCAACCAAAAATTGCGCTATTCTGCGTGCATACGTATATTGAAACTGAAACAGCAAAAATCCTATGGCTAATGATGTTCCAATATAACTAAAATTAAATAGATAGAATATATTTTGCATTGTAAGCCAAAGTGTAATGGCTATAATTTCAAAAATCAACCACATCATAACAGGCAGCATGAATTTCTTCAATCCTTTAAACTTTGTCATCATAACTCCATTTCTCCTTGTAAATTTTCTCCACTATGTTAGATGTTTGTTTCATATTCTTTAATGGCAAACACCTGTAAATTCTTTGCATTCATTAGACTTTCCTGCTTGCATTTGGGACAATAAAGAGGAAAGTTTTTTCAGTTGTGTGTCTGCCCGTATTCGTAATCTTGTTTTATTCCCACATATAATCTTGACCTAAAACGGACTTAAAAAAATAGGACTAAATCAATGCAAACCCTTATGTTTACTGGGCTTCTCTTAATTTAGTCCTATTATACCACCAGTATATCAGAAATGCACAATAATATATTCTCCCATATCCTTGACAGAACCTGCCTTTGGAAATTCCGGCCAGTCAATAGAAATCTGCAGCGCCGTCTCAAACCGTTCTGCATCTGTATTGGCAACAAATTCATATCCATGCATGGCAAAAAAACGTATTAATTCTTCATCACTTCCAAAAGCGTTAATGCCCCAGTCCACCACAGAAAGCGCCGGCGTCTGCGCCACCCATACGCCATACTCCCGATAAAATTTATCCAGCAAATGTTCATCCAAACTATCTGTCAAACGCTTCATTTGATAAAATGTATCCGTTTGATATCCCACATACGCATCTTCAATGATCCCGCGGGGCGCCTGATATGCGCCTGTAAAAACAATCGGTTTTGAGATATCATACCGCCCTTCCAGTTCATAGGCAATCTGTCCTGCCAAATTCACCGCGGACTGATATTTCATCCAGTCCACATAAAACCATTGATTCATATCAAAGCACTGGTTCCACAGCACCACACACAATGCAAAAATCAATCCCCGCCTCAGCACTTTTGTAAATTTGTCCCACAGCGCCCGCCCACGGCCGTCGGCTTCCTTCTCTGAAAAAATTCCCCCAGGCTTGCCCTGGCCCAGCCTTACCACCGCATATGACGCCAAAAATGCACCATACCCGCAAACCACCGGCAAAAACTGCGCGGCACGATATAACGTTGCCTTCCCCTCCACTGCCACCAATAAAAAAGGCGTGAAAAGCCCTCCAAAAGTCAATAGCAGGATACACACATTCTTTCGACGAATGGTGTCATACAACCCACAGAGTAATATAACCCCCACAGCGATTACGAACATTCTCACAGGAAGATACGCAAGTGCAAACACACCATACATTACATAAACCCGCTTTATGGCCATTGCCATTTCCGCCCACGCCCCAGGCTGAAACAGCCAGCCTGCCATTTGCGACACAGAACGGGCAACCGCTTCTTCCCGCATGTGCCCCAGTCCAAACACTGCAATCAACAAAGCGATAATCACACTGCGCAATATCATTGCCGCCACCGCCGCCAACGCTCCCTTTGCCAATGAAGCAATCACTTTCGTCCGTATTTCCATATAATGTTTCGTCAGCAGCACCAGAAACACGCCCAACAGCCATACAATCATAAAAGATTCATAGCACCCTAAAGCCGCCACAAGAAAAAGACTCGTCCCCAACCCTGTAGCTGCCGCTTCCTTCCACGTTCCTTTCTGCTCCGTAAGTTTTCTAAAAAAGCACAAACTGACGCCCGTACACAGATACCCCACGGATATGCCGTTATGAAGATAATAGGGGTAGACCTCTGCAATCAGCGGACTGGACAGAAAGATACAGGAAAAAAACGTATAGCCCCACATGGGAATCCTGTCCTTGCAAATGGAATGAAGCAAAGCACACCATACAGTCACCCCTCCCATAAAAATCAGCACCCCGGCCAAATCTGTCAGAAACGGAGAAAAATCAGAAATTCTGAATACCTTGTTGCATAGAAACAGGAGCCATCTTCCCACAATGACATTCAACCCTTCTTCAAAATAATAAGCATAGGGTGTATCATCAATCCCCACGGTCTGGTGCGTAACAAAAAAGCCATAGCTGCAGACCGCCGTAAGCCCAAGCATCCATCTATATAATTTATTCCCCCATACAGCCTTCCAATCTTCCATAAGGTTCATTCTTATACCCCCTGCGTGCTTTCATCGCGCAAACCAATCAATCTTCCTGACAATACCCGAATGTAAACGCCATCCTAAGCCATCTTCTTTTTTACATAAATGCTTCTCCCCAACATCCCGCAAAAAGTCATCAAAGTCACCAAATCCGCCGCCTTGAAAAACCAAAAACCCTCATAGCGCACTTCTATCACTGCCTCTTCTTCCGGCGCTTCACAGGCGACCAAAGTTTCCCGCGGAAACACCGGCACCTTCTGACCATTGATCCGAATCTCATACCCCGGATACCAATATAGCGGAAACATGATCACTTCCGCCCCTTCCCCTATGGGTGTCACTTCCACATAAATCCTGCTGCCTTCCTTCCGATATTCCTGATAAGCCATTCCCTCTCCATGGTTTGTCCTGACAATGGCTTTACCCCTGTCATAATCCAATTGAATTGCACGGAATTCTTCACTGTCACGATACAGATACATGCCATCCCCATCGCTTAGCCCCTCCAAAGCCATTTTATCGGCGCGCTGTTCCCTGTCCTGGGCCAAATGGTCAAAGAAATACCCTGTGGACACTATCACCAGCGCCCCCATTACACCCAAAATCCATCCCCCTTTTCTCTCTTCCACACCGGCCCATGCCAACTTCCCTTCTCCAACGCCCACAATCCCCACAGCGGCCGCAAAACTCCAGCATACGGTAACAGGCCCCAAAAACCTCCATGGAAACTGCAGCGGCGTAAACATTTCCCGCAAGAACTCCCTTTCGGCTATCCTATCCCATGGGAAAAGCCAGGAAGCCATAAGAAGCGCAATTCCGCCATATACAAAACAATGAACTCCCACCCCTCTCTCCTTCGTATCCTCTTTCTTCCCCAAAAGGAGCAAATACAAAATCACACCTCCCAATAAAACGCCTCCGATGGTTATGGGCATTTCATGCTGTGTGGTTCCCGCGCCCAGAGAAGCTCCGTCCACCGGCGGAAATAAGGTAAACAACTGAGAAAAATAGGCCCCTGTGCCAGACAATTCAAAGGGCATATGAAAGCACTGAAAATTTTCTCTGCTATAATACAGAACAGGTATCAAAAAAGAAACATTCAAAAGTAATGTTACCGCCACCGCTTTACAGCCGTTCCAAAACCGCTTTCCAAACTCCCGTTTTCTCTTAGAACACAGCCAAAAAAACAGCTCCGCCCCCATAAACAGTATGCAGATCTCCGTGGAGAGTACATGGGATTCCAAAACGCCTGTCATCCCCCAAACCAGAACCAGCCATCTGCCCTCTCCCCATAATATCTCATAGACGCCCCATATGATCAGGGGCAAAAATACCATAGCCAAACTTTCGCCCAAAGCGCCCCTTACATACATATTGGAGAGACGATATGCCGAAAAAGTATACAGAACACTGATCCAAATTCCTATCTTCCGGGAATGAAATATTTTTTCCCCCGCGTAATATGCGGAAAATGCAGTGGCAAGATTAACAGCCGCAAGCAACAATTTATAACTCAACAGCAAGGATACGCCCATAAACCGCAGCAAAACCGCCGGATAAAGAAATAACTGCGGATACATCACTGCAGTCAGACTGCCGTACCCTGCCACCTGCTGGGGCGTAATTCGCACGGGAAAGTCTCCGGCGCGCATCCCCTGATAGATTCCTTCCAGTCTGACCAGATGAAACGCCGTATCGTCCCCCCACAAAAGCCCGTCGGAGAACAGAGGCAAACTGGCCAAAAGCCCAATCCCCACGAGTACAAGGGGCGTCATATATTTTTCAGGATACCCCAAAAACATTCGTTCCGTACCCTGACTTTCCCATGCTCCCATCTCCCGGTTCATTCTGTGGAACAAAAACGTCAGAACCCCAGCAGCCAATATCACAATTCCAAATAGAACATAATGGTCCTTATATATGAGATGATTGCTTTGAACCACCAGTTTTGCTATATGGGCGGCATCGTCAGGCATAATCTCTGCCACAATGCCATAAGAAGGACTCTCCAGAGACAACGGAATCCTAATCACGCCTGAACCCTCATGTATCTCCTGTTCTAAGAAAACCACTCCCGCCCGGTTATTCTCGTCCGTCATATCATCCGTCCTGACAAGCAAACGGCTGCCTTTGGGCAGATTTTCATAGGTAACTTCCAACGTATACTGGCCATTTTGAAGAAATCCCACAAATATGCTCTGAAACTCTCCCTCCCATTCCCCTTTATACGGCCTTCCATTCCCTAAAAACAAAACGCCCAATATCATCAGGCACCCTATTATGGCCATCTGTATCCCGGTAAATTGACAAAAATTTTTCTGGTGTCTCATACAACATCCTCTAATCAATTTTTATTTCATCTGATTTCAACACTTCCTGCAATTCATCCATACTATCTGTCATAATATCCTTTGGATCAACAATCCGCTTCCACTGTAAATCATAGAAACAAGCTGTATTATCATCATGTTAGATTATAAATGAATTAATTGTTCTTTACAATGTATCTTAATAAGTTTGATTTACATTTCTTTCTGCTTATGATAAAATACACCTATTCAAATACGGAATCATCTCATTCCTATAGATACAAAATCTTTTACCCTGAAAGGATATACCATGCCCTCAAAAAACAACCGTCCATCTTCAGCCAAAACACATGCCCACGTCAAAAAAGCAATATTGATATGCCCGTCAGTTATCATCGTGATTCTGCTGGCTGCTTTTCTCTTCACAATGGGGTCTTCTTTTTCTGAATCCGCCAAAATGAAAGAGGATTTGATCCGTTTGTCCGAGGAAACATATGACAGCGTACTTCTTTCCATGCACTCTACGGAACAGTTCCGCGAAGATGACTTTTCCTACTATCTTGCCCAAAATACCGCAATCATGACCCACGCCGTGGAAAATTCAAAAGAACTTTCTAAGTATCTGGAGCATATCCTTGCATCCGGCAATGAAATCTCCAATATTTACCTCTGTCTGGACCCTGGACTTTTGTGGAACAGTGTGGGAAAAAATGCCGCAAAATGGCATGACAGCCTTACCAGAGATTTGTACAACTGTATAGAATCCCACCCTCAGATTACCTTCGACATTTTATTGCCTTACCCTCATATTGACTATTGGCGCAGCTTGCCCCAAAAAGAGTTGGAGACTACACTCACAACTTACCATACAATGGTAAATGAAGTATCTTCTTATCCAAACGCCATAACCTTTTTTCCAGGCATGGAAGAATGGATCATTATGAGTCCTGGAAATTATGAAAATACTCCTTTTGATGCTGTGGAAGATATCGTATTCGCACTCTTTGCCAATACCTTCTGCGGAAACGGCACCTACCAAATCACCCCGGAAAATGAGGATGTATTCTGGAACGCGCTGCGCCAAATTATCCAACGGGAACAAAAATCTCCCACACAATACCCGGATTTATCCGACTGGTGCTTTGTACTTTTCGGCGACAGCGTTCTGGGCAACTATACCGGCAGCACCTCCATTCCCGGATATATCACCAGCCTTTCCGGCGCTTCCGTATTTAACTTCGCAATCGGCGGCACCAGCGCCGCTTGCCGGGGACGGGAGGAAGGAGACGACCTTCCGGACATTTTTGGTCGCTTTGTAAAAGAAAATATCATGATTTCCCAAAATGGCAATACGTTCTCACCTCAGGGAGCGCAGCCTGATACATTTGAAGGCAAAAAACTTTGCTTTCTCTTTAATTACGGCCTCAACGATTATTATTCCGGCGTGCCTGTGGAAAATCCCCAGTCCCCAAATGACACCGCTACTTATAAGGGCAGTTTACGCACCAGTATACAAGCGCTCAAAATCATGCTGCCAGATGCGTATTATGTGATTATGTCCCCCACACATACCAAACTGTTCTCTTTTGGCATGGATTCCATGAGCGAAGAAGGCTCCGCTCTGCCGGCCTATGTCAAAGGAGCAGAAGAACTTGCCTCCGAGCTGGGACTGTATTTTCTGGACAATTATCATGATTTTATTGTCACAGACGATACTTTGGATATCTATCTGTCCGACGGCACCCATCCAAATGAACGGGGACGCTATGCCATCGCCGCCAGACTGGTTGAATTTATATCAAACTTAAGCCAATAATTAGTATCTCTGATAAAGAACCGCTCTTTCGTGCGCCGCAATTTTAACGTATCCCGCCTGAATACAGCGTTGTTCAACAGTTCCACCCTCAGGCACACAAATGTACTTGCTTTGAAGCGTTTCAAAATGGGCTTCCACATATTCCGGCATACAACAGCTAACGCCAAACCCTTCCGGCAGCGCGTACAGAAGCTGCCATTGTGTGTTTACATTCACATCCCCCACCTTGTCATACAGCATCCAAACTATGACATTTTCATAGGATGGCACATTCTCCATATTGGGTACAAGCGCATCCTCAAGGGCCTCCTGCCATTGCTCCACTGCTTGCCGCCGTTCTTCCTGTACAAAGGGAACCAGATAATCATAATCATCAACGGCCATATAAGAATAAAAATAGGCAAACGTAATCCCCACCAGCACTGCCTTTTTGTAAAATCTTGTCTCCATTAGAGAAATCACAAAAATAGCCGCGGCCATAAACGTCAATAAGTGCTTACTTCCTTCCGTCAATTTATACATAAGCAGAAGCGCAAAGAACATTGCCCCAAAGCTAAGCGCAAGATGCGCTTCTATGACAAACAAATGTTTTCGAGGCTGTCCTTGCTTTTTCAGGGACAGATAGTCCCGCAGACTCTGTCCTGCCAACACAAACATACAGACCAAAAATCCCCCAAAGAATGAGCCTGACGCTAACCCAGTGCGAAATCCCTGGCGCGTATGCTGCACAAAATCCAGGCCCATATAATAAAGTTTTCCCAATGTATAACGGACGCCGCCAAAGAATCCCTGCTCGAAAAACGCCTCAACCCAATCGGTAAAAAACAGCGGCGCAAAATATTCCGCGCCAAAATAGTGCTTAATACATCCATACATCCCTAAAACGCCGGCCAAAACCACTGCGGAACCCAAAACCCCTTTCCACCTGCTTTTCCGTATCCAAAACCAGCACGGCAGTAATAAAAACAATAACAGATATGGCCTCATCAGCGTCATAACACCTGAAAGAACGAACAGCAAAACCAATTTATGCTTCTTTTCACCTCTCAGATAATTGATTGCCAGCGCATAAAAAAGAATCAGCAGACTAAAGCAGATAACTTCCGGCATCACCGAAAGCATATAACGCACAAAAGGTGTATAAAGACAGAATAAAATCGCTAAAATGCCCATTTGCTTCCAGGACGGCCGTACCAGCCATACAAACAGCAGACAGCAAAGGCACATTAGAACTATATTGCAGAGAATGGGCGACATCAGATTCCAACCCAACAAGGCACCCCATATCACCCAGGGAAAGACCAGCACCGGGCTCCAGGCCGCAAAAGACAGTTTTAACGCATGACTCTCGTTAAATCCAAAATACCCCAAAGGATAACCATACTTTACAATCCCTTCCACCTGCTTATAATAGAACAACTCGTCATTCCACTCAGAAGAGGGCAGATATACTTCTCCTATTCCTCTTCCCCGCCCTGCACAGTATACCATGCAGCACACCAGAGGAAGCGCACCCAAAAGTAAGGATTTTATAAGCACAATCCATCTGTCCTCCTGTCTCCACCAATCCTTCCATTTATCCATCCCAGCTCACCTCCGCGCAGTCCGCCTTTTCCTAATCCAGATTTATCTTTTCCCGTATCACATACTGAGGCGAATTATTCAGACTGATGTAAATACGTCCGATATACTCTCCAATCAGTCCCAGCATCAGCATAATCATTCCGCCGAAAAACACAATGGCCGACATGGTAGAACTGAATCCCATAGGTACCGCCGGATTTAATAATCTCTTGACAATGGTATAAATACCATATAAAAATCCTGCAAAAGCGCTGAAAGCGCCTACGGCAGTGGCAATTCTAAGCGGCTTCACCGAGAATGCCGTAAATCCGTTAAACCATAACGCCACTAATTTCTTCAGATTATAACCGGAAGTTCCGGATTCTCGTTCCCTGTGGTTCACTGGCACATTGGCAATATGTTTGGTTGCCCGCAGCACAAGCCCGATTACATAAGGATAAGAATTCTCATAGCGAATCATATCCTCCACCACAAACCGCTTTACCGCAAAATAACTGGACAAGTACAGCGCCGGGGGTTTTCCCAGCATGATGCGGGTCATACGTTCATTTATCTTACTGCCCATATTCCGGAACGTGGAATGTTGTTTATGGTCATACTGTGCATAAACCGCATCGTACCCTTCTTCCAATTTTGCCAAAAGTTTGTCCACCTCATCTGCCGGCGTCTGTCCGTCATCGTCAAGGCATACCACATAATCTCCGTCAGAACAGCGCAGTCCGGCCATTAAGGCCGAATGTTGTCCAAAATTTTGTGAAAAACCAATTCCTCTGATTTTCTCATCCCCCGCACATAACTCCCTGATTACCTCCATGGTATTGTCAGGAGAGCAGTCGTTTACCAGGATAATATCATACTGATATCCATCCATGGTATTCATTTTTTCTTTGATCTCATTTACCACATGAGCCAAAGTATGTTCCGAACGATAGCACGGAATGACAAAAGATATCTTTTTCATGCTAACTCCCATTTGCCCGCTTCAGCGGGCGCTCAAATTTCTGCGGAGAATGCCGTATTTTAGGCATTCTCCTGCGTGAGACTTAGAACTTCTCCACGAAACAGCCTCTGCTGTGAGTGGTTAGAAGTTCTTCTCACGCTAACTCCCATTCATTTATCCGTATTTACTGCCGCCATCCATATCATGTCCCAATAACTTCCGTCAATGTACACATCATCTTTGAGAAAGCCTTCCCTTACAAAACCGGCCTTCTCATAGCTGCGGATGGCCTGTACATTATGGGCAAATACACGAAGATATACTCTGTGCAGCCCCTCTTCCTGAAAACAATAACGAAGCATCAGTTTCGCCGCCGCGGTACCCGCTCCCCTGCCTCTCGCCTGTGCCTCACCAATAAAAATACCATATTCCGCCTTGTTATGCTGCCTGTCAATATCTCGGATATACACGCTTCCCAGTGGTTTTTCCGTCTCCAGGTCACAGATGATCATCTGAACCGCCCTGCCCGTTTCCACCATATTTTTTATCCAATTTTCATGGGTTGCCCTGGTAAAAGGTTCCCGGTATATAAATCTCTTCCGCACATCTTCCCTGTTGCGCCACGTCACAACGGAATCGGTATCATCGTCATTCATAAGACGCAGATAAATCCCAGCCTCCCGGTCTACATATTTCTCCATAACACCCCATTCCTCCCTCTCCATCGCGAAATCAGCACATGTCTCCCCCACACCTGCCGGAAAACGCCCTCATACGCCGGATCTTTATCATGCAAACTCATTGCAGAGTGCTATTACCCTGTCAATCTCATCCTCTCGCATCTCAGGAAACAGGGGCAATGTGACGCAATGTTCTGCCAGCCTTTCCGCATTGGGACAATCCCCTTTCTTGTATCCTAAATCGGCATAGGCTTTCTGCAGATGACAGGGAACAGGATAATGTAAATTACACTCCACCCCTGCTTCCGCCATATACGCCAGGAACTTGTCCCTCTCTTCTATCTGAACCACAAATAAATGGAAGACCGGATTGGTATTCTCCGGATGTGCCTGCATGGTAATCAAGGGATTGGTAATCTCCTGCAGATACCGTCTGCCGATTTCCCGCCGTCTTGCGGTCCAGCGGGGCAAATATTTCAAACTAACACGCAGCACTGCCCCCTGTATTCCTTCCAGCCGATAATTATATCCAATCTCATCATGATAATATCTTACATCACAGCCTTGATTTTTTAACCTTGTCATATGCCTGTAATGCTTTTCTTCCTTGCAAGTAATGCTTCCGCCTTCTCCAAAAGCATAAAGGTTCTTGCCCGGATAAAAACTAAAGCACCCCATTTCTCCTAAAGAACCCACATTTTTGCCCTCAAATTCTGCTCCGTGGGCCTGAGCGCAATCCTCCGCCACAAATAGTCCGTGCTTTTCGGCAACCTTTCTCACTCCTTCATAATCAAAAGGCTGTCCATACAGATGAACGCCCAGAATTCCCTTTGTGGCCCCGGTAACGGCTTTTTCCGCCTCTTTGGGATCTATCTCCCAAGTATCCGGCGTACAGTCTACAAATACCGGTTTCGCCCCCGTATAAGACACTCCCCATGCGGTGGCAATGTAAGTATTGGCCGGCACAATCACTTCATCCCCCGGCCCCACCCCCAAAGCCAGCATGGCCAGATGAAGGGCTGAGGTTCCATTATTCACCCCACAGGCATATGGAACCCCTACATACGCCGCAAACTCCCGGTCAAAAGCATCCGCATACTTTCCGCCGGAAAATGCGGTTTCCCTGCATACCCTCTCTATGGCCTGCTGGTATTCTCTCTCATGCGCCTCATAATCCCTGGTCAAATCAATTCTCTTAATCCTGATTTCACTCATACCGCCCACATCCCATGTACTTCAAAAGTAAATGAGTTTCGTCCTTTCCTCTGCAAATTTCTCCGGCTTCCTTCCCGCTTTTCTTTCCAGCGGCTTATATATGCCGTCTGATATAAAACTCGTAAAAAAGCCTTCCTATATGCACCAAATAATCGCATATGGTTTTGAATATTTTCACGGTGGTATTATAATCTTCCTGCCATTCCACCGGATAATCCAAAACATTCACTCCCCGCTTTTCCGCCCGCAGCAGAAATTCAATCATATAAAACCACCCGTTGTCCCGACTGCAGCCCTTAATCAGAGAGATTGCCGTCTTACGGCGCACAAACGTAAATCCGCACACAGCATCCGTGGACTGCATCCCCAACACATATTTCAACAAAATCAAAAGTCCCTGCGAGGTAATTTTGCGGTACCATTTTCTTCCCTTCGTATCCGACTCACTGGCAAAGCGGCTGCCATTGATATACGCCACTTCCGGCCGTGTCCGAAAAATCTCAATGGCCTCCCCCAAATGCCTGATATTTGTAGACAAATCTATATCCATATATCCTACGATTTCACCATGACTCTTTTTGACCCCTCTGCGAAACGCTGCGCCCACACCCCGGACGGCAATTCTCTCATAAGTCACCGCAGCGTATTTTTCACACAGCCCTGCGGCAATCTGAGGCGTCTCATCTTCCGAGCCATTATCCACTATAATAATTTCGTAATCGTCAAATCCTATTTTCTCCAGATATTCCACCGTCTGGGTAATTCCTTTTTTTAACCGCAATCTCTCATTTAATACCGGAAATATAATTGTCAGCATCATTATGTCAGTTTTTCCACTCCTTCTATCACATAGCGCTGCCGCCTGAATCCCATATTCAACAGCACGGACAAATATTTTAAAATCAATGTCAGCATAACGGATACCATAAAAAAGCCAAATGACATTAACGCCATAATCGAAAGCCATCCCTCCACAGGACGTACCTTACTGAAAATGGAATAAATCAAATATCCGAACACAACCATAAGTGCCCCAAACAAAACCACACTTACCATCATGGACAGCTTTTCAAGCACACTGGTAAAAATAATAAGTGTGTCCGCCGCCAAAGTACTTCTGTTTCCCCACTCTTCCCTGTTCCGGTGTTTTTTGGCAACTTCCTTATTGTCATAGCAAATGGTATCTGTTCTCAAGCCGCAGTTCATATACATGGCCTTACGGTAGGGAATATAAGTATTCATCTGGTTCACCCGGTTAATGGCCCGCCTGGAAATCAGCCTAAAACGTTCCTGTCTGATTTTGCCCCCATAACGGCTTCCCCAGTTATACACCAGATAGAACAATTTTGATGTCAAGGAAACATCATATTTGGGCGCCGCCGCCACTACGTCATACCCTTCCAAAGCTCTGCGGTACACTTCCAGAATCAACGAAGCTTCAAAGTCCGCCTCGCATCGGTCAAATTCAAACAGAAAATCTCCCACCGCCAAATCCCTGCCTGCATTCATAGCACTTTCCACCCCTTGATAATAGCTTAAATGAATCAGGCTTACCACAGGTTTCACCTTCGCTTCCGCCACAAACGCTTCTACCTGCGCTATGGTATCATCCACACATCCGTCATTGACGCACACAATCTCAAATTTCTCAAAATGCTCCTGCATAACTCCGCAGATTCTTGTAAGAAATTCCTTTGCCGCCTTCCCTTCATTGTGCAGATACACCACACAAGATACAAAATTCTTCTCTTTATTCTCCGTCACGTTATCCCAACCTTCTATCTTTCCTTCTGTCTCCTTACAACTGTAACTCCACAGCGTTTTTCATTTCCGCTGCCGCCCGTGGCTTTCTCCAGGCATCATTCCTTCCACTCAACCCTGGTCTAAAAATTCATCCAAATCGTAGACCGTATTAATTTTTCCCGAAAGCACGCTCAAAAATGTAGGATTTCTGGCCGCATATCGAATCACCGTGGGCCTGGAGTCATCTATCTCCGATGCTTTTAAAATAGGCTTCATGGAGAACAATGACTTCTCATACGTAAAACCATATTCTTCCCTGACATATTTACGCCCCAGGGCCGACATATATTCCCATGCGCTGTGGGGTCTGTTCACGCAGTCATTGCAGTTCCCCAAAACTCCCTTTTTGCATGCGCCCCCTTCCATACAGGAAAATACAGGTTCCGTTTCAAAGCTTGTCTTATGGGGGGTAAATGTCACGGAAGTCAGCGAATGATATCCCGTCTTGCCAAAGGGCATAATAGAGAAAAACGGACCGTCCATAACTGTCAATCCAATGTCTTTCAACGCATCGTTCACCCTGCACAGAATAATCTCACAAAGCTCATACTTAATGCCGAAAAGTTCCGGCTTCGTCCCAATCCCCTTCTCATCCGTCAACTCCGTTCTATTCAACACCTGATTCACCGAAGCATATGTGGCATTCAACACAAAGGGCGCGTCATAGCGCTCTTCCGCCCCCTGATGCAGGGCATAAACCTCAAAACTATCCCCGTTTCTTACCACTCGACACACTTCTCTGCCCCATAATAGCTCCACACCCGGATATTTCTCCAATTCTTCCAGAAAATAATCCCTTAGAATGTGCGCGTCATACGTATATTCCTTTGTCAAAAAAGCGCCGTCGCAGCTTCCCTCTTTAAAATATCTGTCCACAGGCAAAGATTCACAGGGAATCCCCCCATCCTGACAAAACTTCTGAAATTCTTTGGCGTCCGTCCAGGAAAAATGCTGGGAAGTGGCATATATCTGCTGAAAATCAAAGAGTATGCAGAAAGAATAATCTTCCACAAATCGTTTAAAATAACCTGCGCTCTTCATGGCTGTGGCCAACGAGCGAGGATAGTGATATCCCATATGCACTCTCGCCTGATTGATATATGTGGCTCTGGAAAACGGTGCTTCATCCATCTCAAGCACCGTAACCCGCTGCCCCTTTTTTGCACAATACAACGCCGAATACAATCCGTACAATCCCGCCCCGATGATCAATTTATCTACCATGTTTACCGTCCCCATTACTACCTCTTTCTGCCCGCGCCAAAGGGCGTCGTCTTATCTATGTGTATTCCCCTGCCCTCCTGCTGAAATCACACTGCTATCTGCCCCAGGCCACAATAACAGAAAAGGAAACCCAATCATAACAGGATAAATATACCGCAACTGTACGGTGGGTCCCAGGAACAATGTCAGGAAATATCCCATTACCAGTATAAGCGGCATACACAGCATCCGTTCTCTTCTCACAAACCTACACCCCAACAACAACAGATACAGCCAGAATACTACTCCCGGCACAAATAAATATTTTAATACCGGCAGCTTTAAATAAGCATTTTCATCCGCCCATGCTTCCATGGCCTCAAAAAGTCCCTGCCATTTGGTATCCTTGTAAATGCCCCTGGAATTGAGCGTTTCTTCATCCCAACGAGTCTGCGCATATCCCCCTCCGGCCCTATCTCCTTCCTGCCCATTCACATAGGCATGACTCACATCCCCCGGATACAGATACCCGGCGTTTACCGCCAGGGCCGCATTTAGGAAGTCCCCAGGATATTGACTGAACAGCCTTAGATAAGAAGAGATAAATTCTCTCCACCGATACCTGGCCACATACGTATTGGTACTGCTTTTGACAGGGTCGGCAAATTCCGGCCTGTACTTGCGGTATGCCTGGTCCAGAATAAAATCATTGATCAGCGCCTTATCCCTTTCTTCCATGGTATTGTCATCTTCCGCCATCACTCCCACGCCTCCGTGGTACAACATGGTTCTGGCAAATTGCTGTATGGGAAGGCTCAACATCTCCCGTCGATCTCCCTGGCCGGCATCCATAATATAAAATACCCCTTGCAGCAGCACCACTCCCGTGACGAAAGCTCCCGCAGACCACAACAATACCCGCCCGAACAGACGTCTCTGTTTTCCAAACACAAAAACAAGGAACAGAATTGCAAAAAACACCAGAAATGCGTACTTACCGTTATTGCGAAATAATATCATTCCCACCGTTCCAACATAAAATACCAGCTCCATTCCAGGGCTTTTCCCGCCATCCATGATGGCGCAGAGTGCTGTCAACTGTATGAGAAAAAAAGCTGCAAACACAGTATCTTTGGTCATACTCACACTCATATAAAAGTGAAAAGGATATAACATACAAAACCCCTGTACCAGATACAGCCAGATCCGCCTTACGCTTCTTTTCCACAACATCATAACGCCAAACGCAAACGCCGCCGCAAGCAAAAGCATCTGACAAACCGTATAACAGCCAATACCTGCGTTGACGCTTCCCAGCACCCTCTCTCCCAACTCCATTGCAGCTTTTATCAAAAGCGTGTGAAAAATGGGATGGTGGTCAATATAATAATTTTCCACAATCTGCCCCGTCTGGCTGAACGCATCATAGGCACATATGGCCGGATAATACGCCAAAAACGCCGGAATCCAGGCGGCAAACGTCAGTCCCATGCTTAGGCCAAACACCCTTCCCCATCTGTTTCCTCCTAAAAATGTGTCCCTTTCCTCTGCCCTGGCACTGTCCTGTCCGCTCACCTTCCGGACAGCCCCCTTACATATGAAAAAACACAGAACAGCCCCCATTCCTCCCCCAAACAACAGGCTTATGCCCAATGTTTTAAACAAATAAGCCCCTGTCCACAGAATATTGCCCTGTATGGCTAAATCTCTCTCCGTCAGGCAGCAAAAACAAAACAACATTCCCAGGAAACAGAATATTCCATATGCACTTAACTTTGAACGCAAACCATTGGCTGTCACCCATTTCATACTAATCTGTTTCCTGCTCCTTCTGCTTCCGCCTTTTTTCTCCGCTGATCCTGGCCAGTCTGTACTCAAAATCACGCTTGTCCTTTGCATCCATGACCTCCAGTATCATTCCGGCAAAAAAGGACTGTATCCCCGCAAGCGCCATAAAGCCGCAGACAATCAGTGTGGGGAATCGGGGCACCAAACCGCTTTCCAGATAAACCTTAAATATAGGGAACATTAGCAGCACCGCCGCCAATATCAGCACAGCGCAAATGGCACCAAAAAAGTGTAATGGTTTATAATTCCTGTATAACTGCATCATCTTGCGTATGACGCGCAGCCCGTCGCTATAGGTGTTCAATTTTGAGACGCTTCCCTCCGGTCTGTCCCGGTATTCCACCACCACATTTTCCACCTGCATATTATAATTTACGGCATGTATGGTCATTTCCGTCTCTATTTCAAACCCTTTGGAAACCACAGGAAATGTCTTCACAAATTCATAGCTGAAAGCCCTGTACCCTGTCATGATATCTTTGATCTCTGTATGAAACAGCCTGTTAATGCCATATCGCATCAAGCTGTTGCCGAAATTGTGAAAAGGACGTTTGTTCTCTGAGAAATAAGTGGAAGAAAGCCTGTCCCCCACCACCATATCCGCATTATGCCCTAAGACCTGCTCTGCCATTTCCTTTGCACACTCTAACGGATATGTGTCGTCGCCGTCTATCATCAGATAACATTCCGCATCAATTTCCCGGAACATTCTGCGAATCACATTCCCCTTGCCCTGCTTGTGCTCAAAACGCACCAGTGCCCCGGCCTTCCTGGCCAGTTCCGCCGTCCTGTCGGTAGAATTATTGTCATATACATATACCACAGCCTCCGGCAACGCCTCTTTTACATCACATACTACCTTTTCAATGGTCTTCTCTTCATTATAACATGGAATCAATACAGCAATCTTTTCCATTCTTACCCCCTTGCACGCATACCAATCATATCATGCTTCAAACATTAAGATTATAGCACTTTCCCCCCATGTCATCCACTGTTTTTGTAAAAATTTAACATTTTTCAGCCATAGTTTTTATAAAAACTCATGGATTTTCCCTTATAAATATGCTATAACTTTCATTAAGAAACAAGATGTTTTTATGAGAGTTCAACCTGAGGTAGGAGATTTGTCTGATGAATTCAAAATTTCGTTCTCTGATTCCTGTAATTTCATTACTCGCATTGGGGGCGGCGCTTCGTTTTGCCGCCCTTGGAAGCGTTCCGGACGGCATGCACCAGGACGAGGCATTTGTGGCCTGGAACGGTTTTGCTCTGTTTCATGAAGGCATGGACTCTGCCGGACACTGCTTTCCCGTCTATATGGCGGATTGGGGCGACGGCCACAGCGCCCTTTATGTATGGCTTCTTCTTCCCCTTCTGGCGCTGACAGGCGGTGATATTACCCCTTTTCTGAGCCGTTTTCCTCAGGCTGCGGTTTCCGTCCTGACTTTATGGGTGGTATACCTTCTGTTTAAGCGACTTTTCGGTGCCGGCGCCGGACTTTGGAGCCTTTTCCTTCTGGCCGTCTGCCCCTGGCATATTATGATGTCCCGTTGGGGCCTTGACGCCAATCTGGCGCCCGGCTTCCTGATTTTCGGACTATATTTTTTTATCCGCGGCCTGGAACAGCCCAAATTTCTCCCTCTGTCAGGGCTTTTTTATGGCCTAAGCCTGTACGCTTACGCCGTGATCTGGCCCCTGGTTCCCATTCTGGTACTTTTACAATCAGCCTACGGTCTTGCCCGCAAAAAACTGACCCTAAACCCATGGAGCCTGTTTGCCGGCGCAATTCTCTTTGTTCTGGCTCTGCCCCTGCTTCTCTTCCTTCTGGTAAACCAGGACTTCTTGCCCGAAATATGCCTGCCTTTTATAACCATCCCCAGAATGAACGGATACCGAGGCTCGGAAGTCGCACTGACCCTGCCTGAAATGTGGCAAAATCTGCGAACCGCCCTCTCCCTTCTCTGGCATCAAAACACCGGTGCCCCTTACGACATTCTCCTTCCCTGGGGACTTTTCTATGATATTGGACGCTTCTTTATTGTCGTCGGCGTGATTGCCTTATCCGTCCGCCTTGTAAAGTGTTTCCGGACAAAATCCTTTGCCGGGGAATGTTTTGTGTATATACAATTATTGGCCGGAGGGCTGAATTGTATGCTTGTCACTGCCAAACTTCACCAAATCAATTCACTTTATATTCCTTTTGTGCTTGCCGAAGCTTATGGCGTTTGGAGTACCATAACATTTTTAGAGAAAAAGAGTTTTTTCTCCGTGCTAACACCGGCGCGTATGAAGACCTTGTCCACCTGTGTCCTCTCCGCAGCCTATCTTCTGTGTCTATTTTTATTTCAGCGTGATTATTACACAGATTACCGCAGACTGGCAGGCGCTTATTATGCCCAGGGACTGGAGGAATGTGTGGATTATGCCCTGAATCAATGCAAAGCCTCGAACATTTCCGTCATCACTGCGGAAAAGGGCGCACAATGGCCCCGTCTGCTTCTCTACACCAAAACCCTTCCCTCTGAATACCTTGCCTCCGTAACCTATGACGTCCCACCGGCTCCCGCAAGTTTTGAAACCAAAGGAATCCATATCAATACAAGGATTGATTACAATGCGATCAATCAGGAAAGCATCTATATCATATACTATACCGACTTAGAAGTCTTCGAGAAGGATTTCATTCTGACCGGCTTCTTTGACTGGTATGTTGCGGTTCCCCGCCGGGCAAACGCGGCCTTCCATGGCACGGCTCCCTAATACATTAACATATTACACTGATAGACACATACTCCGTAACATGTCAGCATGACAATGCACGGAACTCCCAACGCTATTTTTCTGTCCTCATGCCCGGCGATGCCATAAATCGCGCCCGCTGCCGGCACACACAGGGCAATACATGCCATTCCCCAAAAAACCGCCGGCGTCTCCACCAGGCTTACCAGCTTCAGCGCCCATGCCCCCAGCCGCTGAATATAATCCCAGGGAAAACGTGCCAGGGAAATCATCGACAAAAATATCCCCATTCCCATAAATGCTTTACAGGTTCCCGATGCCCTTTTACCCTCCACCAAAATCAGCCACATTCCGGTTAAGACACAGAGCAGCATCCCCAACCCCATCCCCGGATGATTGTCACGAAACGCATATGAACTGAAAAACTGCCCGAATTTGTACCCATCCGCCATAATAGACTTTAAGGGCATCTGCAGTTCTCCCAATCCATTCAAAAACACATATCTGATAAGCCGCAAAATGCCCGGTCCAAAGAGGATTCCCCCGGCGGCTGCGGAAACAAATGTCCACAAACACTTCCGATATCCCCCCACTGCCGCAGTTATTCCTGCCGCCGCCAAAAAATACACCACATCCGCATATCCTATACCAGCCAGAATGACAGCCGCCAAAACCACCGCTTTCTTCTTCTCCTTCCCCTCATCTTTCCATACCCCCATCAAGGCCCAAAGATAACAGGGGATCAGCATCCATACAAAAGCCTGTGAAAAATCCCCAAGGTCATAACATAGATAGATTCTGTATGGACAGGTCATATACAGCAGCATCCCGAAAAACACCGGCAGTTCTGTGCTCCTATGTGCAAAAATTCTCTGAAACAAAAGGATAGACGCCGCCAAAGTCCCCACTTGCATCCCCGCCATATAAAGCCGGTAAACCAGCCCCATCTTCCCACACAACCAGTACATTCCCCCTGGAATAAAAAGCCACATGTTAGAATCCATCCCATTTACACTGCTGCCGGACATTGTGAATACGCCGGCCGAAGGGTATAGATATAAATGCCCTCTTTGAAAGCCCTCTGCAATTTCTTCCACACGGGCGGCCCATTCCGCCGTCATTGGGCTGTTCATAATACTCCTGCTTCCTAAAGGAATCAATACCACCATTCCGGTCAGAATACACAGAATATGAAACAATTCTTTCTTACGGTCTTTCTGTTTTGTGTTGTTCCTATTCCTTTGCTTTCCTTTTTCCATATCCCAATCCGCCCTTTATTCCCCCAATTTTAATCCGCAAACCCGCCAAAGCATCTGGTTTTTACAGGAACACCGGCGGCTTTACAAATACAATTTCATTCACCTGATACACTGCCGAAGCTAACAATACTAACGCCATAATTCCTAAGGCCGCTTTGCTTAATATCCCCCCGTCTTCCTCCACATGCCGAAACAGAACTGCGGCAAGAAACGCCATAAACAAAACTGCTATGGACATAATGCGTGTGGGATCTTGCAGCAAAACCACCATTTCCCCAATTCCCGGAATCCGTCCCAGCACATTCCATGGGAAATATATGGTGCACATACCCAGCGCCAGCAGCCCCAATACGGCAAAGGTTCCGCATATCATATCTCTTTTCCTTTTTTCATACTCCCATAGAATATAAAAGGAAAACAGCATAAAAACGCCCGCCCCCACCCATATCTCACTCCTGCCGCCGGCACCGCTTTCACTGTTCAAAAGCCAATAGAAAAAATATTCCAATGAAATACCGCCCCTTTGCACATCCTCCGCCGTTTCTGAGAATTGCATGGCGTCAGAACTGATTCTGTAACATGCGGGCAGCCAGAACCGGACATTGAGCAGCAACGTAATCCCTAACGACTGCAAAAGTTGATAAAGTCTGGGTTTTTGCACTGTTTTTTTCCATTGAATCACACAAAACAATACTATAAATAACACGGTTATTCCAGCTATGACAACATGGCTCAAACTCATTGCGGCCATCCCCAAAATGATATACCATTTGTATCTGCGATACTTGACATAACAGGTATTTTCTTTCAGAGACGCCCCTTCCGCAATCCCCTGCTCTCCCTTCTCCGTCCCATCCTCCGTATAAAGTAAAAACATTCCACAACATACCAGGGGCAAAAAAATCATTGCCACATATTCCCCTATTGCCGCCTTCTGGTACATGGTATGAATCAAAAAAGGCGCCAAAAGATAAACCATACTGCCAAATAAGGCCCCATATTCGTTCTTTACACATTTTTGCATAGAAAAATAAGCTGTCCCTCCGGCGCCCGCCGCTGCCCACACCAACAATACTTTATACGCCGTGGCCGCTGGAAATCCCGCCAGATACAAAAGCGCGGGAAAATACCAAAATACCTCCCCGCCAAACAAGGAGAACGCAGCTTTGTCCGTCCCTACCGGGAAAATCTTCCCCCGCCCCAGTGCTTCTGCCAAATACACAATACGATCCAAATGCTCCATAAGCCCGTCACCGGGGATTAAATAATTTGTCATACAGGGAAAACAGGCCACTCCCACGCAGCCAACAAGCCCCCAAAATACTGCCTGCTGTTTTCCCGTTACTTTTCCCTGAAGAATTCGTCTGCGGTAAATGACCAGGAAATCCAATATTCCAAAGCACGCCAACGCCGTTATCAACAACCTGCGATTTCCCAAATTCGTCTCCCACACTTCCAGACAAAGCAATCCGTCCGCATCCACTTCCTGGAACACACATTTCACATAGGCCTCAGGCACCTTATCCGCCACATACACCCGAAACGCTCCATATTCCCTGCCGGAACCAAAAGACATGCCGTTTGCGCCGATGGACCCGAAATATCCGTCATCCCACTGCATGGACACAGATATCTCCTGCCCCTCTTTTAACCGGGTCCATACCCTCACCTGATACACCCCCGGAGAAAGATTCATCTTCCCCCCTGCAAACACTCCCTCTTCCACATAAATTTTATTCTTCTCTTCGGTACCATCCGCTCCACTTATATCAGTTTCCCCGTTTACTTTTGCACTGCTGTCCCCATAGTAGACCTCTTTCAATTCTTCCCTGCGAAAACACCCTGGAAGCAATGCCAAAATTACCATAACCTCCATCAGAAACAGAAGCGTCAATTTATCCCATTTCCCTTTTCGCATCCATTTTCCTCCGTTCATTTCTCATGTTCCGCCACATAACTGCCAATGACGCCATTGTCAGCAAACTGATCAGTTCGCTGACCCTCCAATATACAGGGCTTACAAATCTCACCATCATTTCCCCTTCAAAGCCTTTGGGAATCAATACCCTAACCACATTGTTCTCCCCTGGGCACACGGGCATTTCCTCTCCCGTATCCGTACATACAGCCTTATATCCCTTATACAAAAGTATGGGAAAATCAATATAACTTTCTGTCTCCCACTCATTAGAACACCACAGCGTCACCTCCAGAGATTTCTTTTGGTATTCTCTTATTTCCACCCCCGGCCCCGCCGTCGCATCCCTATAAGTCACCTGACTCTCATCCGTACCTTCCATGAGATATTCTGCCCCTGAAATATAGCCGCTCCCCATACTTTCTTCATTATATAATTCATAATAACTCTGATTTCCATTGACAAAATCCAACAGATACATACCGGAAGTCATTACGCCGAATATTGCCACACACCCCAGCATCACATAATACTTCTCTCTCCTCTGCGACTTGAAATACCACAGGCAGAATCCGAATACCAGCACGAGGCACGCCGTACCCCATCCCAACATGCGGTTCGGAAACTGAAGGCTGCTCACTAGGGACGCTGCAATGGGATGCATCGCCTGAATCCTGTCCCAGGGAAATATATTTAAACTCATATACAATAAAAGTATCCCAACGACACAGGCCGTCTTTACAAAAAGAAAAAATATTTTCTCGGAAAAATTTTTTCCTTCCGCTTTCCTGAATTTTCCAGAGAACCAAAGAATCAAAAATATCCCCAATCCAATACACAATACCAGCCCTACTCCCATGGCATTAGAATACTGCATTCCATTCTCCATGTCGAACGGATTTGCATCCGTGCGCCAAAACTGAAACGGCAAATGCGCCGGATAAAGCCCCCTCTCCTGAATGGTGCGGGCAGACACATTTCTAATGTGCACATTCTGCGTTAAAAAATAATCCAAAAACGGAACCAGAAACCACAGACACACCCCCAATGTGACCAATGCCCCTTTCAATAAAACAAAAAATACTCTGGGATGCAATATTCTCCTTATAAAAATCAAACAAAACAGCAACACTACGGCCACTGTAATCTCACAGGTGAGTACATGGGACTGGATTAACCCGCTAACTCCCGCCATCAGCGGCGCCCATGCCGTCTTATACTCTTTTTCCTCATAGTTTTGTGTAAAAATCCGAAATAAGCCATATAAAACCAATGGTAAAAATGTCAACGCTGTCCCTTCTCCTGTAGCAGTAGCGCTGACAAACTTGTATAGCCTGATAATTGACAAAGTATACAAAGCACTGGAAACTGCTCCGATATGACGGCTGCCGGACATTTTGCCAAAACAATAGTAGGAAATCCCGGCGGTGGCAATATTGATCACAATACAATACACATTGTAACTAAACCATATGGGAAACCCAAGCAGCCGAAGCAGCGCCGGAACATACAGCAAGATATTGCAATAAAAAATTGCATCCGCATATCCGTGTCCATACATCCATTTTGGTTCCAGCCTGACCGGGAATTGTCCCCCCAACAGTCCGTCCTTAACCCCCTCAATCCTTTGAAGATGATATGTCAAATCCGCTCCTGTAATAGTATACCCGCACAGATAAGGTACAGAAGCTATAAAGCTGATTGCCGCCACCCAAAAAAAAGCTTGTTTCTTCCCAACATCAATGGAATAACATTTATCATAATATAAAAATATTTGTGCAGCGCTTGCCATACTCCATCCAAAGGCCATAATGGTCAGCAACATTGTCCATAGCTGCTTTGTCTCTACAACCCTCAAATCTCCCGTAACCAGATTTCCTTTGCCCCCATAGGAAACCACCACCTGAAGATTTTCCGTACTCTCATAAAGCCATATATGAAATCCTGTCCTATGAAGACCACTATACATATGTTCGCCGTTAGAACACAGCCCTTTATAGAAAACTGTACCATCCGCCACGTTGCACAGCGCAGCGGCATCCAAATCCGTATCATACGCCAGTTCTATTCGGTATACGCCCGGTGTAAGACTGATACCGTCCCATACCACCACATCTGTCCCGGAATCAGCTTCCGTAAAACGATATCCGCCTTCACCCACATATTCCCACACCCTGCTGGGCGCTGCAATCCGAATGATACAAAAAAGAATGGGAATAAAAAAAATAACTGATGTGACACAAAACAGCTTTCTTTTCCATAATTTCAATTCATATACCTTATGCAGAATATTCATCCCTCTTTTACCATCGCCTTAATTTTATCTAAGCTTAACTTAATTTCCTTTTTATGTCAACTTACAACTGATTTCGCAGATTATCACAATCTGCGAAATCCATAGAAAATCATTGAGAATTACGCCATTTCATTGACTTTTGACCCCTGCTTTTGACCTTGTATAGCCAAAGAACAATTCCGGCCCAAAGCCCTTGGTACCAATTTATTCATGAATTTGCCCTCTGTCTTGACAAAGCAAAATTCCCTGTTTATAATGAATTGCAATAATAGAAAATTGCTTTTTCTAAGGATTTTTGACATTATTTATTTGTAAATATCACACATTTTACCGATAAATGGATTTCGCAGATTGTGACAATCCACGAAATTCAGCATATTTTTTGTTATATCTGAAACCATAAGAGTACTCTGCTGCACGATGATTGATCTGCGGTATCCCCCCAATTACATAACGGCAGTTATGATTGTGAGAAGCGCGGAAAGGAATTCTAATTATGAAATGTTTTTCAGATAAGCTATACGCCTTTTGCCTGGGTTTCATTGGGATTCTCATGCCCTTATTTACGGGTCTGCTCTTCGTCAGCGGCTTCATATTGACATGTTTCTCAACCGATATGGAAACGCAAAAGGTATTGACAAAATGGGATAATCCTCTCATTTCCCTTTTTATATTGCTGCTTATGAGTCTACTCTTCTTTCTGCCCGCCGCTTACATGGCCGTCAAAGGGTCTGCCTCCGCCCATAACCTTCTGCGTTTTTTTGTGTTGGGATGGTTTGTGACCCTGGGTATTCTCCAGATCTTATACGGCAAAACCGTGCCCGCTGCAGACGCTTATTCCGTATATGATCTGGCCCAAAGTCTTGCAGAAGGAGATACTTCCGTTATCCATCCCACCGATTCCTATTTATCCTATTATCCTCAGCAAATGGGCCTTGCCGCATTTTGGGAACTGCTTATCCGACTTTGGAAGCTTACCCATATAAACCAACACCCATACCATTTTCTTAAAATCGTATCGATATTGCTGGGATGTGTTATTATTTTATATCAGGAAAAAATTGTCCATATCCTTTGGCAGGACAAAAGGACAGATTGCCTCTACCTGCTGCTTGCAGGCGCAAACTGCCCTTTCCTTATGTATACTTCCTTTCTCTATGGAGAAATTCCTTCTTTTGCAGCAATCTCCATAGGATATTATTTTCTTCTCCGATTTTTAGCAGCCCGAAACGATTCCTTCCCCGGCGCTGTCAACCCTCCCTCCGATAAGGGCAAAATCAGAAAGTTGTTTGGTTCACCCTTGATGCTGGCAGCCGGCAGCCTGTGCTTCCTTACCATAAGCGTAATGCTGCGCAAAAACTCTCTTATTTTCGTAATTGCTGCCGTTTTGGTCATTCTTTTTACCGGAAGCCCCAAATACAAACGCGCGGTACTGGTGTTCTTTGCCGGATTACTCATGTTATCCGCCCTTCTCATTCTTCCCTGTATCCAAAAACTATATGAATGTCGTTCCGGCAATAAAATCAACTCCGGCGTCCCCCCCATATCCTATCTGGCTATGGGCATGCAAGAATCTTCCAGGGCCAACGGCTGGTATAACGGCTTCAATTTCAACACCTATCAGAACACGGGAATGAATTCAGAAGCCACTGCGGCCCTTAGCAAAACTGCCATAAAAGAACGATTGGACTATTTCAGGGAGCATCCTGGATATGCCGTTCGTTTTTATCTGGATAAATTCCTTTCTCAATGGGTTGACGGCACCTATGCCTGCCGCCAGGCCACCCTTGCCACCTTTGGAGGACGAAGCGCCTTTTTCACCTCTCTTTATGAAGGGGAGTACAGCAAATATCTCATCGCCTATTGCAATATGTACCAGAACATACTATACGCCGGAGCCTTTTGGTTCTGCCTCACATCCCCTGACAGGAAAAGAATTACCGGTCTTCCCATATTCCTTGGACTAATCAGCGTCTTTGGCGGTTTCCTGTTTCACATGCTATGGGAGGGCAACGCAAGGTACATCTTTCCCTATGGTCTGGCACTGCTGCCTTATACCGCCAGAGGTCTGCATCTGTTCGGCCACGCTGTCAGTAATACATTGCACCTCCAAAAATCGACTTAAAATATACCAGGCCGCAGATTACATGACCAAAGAAGGCTGCCCATTGAAAGCAAAGTAATGCTGTTCCAATTCGGCTGCGGAATCTACCCCCGTCCTGACTTTGCCCGCCACCGCCGGACATTTTTTCCGCAGTCTTCCAAAGCAGCACCAACAATGCACAAAAATGACAGAAAAAGATACCGTACATATATCCCCAGGAAAAATTAAAATCAAATTTACGGAATCCTTTTTCATATAACAGAAAAGCTTCCGCAAAACTTACCAGAAAAAAAAGCCAGGAAAAACGAAATAAGGTATTTTTCTTACACTCTTTATAATTCAGCGCCAGCACCAGCAAAGGAAATCCCACCGCAAGTCCCACTGCAAGCACAATATTGGAAGTATATTGCATCCATACTTCCCCGAAGCAAAAACCCAAACCGCCTTCTTCTCCTTCTGCCGGCACAAAGACTCCCTGATACTGATACAATAAATCAAGAAACGTTGGGATAAAGCACAGCCCTAACCGTATGGAAGGGACAAAATTACGGAATCCGGAACCAATCAAGCGATACAGCATAATCAGCCCCGCTGTACTTACCATTACAAGGGTAAAGCTGGGCTTTGTCATAGTAGCCGCCAACAGAAAAAATGAAAAAAGCACATAATCTTTGAAAACAGCTCCCTTATGGTTTTCCCCCTCATATACAGCCAATAACTTTACATACCATAAAAAAGCAAGCACCGCAAAGGGCCTGGCGGCCATATAGGTTGCATTGTGAAAAGGATTTGCCGTAAACACTCCCAAATACCGGAATCGTATCCCCGGCAGATAAATTCCCTGGGGCGGATAAAGCATGGATAAGAAAAACAGACAAACCACCCCTATGCTAATCACAATCCCCCCAAGCCAACTGCAGTCAAACCTCTCCTGTTGGACACACTTCCCCTCCGTTACATTCCCCTTTTTCCCTTTTGACCAACCCAATTGAAATCCATTTTCCAACGGCCCCAACGCCAGACGGTTAAAAGCAAGCTTAGTCACCACTATCCCCAGGCTGTTCAAAAGCATGGTAGCCATGGCAACGGATAATTCGGGCGGTGCAAACAGATGTATCAAGGCTCCAATCTTAAAAAATACAGGATATGGAAAGCGATATCCGCTATCCAACCCCTGCATTTCCAGAATATATGCCTTCATATCCGAATGATAAGAATCCGGATTCCCCATGGTCTGTCTATAGAACAATACCAACGTCACGGCCGATACCGCTGTCAGCAGCGCCAAAAATACCACTGTGTCCACCACCTGGTTCCTGCGCCGAACTCTCTTCGTCCATTCCATACAATCATTCCTTTCGGAGGTCATACCAGCCTCTTTTTTCATCTCTGACTATAGTGCGCCACAATTTTTTTCACAGCCTTGACAACGCTTTGCACATCTTCATCCGTCAGCGCATAATACAGCGGAAGGCTCATCACCTCCTGATAATATTGCTCCGCATTGGGACATAATCCCTTTGTATATCCCAACTTTTCATAGTAGGAATGAAAGTATACCGGTAGATAATGCACCTGGGAATAAATATTTTCTTCATGAAGCGCATCGAAAAATTCCCTTCGGTTACAGGAAAGTTTTTCCAGATTCAATCGTAGGATATATAGATGCCTGACCGTGTCCGATTCCGGAATCTCCTTTTGCACAATGATTTCAGGCATATCCGAAAAGGCCCTGTTATACTGCTCCACAATCGCACGCCTACGCGCCGCAAAAAGAGGGAGTTTTTTTAACTGACTGATTAAAAGCGCCGCCTGAATATCCGTCAACCGATAATTATATCCTATCTCCACCTGTTCATTATACCATGGTGCGTCGGAAGGATGCACCATCTCCTCCCTCTTTCGGGTAATACCATGGGTGCGCAGCCTTATCAGTCTGCGGTAGAGATTTTCATCGTTTGTAGTAATGGCACCCCCTTCGCCGCTGGTAACAGTCTTCACCGGATGAAAACTAAAACAAGTCATATCCGCAATGCTTCCCACAGGTTTCCCCTTGTATCTGGTGCCAATGGCATGCGCCGCATCTTCAATCAAGATCAACTTATGCTTCCTGCATATCTCGCCCAACCCATCGTGATCTACGGACTGTCCTGCAAAATCCACCGCCACAATCCCTTTTGTCTTAGGTGTTATTAGTTTTTCAACCTCTTTCGGATCCATATTGTAAGTCTGCTCATTGATATCCGCAAATACCGGCTTCGCACCGGCATACAGAATACAGTTTGCCGACGCCGCAAATGTAATGGGACTGACAATCACCTCGTCCCCTTCTCCAAACCCCGCTGCCAACGCCGCTAAGTGGAGCGCTGCGGTGCCGTTGCTCACTGCCACCGCATATTTTGCCCCCGTCACATCGCAAAGCTTTTTTTCCAACGCCTCAATTTTAGGCCCGCAAGTCAAGTCGCCATATTTCAATGTCTCCACTACCGCTGCCACGTCATCCTCGTCAATATACTGTTTCCCATATCCGATGGGGACCTTCCTCACTGGGGTGCCGCCGAAAATTGCCAGTTGCTCCATCTTAATCTCCTTTATCTCTCATCATCAATGTGTCAAAACCTCAGGTTATCCCCTGGCTTTACTCATAATGAACTGTCCCCAGCAGCGCACGGATTTCCTCCACACTGAGCCATTCCGTATTGTTACCCGAACTGTAAGAGAATCCTTCCTGCACCTTTTTCCCCGTGGGCGCCGCTTTGCGGCTTTCACTCCAAACCATCTGGGGGTATATGATAAAGTGCTTATCATATTCGTAAGCGTGCAGTGAATCTTCCACTGTGACCATGATCTCATGAAGCTTCTCTCCCTCACGGATGCCCACTTCCCGCATCTTACATCCGGGCAGCATGGCCTCCGCCAAATCGGTCACTTTGAAAGACGGGATTTTAGAGATGAAGGTCTCTCCCCCTTTTGCCTCTTCTAACGCCTTTATCACTAACTCCACGCCCTGCTGCAGACTAATCCAGAAGCGTGTCATTCTAAAGTCCGTAACCGGAAGCTCCGTTCCGCCGTTTTGAATAATATTATGGAAAATAGGAATAACGGAGCCTCTGCTGCCGGCCACATTTCCATAACGCACAATGGAAAAACAGATGTCCTTGTTGCCCGCATACGCATTTGCCGCTATAAACAGCTTGTCCGATACCAATTTGGTCCCCCCGTATAAATTCACCGGATTCACCGCCTTGTCAGTGGAGAGTGCGACCACTTTCTTCACTCCCACATCCAATGCGGCATCAATGACATTTTGGGCACCGTTAATATTGGTCTTAATGGCCTCCGCCGGATTGTATTCACAGGCTGGAACCTGCTTTAACGCGGCCGCATGAATACAATAGTCCACTCCCTCCAGGGCCCTTTTTAACCTGTCTCTGTCCCGTACATCACCGATAAAAAACCGAAGTTTAGAATCATATTCTTTAAAATTCTCCCTCATATTTAGCTGCTTGAACTCATCCCTGGAATAAATAATAATCTTCTTGGGGTCATAATTTTCCAGAACATATCTGGTAAACGCATTTCCAAAAGATCCTGTCCCACCCGTTATTAAAATAGATTTATGATTTAGCATTTTACCCTCTTTCCGTGCCAGGGTGTGTTTGAAACACGCCCTAAGTTATGCACCTGTTTCTATGACAAACTTTGGCTATATCATAACATATCATGCCCCAAAAGGCAATTTTTAACTAAAATATTAAGAAAATTAAGGTTACAGTTCTATCTCATTCAATGCAATCACAGCCATAGTATAAATCTTCATCGCCTCCAACAGCAGCCGTAAATTTAACGCTTCATCAGGCTCATGCGCCCCTCCATGGCCTGCTTGAAACAGTCTCTCCTTTGCCTCACGATCCAAATCGTTTTGCTCCATCCCTCCGATTCCATAGGCAAAAGCATTGGGCAGCTTTCTGGCATAAGTGCCTCCGCCCATGACAAAACTTTGCTCCTTCCGGCCGGTGATTTCATTGTAAATCCCTGTCAGCCGTTCCACCGCCGGATGTTCTTTTGGAAAATAATTAGGTTTGGAATTGCGCTCCAATTTCCATTCCATTTGATTCGCCATCCCCCATGCCCGCAACGCTTGGTCCGCCTGATCATCTTTTGCAGTAATGGCATAACGAATATTTAATGTCAGGCACAAATGCCCTTCTTCCATAGTGAGTACTGTGGCCGCACAGGTAGTTTTGCCGGATACGGTATCTTCATAGGCAATTTGGGTCTCTTCCCCATAATATTCTCGGCAAAGCTTTTCCACACCAGAAAATATAGTCCTGTCAGCTTCCGAAAGCGATGCCAGCTTTATCAAAAACGCACTCAGCTTATGTATTGCATTGACACTGCCTTCCGGGAAAGCGCTATGCCTGCTTGCACCATAACCAATAATCTCGATTCCCTCAGGCCGTATTACCCAATCTATTTCTTTTTCTTCCGTCCCATTCTTTTCCAGTCCGCCTAATTCTTCTCTAAGCGCCTTGCTGTCCGCAAGCAAAACTCCCGCCCTGTCAGGAATCATATTGGCTGCGCTTCCGCCATACGCCTTCAAAACCTGTGCCGTCACACACTCTTTTGCCACCATCCGCCCTTCCATAATTCCCTTTTCCCCATAGCAGACCGGAAAACCACTGTCCGCTATCATGGACAATTTGGGCACAGGATAATGTGCGGTATAATATTCCATATCTTCCATTCCCCTCTCTTCGTCCGTTCCCACAAACAGGCAAAGTTCATGCTGCAGCGGAATATGCAGTTCCCGCAGACATTGCATCATATAGAGAATTCCCACCGCCGGTCCCTTATTATCCTGCGCCCCTCTTCCGATCAGAAAATGCTCTCTGACCACAGGCACAAAAGGATCATATTCCCAACCATTCCCCACCGGCACCACATCTAAATGATTCCAAAATCCCACCAGATTGTCCCAATTTTTATTCTTATTTCCAATGCTTCCCACTACATTATCATAATTCTCAGCATAAAATCCATGCTCCCTCCCAATTTGAAGCATTTCCTCCAATGCCCTCAGACACCCTTTTCCAAACGGCGTATCATCCTTTCCCGGCTGTGATATACTCTCAATCCTAACCAACCTGATGATATCCTTTATCATCTCTTCTTTATGTGCCTCAAACCACATACTCACTTTATTATAAATCTCTCTGTCCACCATTTTCCACCCTCTCCATCATCTTATACAATTTAGATTCACCCAAAATACAACGAAAAGAACTACAAACAGAATTATGCTTTCTGTCTTGCAGTTCTTTTCCGTTGAATGACTTTTAACCCTTTTTTCTTTCATAGGAATATAATCATCATCCACCTGCCAATACGCTGAAATGGTTTCTTTATATTATATTGGCCATAGCGTCCAGCTTTTTTCGCACCCACTGAAACCGTTTTGTGGCAATATCAGAAGGCAACGCACAGTCAGCCCCAATCATCACGCCTCTCGTTCCGGCTTCCCGCACAATTTTTTCCGTCTCCGCCTCTATTTCTTCACGGGTTCCCGCATACAGCACACCACTCTTACGGTTGTCAAAACCTCCGAGCACACATCTGTCCCCAAAGAACTTCTTACCCTCGCCCAAAGTCATCTGTTCCACATAAACCGCCCAGTTTACGGCGGCGGAAGGATAATCCTGCCATACTTCAACCCTGTTCTTATCTCCGGCCCAACCGCAGCAATGGAGAATATGATTCTGGCTCAACGTATGGGCATACTCCAAAACTGACAATTCTGCCGGGCGGACAATTTCCCTGTACTCTTCTGCCGTAAACCGAAACTGCTCTGCATTCTGTACACAATAATAAATTCCGTCGCAGCCCGCCTCCGTAAGCAGCAGACGTATCAAAGTCTTAATATCCTCTCCAATGACATCAAAGGCATGACAGACCGCTTCCCTGTCCTCCTTCAAATGCTCCATCAAAAGTTCCTCACTGGTGCCAAAGCGCATCAAAGACATAGGACAGAACACATTATAAAACACACAACATTCCTTTCCTACCGCTTCCACCACTGACCGAGCCCGGTCTACCTGTCCCTGAATATATGGACTGTTTTCCCCCATGGGCGTCATGTGCAGCCAGTCTTTGGCAGAAGAGACTGTCTTAATAAATGGATTGGGGTAATTAAAATAGCCATCACACATCACTTTTATAAAATCAAAATCCGCTTCCCGGTATAGTTTTATATGCTCCTCCACTGTCTGCTGGCCTAAATCTTCATCCGGTGAAAAATGATACCAAAATCCCATGGGCAGCTTATCTACCTTCTGATTCTGAAACGAATTCAGAACCCGTTCTCTTTTTGTCATAATGATTCCTCTCTTCCCATTTCTTTCGGTTTCTTTATCTGTCCATTTCCGCAATTCTTCCCGTAGATTTATGTTCTTTGATGATACCTGCAATCTCTTTTAAGTCTGTGCTTAAAAGGTCCCCAGGAATGGTATTTTTCAAAGCACTGACCGCATTTCCGTATTCCAGCGCCCGCTGATACTCTCCCTCATGTGCCAGAAGTCCATAGAGGACGCCCGATATATAGGCATCTCCGCTCCCTATCCGGTCTACCACCTCAATGTCCGCATAAGGCGCCTCTTCATAGAACGTATCCTCTTTCGCACTATAAATCATGGAACCAAAGGTATGACGTTTGGGACTGTGTACCACTCGCTGGGTGGATGCTACAATGGAAATAGGATAGGTATGGGCAAAACTTTTCATAATCTCTTTTGCATTTCCTTCTTTCAGAAATGTCAGTCTTGCCGTATCTTCGGAGCAGAAGAAAATGTCCACATATGGCAGAATGGATTCAATACATTCCTTTGCCTCCGCACCCGTCCATAAGTTTCCCCTGAAATTTACATCAAAGGAAATCAATGTACCCTGCTCTTTAAACCGCTTAATCATGGTAATTGCCGTCTCCCGCACTTGCGGACTTAACGCCAGCGTAATACCGCTGGTATGAAAACAGCGGGCCGCACGATACAAACGCTCGTCAAAATCGTCCACCGAAATCTTATTCATAGAAGTGTTCTTCCTGTCATAGACGATGCGGGGTTTCCGGGGATATGCGCCGCTTTCATAATAATATACCCCCAGCCTGGCATCCTTACTGTCGTCATAGACCAGATAATCATCGCTGACGCCGCACAGACGCACACGGTTCTTAATATAAATCCCCAAATCATTCGCCGGCAGTTTGGATATAATACCGCATCTTAACCCCAGCATTGCTGCACCGGTTGCAGAATTTAACTCCGCTCCCCCTGCCTGCTTACTTAAAGTATCCCCTCTTGTAATACGTTCATTGTCAGGCGGAGACAGCCTTAACATAATTTCCCCCAATGAAAGCAAATCAAATTCTCTACTCATTCCTACCTCCTGTTCCTATCTTTTTTCCGCTGTACCGCGGACAATACCCACCCTTCTATCCTCTGTAAGCATCTTCCTTTGAACATAATTCATCCGCCAAAAAAACAATCCTCTTCACTTCCTGACAGCCACTTTTACTTATCAAAAGCATATCATATTTCCGAAAAGAAAACAATCCTGATTTCCTGCCGCAAATCCTTCTCTCAGAAAAGAAAGTCCCAGTTCGTTTTATTGTTGCCGGTGAAATGCGTGTATAAATATACATGTCTATGAATAAAATGCAGATAAGTGTATAAAGTTTTTTGATGATTTTTTATTCCTGCTAATTATTGAAATGGATAGCATGGCAGAATACAATGAAGAGAGGAAGAAATTTAATGAAAATGCAATAGAAATGTGAGAGTGATTGTGGTATTCTGTTAGAGGTACAAATCTGTTTTTGTCCCGCACTTCTTTGTAGTAATTGCGGTGGTACAGTTCTCCGTACTGCATCTGATTTTTTAGTTGGCGGTGGTGACGGTCATATAGACAAAGCATACAGTACAGCATGTACGCTTTTACATCATATGAACTGTAGTAACATTCATGAAGTTGTATATAGCCATAACACTAATACAAGACCTGCAATAAATGACAACAACACACTTATGGGATTAAATAGTATATATGATTTTTTTATGAATTACGAATAATCCAAGTTGTTTTTTACAGAGTGGATTCAATCAAGAAGGATAAACTTATGAAAGTAGAAGATACAGGATAATTATTATTTCCTGTGTAGCGTGAAAAAGGATATAGAACAACAAAATTTGGACAAGTATGAAGCAGACGAAGGCTTTACGCTTGAATTCCTGAAGCCACAGCTTGCGATAGATGTAAACAGGGAAACGATACTAGATGATTTCACTCAGATAATGTTGGAACGAGAGGCACTTGTATTGGAATTACTGATACAAGAGGGATATTTTGAATGTGGAGGTAAATTA
>JAAWCE010000121.1 GCA_022793065.1 Lachnospiraceae bacterium
GTCCATGCTGGATGTGGACAGCATAAGAAAGGCATTGGAATCGAAAGGGGAATCTCCCATGAAATAGAGCATATCTTTATATTTTTAACCAGCACCAAAGATGGTGCTGCGGCGCATAACAGTTTATAAGTTTAACCTGCTACTCGATTTTTTTGTATTGACAAATTATATAATATGCTTTAAAATATTAATAATTTCATATTCAAGTAATTGATTCAAAAAGCAATGACAAGAAGAAGTAGCACGAAGTAGGACATACAGAAAGCAGCCGGTGGATGAGAGGCGCATGAAAAGCTTTGTGTGAATACATCTTTGAGCTTCACACCGAATGTCCGGATAGATTAGTAGGCTGTGGCGGTTCCTGCACCCGTTATCGTGCTAGAGTATAACTCAAGGAAAGCGGTGAGCCTTGCTTAGGCTGGTTGATAGGGAAGGCTGAACATTGGTTTTATGAGCGTACTCGAAGAGGCAGGCAGTGTGAATTGTCTGTAAACATTAGGTGGTATCGCGGGATTTCAAACTCTCGTCCTTTTGAAAGGATGGGAGTTTTTTTGTGCACATTTTTGTGTCCCATTTGTAATGAAAGGATTATAGGTTGGGCGGCGATTTCTTCCTTTCCGGTTCATTGCTCTTAGGCGCTTGTATATGAAAAAAGGTGTAGAAAATAATTGATAAAGGATATGCTGGCCAGAGAAGAATTGTATGACACAGGGCGGCGGGACGAAAGGAGAGCAATGGATATGACAAACGTAGATTTTAAAGAGGACAAAACGGGGATGGGGACAGAAGCAGTGTCCAGGCAAGTAAAACATCAAATGCGAGTGATAAAGCAAGGGGCAGCGGAACTGATAGGAGAGGAAGAACTGGAACAAAAGCTATTTCGCAGCATATGTACGGGAAAACCTTTGAACATTAAATTTGGTATGGACCCCAGTGCGCCGGATATTCATTTAGGGCATGCGGTGGCATTGCGAAAGCTGAAGCAAATGCAGGATTTAGGGCATAATATCATAATTGTCATTGGGGATTTTACAGGGAAGATTGGTGATCCGACAGGGAAAAGCAAGGGCAGAAAGGCAATGTCGGACAGCGAAGTACTTCAGAATGCACAGACATATCAAGAACAAATTTTCCATATTCTTGACAGAACCAGAACACAGGTGCGCTACAATGGGGAATGGCTGGAACTTTTAAATTTGGACGAAGTATTAAGACTGGCATCCACTATTACGGTGGCTAGGATGTTGGAACGGGATGATTTTCAGAACCGTTTCCGTACAGGGACGCCAATCGGCTTGCATGAGTTTTTCTATCCCTTAATGCAGGCGTATGATTCTGTAGAGTTACATGCGGATTTGGAATTGGGGGGATCGGATCAGACGTTTAATATTCTGATGGGAAGAAATCTTCAGAAGGAACGGGGACAAGAACCACAAGCTGCATTGTTTATGCCTCTTTTGGAGGGCATTGACGGAAATGAGAAAATGAGTAAGAGTCTGAATAATTATATTGGTATTTACGAAGATGCCCGCACCATGTTTACAAAGGTGATGCAAGTACCGGATGGGTTAATTTTAAAGTATTTTGAACTTGCCACGGATATTATGCCGGAAGATTTGGATCAGATTAAGGAGCGAATGGCGGATGGCTGCAATCCGAGAGATTGTAAGTTGCTTTTGGCCAGGGAAATTACGTCCCTTTACCATGGCGCGGGAGAAGCGGAAATGGCAGAACGCTTTTTTGTGGATGCTTTTACAAATAAAAAAGTGCCGGAGCAGGCGGAAGCACTTTTTGTAGTGTTGGAACAGGGGACGTTATATGATTGCATCAGGCCTTTGGTAAACGCAAAATTGATAGGAAGCGGCGGGGAATTTAGAAGGCTTATTTCTCAGGGCGGTATACAAAAGAATGGTATCAAAGTGGAAGTTTTGGAAGAAAAACTACAGTCCGGAGATATTTTAAGAATTGGCAAGCGAAAATTTGTCCGTGTGGAGTCCGTCTGAAAAGGAGGAGAGTTTTACAAAATTGAGAGAAAGATAGCGGGATGGTCATTGCAGAGATATAGAAGTGAAAGGAAAAAGCTGAGGGTTAATTTCCCTCAGCCATTTTTAACTGTGCCGTTACCAATCCGTAATAAATGCCTTTTTTCTCCAGTAACTGGTTGTGAGTACCGATTTCGGCAATTCCGTGTTTATCAATTACCACAAGTCTATCCGCATTGCGCAGGGTGGATAATCTATGGGCAATAGCAAAAGTGGTTCGGCCTTTTATCAGGCGGTCCAGGGCAAGTTGAATTAGGAACTCGCTTTCCGTATCCAGGGCGGAAGTGGCTTCGTCCAAAATCAACAGCTTTGGATTGTTCAGAATTGCTCTTGCAATGGCAATGCGCTGTCGTTCTCCGCCGGACAAGCTATAGCCATGTTCACCCACGTAGGTATTGTAACCATCAGGGGTTTTGCAGATGAAATCATGGGCATTGGCAGCTTTGGCAGCCTGGATAACTTCTGAAAGAGAAGCGTCTTGTCTGGCAAACCGGATATTTTCCAAAATACTGCCGGAGAACAGAAAGGTTTCCTGGAGTACGACACCAATCTGTGAGTGAAGGCTTTCTGTGCTGACCTTGCGCAAATCAATGCCATCCAATGTGATTTTGCCCTGATCCACATCATACAGGCGCATAATCAAGTTAATCAATGTGGATTTTCCAGCGCCGGAAGCGCCTACCAGTCCAATCATTTCTCCGGGCTTGACTTCAAAATTAATATTTTCTAATACAGGTTCATAGGTTTGATAACCAAAAGCTACATCTTCAAAGGTAAAGGCACCCTGAATGGGAAATGATTTGCAGTCATCCTGGTCTGTGATGGAAGGTTGTTCATCCAATACATCATAGATGCGGTTCAAACTGGTAATCATCTGCATTACGGCTCTGGGGAGATGGGTCATCCAGCTCAAAGGGCCGAAAAGATAGCCGCAGTAGGTAATAAATTGTACCAATTGCCCTATGGTCATCGTTCCTACAAGTACATCAATGCCGCCAAAATATACGGCAATATAAGTCCCGGCGCCCAGCAAAAATGTCATCAAAGGGAAGAAAATTGCCCAAAAGGTTTCGTTCTTTTTGCTGAGAGCAGCGTATTCATAGGCTTTTTGCTGAAAACGTGCCGCTTCTCGTTCCTCTTTGCCGAAAGATTTCACCACACGCATACCGGAAATAATATCCTGTAGACTGCTGGACAAATCATCCGCTTTCATCCATTGTCTTTGAAAAATGGTGTGAATATGATGCCAGAATGTCTTAATGGTTGCAAATACCACCCCAATGAAAACCATGGACAAAAGTGTCATTTTCCAGCTAATCAAAAACATCATAACCAGGGAGACTATCATGGTCAGCAATGTGGAGAACATTTCACCAAATACTTCTTCCATAAAGCCTCTAATCTGGTTTGTATCCTTGGAAATGCGGTTCATCAATTCTCCGGGTTTTCTATTATTAATAAAAGAAAGGGAGAGGGATTGAATCTTATAGTAAAGCTTTTTCCGCAGAGTCATACTTAATGCGGAACTCAAGGACACACATTCCCAATAACGGTATACTTCCAATAGGATATTCGTAACCAAAAGGAAAAAAGTGATTCCCACAAACAGGCATAGATCGGTCCAGTTTCCGGTTCCTGTGGCCAGTGAATTGTCAATAAAATATCGCTGTACCATAGGCATGATCAGTGCTACTGCCGAAATCAGCACCATAATAAGGGAGATTAGAAATAATTTTTTCACATATTCGCCGCAGAGTGTGAGAAATTTCTTTAAAATATCTCCTTTCCCTTCACAATAAGGACATTTGCTGGTTCCCGGCAAGGCGCGCCCGCATTTTTCGCAATATTTTTCATATTCCGAACTGGTTACTATTTCGGTATCCTGAGGGAGCTGGCCTTTTTGCAGAGCGGTAATCATTGTTTGTGCGCCGCGTACAACATAGGATACCCTAATGATATGTTTCATGGAAAAGCGAGCCACACAAAAGATAGTATCCTGACCCTCATCTTCAGAAAGATTTTTGCCGGTTGGGAATACTTTTTTTTCAGGCACAGGGGGCTGCGGCCATTGGCTGCTTTCGGCTTGATGGGGCCGTCTTTTGAGAACGGTGACAATACCGCTGTTGACCTGATGCTCACACTTAATTTTCTCACAGTCTGCCAGGCGGAATGAGGCGGTGATAGTTGATTCATTCAACACCAGGAAGCGAAGTGTGGTAACTGCAAGCCAGACTTTTTCCGTATACCCCTCTTTTGCCAGTCTGTTTTCGTTGTCATACTGCAAATCCACCGGGACACAATATCGAAGCGCTTCCCCTTCTTTCAGGGAAAGGGCCTGCATCTGTGCTTCACTTAAGTTATATAGTAATTTCATAAATACCTCGTCATTTCTGCTCGTTTTGTTTCTATAAGCAAGTTCGGTTTAAATGAACAAGTCCAGTTTTTTACGCTCCATAACGCTAAGCTGATAAAAATCCGGAATTTCATAGCGGTTTCCGTCGATATCTGTCACTAATAGCCTGGAATCACTGAGGTGGATTACAGCATTTCCGCTCATTTGGGTGGTGAAGCGGCAGCTTCCAAAAGTAGTTGTCACATTCCAATAGGCGTAACCATATTCGTCCTTGACATCCAGCACCTTTGTGATGATAGGCATAAAGTAGCGCAGTTTGATTTGTTCCCGAAGCATTTCCTGCTGATCTTTGGGCAATGCAGAGAGTTTCTCTATCATGCCGATTTCTTTTGCCTTTTCGTCTGCTTCACGGATGGAGATAAACTCATCTGGGTTGGTCAGGGGGAAGGTCAGGTAGACGCCCACCCTGGCATATTCCTTTTCCGATGTTTTCAGGGAGATAAAACCACCCTGGGTTCTGGAAAACGCAGCATTTTCACCAGTCAAAAACCGCATTTCCAAAAGTTGTTCGGATTCCGCTTTCAGCGTTTCTTCATCAAATTCTTCTAAGTCTAACAGATCCTGCATCTGATTGTCGTTTCCTTCCATATGTCCTCCTATTCCAGTACTGTCTCTCCACTGCGGCGCCCAAACCAGGGAAGCGTTATTCAGCCACATATGCGTCTGAAAACCCTTCTTTGTGTCTGAAAGACACATTGCGCCTTCGTTCCGAGACTGTTTTAAATATCCTCTTAACATTTCTTAGCTGGACTATTCCAATTAGCGATTAAAAGTCGCTGCGCGACAGCGCTAACATGTGAATTGTAAAATATAAATTATTCAATTCCTCGCATGGCAAGGGCTTTGGTTTGTAATTCATTGAGTTTGTAAAAAATGCCTTTTTTGGCTAACAGTTCTTCATGGGTGCCTGATTCTGCCAGCTTTCCTTCATCTAATACAATGAGATGAGCGGCGTTGCGGAGCGTGGAAAGGCGGTGTGCGATGGAAAGTACTGTCCGACCTTTTTCCAATCTTTCTAAAGATTTCTGGATTGCAAGTTCCGTCTCCGTATCCACTGCGGAAGTGGCCTCGTCCAGAATCAGAATCTTCGGGTCGGCCAGGATTGCCCGTGCGATGGAAATTCTTTGTTTTTCACCGCCGGACAGGGAACGGCTGGAGGAACCCAGAAGCGTGTCGTATCCTTCGGGCATTTTGCAGATAAAATCATGTGCATTGGCTTGTACTGCGGCCCGAATGATTTCTTCTCTGGTGGCGTCCGGTCTGGCATAGGCGATATTTTCGGCCACCGTGCCCATGAAAATATAAGTTTCCTGGGATACCATTGCCACATTTTTACGTAATTCTTTGAAGCCGTATTGTTTTACATTTACTCCATCCACCAGTACTTCACCTTCCTGGGTATCGTAGAGGCGGGAAATTAAGTTTACCAATGTGGATTTACCGGCGCCGGATCGTCCCACAATACCGAACACTTCTCCGGCTTCCACATGAAAACTGATGTCTTTCAGAATAGGCTTATGGGCCTCATAGCCAAAGGTTACGTTTTTCAGCTCGATTTCTCCCCGAAAAGTTTCCGGGTGGAGAGGATTGGAGGCTTCTTTTACTTCCGGTACCGCGTCAATGATTTCAAATATACGCTGGGCAGAATTCATACAGTTGGTATACCAGCGAATGTTGCGGGACATAAATTCCAGCGGCCATTTCAACTGCCCCACATAACCGGAAAAAGTCAGTAACAGGCCCAGCTCAATATTGGAACCGCCGATTATCATAGCGCCGCCAACGGCCCATACAAGGAAACTGATGGTATCCTGCACGGAACAGTATAGGGCAAAAAATTTGTTGTCATAGCGGGCAAGATCCATTTCTGCCGTTCTCATTTTGTGATTGCTTTTGGAAAAGCGTGTCATTTCCTGGTCCTGTTGTCCAAAGGCTTTTACCACCCGTGCTCCGGTGAAGTTTTCATTCATTTGGCTCTTAAGGCGGCGATTGGCCCGGTGTCTTTTGCCGTAGTAATGCCATAGATGGGGCATCATACGAAAACTGATAATGACCAGAACGGGCATGAGAAGCACGGATATAAGGGCCAGTATAGGATTCAGCAGAAACATGATAATGATGGTGGCCAGGATCGTTCCTATGTTAATAAAAAAGTTAGGAATACCATCTATAAAAAAGCTGGATATTTCATCCGCGTCATCTGAAACTCTGGTCATCAGGCCGCCGGTTTGACGCTTAGAGTAAAAGCTGATGGAAAGACGGCCCATGGAAGCAAAGACTTGGCTTTTCAGTTTTGCCACTACCTCCGGCGCAATCCTGGCAGTCAGTACACCCTGCAAAATAATCAGACCTTGAATGGTGATTTTTGTCAAAATCATGGTTATTACAAGTATGGTCAATGCGGCTACGAAACGCCCTGGGGGAAGATGGAGCAGTGCTAGAAAAGTATCGTCCTCTGCCAGGATTTTATCGTAGAGGATGGTGCCGCTTAAATAGGGCCATATGAGGTTTAATACTGCAGTGCCCAAATAGCAAAGCGCCATAATGGCCAGGTATTTTTTATAGGGTTTAAAATAGGATATCACACGCAGTAATATGGACTTTTTATCCATACATTTAGGACAGACTTTCCGTTCCTGGTCAGGATAGATCATGCCGCATTTGGGGCAACATTCTTTTCCTTTTTTTACATCCAGGTCTTCTTTTGTGATTTCTTCGCCCTTTTTCAGCTTTTCCTGCAGGCGGCAAATTTTAAGAAAAGATTCCATTCTGGTATTGGAAAAGTGGCAGAGGTTGCGTTCCAGACCGTCAATTTCAGCCATAAGGACGCCGGTGGCAACTTGGCGGATGACTTCCATTTTGCTTATGCTCGTTAAATCGAAAATCTGTATTGCCGGTTCTTCGGCCAATGTAATACTATCAGATTTTGGCAAGGAATTCATTTGCCAGCTTCCGTAACCTCCAAAATCATATTCAGCTTTTTCCATATATGGATAAGCAGCCAGTATCAGTTTTTCTTTGGTGAGCGCTGTGATGGAGTCGGCAAAACGGTATTCCATATCAAAATCTGCAGTTGCCGTAAAAATAATCTCATTTTTTTCAATTCCATATTTTCGGATGACGCTGACAAAAGTGTTTGGTAAATTCATATCTCCCTCCATTTCAAACTCCCGGATAGCGACAAAAAGCCACGGCTCCTAATAGAAACCGTGGCTTGCTGATTCTTCATATTTTTCGTGTATTGCATATATGAACTATGGATGATATCATAGCACAAACAGAACTCATGTATAAAAGTAAAACTTATACATTTCTTATTATCCTGTTTCACAATACGAAAGATTTATATTTGCGTACAAACTAATTTTGGACACAAAGATAACATGATGACGAAATCAAGTCGCAATATTCCAGGAGACAATTGCATAAATATTTAATTGTGATGCGTTTCCGATTTTGATTCGATTCAACATCATTTACAATGCCTCCTTTCTTTCATTTTTATTTACTACGAATCTTTTTTTAGTATAAACATGTTACGGGCAGATGTCAACTATTTTTTTCTAATTTTGAAAAAAACTGGCTGCGAAAAGAGTAATAAACCCATCCAATCAATAATGGCGTCGAAGCCACTGTGGGAAGTTCATATCTGATGGCGTCCGCAAGGGGGGATGCCAGGCAGACAAGAATATTCATAATACTGGGGACAAGCAGAATCAATGAGCTATAGCAGCGTCGTTTGAACAACAACATTGCCAGCGCCATTATGATCCATGTGTACATGCCGGGCGTACAGAGATATTTCACCAGGGGCAGATTCATGCTCAGATGCCATATCTGCGCCAGAAAATAGGCAAGATGAATATCAAATACATGATACAAGCCCATATCTTCCATGGATTTGTAATATTCTTCCTGTATCCATGCCTCAATATTCTGAGATACAGGGGCAAGGTAGCCGTAGGAGAGATTGACAAAGGCAGACAGGTAGGAATCCGGATGCTTGAAGAACATCAGAAACCATATTTTATAGTATTCTGTTAAGTCAGCGCCGCGGTAACTGCCTTTGACAGGGTCGGAGATAACAGGATTATAGTTGAACATGGACTCAAAACCAAATACGGAATCGATGACTTCTCTTTCGTGTTCCGTCACATCTTCCAAATGTTCAATTACATATCTGGCGGTTTGCTGGAAAGGGATACTTAGCGCCTCGGATTTATGGACTGCCAAAACCCCCAGGGAAGGGAATAAAATCTTCATCACACTTTCATAGACAAGCAGTGTTGTCAACATGACAGCCAGGACCCGTTTGCGTGAGCGTCCGCGGAGCCATATTGTCAGAAGCAGAAGGGCGGGCAGTATGGCATGGATTCCGTTGTTGCGAAGAAAAACCGCTCCAAGGCTGGTGCCGGCCAGAAGAAGCGCGTCTTTTGTTCCGCACTGTTTTTTCACAAGAATGTCCAGCATGCTAATGGTTTGCAGTACGCATATTTGGGCAAAAAACAGGTCTTTTTCCACCCACTGAGCATATGTGCCCCATAAGGGAGTAAAAGCAAAAAATAGAATACCCCACATACACCATTTTGCGGGAATTCCAAGATTTTGCAGTTTTTTCATGCTGAGAGAAAATATCCAGGCGCCGGTACAGGTTTGAAAAAGGCAATAGAGAAAAAAGCCAAAATTGGCGTCTATCAATCTTTGTCCCAAAGTGAAGAGAGAGCCCATGATACAGGTGGACAGGGGCGGGTGTCCGGCGGACCAGGGGGCTTGACCGAGAAACTGTTGCAGTTGGAGAAGTCCGTCAGGGCAGCCGGAACCAGGATAATTCAATAGAATCCATGGAAGCCAGCCGATCAATATGACGCCGAAGCCTATCAGAGAAAAATGCTTTTCCAGGAAGGACTCTCGGTGGGGCGGTATAGAGTTCAGCCTTATGCCGTCTTGAAGAAGATGATAGATCCCCCTTAGGATAGCATAAATAATGACCCAAAAGCCTGTGATACAGAGTAAAGAAATCAGGAGTTGGAAGCTGTTGGCGAACAGAAACACAGCGGAATCAAATTTTTTAAAACTGATACATATGACCAGGAGGGCGGAAAGGGTGAAAGAAAACAATAGAAACCCCCTGTCGATTTTGGAGTCTTTGACGGATATAAAGCGCAGCAGTGCATATATGGCAATCAAAAGCAAAAGGTCTGCAAAGTCCGGTCCGGAAAAAGTATTGTAAAGTTTGTTCAGACCGTTTAAAAGATTGGAATCAGGAAATCCGCCTCCAAAAATTTCAAATCTGCAGTGTAGTGCCAAAACAGCCGTACAGGACAATAGCATACAGAGAATATTACAAAGGGTTTTTCTTTTTGTGGGCGTTTCCGGATGATGCTGATTTAAGTCTTTTGTATTATTTTGGTTCCGTATTTCCGAATGATGCTGATTTAAGTTTTTCAATAGATTGTTCCTCCAGAGATAGTTTCACAGTTTTTCGGCCGATAAAATAAGTTTTGCCGAAAGTTTGGTAAATTTTCACATATTTGGCTTATTATACACCCAAAGGGGCGGGGATGGAAAGACCAAAGTTTATTTGGGGGAGAACCATGGAAACGGTAAATAGTTATGAAAACTACATGTTGATATTTTTTTGAAAAGGTGGTATCCTTTCTATAAAAGAATGGTATTCTGGACGAATGGAAAAGGGTAATTTTAGAATGAACCAAAATAAAAAAGATACGAAAGGTAAGTATCATATGAGCGAAGTATTTCATGAAGATTTCAGTTTTCATATTATTAGTGATGGTTCCTGTGATTTGCCGGTGGAGTTGGTGAAAGAGAAACATATTACAGTGGTTCCCTTTTATGTTTCCTTTGATGATACACATTATCTCAAGGAGAATGTGGAAATAGGGATTAGGGAGTTTTATCAGCAGATGGTGGAGAGAAAAGGGGTATATCCCAAATCATCCATGCCTTCTGCGCAGGATTTTGTGGAGGCATTTCAGCCCTGTGCCCAAGCGGGTATTCCTGTGATTTGTATCTGTATTACCACGAAGTTCAGCGGTTCCATGCAGTCGGCGGTGAATGCCAGGGAAATTGTGCGGGAAAGCTATCCTGACGCAGAGATTACAGTGATTGATTCCACAGTGAACACGGTGCTGCAGGGACAGTATGTGTTGGAGGCAGCGGCAATGCGTGACAGTGGGATGGGGTATCAGGAGACGGTGTCCAGGCTAGAAGAAATTAAGAGTACCGGAAGGATTTTTTTCACGGTGGGAGATATGGAGTACTTGCAGCATGGAGGACGTATAGGCAAAGTGGCAGGTGTGGCCGGCAGTGTGTTGGGGATTCGGCCTATTATCACATTAAGGCAAGGGGAGATTTTTCCTTCCGGCATAGGCAGAGGCAGGAAGCGGACCACCGAGAAAGCGTTGAACCTTTTGTTGGAGTATTTGGCAGAGGGCGGAAAAGGAATTGAAGAATATAGTATAGCCGTAGGGTTTGGTTATGATTTGGAAGAGGGAAAAGCGTTCCGGGACCATGCGCTGGAAGTGCTGCGGGAAAAGGGCTATGCAGTCAGAGAGATTCCTTTGCTGCAAATTGGGGCCGCCATCGGAGTGCATACAGGACCCTATCCATTGGGATTTGGAGTGATTGAAAGAGGAATTTCGGAGTGGGTAAAGTGAAGCTGGGAGTTGTGTTATAGTAAAAAAGAGACGGAGAGTTTACAAAGAATAGGGATAAAGCGAGATAATACTTATGGGGAGGAAATGAGTGAAAGAAGCGGCGGAAAATAATGTTGAAATAGTTACCATGTGGGAAGAATTAGGAATATCCAATGATTTTTTATTTGGGAAAGTGATGCAAGATGCAGAGCTATGTAAGGAGATGATTCAAAGAATACTTCCGTATCTTGAGATAGACCATGTGGAATATCCGGAGCTGCAAAAGGGAATAAAACCTGATATGGATGCAAAAAGTATCAGATTGGACGTATATGTAAAAGACGGCAAAGGTACGATATATGATGTGGAAATTCAGGTAGCTAATACAAAAGAACTTCCCAAAAGAACAAGATATTATCAAAGTATGATTGACTTACAGATGATTGACAAAGGGCAGACCTATAGGGAATTGAAGCCAAGTTATATTATTTTTATATGTTTGTTTGATCTTTTTGGAAAAGGAAGGCATATATATACTTTTGAAAATATTTGTAAAGAAGATGTGGGGATTTCATTGGGAGATGAGGCAGTCAAAATATTCCTGAATACGGACAGCGAACAGGAAGATGTAAATCAGGAATTGAGGACATTTTTGGATTATATTGGAGGAAAAGATTCAGATGATCCATTTATATGTAAAGTTGATGCGGCGGTGAGGGAAGCGAAGAAGAACAGAAAATGGAGGCGAGAGTATATGACTTTGTTAATGCGTGACCAAGAGAATATTGAAAAAGGGATTGAGAAAGGAATTGAGAAAGGGATTGAGAAAGGAAAGGTTTTAATGATAGAAAACGCTTTGCTGTCTACGGGAAGTATAAGGCAGACAGCGGGGATACTGAAATTACAGGAAGAGACGGTGAGGAAGGTAGCAAGAGAAAAAGGGATAGGTGTAAAGGATTGAATATAGTGAGGTCTGTTGCTGCAAAAAGTGTCCCTTGGGGTGTTTTAGAGAATTTGCAATGATGGTTGGATATGAGGAATTTGCATCAGACTACAAGCAAATGAAATTGTTTTTGCAGAACTTATTTTTAATTGACTTTGAAAGCGGCATTGGCAGACAGCTAATGCCTCTGTTTCATTTGTGAAAGCGGGAAAATTCATCCGTATATGGTAAAATGGAAAACACATATTTATACCCCATAAAAGAACACAGAGTCTGTAGCAAATGGGAATACCGCACTGCTTACTGGAGTGCATAATCTTAACTGTAAGCAACACCTATATTGACGCAGAAGGATATGCACATGAATGATTACAGCAAAATCGAAGTGCATGAGCGCGACCAGAAACGGGCGAGATACGCCGTTCAGCATATCGGGATATACTTCAGCCATATCGGCAAATTTGAGAACGAACTGACACAGCTTGCAGATCCGACAGAGCAGGAAATCAAAAAATGCGGGAGGAAATCGAAGAAGCGAAAAAGGAAAAAAGCCGCGCCTGCCACCGGGAATATCGGGCAAGGAAAAAGGCGCAAGCGCCGCTACCGCGCAGTAAAACCAAACAGCCAACAGCTAAAAGGGATTTTCCAAATACGGGAAATCCCTTTTTCCATGCCTGTACAGCAGGCATTGCCCACAGAAAGGAGCGACCCATTGACAGAATTGACAGAAATGAAAGAAACTCCCGCCCCACCCCGAAAGCCCGACGGTATCATCACGACACACAGGGACGGGCAGACCATTGTTGCGGAGTTGTTGTTCAACCACAGCGGCACAGAAACATTCCGCGACAAGCTGCTGAAAATGATACTTGCCGATAAGCAGGAATAAAACGGGAAGCCGATTGTCTGTAAAAATCCATTCCTATCCTATCCATTCCATACAAAAA
>JAAWCE010000033.1 GCA_022793065.1 Lachnospiraceae bacterium
ACCAATTCCGGGAAAAAGGATAATGCAACGCCGCTGTTCGACTGGGGAAAATATTATGAAAAGGACGGCAGGTTTATTATGCCTGTATCTGTCCAGGCGCATCATTCTTTTGTGGATGGGATACATATTGGACAGTTTGCAGACAGGCTCCAGAAATATCTGGAATCGTTTTAGGGGAGTAATGCTATATTAAGAAAAAGACAGGTTTATGGTTTCATATGGAACTTTAATATCACAGGAATAGTTTATGAAGAAGGAAAAGCACTGCAAAAGTGGAAAACGACTGCGCCTGATACCTTTGATATTGGGAGTTTATGGGGCATTTCTCGGCTTCGGCCTGGTAGCCATTGGTCTTGCGGAATTGAAGGAAGGGATTGGGATTGTCCGGCTGCTGATGGGTATTGGTATGGCGGGCTTTGGTTTGTTGGGAGTATGGGACGGGGTGCGTGATCTGGTCAGACCGAATAAAAAAACACAGCCGGGGGCGGTCAGTCAGTTTATTCTTACTGATACGTCTGGGAAGAGAAGTTCTTTGGTTACATCTGAAGCTTTGCGGGAACAGATGCGTATTCTTGTGGAAAGTGAGGAGCACAAGAGTTTTGACATTAAGATAGTGCCGCATTTATCTGCCGGAGAATATGGTCTGTTAAATCAGATTTTATGTATTTATTATGATACTGTCATTCTGGCGGCATTTTTGGAAATGCCGAATGCCGAATATAAGATATATCGGAAAAGAACAGAACCAGATTTGGCGCTGAAATGGCTGCAACAGTTGTTAGCGGGCAGTCTGGATTTTTCTGAGTGGGAAAGCGTTGAAAGGAAGGCTGGGCAGGAAGAAGAGACGGAAGGTCAAAATGAAGAGTATGGTTCATGGGGCGAAGTAGCTCCCAGTACAGATGAAGCAGAGGCACAGCGGGAAAGTGTGGAATCTTTCTGGCAGCAGCTTCTGTCCGATCAGAGTGTACAATTGAACTATTGGCACCGACTTCTGGTTATTTTTGGAGAAAGCTGGCATAACGAACATAAATTTTTTTCTGTCAGGGATGTTGAACTGGCCATTGAAGGTATTCATGAGGGAAAATACCAGAAAGTATTTCTGGAATGGGGAATGAAAGCATTTGATTTGTTCCCCGGTATTCAAGATGAAGTAATGGTGATTTGGTGTACCAATAACACGGGGAAAGGGGATGTAAGATTTCTGGCAAAAGAAGGAACTGTGACACAGGTGAAATTCTGGCTGGTAAGTTACCTGGAGCACGGCTTTCTGGAAGAAATGAGCGGTTGGACTGATATTACCGCCCAGATAGAGAAAGAAAAGGGAAAGGGCAAAATGAAGCATGGGAAAATATTTTAATGACGTGGTGGATAAAGCCATTGAGGATCTCTATGATTGCTGTGATAACGACAGGGCAAAAGCGGCGGCGGACGCCTTATTGCTTGCGTCAAAGGACGGGGATGGAGATGCTTGTTATTTTCTCTCCCGCTGTTTTTCCGGTTCCTGTTATAGCTGGGAATATCATCCGTTTGAAGAAAATGAAGCGGCGGCTTATGCAATGCTCCATGAGGCAATCTCTCTGGGCAGTGCCGCAGCGGTTCTGGGGGCGCTCCGTATGGATATGCTGACCCCAAAGTTACGGGAAGTTATGCCATTTGACAGCATAAAAGAGGCATGGGAAGTCATTCTTGAAAAGGCTGAAAATGGTTGTCCGTTCTGCCAGTATATGATTGGGAATACCTATTATTTTTTGGATGTGATAGAGATTGAAGATCGTAAGAAAAGCGAATTTGCCAATAGGAAAGCATGGGATGCCTGGCGGCGTATGGAAATGGAACAGAGTATTCCCTGGTTTGAAAAGGCATTTTCCGGCGGTATGATTCTGGCGGGGCGGAATTACTGCCATTATTATCAGTATGGCAGAGGGGAACTGATCTTGCCCGAACCGGCAAGGGCAGTGGAAATTATGCGGCAGGGTGCGGAAAAGGGTTACCCGGAGTGGATGTACGCTTTAGCTAACCATCTTGCGTACACTGCAGATAGGCCCAAAGAAGCCCTTCCTTGGGCGGTTAAGGCTGCAGAGGCAGGACACCTTTGGGGCTGGCATATCGTGGCGGATATTTATTGGGACGGCAAGGCCGTGGAACGTGATTTGGCCTATACGTTGGAATGTTATGAGAAAACCGCCAGTTACGGAAACGACAGCTATGCTTGCCGCCAGATGGGGGTTATGTATTTTCTGGGGGTGGGAACGGCTGTGGACTATGCCAGAGCCATTCAATACTTAGAACAGGATCAGGAGCCTGAATATGCGCGGTACGATCTGTTAGGGATATGCTATCTGTTGGGATATGGATGCCGGCAAGACCCGGCGCGGGGAAAGGCCCTATTGGAGAGAAACAAAGATTCATGCTATAAAAGTTATGGACTGGGAATGATGTATGCCGAGGGAATTGGTGTACGGGAGAACATTGAAAAAGGAGTGGAGCATCTGAAAGCTGCAGGAAATTATGGGCCTGCGGTGGAAGCGCTGAAACACTATAAGAAAAGCCTGTTTGGGGTCTGGAGACGGAGATAAAATTACAGTTGACGCTATTGATAAGAAAATGGAACAGGCATACAAAATATAGAAAAGAAAATATGGAAAAGCCCGCCAAACACAGTCGCAGTATTTGGCGGGCTTTTAATTTAACGATGTTCTATTTGGAAGTCAGTACCCAACTGTCAAACCATCTAAGGTATTTTGTCACGAAATCCGCATCCACAGGCTGGCCGGCCAGCACGGGGTAAAAAAGCAGGAACAGCCCCAATACTGTGATACCATACAGAAGCACCATTGTTACAAAAAGTGGTTTGGGCAGTTTGGCCCTCCATTGTAATATGCTGTACAGTATCATAAGTACTAAAAATACTACACTGGGGAAATAGTGGTAAATAAATGTAATCCTTGTCACAAAGAACCAGGGTAGGTACTGTGCCAGATATCCAACCAACAGGAATGCGGCGATTCTGTCCTTTTTCTTTACGAATAAATACACCATATAAAATGCGGCTGGTATCCCCGGCCACCATACGGCAGGGTTCCCGAAAGAACTGATGCCCTCCCGTAGGCGGGTCTTGTATGTCTGCGTAATTGTACGGGAACTTAAGCGTAATTTTTTTGCCGGAATGGAATCCGAATCATCTGTTTGCACTGTGGAATTGGTTCCTGTTTCCATGGGTTTGTGGGTGGTACGTGGGGGAGTATGAGTATTTTTCACACACCCGGCTCTGATTCCTCCTTCTGCAGTTTTGGTAATGGTATTGGAAAAATACCAAATTGGACGTTTCATAATGGGCCATTCGTACCAGGAGGATGAGTACGGATGTGTGGATTCCAGATTGCTGTGGTAATTGAACATGGTTTCCTGATTGTGTATCATCCTGTCCAAAAGTCCTCTTTCGGTATAATCCCTGAAAGGCACATAGGACAGGAGATAGATCAGGGCAGGAAGCGCTACGAAAAATACCATACAGAAGTAAATCGTTTGCTTCACATAGGGCACAAAGTTTTTGATTACTTGTTTGTGAGATATACCATTGGTTTTGCCGGAAGGATTTTTCTGCGCTGCTTGATATTCCAAATATCTTCGGTACAGAACGGAAAAGAATATCAATGCAAGTCCGATTCCGGCGTAAACGCCTGTCCATTTGGAAGCTACGCCCAAGCCCATGCTGATGCCGCAGGCGCCCAGAGGAATCCAGGTTTTCTTCAAAGGAGTATCGTAGAAGCTGAGCTTACAATACTGGAACATGAAATAGTACATCAGTATGACAAAAAAGGTGATGTAAACGTCAATGGTGGCAATTCTGGTCTGGGCAAAGTGCATGAAGTCAAAGGTAAACATAGTGCAGGCCAGGGCGGACATAAGAGTGGAATCTGTGATTCTTCTGGCAAACAGGTATACCAGAGGAATCATGGCAATGCCAAAGAGCGTGCCTATAATACGCCAGCCAAAGGGATTCATGCCAAACATAGCAACCCCAATGGAAATCAGGATTTTCCCAAAAGGCGGGTGGGTATTCTCATAGGAAATAAGCCCATTTAAAAACTCGTAAGCGGTACGGGCATGATAAATTTCGTCAAAATACATGCTGTTGCGGAATCCTTTTGTCTTTGGTATCAGGGCGGATTCGTCAAACAGCGCAGGATATTCCTCCGCGTTCAGGGGAGTCAGGTAATTGCCGTCCTGGTCTAAAAAGGCAAGTTCCAACAGAGAAGTTGAGCGTGAACTTTGTAATGTGAACTTTAACTGGCTCATGTTGGATTTCAAAGAGACATTTTGCCAGGTAAAGACTTTATCCAGTGTCACGTCTTCTAAGGCGGTCCAGGATTCATTTGTATGATTTCTGCCTTCCAGAGTAAAAATACTTTTGTGCCAGGGAGCGATGTAATAGGTGAGTGTCGCTGGTACGTCGGAACCGAAATCAAATGTAATGGTCTGATTTTGTTCCACAGCAAAAGCAGTGGCGGGCGCCTGGCGGTCTCCAAGGTCGTATAAGGCAAAGCAGGCATAGACCAAAGTAAGAGATATCATCCAGAAGTAATCAATTTTTTTCAAAGGCATGCCCTTTCGGGAAGTCTGGAAGGACGAGGGATTTCTGAAAAAGGACCATATGACCCCAATTGCGCCAGGACGGCCGTTTTCCAGCCTCGCCGTTTCCTTTGCGGCGACGGTCTGCCAATCTGTGGATTCCCCTTTGGCGTAATAGCGGTAAGTCGTGTAAAAGAGCAGTCCGGCACTTACAAGCATTCCCAGAGATACAAGGATGATCAGCGGACTTTTTCTGTCATAATTTTTGGGGTCATAGAAAAACAATATGTCCGCGGTATTGTAAAAGTGCATGATAGAAAAGCCGGCGTAGCATAGGAAGTTCATTTTGGCCGGTTTGTAGATATAGGCAAATAACAGCAAAATCAATGCGGGATACAGGTATCGCTCGTGCATACGCACGGAAAATACAAAGATGGTAAGCATTAAAAATGCGCCTAAGAACGGATATTTCTCCGAATCCTTGCGATTGCGCAGCCCCAGCAGGAGAGTTACCGCAATAGCGATTACAATGGCGCTCCAGCCCCAAATGCGGCAGGGAAGTCCTAAGAACAGATTATCCTGACTAATCCAGTTGAGGCCGAAAAGTCCCCAGAAGTTGCAGGCGTTGACCGCGGCATAAGGGTAGGAAGACACCGTAGTAAAATACTGCTTCCAGACATTTTCCAATCCGAAGGGAAGACAGAGGATAACCATTCCGCCGATGGCAGTCAAGCCCTGGAACAGGTGATGAAGGAATTTTTTGACAGAAAAATTTTGGAGAAACACCTGTTCAATGATGCCCGCCAGAAGCACAGGGGCAAACATAAGGGTCTGGGGCTTGATTAGTACACCAATGGCAAAGGCAATATAGGTGGAATAGGTTTTCCGGTGTATAAGACACAGGCACATATAAAGGATTGCCAGGGTGTAGACGGAATCCACCTGTCCCCAAACGGAGGAATTGAGAATAATTGCCGGGTTAAATAAATAAGCCGCACATAAGAAAAGGGCCTGATTTTGGGAGCACTTTTTAGAAGCCTCCTTAAAAAGCAGCAGACCGCAGAAGATGTCGCAAATAATTGCAGGAAGTTTTAATAAAATCAGGTGGGGAACGGAATAATATTGCATATGAAAAAGTTTCCCTATGGCGCCGACAATCCAAAGCACATACATGTAGCCGGGAGGATAATCCGTAAATACGTCCGGCGAATAAAAATGGCCCGGACCTACCTCAAAGATTCGGTTGGCCCATGAGGCAAAGCAGGCAGTATCGTTGCCGAAGCCCCTGGATAGGGCGGCGGCAATCAGACGAAGGAACAATGCCCCCAGAAATAACAGGAAAAGCTGCCTGTTCCGAAAGGTGCCGCGCCTCTGTTTTGCGCCCCAAAAACAGATGACAAAAACAAGTGTGCCCAATATGGCAGAAAAATGAATAAAAAGCATACGTATATCCCACCCTTTATCTAAAATTTGGTTTTTTAATTAGTTTTTTATTAATTATAACAAAACAATTTGTAGAATGGAAGGTTTTGTGTTATACTTTTTTAGGTTAGACGCCACTAAAATGAATTTAGGCATGATACTATGGAACAGGATGGATGCAAATGGGTTCTTTTGTAAGTTTTCAGAATGTGCACAAGGTGTATAAAACAGGAGAAGTGGAAATCCAGGCCCTTCACGATGTGAATTTTGAAATCGAAAAAGGGGAATTCTGTGTGATTGTGGGAGCTTCCGGCGCGGGTAAGACTACCATATTAAATATTTTGGGCGGTATGGACACCTTAACGGGCGGAAACGTATTCCTTGACGGACAGGAGGTATCTTCTTATAATAAGAAGGAATTAACTGCATACAGACGTTTTGACGTGGGGTTTGTATTTCAGTTTTATAATTTGGTGCAGAATTTGACTGCTTTGGAAAATGTGGAGCTTGCAGCGCAAATCTGTAAGGAACCGCTGGATGCGGCAACGGTGCTCAAACAGGTGGGACTTGAGGAACGGGCGAATAATTTTCCGGCCCAATTGTCCGGGGGAGAGCAGCAGCGTGTGGCCATAGCAAGAGCGCTGGCAAAGAATCCTAAACTTTTACTGTGTGACGAGCCCACCGGTGCCCTTGATTACAACACCGGCAAGGCGGTGCTGAAGCTGCTCCAGGCTACTTGTCGGGACATGGGCAAAACGGTGATTGTCATTACACATAATCAGGCGCTTACTGCAATGGCGGATCGTATCATTACGGTGAAGAGCGGTACTGTGGTCAGTACGGTTAAAAATGAGCATATTGTGGATGTATCGGAGATAGAATGGTGAGAAAAAGTGTAAAAGGAACACTGATACAAAAGTCAACATTCAGAGAAATTCGTTCAAGTTTCGGCCGATTTATGGCAATTTTTGCAATTGTAGCATTGGGGGTGGGATTTTTTGCAGGTTTGACTGTGGCAAAGTCTGCAATGATGCTCACGGTGAAGGATTATCTGAATCAACATGCTTTTTATGATTTGCGCCTGATTTCCACAGTGGGCTTTGACAGAGAAAACGCGGCGGAACTTGCAGGTGAGGCGGACGCAGTGGAGAGCGCCGTTTCGTTTGATATATTGTATCATATGGGGGACGGGAACCAGGGAGTGGTTAAGGCTTATAGTATGACCCAACAGGTCAATACATTAAAATTACTTTCAGGAAGACTTCCTCAGGAGAGTAATGAATGTCTGGTGGACAGTAAATTGTTTCCGGATTCTGCCGTTGGCAGCGTCATTTATCTGTCGGAGGATAACAAAGAAGAGGATTTGGAACATTTTGCATTTACGGAGTATACCATTGTGGGTACTGTTCAGTCTCCCTTGTATTTGCAGTATGAGAGAGGCAATACATCTCTGGGAACGGGGCGGCTGGATGGGTTTGTCTATATGCCCAGAGATGGTTTCGACGTGGAATATGATACGGAAATCTATGTGCGTTTTGAACGGGAATATGCACTGTACAGCAAGGAATATAATGAATTTATAGATAAATTGGAGCCCCAGTGGAAGGTGTTTGCGCAGCAGGCTGCAAACAGACGCTATGGGCGTATTTTAGATGAGGCGGAACGTGAGCTTGCGGATGCGGAGCAAGAATTTGCGGAGAAAAAAGCGGAGGGGGAGGCGGAGCTTGCGGAGGGAGCAATGACGCTTGCTGACGCCAGGAGGGAGCTTGCGGAGGGAGAGCAGGCTTTGGAAGATGCGAAAGCGGAGCTTACAGACGGGGAACGGACGCTGGAAGAAAAAGAGAGAGAGCTTAGGGAGGCCTATGTCACCATAGCTGAGAAAGAGCAGGAGCTTGCGGATGCGAAAGAAACCATAGCCGAGAAGGAAGAAGAACTGAGAAAGGGAGAGGAAGAGCTTGCCGAAGGGAAGCGGCAGTGGGAAAAGGGAGACGAGGCACTGGAGGCCGGAAAGCGGGAAGTGGCCCAGCGCCAGGCAGAGTTAGCGGAGCAGGCAAAGCAGTTAGCAGAGCAAAAGCAGGGGCTGCAGGCCGCCGCTTTTGCAGGATTGATTTCCGAACAAGAACTGGCGGCGGGTCTTTTAGTCATTGAGGAAGGCGAGAGGATAATTGCCGCATATGAGGTCCAGCTTGACCAGGCAGTTTTGGAGTTGGAGGAAGGAGACAGTCAGCTTGCGAAAGCCTGGGAAGAAATCCAGGAAGGGGAAAGACAGCTTGCGGAAGGCCGGCAGGCGCTTGCAGACGGAAAGGCTGAACTGGCGGAGGGAGAGAAGGCTCTTGCGGACGCCGGAACGGAACTTGCGGAGGGGGAGGAAGCCATTGAAGAGGCGAAGGCTGAGCTTGCGGAGGGGCGCGAGACCTTGCGGGAGAAGGAGGTTGAGCTGGCAGACGGAAAAAAGGAATATGAGGAAGGGGAACAGGAATATGAGGATGCACTAAAAGAATTTGAGGAAAAGATTGGGGAGGCGGAGACAGAACTTGCCGATGCCAGAGATGAATTGTCAAAGTTGGAGGAGCCGGAGATCTATGTATTGGGGCGGGATGCCAATGTAGGTTATGTGTGTTTTGAGAACGATGCGGATATTGTGGCGGGAATTGCCAATATTTTTCCCTTGTTCTTTTTCCTGGTGGCGGCGTTGGTATGTATTACCACCATGAATAGAATGGTGGAAGAGCAGCGGACACAGATTGGCGTATTGAAGGCGCTGGGTTACGGGGAAGCTGCGATAATGTCAAAATATATGACGTATTCGGGACTGGCGGCGTTGACAGGCTGTTTTGTAGGATATTTTGTGGGAACCTGGGGATTTCCGAAGGTGGTGTGGTATGGATATGGAATTATGTACCAGGCGGATCCCATTGCATATTTGTTTGATTGGAAATTGGCGGTTATTTCTTTGGCGGTTTCTTTGTTGTGTTCCATGGGTACTACATGGCTGTCCTGTCGGGTAGAGTTGGCTCAGGTGGCGGCTGTATTGATGCGTCCAAAGGCGCCCAAAGCCGGCAAACGAGTTTTTCTGGAACGGATTCCTTTTTTGTGGAAGCGTCTGGGGTTTCTCAGAAAAGTTTCGCTTAGGAATATTTTCCGATATAAGAAGAGATTGTTTATGATGGTGGTGGGAATCAGCGGTTGTACTGCTTTGCTGGTGACAGGGTTTGGGATAAAAGATTCCATAGGCGATGTGGCCAGAATGCAGTTTGAGGAAATACAGACCTTTGACTTAAGCGCTTCTCTTCAGGACAGTGTGGACGAAGGCATGTTGGAGACCTTACGGGGGCTGGAGGAAGCAGGGGTTGACAGCTTTACCTGTGTCATGGAGAAAAATATGGATTTTGTAGGAGAAACTGCTGTAGAATCCGTGATTCTTATCACTGGTACGGCTGAAGAAATGCCGAATTTCGTTAATTTTCATACTGAAAATGGAGACTTGATTCCCTATCCCGAACTGGGAGAGGCGGTGATATCCGATAAGCTGGCAAGAGAATACCATGTACGGGCAGGGGAACAAATTACGCTGCGGGATGAAGATATGCGAACGTTTTCGGTTACGGTTGCGGCGGTTTATGAAAATTATATCTACGATTATGTGCACGTCAGCGAGGAGACCTGGCGGGAGCAAATGGGGGAAGAACCGGAGAAGAAGACAGTGTATTTTAAGCTTTCGGAAGAACCCTTTGACATAGAAGGAGAAGCTTTGGCGGAAGGGGATGGTTTTGCTTTAAAAGGTGCTTCAGCGGCAGCGGCGCATGTTGTTTCTGCGGCGTTGATGCAGATGGAAGAGGTTGTAAATGTGACGGTAAATCAGGATACTATGAAGCGCATCGGCAATATGATGGCAAGTTTGGATATAATTGTGGCAGTGGTGATTTTATGTGCAGCGGGACTGGCGTTTATCGTACTGTATAATTTGACCAATATCAATATTACAGAACGCATTAGAGAGATTGCAACCATTAAAGTATTGGGTTTTTATAAGAAGGAGACCGCATCCTATGTGTTTCGGGAAAATCTTTTGCTGACCGGAATGGGAACGGCAGCAGGTCTTTTGCTGGGAATTTTTCTGCACAGGTTTGTCATGAGTGAGATTCAGGTGGATTTAATGAATTTTGACGTTTATGTAAAACCTATAAGTTATTGTTACAGCGCGGTGCTGACCATAATTTTTGCATGGTTTGTGGACAAAGTTATGGAAGGAAAACTGGAGAGAATCAGCATGACGGAATCATTAAAAAGTGTGGATTAATATATAGACCATTTAAGAAAGGATAAAGATAGAAATGAAGTTTGATATGCATTGCCATACAAAAGAGGGGTCATTAGACGGCAAAGTGCCCATTGAGGAATTTATTGCCAGATTAAAAGAAAAGGGATTTGACGGAATGCTTGTCAGTGACCATGACTCATATAATGGATACAGGGAGTGGAAAAAAGTAAGAGAAAACTATAATGATAACTTCCTGGTGCTGAAAGGTGTGGAATATGACACCATTGACGCAGGACATATTCTTGTAATTATGCCTGAGGGAGTCAAACTGAAGATTTTAGAGCTTCGGGGACTGCCGGTGCGTTTTCTCATCGAAATTGTTCATAAAAACGGCGGTATCTTAGGACCCGCCCATCCATGCGGTGAGAAGTACTTAAGTATTATCAATACCAGAAAATTCCGCAATCAGCTTGCGGTGATTGATAAATTCGATTTTCTGGAAGGGTTTAACTCCTGTGAAACCCCTGAGAGTAATCAGAAGGCAATGGAGCTTGCCAGACAGTTTGACAAGCCTGTCTTCGGCGGCAGCGACGCCCATAAAGAGGACTGTGTGGGGTTGGGATACACAGAATTTAAGGAAGCAATCTCCTGTGAATCCGATTTGATCGGCCTTATCAAAGAAAAGGGACGGGAGGCGGTTGCATGCGGCGGAGAATATTATGGCAAGACCACTAAGGACAAAATGGGAAAGGCAAATCGTCTGTTGGTAGAGTCATTCTGGTTCTATAATCACTTAGGAAGTATGTGGCGTTACAGAAGGCGGACACGGGAATTAAGAAAGTATTACATTCGCTTAAAATAGTGAAAAAATTACAAAATTATTGCAATTTTATGTTTTATTTTTCTGTAATTCATAAAATCTTAAGGTGCATTTTTCAAATAGTATGCTATACTCAATATGTGGTTTTAGAATGACTGACCTTCTGAATGTATTCAAGAAACCGCATATTGAGTTTTTATTTTTCCAGGAATGAGGTGTTAGATTATGAAAAAAGAACTGGTACGACGTCTGGGGGCGTTTTCCTGCGCGCTTCTTGCGGCGCTGCCGCTTGTGTCCTGTGGCGACACGGATACGGTGGAACAGAAGGAATGGATTTATGTACCGGAATTTGTTTCCATTGAAGATGAAAATGTATCCTATTATGGTATGCAGATGGCGGGAAGCAATATTTATTATACTTCCTATACATGGGATGAAGCGTCTGAGACCGGAACAAATAGTTTCTGCAAATATTCTCTGACGGACAGACAGGTGGAGACAATTCCCCTTGCATGGCCGGAGGGGAGCGAAGATATGAATATCAATTCGTTTTCTTTAGGGCAGGACGGCAGTATTTACACGGTTACATATGAGTACATGGAAAAAGAGGACGGTTCCTTGGATTCTCAACAAATTGTGTATAAATTTGACGCGCAGGGTAATATGGTATATTCGGAGGACTTGACAAAATGGTTGGAAGAGGATGAACAGAATTCCTATATTCGGACTATGGCGGCGGACGGTCAGGGGCGTCTCTATCTGTGTATGGAAAGTATGATTTTACTCTTTGACGCGGAGGGCGCGCAACAGGGTAAGATATCCATAGATACTGCAAACGGCTGGGTCAACGGCATGGGCAGAGGAAAAGACGGGAAAATGTACATAAATATGTACAATTACAATACCGGTGAAGGCATAAGCCAAAATATCCTGATAGAACTTGACTTTGAAGGGCGTACCACGGGGAATGTCTACGAAAATTTCCCCAATGTCAACGGTGAGAAGATTACGCCGGGAGTAGAGAAGGACTTCTTGATCTATGACAACACCACTGTTTATGAATATGATCTGGCGACGCAGACAAAGGAAGAGGTGTTTGAATGGCTGGACAGCGATATTGACGGCAACACCGTGTCTGTGTGCGGTGCATTGGAGGACGGAAGATTTGTGGTGGTCTATGAGGACTGGCAGAATGACGACAGAGGAGTAGCGCTTTTGACCAAGACTAAGAGCAGTCAGTTGGCACAGAAGGAAACCATTGTGATAGGGACTCTCTACGGAGGATCGGATCTCCAGTCCATGGCAGTGAAATTTAATAAGAGTAACGATAAGTATCGTATCAGCATCAGGGACTATATGCCGGATGGCGAAGATTATGAAGCCAGGCTGAGAACAGGCATTACCAATATGAATAACGATGTTACATCCAGAAATTGTCCGGACATATTGGATTTAAGCGGGGTAAATGTGGCGCAGTTATCAGCCAAAGGCCTTTTCGAGGATATGACGCCGTATCTGGAGAAGAGCAGTGTTCTCAGCCGGGAGGATTTTGTGGAGAATGTATTGACGGCATATACGTATCAGGATGTATTGGTGAGTATTCCAAAGAACTTTTCCATTCATACCATGGTGGGCAGTAAAGACGATTTTGAGGGCAAGGACGGCTGGACCCTGGAAGAGATGGTTGCCTATGGGGAAGCGCATCCGGAGGCGGAGCTTTTTGACGATATGCCCAAGGCGCAGATGATGAATTATATGATGGTATTTAATGAAGGCGCTTTTATTGACTGGTCTACGGGGGAGTGTAAGTTTGACAGCGATGAGTTTAAGAACCTCCTGAATTTCGTAAATCGTTTTCCCGACGAGGTTGACTACGCAGCCGGAGGCGCGTCAACACCCACCAGGATTCAGAATGGTGAAGTGCTGTTGGATATGACGGCAATTTCTAATTTTGAAGATGTACAGGTGCCCATAGAAGAGTTTCAGGGGAATGCTGCATTTATTGGTTTCCCTTTGGCAGACGGACAGAGCGGGCATGCCCTTATAGCAGATCAGGCATGTGCAATTCTTGCGAAGTCTAATCATAAGGATGGTGCGTGGGCATTTATCGAAAGTTGGCTGACTGAGGAAGAAGGGAAGTATTCCTGGGGATTTCCGGTGTTGAAGAGTCAGTTGGATGAGAAGATAGCGGAAGCTACGAAAGTGGAGTACTATGAAAATGAGAACGGAGAGATGGTAGCCTGGGAAGGCGGCAGCAGTGTGGAATATGAGGATGGCTGGTCCTATACTTACCATACCACCACACAGGAAGAAGTTGACATGGTAATGGCTTTGATTGACGCGGCCCGTCCGGTTTCGTATAATTTCGGCAGCGAAGTCGTGAAAATCATAACCGAAGAGGCGGAGGCTTTTTATAAGGGGCAGAAGTCCGTGGACGAGGTGGCGAAAGTCATTCAGAGCCGGGTTAAGATGTATGTGGGTGAGAATAGTTAAGGGATGGAATAACATCCGGAATGAGGATGAAAAGTGAGTGAAAAGCAAAAAATCAGACAGCCGAAGGCAGGCCGTACCCATGAGAGAGCGTCCCGAAGACATGGGAGGGCAAACGAGCCGAAGAATCATATTAAAACAACCCGAAGAACGCGCAAGCTGAAAATAAGTTCGGGAGCCTTTCTGGCTCCCAGCTTTATCGGGGTGATGACGTTTTTTATCGTTCCTTTTCTGGTGGTGATTTATTATTCGATGGTAGATAATCCCATCAGCGGTAATTTTGTATTTCTGGATAATTTTGAGAGCATTGTACGCAATTCCGCATTTCGGCGGGCGGTCAACAATACCTTATCTTTTTCTGCCGTGGCGGTGCCTTTGGCGGTAGTGCTTTCGCTGTTGCTGGCAATTGTGCTGGAAGCAAAGCTGCCCTTCAGAAGTCAGTTCAGGACATTTTTTCTCAGTCCCATGATGGTGCCCGTGGCCTCCATTGTGCTTATTTGGCAAGTGATTTTCCATTATAACGGGGCATTAAATGAGGTGCTGGGGGTGTTTGGAGTGGATAAGATAGACTGGCTGAAATCAGATTATGCCTTGATTGTGGTGGTGATTTTATTTCTTTGGAAGAACCTGGGGTATAATATGATTATGTTTATGGCGGCTCTGGCCAGTATTCCAAAGGATATTCTGGAGGTGGCCACATTGGAGAGCGCCACGCCTCTGCAGACATTTTTCCATATTAAAATAAGGTATCTGTCCTCTACGCTTTTATTTGTGACGATTATGTCCTTAATTAATTCCTTTAAGGTATTCCGGGAAGTATATCTGCTTACAGGGGACTATCCATATGATTCCATTTACACATTGCAGCACTTTATGAACAATAAATTCAAATCGTTGGATTATCAGACATTGTCGGCGGCGGCAATTTTAATGTCTCTGGTGATGATTGTAATTATCGGAATTTTGTTTATCGCGGAGAATCGTTTTGGAAAGGATGTGGAAGGTTGAAAAAACAGAAAAAAAGTACATATGAGCTTCCATCAACCGGTTCTATGCAGCGTGGCCGAAATAAGACAGTCAGCGTTAAGCGCAGGAAAATGTGGAAGACAACAAAGATAGTCCTGGCAACTGTGGTGGCTGCAACATTTGCATTTCTGTTTCTGATGCCCATTATATTGACCATAACCAATTCCTTTATGTCGGCGTCGGAGATTTCGGCCAATTACGGTTCTGTCTTTGCTACCGATGCCAAAGGCGGGAAGGTGTACATATCGGAAAAAGTAAATTTAAAATTTATCCCTGATATGGTATCTTTTAGCCAGTACAATACGGTATTGCTGAAAAGTCCGGAATATTTGCTGAAGTTCTGGAATTCCGTTATATTGGTGGGTCCCATTGTATTGTTCCAGTTGATTGTGGCGTCCCTGGCATCCTATGGTTTTGCCAGGTATCGGGGAAGAATCCGGGAGATGATCTTCTTTATGTATATCATTCTGATGCTGATGCCCTATCAGGTCACATTGGTACCAAATTATCTGGTCAGCGATTGGCTGAAACTATTGGATACCAACTGGGCTATCTGGCTGCCCGGTATCGTTTCTCCCTTTGCGGTGTTCCTTCTGACAAAATTCATGCGCAGAATACCGGAATCGGTGATGGAGGCTGCACAGATTGACGGCGCGGGAGAGTGGCAGATTTACAGGCGCATTTGTATGCCGCTGTGTAAAGGCGCCATATGTTCTGCAGCCATTTTGGTATTTATTGATTATTGGAATATGGTGGAACAGCCCTTGCTGCTTCTCACCGATGCGGAGATGCACCCCCTGTCAGTGTTTTTGAGTAAAATTAATGCGGGGGAAATCGGACTGGCGTTTGCGGTAGCTACAATCTATATGGTTCCGAGCCTGTTGATTTTTTTGTATGGGGAAGAGTATCTGGTGGAGGGAATCACTTACCAGGGCGGTATCAAGGGTTAATAAGATCTATGGATAGAGGAGAGGAAAAGCTATGAACGAGAACGGAACTAAGAGAAGGGATTGGGTGAAGAATGCGGCGATTGTATTCCTGACAGTTATGTTGCTGCTGACTTTTTTCTCCCAGACCATTATGAATTATTCCCTGCCGGAGGTGGCCACGCAGAACGTACAGTCGGGAACCATTACGGCTAAGATTCGAGGAACAGGAACGGTGGAGAGTGGTGACCCTTATGAGGTAAAAGTGACGGAGACCAGGCAGGTAGCCAGTGTGGCGGTCCATGCGGGAGATGTGGTTCAGAAAGGAGATATTCTTTTTTACCTTGAGGATAAGGACAGCGACGAGCTGAAAGCGGCTATAGAGGCGCTGGAAAAGGCGGAGAAGGATTATGAGACTGCGCTGCTCAGTACGGAATTAACGTCCACAGACATTCAGGCGGCGGAAAACGGTATTACCATAGAGGCATACAGGGAACAGATTTCCGCAAAGCAAAATGCTGTGAAAGCTGCGGAAAATGCTGTAAAAGCTGCGGAAAATGCCGTGAGGGATGCCGAGAAGGTAGTAAACGAAGTCACCGAAAGATATGAAGCCTTTAGTACACAGATTTCCATTGAACAGAACAGGAATGACGAGGGGGATTCGGATGAAAAGCGGGCCAGGGATAAGGCCAGGGACGAATGGGCTGACGCGCAGAATAACCGCAGTGATATTCAGGGAGAACTGAATCGCATCTATGAAGGAATCGAGGCGATAAAATCGGAATATCAGCCTAAAATTGATCAGGCCAATGCCGCCGGAAATGTGGAAGAGGCACAAAGACTTCAGTTGGAATTGGATGGAAAACTTGCCGGCGAGGGTCAAAGGGCGGCAGAATGTGAAAACAGACTGAAGGCTGCGGATGAAGATGTAAAGGTGAAGGAAGAGGCCAAGGATGCCGCCCAGGCAAGGCTGGAAGCCAAAATGCAAAAAGATAAAGAGGACATTGTCAATAATCTCCAGTATCAGCAGGGCTTTGTAGCGGATGAGAAGAGGGATGCGGAAAGGACGCTGGCACAGAAGAAAGAAGAGGTGACGGACAGACAGAAGGACTTAGAAGACAGGCAGAAAGAGCTTACAGAGTTAAACGGGCAGATTGGCAGAGTATCCGGATTGCAGGATTTCCAGGATGCCATAGACAAGGCTCAGGAGACTGTGGATGAGTTAAAGGAGAAGTCCGTCGGCGCAACGATTACGGCGCCTATTTCCGGCACGGTGACAAAACTGAATGTGGTGGCGGGGAACTCCACTTCCGCAGATACTCCCGTGGCGGTTATGCAGCCTGAGGGAAAAGGTTATACCTTAAGCTTTTCCGTGACCAATGAACAGGCCAGAAGATTGTCTGTGGGAGACAGGGCCGATTTGGTCAATGCCTGGAGATATGACGATGTGACTGTAACACTTTCCAGCATTAAGCCGGATAATACGGATCCCAGCCAGAAGAAACTTCTGACGTTTGACGTCACCGGCAGCAGCGTCACCGCCGGGCAGTCCTTAAGCCTGTCCGTGGGGCAGAAGAGTGCAAACTATGATTATATTGTTCCCAACAGCGCCATTCGTGAGGATAACAACGGCAAATTTATCTTGATTGTGGAATCTAAGTCAAGTCCTTTGGGAACCCGTTATACCGCAAGTCGTGTGGATGTGGAGGTATTGGCAAGCGATGATACCCAATCTGCTATCAGCGCCGCCCTTTACGGCTATGAATTTGTAATTACTACGTCCACCAAACCTGTAGAAGCAGGGAAGCTTGTTCGATTGGCTTCTAATTAAGAATAGAGGAAAATGAGGTAAGTGATGAAGAAAATAGTACTGGGTATCAGTGGGGGCATTTCCTTTCTGGTTTTCCTGATTCTGCTATTCATAACAAACCATTTGTGCCACAGCCAGTTGTCCCAACAGGCAGCCGAACGGTGGGGCAATCCGAAAAATACTGCGCAGGTCAGTTGCTTTTTTTCGGTAGATGCGGGTATTTCAGAGGATTCCATCCTTGAATTTGAACATTCTATTGATAAGGCGCTGGCGGACGCCTCCGTGGTGCAGGAATCGGAAAATGCGGGCGCCAGACTTTGGGCGGATGCGTACAGCGCGGACGGCAAAATTACGATTTCCACCGATAAGGGAAGCATTTCGGCGGATGCTGTGGGGATTGGCGGTGATTTTTTCCTGTTCCATCCTGAGAGGCTTTTATATGGTTCCTATTTTTCGGGAAATGACTTGATGCAGGACTATTGTATTTTAGACGAGGATGCGGCGTGGCAATTGTTTGGTTCCTCCGATGTGGCGGGAATGATGGTAACGATCGGCGGACTGCCCCATATTGTGGCTGGTGTAATACACAGAGAGGACGGCCGTCTGGCAGAGGCGGCGGGGCTGGACAGCACTTTGGTGTATGTCTCTTATGAGACTCTTTCCGAATATGGTAAGAGTAACGGCATTAATCATTATGAAATAGTGATGCCAAATCCGGTTTCGGAATTTGCCTATCAATATATAAAGGATAATTTAGGTTCTGACGAAAAGAACGTGGAGGTGGTGGAAAATACATCCCGCTATGGTTTTCTTTCAAGGTTGAAACTGCTTATGCAGTTCGGAACCCGATCTATGAACGGCAAAGCCATTATATATCCTTTTTGGGAGAATATTGCCAGAGGATATGAAGATATTTTGGCAATACTGACATTGTTTGAGTTGTTGTTTCTGGCATATCCTGTAGTGCTTGCACTGGTATTTTTTATCATCTGGTGGAGACACAAGGGCTGGACGCTGCGGGATGTACGGCTGAAGCTGCAGGATAAAGCGGAACGAGGCATGGAGAAGCTGCGTGCGCGCAGAAGCAAAGGCGCGTATGGAGATGAAACAGAAGAAGGTGGGATGCCCAAAGAAAAGAAAGTGAAAAAAAGGAAAAAGAAAACTGAGGACCTTGGATATCTTGAGAGACCCCAAAGGGGATGGAGAAGAAAAGGGCGATAGTTCAAATGCAGGGAGGAGTCATTATGAAAAAGAAATGGTTAGGAAGGCTGATAAGTCTGTGTCTGGTATTGTGCCTGACAGTGGGGTTATGCGCCTGTGGTAAGGACGGCAAAATGGCCAACGCGGCTTTGGCAAAGGAAAATGTGTATAAGTTACAGGAAATTTCATTGCCGGATATGCAAGGGGACGGTTTTAACGTCTATGGTTCGTCTCACCGGGACGGTATGGTTTATCTGGTGGTGGAGGTATATCACTGGTCGGAAAATAGAAATTCCGATATCAAAATAGTATCAATGAAAGAGGACGGAACCGATATACAGGTGTATCCGTTACAATTTCCAGCTAAAGATTCTGACCAGGCGGCTGCGGGAGGTCCGGGAAATGCAGGTCTTGCAAGGGTAGCGGTGGATTCTATGGCAGTGGCAGTGCCGGATATAGTAGTGCCGGGAGACAATGGGTCGTCAAATATATGGGAATATGATAATTATTATAATTATGTATTTTCAACGGACGGTAAAATTTATGCGATTCATCAATACCAATATGAGGACTATTCCGACCCGGAAAATTATATATCCGAGCAGAATTATTTCCTTAGCTGTTGGAATTCGGACGGAAGTTTTGCGTGGGAGAAAGAACTGGATATATTGCAGGAGGAAGAATATATCTATGTGAACAATATGGCTGTGGCGGGGGATGGCACTCTGTATTTGATTTTATCAGGGGATAAATTCTATAAAATGGCTGTGGATACCCAGGGAAATATCTCCGGGAAACAGGAACTTTCTGAGAGTACCGCCAAATTGTTCCAGAATATGGACCGCATGATTCCCAAGGAGGACGGAAGTTTCCTGGTAATATATTATGATGAAAATGATTATACCAAAGAGTTTATAACCACATATGACCTGGCTGCAGACGTGTTGGGAGAACCCGCGGCGCTTCCGGCATCTTTCAGTTGGGACGGGATAAATACTCTTGCAGCGGGCAAGAATTCCGATTTGATTTATTCTAACAGAAATGGCGTTTATAGTTATAATATAGGTGATACGCAAGGTACTATGAAGATGAGCTTTGTCAATTCAGACCTGTATGTATCCGATATGGCAACGTTGGTAGAGGTGGATGATACAACATTTCTGTCTGTGTTCTATGAGGATTATGAAGAGGGACTGAAAGCAGGCGTTTTGACATATGTGAAACCCGAAGATATCCAGGATAAGGCGGTAATGGTGCTGGCGGGCAGTGGGATCAGCAGTAATTTAAAACGTAGAGTGATAGCATATAACCGTACAAACGACCAATACCGTATTGTTATTAAAGACTATGATTCCTATAATTCGTATGAAGATTATACGGCGGGCTATAACCAGCTTAACAATGATATTATAACGGGAAATATGCCGGATATTCTGATTACGAATAATTTGCCTGTGGAAAATTACGCTTCCAAAGGACTGCTGACAGATATTGGCAAATTGATAGAACAGGATGAGGAGCTTTCTCAGGTAGAATTTGTAACCAGTGTAATTGACGCTTACTCTGTGGACGGAAAGCTGTATTATGTCATTCCTACGTTCAATGTGAGAACCATGGTTGGTAAGACGTCGTTGTTAGGAGATAAGACTTCCTGGACCATGGCTGACGCACAGCAGTTAATATCTACAATGCCGGAGGGAACCCAATTGTTCGGCGAGCTCACCAGGGACAGATTCTTTGATGTTATGATGGAGTTTTGTGCCAGTGACTTTATAGATATTTCAACGGGAAAATGTGATTTTAATTCTCAGCATTTTATTGATATGATGGAATATGCCAAAGGATTGCCCGTGGAGTTTACCGAAGATTATTATGGAGAAGAGTACTGGGACAATTATCAGAGCCAGTACCGGGACAACAGAACTATCTTATCCCAATTGACCATCAGTGACAGCAGAAACCTGACTTATACAATGAACGGTATGTTCGGCGAAGATATTACTTATATAGGGTTTCCCACAGAAAACGGGCAGGGTTCGCTGGTGAACGCGAATGATATGGCCTTTGCAATTTCGTCCCGTTCCGCTAACGTGGAGGGAGCGTGGAGTTTCCTGCGGTATTACCTGACAGATGAATATCAGTCAGATGTTACCTGGGGATTCCCCATTCAAATGAAGTATTTCAGGGAAAATGCAAATAAAGGCTTGGAAAAACCTTATTATGAGGATGAGAATGGGAACAAGGTGGAATATGACGACACTTATTATATTAACGGTGAATCCATTGTACTGCCCACATTGACCCAGGAACAGATTGATAAAATGGTAGATTTTATTTTCTCCGTGAATAAATGCTATTACAGCAATAACGAAGTTATGACCATTATTAACGAAGAGATGGAGAGTTTTTATTCCGGGCAGAAATCTGCACAAGATGTAGCCGCCGTGATTCAGAGCAGAGCCCAGCTTTATGTGGACGAGAACAGGTAGGGAGTTCAGAGATTCAAAGGAATTCCAACTTTTGCCAAATGTGCTTCCAAAGATAGTTCATGTCCATGGTCCCGCAGCCATTGCCGGTGGATTTGATAATCCGGCATGACTGCGGCTACCATGTTCCAGAAGTCTTTAGAGTGATTCATATGGGTCAGATGGCAGAGTTCGTGGACGACCACATAATCTAATACAATGGCAGGCGCAAAAATAAGACGATAATTAAAGGACAAAGTGCCGCTGGAGGAACAGCTTCCCCAGCGGCTTTTTTGATCTCTGATTGTAATGGAGGTGAAACGGCCGCCGGTAATTTTGTGGTAGTAAGTCACCCGTTGTTCAAATTTTGTTCTGGCTGTTTTGCGGTATCTGCGTTCCAGCGTTTCCAGCCTTTTGATTTCCGCAGCGGTAAGGGTGGGAATATTTGTATATTGCATAGGAATCAAAACCTTTTCCTTTCTATATTTATGTTCCGACATTTATATCATTTGCTTATCCACGTCGATTATGGCCGTGTAATTGGGGTTCCTTTGTCGGATTTTGTCCTGGATCAGCGTTGTCAGTTCCTTATCAGATAGGGGAAAATGATAAGGAATTACCACATCAAAAATTAAATTGGTGTGGGTAGGACCAGCCACAATTCTAAAATCATGTAAGGAGAGAGATTCACTAATGCCATGGAGGCAGTCTTCGGCCAAATGTTTTAGTCGGGCGGTCTCTTCATCCCCCACGCATACAGGGTCCATGTGGATAACTGCATGACAATGGAGCTGTTCTTTCAGTTGGTGTTCAATGGTATCGATTAATTCATGAAGTTCCAGGAGACATCCGTCTGCCGGAACTTCCGCGTGAAGAGAGATAAGGATTCGTCCGGGACCATAATTATGTACAATTAGGTCGTGGACGCCAAGGATACCTTCATGGGCCATAACCAGGTTGTGGATTTGCCGGACAAAATCTTTGTCCGGGGCCTGGCCCAGAAGAGGACTGATGGTATCTCGTGCGGCGTGATACCCGCCGTAACAGATAAATAATCCTACCAGTATGCCGCACCAGCCGTCTATGGATAGGGTCGTAAAATGTGAGATCAGAGCAGCAATCAGTACCAGGGAGGTTGCCAGCATATCGCTTAGAGAATCGGCGGCGGTTGCCAGAATCGGGGAGGAATTCAGCTTTGTTCCGATTTGACGGTTATATAGGAACATATAACCTTTAACCAGAATGGAGGCCAGCAGGACAAAAAGAAGTATGGGTGAAAAAGTTAAAGGTTCAGGGTGTATTATTTTGGAGAAAGAAGATTTCAATAATTCCAATCCCATAAACAGGATAATCACCGCTACCAGCAGACCAGAGATATATTCAATACGCCCGTGACCAAAAGGATGATGGGGGTCAGGCTTTTGCCCGGCCATTCGGAATCCAATTAAGGTAATTATGGAAGAACCGGCGTCTGATAAGTTGTTAAAAGCATCGGCGGTGATGGCGATGGAATTGCTGATAATACCAACGAAAAATTTTCCGGCAAAAAGGCAGAGGTTCAGAAAAATTCCCACGGCCCCGCATAAAATGCCGTAGGACTGTCTTATGTTGGGATCGGTGATATTTTCCCGATTTTTGATAAAAACTTTTGATAATAATGTGATCATGATATCCCTCAATTTGTGTAATCAATGCAAATCCCGCGTATTTACAGGGTTTGGCGGCTTCACATCAGTATAACAACAGAAGGGGCAAAATGCAAGTGTAAAATCCGGGTATGAACGGGACCGCGGCAAAAGCGCTTTCAGCACATAATTTTAAGAAATTTAAAATTGTGTTGACAAAATCAAAGGGGGGGTAAAATGATTACACGCTATCGTATGTAACGATTAGAAGAATATCAGAAGGAGGGACACTGATGAAAAAAATGTGTTTCAGAAGATGCTTGACAGGAGTGTTGTCAGCGGCGCTTGTTATGGCAGGCGCTCCGACCGTAAATGCTCAGGCAGTGGAAAGTGTTGAGGCAGCGGAAACGGAAACCACAGAGATACCGGAAAGCAGTTCAACAGATATGCAGGAGCAGGTAAGGGCAGAGATAATAGGTGAACCCAAAGTATCTGAGTGTTATGAGGGTATGGGGGCTCCTGTTGTGACTGAATTGACGGTTCGTATGACGGAAAGTGCAGCGGAACTGAAATTAGGGACGCCGGAATTTGAACAGAATTTTACACAATCATTGCGGAAGGCGGATGGGACAATTGCGGAGGCAGATGGGGACGGAAATTATCCGGCAGGCGAGTATTACTATGAGTTTATACTCAAAGACAGCGATTTCAGCTTAAAAGTTCCATGCCAGGTGCTTTCGTGGAATGAAATGCCTGAGTTGACGTTTGGCGAGGGAATTACTGTTGAAGGAGGTAGAAAATCTTATTATCAGTTTACATTTGAGAAGGAACAGCGTCTCCAATATTACAGCGACAATGCAACAACAATGCGATTATTTGATTCAGAGCACAATGAGCTTGATTTAAAGGAGGAGTTTTTTCAAAATTTTAAGGTAAGCGCAGGAACTTATTATATTGAGCTTCAATCTTCCTGGGAGGGGCACGCCACATTCTGGCTGCATATTGACTATGTTGCAACAAAAATTTCCGCAAGTGTTAAAGAACCTTTCCTCTGGTGTTTTGACGGGTCGCTTAGGAAAAATGGGGATAAACTTATCATTGAAACTGTAAGAGAGGATGGTATTACACAGAGTTTTTCTTATAATGAAACTGGTGGGTGGATAGCAGGAGAAGGTATTTTTATAGCGAAGGTAAGGAATAATGCCACAGGAGAAATATATGATTCCGGTGAACCGCTGCTTCCTGGAAATTATATGATATTTCTGGAAGAGAGGAAATCAGGTCTTACCTGTGAAGTTCCTGTGGAAGTGATTTCTGATCCTGACGTATCGCAGTTGACTGTGGGAGGTACGGTTCAGTCCAATACGAAAAACAGTAGTATGTTTTACCAGGTGGATCTTTCGGAGGACGGCGTCTATGTTTTTGAAGCAAATAAATTGAGTAAGGTGGATTTTTGTAATGTGTGGGCGGACGATATAACTGTAACATCATGGACAACAGGCGCACCGGTACATTTGAAAGCCGGAAAATATTATATTAGATTTTATAACAACAGAAATGAGCTGGATTTTACTGTGAACCAATATACGGATGTCTCTGAAGTCACGCTTGTCCAAGAGGAAGAGACGGCGTTTGATTATGGTAATTGGGGATATATGGTAGGTCAGGACTTAAGCGGCAATAAGTTTGTTGACAATCAGCCTATTGTGAACATAGAGGGCATAGCGCCCGGCGTTATGAGCTATGACTGGCAGTTTGCACTGGAATTGGAAGACGGGAGCAAAAAAGATACCTTTTTTAATTCTTTGCTGTGGCAGGCATACGGTTTTGTTCAAAAGGTGCTGAACCGGGATGGAAGCGAAGCTCAGACAGACAACAACGGATATTTGGCCAGAGGAAAATATATAGCAAGATTTTCAAATGATACGGCTACGGTGGACGTGCCTTTCAGAGTGGGTCCTACCACAGAGGAAACCTTAGAGAAGGTGGCGGAAGCGGTCAGCGATGCAGTAAATCAGAACACAGATCCTCAGGCAGCGTTGGATGTGATTATAGCCACTGTTGATAGAGAAGACCTGGCGATAGCGATGGGAGCTGAGGATGACAAGGTAAGAGGGATCTTGGAAGCGTTGGAGAAGAAGTATATGGAATCTGCGAATGTTACTGTGGATTCGGTTGTTTCTGACGAGGTAAAGGACAAGATTCACAATTTAAATAAAGAAGAGATTGGACTGACGGGCGCTTCATTTAGTGCGGTGGCGGGGAGTAACCACAGGGTTTACCTGGATGTAAGGCTTCCTGAGACAGAAATTCATTTGGATGAATATCAGTATGCGCAAAATGTTCAATTGGATTTAACATTGTTTGCTGATGACGGGAAGATAGAGAACCTGGCGACGCCCCTGTTCATTACAATGCCTGTGCCGGGGTCGCTCCATGTGGACAGACTGGAAATTTTACATATTTATGAGAATGGTTATAAGGAAAAGGTGGATTTTCATAGGGTTGACGATAAGATTGCCTTTGTGGTAACAAGTTTCAGTACATTTGTGTTTGGAGAGAAAGCGTTATCCGAACCGGGTGAGACGCCGGAACCCACAGAAACGCCGGATGCGGAAGAAACACCTCAACCTGTGGTAACGCCTGAGCCGGAGCACACGGAAGAACCTTCTGAAGAAGATGATGATGAAGATGAAGACAGTGATGATTCTGCAACTGAAGAGCAAACAGTATCAAAATCCGTAAAATATAATGTGGTGCGGGGCGATAACTTAAGCAGAATAGCCAGAATGTATGGGGTTACATTGGCGCAATTGCTTCACTGGAATCCTCAGATTACCAATCCCAACAGGATTTATCCGGGACAGGTGATTATGCTGGGAGAGTCGGTTGGAACAAATCTGATTCAGAACACTCAGTATCATGTGGTTCAAAAGGGTGATACCTTGATTGGAATTGCAAAGAATTACAAAATTTCGCTGACTGAATTGCAGCGCAAAAATGAGGGATTGTTTCATCAGAAGTATATATTCCCAGGCCAAAAAGTGAATATGAAATAGATTTGATAACAACTACAGAACCGGCAGAGGCGCAGTGAAAACTCTGCCGGCTTTTCAGCGCCAAATTTGCGCGGACAACAGAATCATGTGATGAGAACATCGGAAAGGAGGAATCTATGTCCGTCGTACTGCTCATGTATCTGTTTGCTATGTTGGTGATTTTTCCTTTGTATTATTATGATCATTATCTGAATATGGCTTTTCACAAATGGGATTTTTTTATGATGGCCACTTTGAGTATGGGATTGCTGTTGTGCATAGGTTGGGTGGTTTTGAAAGTAAGAGCTTTGGGCCATTGCCACAATGCAAAAACAACCAAAAAACGTAAGTTGTCTTCTGCAGATGGCTTTGCAGCGGCGTATTTTTTTAGTTCCGTCATAACGTATATACTATGTCCGGACGGAAGAGCGGCCTGGATGGGGGTGGACGGGTGGTATATGGGAATTGTAACCCAAGTGACGCTCCTTTTTGTGTATGTGGTGTGTTCCGGAATATGTGTGAAAGAACAATGGATTTACGTTTTTGGCTGTGCCGGATGTACGATTACTGCGGTGATAGCCATTTTGCAAAGGGTTGGCTGTGACGTACTGCATTTGTATTATGGAATGGAAGCGGAGGTTGTCAGGGATTATCTGTCCACCATTGGAAACAGAACATGGTTTTCAGGATATTACTGCGCTGTTTTTCCTATTATAATATATCCTTTTTTAAGGACGGAGGATAAGAGAATACGAATTGCATCGGGAGGATTTTGGGCTTTGGGAAGCACATGCCTTTTAATGTCGTATTCGGACAGCGCAATGGCCGTAATGGCAGTGTTGCTTTTTGTGGTGGGAGTGACAAGTTTTCGCGGCGAAAAAGAAATCAAAAGATATCTTGAACTTATAGTAGTGATGATAGGAGCCTGGAGCGTGATGGCGCTTGTGTATCATCTTTTTTTCGACAATATGCGGGTGGCCAGAGGAATTTCTAAAATGCTTTTAGATTTGAGGGTAATCTTGCCGCTGCTTTTATTGACATCGGCGGGATACATTAGAGTCGTACTTATGGGAAAAGCAGGAAAGTGCTTATGCAGCCAGGATAATATGAGAAAATGGCGCATAGGGCTATGGACGGCGGCGCTGACGGGAGGGGCGCTTTTGATTCTGTTTATTGTGTTAAATACAGGTGGAATTTTGGAGAAATATTTTGGGGTGACTGTCTGCAATCCTTATCTGTTCTTTGATGATAAGTGGGGAGACAACAGGGGATTTGCATGGGAAATTACCCTTCGGATGTATGGAGAATTGCCCATGGTGTACAAGCTTTTTGGCGTGGGACAGGATTGTTTTGCATGGTATGCTTATAATAAGGAACCATATGGGGCCATACTGCGGGAAGCCTGGGGCGGCGCCATACTGACCAACGCCCACAATGAATGGCTCAATAGTCTGCTGTGTTCAGGAATTTTTGGATTTATAAGTTATGTTGGTATTTTTTGCAGTGTGATTTATGAATATATTCGGCGTTTGAATCGAAATGAGGAAGACAATATTGTTCAGGGAATCGGACTATGTGTCATTGCCTATATGACGCACAATTTTTTTTGCTACCAACAGATTGCAGCGGCGGCTCCCATATTTATTTTGATTGGGATTGCGTCTGGAAAATCACGGGATATAAAATGATTAAAACTGTCGTAATTCCTTGTAAATACTGGAATTATGACAGTTTTTGCGTAAGGTAAAAGCAGGTGAAATTATGGGATGGAAAGGGCGGAGGAAAGGAACGAAAAAATATTGTTGCGCTAAATGAAATTTGATGTTATAGTTTTGGTAGGATGTGGGTTAATGTCCACATGGGTATTCTATATGCCTGCGGGACCGCGGGCAGTGTGAGGAGAGAGGAAAAATGAGCAAGAAACCAGTAGTTTTGATGATTCTTGACGGCTATGGGCTCAATGCAAAGCCGGAAGGAAATGCTGTGGCACAGGCCGCGACACCGGTTATGGATGGGCTTATGAAGGAATATCCCTTTGTGAGAGGGAATGCAAGCGGTATGGCCGTGGGACTTCCCGAAGGACAGATGGGGAATTCCGAAGTGGGACACTTGAATATGGGCGCGGGCCGGATTGTTTACCAGGAACTGACCAGGATTACCAAAGAAATCCAGGATGGTACATTCTTTGAGAATCCGGCGCTGCTGAAGGCTGTGGAAAATTGTAAGAAGAACGGCAGCGCGCTCCATTTTATGGGACTTTTGTCCGATGGAGGCGTACACAGTCACAATACGCATCTCTACGGACTGTTGGAGCTGGCAAAGAAGAACGGACTGGAAAAAGTGTATGTGCACTGTTTCCTGGACGGACGTGACACGCCGCCTTCGAGCGGTAAGGAATTTGCGGAAGCGCTGACGGCCCAGATGGAGAAAATAGGCGTGGGTAAGATTGCGTCGGTAATGGGACGTTATTACGCAATGGACAGGGACAATAATTATGACCGTGTAAAGTTAGCCTATGATGCTATGACAAAGGGCGAAGGGCTGACAGCGGCATGCGGAATCTGTGGAATCGCACAGTCTTATGAGAGGGGTGAGACCGATGAATTTGTGAAGCCGACTTTGGCGGTGGAAAACGGAAAACCGGTTGCTGTCATAGAGGATGGGGATTCCGTTGTTTTCTTTAATTTCCGTCCTGATAGGGCAAGGGAGATTACAAGGGCTTTTTGTGACGATGACTTCAAAGGTTTTGACAGAGGCAACAGAAAACAGATTACCTATGTGTGCTTTTCTGATTATGATCCCACCATTCCCAATAAGGAGGTTGCGTTCCATAAGGTGGGCGTGAATAATACGTTCGGCCAGTGGCTGGCGGCAAACGGCATGAAACAGGCCCGTATTGCCGAGACGGAAAAGTATGCTCATGTAACTTTCTTCTTTAATGGCGGCGTGGAAGAACCCAACGAGGGAGAGGACCGAGTACTTGTGAATTCTCCTAAGGATGTGGCGACCTATGATTTGAAGCCTCAGATGAGCGCTTATGAGGTATGCGACAAACTTTGCGAAGCAATCCGTTCCGATAAGTATGATGTAATAATCATTAACTTTGCAAATCCGGATATGGTGGGGCATACGGGTGTTCTGGAGGCTGCTGTGAAAGCTGTGGAAGCCGTGGACGAATGTGTGGGAAAAGCAGTGGAGGCCATCAAGGAAGTGGATGGCGTTATGTTTATCTGTGCGGACCATGGCAACGCGGAGATGTTGGTGGATTATGAGACAGGGGAGCCGTTTACGGCCCATACCACCAATCAGGTTCCCTTTATTCTTGTGAACTATGACCAGGAATTTACTTTAAGGGAAAATGGCTGTCTGGCAGATATTGTTCCCACGCTCATTCAGATTATGGGCAAAGAACAGCCGGCGGAGATGACGGGGAATTCTCTTCTTATGAAAAAATAAAAAGATGGGAAAGAAAAAGTCAATAAAGCGAAGGGAGGAAAAGATTTGAGAACGAATCAAGTGAGAAACTCAAATTACCGTAAAGGCAGAAAATGGCTGAAAAAGCGGAGTGCACTTTTCCTGGCAGCGGCTTTGGCGTTGGGGTCTAATTATACGGTCTACGCCGAAGGCTTTGGCAAAGCCGATTTGGCCAGGAGTACTTCCATGCCCATTATAGCTGCGGCAGAAGAAACCAGAGGCATTAAGTTGGAAGAGGGCATGGGTCAGGTGAATATTTCCATAGTCACCGCATTGAAATTGGAGAGTCCGGTGGAATTTCATGTGACCTTGACAGATGCTCAGAATAAGGAGCTGGCGTCGGGAAGCGTATCCCTGGGCGGAGATGCGGGGACGGAGAATAAGTTCTGTATTGAAGGGCTGGCAGAGGGTGTATATCAGTTGGCGGTGTCCGCAAAAGGATTCGCTACATATACACAAGATATAGCCGTACAGGACAGCAGGGCATATTCCATCAATTTGACTACGGGTTTTCTTGGTGGAATCAATTATGACGAGGGCGCCGCACATCCGGGTGTTCTCATGATTGGCGATGTAAATGGCGACGGCAGAAATGATGATTCCGATAAGACGGAATTGGTTGACGCCATTGATGGTAATCCTTCCCATCAGGGAGCGGATTTAAATGGCGACGGAACCGCAAATCTGGTGGATTTGCAGTATATGGCTGCTGGTTATGGCGAGGGCAGGGATACCCTTGCCAGGATTGAAAGGCTTGTTCCGGCGGCTGCCATTACTGCCAATGCAGGGGTAGGTACCAATGCGGAAGGAGATTTGGGCGAGCTTTTGAGGAATCGTGAAAGCGTTACTCTGACGCCGGCCCAGGGAGGCAGCATATCCGAGGAAACTCCCGTATCTGTGGAATTTGATTTCCAACAGATCGGAGAAACGGCTCTGGCCGATGGAATTATCATTGAGACGGGGGGAAATAATCCTGTCAGTAAGGCAGTTATTACAATCGAATACGTGGATGAGAACGGGGCTGTTCAGAAGGAAGATATTCCCGTGGTGGATGATGTGGATTTTCTGCTGCGCAGTTCTCAGGTGAGAGCGGAACGGGACAGCGCGGGCAATATTAAATTGCATCTGGGAACCCAGGTCGCTGTCAAGAAAGTTACTTTTGTGATATCAGGTATGCGGAATAATAATAATCTGGCGGAAATTTCAAAAGTGGAATTTGTAAACGGAATGGAAGACAGAGTTCAGGAGCCGCAGATGGATATCCCTGAGAATTTGACGGCTGTGCCCGGCAGTGAAAGCATTGAACTGTCCTGGGATGCCGCTGTGAATATTACAGGATATGAAGTGTCAATCCGAAATATGAAAGAGAACGAGGAAGAGATTATGAGCACGGTGAAAAATAATCTTCTCGTCAGTGATTTGGATAATTACACGGAATATCAGATAAAGGTGCAGTCGGTGAACGGAACCTGGCGCAGCGGTTATTGTGAGGCAGTAACGGCGATTCCTACGCCAAACGGCAAACCGGAAAAGCCGGATAACGTATCTGCCAAAGGTCAGTACAGGAGCGTGGTGGTATCATGGAAAGATATGAAGGATACCGTTTCTTATAATCTGTATTATAAGGAAAGTACTGCGGCAGAATTCCAGAAGGTTGAAGGAATTGAGGAGAATAGCTATACCATAAACAATCTGGAAGATTTGAAGGAATATATCGTATATGTAACTGGCGTCAATGAGTTTGGTGAAAGCGAGCCTTCTTTGTCTAAGTCGGCTAAGACAACGGATTTGAACATGGCTGAGATGATCAGATATAATCTGATTAATACCGGCAAGGATGGTGAGAAAGGCGCTCATATTATCAGCGCTAAAATAAACGGAACCATGGTAGACAGTCCTTTGGATACGGAGGCAGGAACGGCATGGGGAACCGTGGACCATAATCCTCAGTCTTATTATTACAAGGATACTTGGGATGACGGCGGATATAATGCTATGGGGGCAAACCACGGAATCACATATGAATTTGATGAAGCTTACAAGATGGATACCATTGCATTCACCACAATGCAGGGAATTAATTCCAGTATTTTCTATCAGAGAGTTCGATATTGGGATGCAGACGGAAACACAGCGCTTGTAGGTGCGTCTCGTCAGAGTAAGACCGATGCGGAAGGAAGACCTTATTTTGTATTAAAGCTTTCTGAGCCTGTCAATGCAAAGAAGATTCAAATTGGTCTTGCATGTTATAGTACAGCAGGAAGAATTTCTGTTTCTGAGGTTCACTTCTATTATTACGACACTTTGATGGATGAAGTTATGGCGCTTTATGAGGATGATCTCCATACGGTGCTGAAAGCGAACGTAACACAGAAGAATATAGATGATCTGCGCGTTAAGGTGAATACCATAGATGAAGTCAGCGGAGAATATCATCCTGACAGGGAGCTTCTGGAGCGTGAATTACAGACGGCAGAGGCAATATTAAATGACGGCAAATTGAATGATTCTGCGATTATTCACACTGGTATTACCACCAGTGATGTGGGCAGAGGCTTCGGCGGACTGAACGCTTGGCAGCCTTTGGGCGTTGTGGCGGAGGCCCAGGAAGAAATTATGGTTTACGTGGGACACAGCACTTTGAAGACGGGAGATAATGCAAATCTTCAAGTGGTGGCAACCCAGTACCATGCGGAAACCGGTCCCATGTTTACCACAGTGGCAAACTTAAAGGTAGGAGCAAATAAAGTTTCTATTCCTAAGATTTGGACCACAACAGGAGTAGAATCCGGCGGCGCGTTGTATGTTCAGTACACAGGCAAAAGTTCTGACGACAGATTTGCTGTACGTGTCAGCGGCGGCGTACAGGTGCCGAAGCTTGATTTGTGGCAGGTGACGGACAGTGGGGAAAGACTGGCAAGAACCACCGCTTATGTAGAGGAATTGCAGCAGTATGTGAGCGAAATTGAAACAAAGCATAGCACACATCAGTATGTAGAGAATCAAATAGCATTTGACAATGTAAACTGTATCCTTGGTGCAACAGACATTATGCTGGATACAATGATGTTCTCCATTCCGGCACAGCAGGTTCTGGCAGGCGCCGGAAACGGCACGGTGGAAGAAAAGGCGCAGAATATTCTTGCTTCTATGGATGCCATGGATGATATGATGTATCTGTTCTATCAGCATAAGGGACTGAACAGCGGAGCTGCGGATGCAGTGAATCAGATCCCTAAGGGACATTTGAATATTCGTTATCAGAGAATGTTCGCAGGTGCGTTTATGTATGCTTCGGGCAACCACATTGGTATTGAATGGGGTTCAACTTCCGGAATGGTTACAGCGAAACCGGTGGTAGCCGATGCAGAAGGCCGATATGTGAGCGGCAATTACTTCGGATGGGGTATTGCGCATGAAATCGGACATGATATTAATCAGGGAACCTATGCGGTGGCTGAGGTAACCAATAACTATTTCGCGGTATTGGCTCAGGCAAAGGATACCAATGACAGTGTTCGTTTCCAATATTCAAATGTATTTGATAAGGTGACATCAGGTGCTAAGGGTCCGGCTTCCAATGTATTTACACAGTTGGGAATGTACTGGCAGCTTCACCTTGCATATGACAATGGATATAATTTCAAGACCTATGCAGATTACAATGAACAGTTGGCGAACTTGTTCTTTGCACGAGTGGATACTTATTCCAGGAAACCGGCAGCGGCACCGGCACCAGGTGGTGTGGCATTAACGTTGGCAGGGGATAAAAATCAGGATTTGATGCGTCTATCCTGTGCTGCAGCACAGAAAAATATCCTTACGTTCTTTGAGCGGTGGGGAATGACGCCGGATGATGCAACAAGGGCATACGCTAAGCAATTCGCTGAGGAAACCAGAGCAATTTATTACGCCAATGATGATGCAAGAGTGTACAGTAAGCAGGGCGGAACGAGTACTCTGAACACGGAAGGCACCACAGAAGCTGTGGGAGACGTAACTGTAGTGCAGAATGTGCATCAGGTAGACTTTACGCTTTCATCCACAATACCGGCGGAGGATGTGCTGGGATATGAAATTATGAGATGTATGTATTCCGGCAGTGAGGTAATCCGGGAAACGGCAGGATTCACTACAGAGAATACCTTTACCGATACGGTATATGTGAATAACCGCATGATATGGTATGAGATAAGAGTCATTGACAAATACCTGAATGTTTCGGCAGCGAAGGTTCTTGAGCCTATGAAGATTGAGGATGACGGAAGTCTGGATAAGACACATTGGACCGTAACCACCGAAAATCTGAAAGCTACGGACGAAGAAGACAGACCTGCAAATGACGATTCGTTGTGTACGCCGGGCGTGGAAGACGATGCGGAGAAGGTGATAGGCGCACAAAAACTTGTCGATCACAATTTGGATACCGTATATACGGCGGATGTGACCGGAAGTGCCGCAATTATTCTGGAATTTAATAAAACGCTTACAGTGACCGGATTTAAGTATGAGAATGCAGGTGCCACTGCAGGAGAATATGTGGTTTCCGTGCGTTCCGGCGGCGAGTGGAACGATGTGGCAAGCGGAAGTTGGAGCGATTCCGATACAGTGTATTTTGCAAATGAAGACGGCGGATATGTAGGTACCTTTGTGACAGATGCTGTCAGAGTGACCTTGACAAATCCGGGCAGTCAGGTATCCATCGGAGAACTGAATGTGTTGGGTGTAACCGGCGACAATGTTGACTTCAGACGTGTTGATGATGGAAGCGTTGTAATTGGTACTTTGAGCACAGCGTTTAAGTATGGAGACAAGGAAGAAGATGTAATTCCCGCAGGTTCCGTTATATTCACAGGTTCCTACAAGGGAAGTCCGGATTACAATACAGTAATTCTCTTTGACCAGAAGGGAGAGATTGTTGGCGGTACGGATGAACAAGGCAGACTTGTAGCACAGCAGATTATTTTAGCAGAAGTACCTGACAAGGGCCAGATTCAGAATGTATCAGACGGTACCTGGATTTACTGGATAGAGCCGGAACAGCAGTTGGATTTGAGCGGAATTGAGAAAGTTCGTGCGGAACTTTATCGTGTCAATAATGCGTTTACGCAGGAAGGACAGAGACTTGTTAGCGATACTCTGTGGGAAGCAATGCCTTCACAACTGCCAGGAATTGAATTGAGCGGCGGCATGATTCCAAGCAGCCTTTCCATTCCGGCATCAAGCAGTATAGAGAAAAACAGCAGTACTGTGGGGAACAGCAGCACAATACCAAGCAGTTCTAAGCCCAGCAGTACAACACCTGGCAGCAGCAGTACAACACCAGGAAGCAGCAGTACAACACCAGGAAGCAGCAGCACAACGCCGGGAAGCAGCAGTACAACGCCGGGAAGCAGCAGTACAACACCAGGAAGCAGCAGCACAACGCCGGGAAGCAGCAGTACGACACCAGGCAGCAGTGATGTGCCGGGAAGCAGCAGTACAACACCTGGCAGCAGTGATGTGCCGGGAAGCAGCAGTACAACACCAGGCAGCAGTGATGTGCCGGGAAGCAGCAGTACGACACCAGGCAGCAGTGATGTGCCGGGAAGCAGCAGTACAACACCTGGCAGCAGTGAAACAGCAGGAAGCAGTGAAACACCCAGCAGTACAATACCCAGCAGCAGTACAGTGCCAAGCAGTAGTGAAGCATCTGGCAGCAGTACAATGTCAAGCAGCAGTGTGGTATCGGATAGCAGTGCGGAGCCAAGTAGTAGTGAAGTATCTGGCGGCAGTGTAAATCAATAACTGTTGATATGGATTTGCAGCAGTAAAATCAGTAGCAGTCAATCATATTATAACGTGACGCATATATTGCGTAAAAGTATTGTGGCCCCGGTCGAATGGCCGGGGTGCAGTATAAATGAGGTAAGACATGAAGAAAAAAATATGGAGTATGTTGGTCACGACCTTTTTGTTCATCGGCATTTCATCCATGCGGTGCTTTGCAGAAGGCGGAAATGAGGTTCGGCTGGATCAGGAAGGAACCGTGACAATTATATCCCCATCTGCGGCGGCGGAGGGGGTTTCCTCTCTTCAATTCAGTGTGACAATTGACGCAGGAAATGCGGAAAGAGTGGAGTTTGCCTTTGACCAAAGCAATGCCAAAATTGCCGAATATCGCTATAATAAGGATGAGAAAAAGTTAAATGTTTATCTGGCAGGCACCGAAGCGCTTTTTGCAGAGGGAGCGGATACTTTGACAATGGGCAAAGTAAAGGTACTGGATGCAGCGGGCAGAGATGTTGCAGCTACGGTCAGTATTGTTGCGGATTCCGTGCAATATGTGGATGGCACGGAACTCAAGACTATGGAAGGTGTAACGGTTTCGGACCCGGTAAAGATACATGATAATAACCAGGGAGCAACGAATCCCCCCAGCGGAGGTGACACGCCGGGAACCACCAATCCTCCCAGCGGAGGCGACACGCCGGGAACCACCGCCCCCCCCAGTGGAGGCGATAATAATCAGGGTGGAAATAGCAATGATGACAATGACGACGATTCTGATGATGGGGATGATGATAATGATTCACAGAATTCCGGTACTCAGGCGTCAACACCCTCTCAGAGTACTTCCAATAATCGGAGACCAGGAACCATTAGTGGGACACAAATAGCAGGTCGTCCTCAGGGAGGAAATCAGGGAACTGCCGGTAGTTCGTCGGCACCCAGCAGTACGCCTGTACCTACGCCTAAAGTGACGGCAACCCCGACTGCGAAGCCTGAAGTGACAGCAACACCTGTGCCTTCAACTGAGAGTAGTTCCAGTGAGGCAGCACAGCCTTCGTCCACACCAGAATCGTTGCCCACGGGCGGGAGCCAGGATCACACGGAGTCCGAGAGTGGAACGAATTGGATATTAATTATCGTTATCATTGCAGTTGTTTTATGTGCCGGAGTGGGTGTAATGGCAGTGGTAATGTTAAATCGTAAGCCAGGGCGAAAGAATTAGTATGAAGAGAATTCTTCTAAGCTAATTGGTACGATACATGTATAAGTAATATAAGACTATGAAAAGGCTGTAGACGGAAAGATACACGCGGCTCCCATGGGAAACTTGTCTTTGATAGGCAAGGTGCCTGTGGGAGCCGTAGTTTTAAAGCAGAAACCAAAACAAGTTCCTGTAAGCGGGAGCTGGAATAGGAGAACATATATGGCAAAGGTAACATTGGGAAATACAGGGATTACGGTGGAAAAGAATTCCTTTGGCGCACTGCCCATTCAAAGGATTTCCACAGAAGAGGCTGTAAAACTTCTGCGTAAAGCGTATGACCATGGAGTAACTTTTTATGACACGGCCCGTTTTTATACAGACAGCGAGGAAAAACTGGGAGAAGCATTTGACGGAATGAGGGAAAAAGTCTATATTGCAACCAAAACGGGTGCTGTGGATGGGGAGGGATTTTGGAAAGATTTACATACTTCTTTGAGAAATCTCCGCACGGATTATATTGATTTGTACCAGTTTCATAATCCCGGCTTCTGCCCTAAGCCCGGAGATGGAAGCGGTCTTTATGAGGCTATGATCGAGGCAAAAGAAAAGGGTATGGTGCGGCATGTGGGCATTACAAACCACCGTTTGAATGTGGCAAATGAAGCTGTGGAAAGCGGACTTTATGAGACGTTACAATTTCCGTTCTGCTATTTGGCCACACAAAAGGACATTGCTCTGGTTGAGAAGTGTAAAGCAGCCGGTATGGGATTCATCGCTATGAAAGCATTGTCAGGAGGATTGATTACCAATTCGGCTGCGGCGTATGCGTTCCTTGCCCAATATGATAATGTACTGCCTATTTGGGGCGTTCAGAGGGAAGCGGAATTGGATGAATTTCTTTCCTATATAGACAATCCACCCCAAATGACAGAGGAACTGGCCGACGTGATTGCTCGTGACAGAGAAGAATTGCTGGGAGATTTCTGTCGCGGCTGTGGTTATTGTATGCCTTGTCCTGTGGGAATCGAAATCAATAACTGTGCTCGAATGAGTCTTCTGATAAGGCGTTCACCTTCGGCGGAGCAGTTGACTCCCCAGGTAAAGGCAAAAATGAAAAAAATAGAAGAATGTCTTCACTGCGGCAAATGTAAATTAAAATGTCCTTATGGACTGGATACGCCCGCACTTTTACAGAAAAACTATAAAGACTATTGTGAAATTTTAGCCGGGAAAGCGATATAAAAATATTTCATAAATCATCCTGTATCTAATGAATTTTGCAGACAGCGGTCCAATGGATAGCAGAGTTTAAAAAGCGATTTCCGGAAAAGATTTCCAGGAATGGTATCCTTATGACAGGGAAAACTACAGGAAGAAAGTAAAATCATAAGGAGGCTCTGATAAAATGGTCACATATTTGGAAATAAAATCCATTCACGCCCGTGAAATTTTGGATTCTCGCGGAAATCCTACGGTGGAGACCGAATTGACCGTGTTGAATCATCAGGATGGAAAGCGTTATGCCGCAGTTGCGGCGGTTCCCTCCGGTGCCAGCACAGGACGTTTTGAAGCGGTGGAACTTCGTGACGGTGAACCCCGGTATTTTGGATTGGGTGTGAGACATGCCGTTAAGAATGTAAACGATAAAATAGCGCCTGCGCTGATTGGACAGAATGGGTTGAATCAAATTGAAATAGATAGAGGTCTTGTGGAATTGGATGGTACGGATAACAAAGAGAATTTGGGAGCAAACGCCATGCTTTCCGTCTCTCTTGCTTGTGCAAAAGCCGCAGCAGCCGCCCTGTCCATGCCATTGTATCGTTATGTGGGGGGCAGCGGCGCACATCTGCTTCCTGTTCCTATGATGAATATACTCAACGGCGGCAAGCATGCAGATAACACGGTAGACTTCCAGGAATTTATGATTATGCCCATCTGTGCGGACAGTTTTTCCGGCGCGCTGCGAATCTGTGCGGAAATCTATCATAACCTGAAAAAACTTCTGGAACAGAAGGGACTTTCAACAGGTGTAGGGGATGAAGGAGGATTTGCGCCGGATCTGCCTGATGCGGAAAGTGTGCTGACTATGTTGGTCGAAGCCATCAAAGCGGCGGGGTATACGCCGGGGGAGGATGTCAGAATTGCAATGGATGCGGCGGCCAGCGAATTATATAACGAGAAAACGAATATGTACCATTTCCCCGGTGAAAGCCGCCTAAAAGGAAGGGAGGTCATTCGCAGTACGGAGGAAATGATAGACTATTTTGAAAATCTGGCTGCGAATTTTCCGATTATCTCCATCGAGGACGCTCTTGCGGAGGATGACTGGGACGGTTGGCAGAAGCTGACCGGAAGGCTGGGAGACAAAGTTCAATTGGTGGGGGATGACCTTTTTGTAACCAATAAAAAGCGACTGGCCGCAGGCATAAAGTTGGGGACAGCCAAATCTATTTTGGTGAAAGTAAATCAGATAGGTACGCTGACCGAGGCGTATGAAGCCGTGGAACTGGCGCATAAAAATAATTATACCGCGGTTATGTCCCATCGTTCCGGAGAGACGGAAGATACTACCATAGCCGATCTGGCAGTTGCATGGAACACAGGGCAGATTAAAACCGGCGCACCATGCAGAAGCGACAGAGTGGCAAAGTATAACAGGCTTCTGAAAATTGAAGAGGAGTTGGGAAAAGCGGCGGAATATCCTGGCTTATTGGCATTTCATGTGAAATGATTTCGCTTATATTTTTATTTTCACAGAAGAAGTAAAAACAGTATTAAATGATTCCCCCGGTTTTTGTCCGGGGGATATTATTTTGTGTGAAAATCTATGGGAAGTAAGTTTGCTGTCCATGGGGCGCGGATATTTTCTGGTTTGATTATAGCTGTGTTAAATAATGTTTACAGCGAAAGACAATAAAATTTTATGGCCGTGAGTTTAAATTCGGAAAAATGTAGAAAAAAACAAAAAAATCTTGACAGTTGGGAAAGTGTTATTTATACTTAACTATATTGGATGTATGCTTTGACTTATTGTATACAAGTATTCAGACAGGATGAATCATCTGTGGATTGATTCTTTTTGTTTTTCCTGGTAGTTTAAGGCAATAAAGCATAAAAGTATACGATCCAAAATAGATAGGAGGAGAAAGTTATGAAAAGAAAAAAGTTACTTGCTTTTGTTCTGGCTTCCGCAATGACCTTAAGTATGGCTGCATGCGGTAATAGCGGTGATCCGGCGGAAAACAGTTCGTCTACGAGTCAGGAATCCAGCGGCAGCTCTACTACGCCGGACAGTTCGTCCGACCAGGGTTCCAGCCAGGCGTCCGGCGATGCCTCTACGCCTAACGGGGGGGGCACTTATGAAAATAAGGTTATTCTGGGAGACATTACCGAAATGAGCGGTGATTTCCGTTATCCCGGTTGGGGAAGCAGCAGTGCGGGCGCGGCTGACCAGGCAATCTATTTCCTTACCGCAGGGTATGCCACCCAGGAAACGAACCAGGGAGGCGCTTATGTCTGGAATGATACGGTTGTAAAGAGTCACTCTGAGGAAGAAAATGCGGATGGTACGATTACTTATACCGTGACAATCAATGATGACCTGAAGTTTAGCGACGGTTCTCCGATTACAGTGAAGAACTATCTTGCAAGACTGTTGGCAACGGCCAGCCCTGTTGCAGTGGAAGCAGGTCTTCCCGGTACGGCAGGCCAGGCTTTTGTGGGATATGAGTCTTTTAACGCTTATACGGGTACGGAAGCAGAAGGCGCTACCAAAGAATTCAGCGGTGTGCGTATGTTGGATGATTATACCTATTCTTTGACCGTATCCACCGATTATTATCCGTATTATTTTGCATTTACTTATGCCGGTTTGACATGTGCTCCCGACGGCTTGTTCACGGGTGACGGTGTGGATGTGTTTGACGACGGTAACGGCGTATATCTGAGCGATAATTTCTATGAGAAGAACGGCGATAGCTATGTTAAGGCCGCCGAGATAGTGGCGAATCGCTATGATGTGGAGAAATATCCCTTCTCCGGTCCTTATGTGATTTCAGAATGGGATGCATCCACGAAACAGTGTACTATGACAATCAATCCTGAATTTAAGGGCAACTTTGAGGGACAGAAGCCTTCTATTGAGACTATTGTTTATGTCAAGATTATTGAAGAAACCCAGTTGGCGACTCTTACCAGCGGCGGTGTGGACGTTCTGGGCGGCATTACCGGCGGGAAAGAGACTGCCGCAGCACTGGCAGTGGTTGACGATGTGAATTTCTCCGAGGTACATTACCAGAGAGCAGGTTATGGCGTCATTGAGTTTGACTGTGACTTTGGCCCTACCATGTTCCAGGAGGTTCGTCAGGCAGTTACCTATCTGTTGAATCGTACTGAGTTCTGTCAGGCGTTTACCGGCGGATACGGCGTGGTGGTTGACGGCCCTTACAGCCCGGACTTTACCATGTGGAAAGCCGTACAGGACGACATTGAATTGATTGATTATTCCTTCTCTCCCGATACCGCTAAGAAAGTACTTGAAGATGGCGGCTGGGTATATAATTCCAAGGGTGAAGCTTATGTGGAAGGCGCTACGGGCGTAGACGCAGTGCGTTACAAAAAGCTGACCAAGGAGGAAGCGGAAGTGCTGGATGGCGTAAATAAGAGTTATGCTTCCGTTGCCAATACCGACGGCGTGACTTATCAGACTGTAGAGGTCAACGGCGAGTATTATATGCCGCTGGCAATTAACTGGTTTGGTTCTTCACCGAACTCTGTAACAGATATGCTTTCAACCACTTTGGCAAACAGTTCCGATTTGGCGGCGGCCGGAATGGTAATCCGCGCTACCACAGGCGACTTTACTAAATTGCAGGGTGAAATTCACCGTGAGCCTTCTTATGGATACGGCGGAACCCCTACCTATGGCATGTATAATCTGGCAAGGGGCTGGAACTCTGCAATGTATGATTATGCTTTCAACTGGTCTTTGGACCCTAAGTACTTCCCTTACTCCATGAATAAATTGTATGACGAGTATGATAAGGAATTCCCTTATGACCAGAAGGCAGAGAAGCTGACGTTGGAAGAGGCAAAGGCTGCTTCCGGCGATAAGCTGGGTATGGATTATCTGTCTATGGCTATGGTGTACAATGCGACTACCGAAGAAGAGTACAATGAGTGGTGGATGGCTTATATTGAAAGATGGAATGAGCTGATGCCTGATATCCCTCTGTATTCAAATTATTACTATGACGTATACAATTCCAAGTTGGAGAACTTCCAAACTTCTCCGTTCTTTGACCAGCGCAGGGCAATTCTTTATGCGAATGTGAAGGGATATTAAGTCCGGAAGTCTGTTTCAAATCATTGAATTTGAGATCAAACAGGAAGGGGCAGCCGTAAGAAAGACTGCCCCTTTCTTATGAAAGGGGCGTAAAGGCTTGCTTTTGTAAAATTAACAAGAAATATTTTGTGACCTTAAAATCAGTATCAGAAAAGGGAGTGCGATATGGGCAAGTATATATTGAAAAGACTGGGCTATATGGTAGTTGTACTGCTGATTCTCTCCTTTTTAATGTTCCTTGTGTACTCCATCATCCCTTTTGACCGGGCTGTGGCGGAGGCGGAGCAGTATAGGGAAGGGTTGAAAAATAATCCTAACGCAGTGGAACTCTACAATGCCAAAGTGGAAGAATTGCGTCGGGAATTGGGAACGGATCAGAATGTGATAGTGCGTTATTTGGGATGGATTGGCGTGGCGCCCATTAACGGCAAATACAATGGGATTCTTCAGGGAAATCTGGGATACAGCTATCAGTACGACAGACCGGCGCGGGATGTGCTGGCGGATCCGATGAAGAATACAATTTTCATTAATATTTTTGCGACTATTTTCGGGTTGGGAATTACCATTCCCCTTGGTATTTTTTGTGCTGTCCACAGAGGCAGCAAAAGGGATACTGCCATTCAGACTTGTACGATTGTGGGATACAGTATTCCATCATTTATTACAGCGATTGTGTTTATTTGGATTTTTGCGATTACGCTGGGGTGGTTTCCAGTGTCCGGTATGAAGACGCCGGGATCTAACTATACTGGCTTTGCAAAATTGAAGGATGAATTATATTATATGGCGTTGCCTTTGATTGTTATGACCTTTTCTTCTTTGGGCGGTATGACCCGTTATGTGAGAGCTTCCATGTCAGAAGCGCTTTCGCTGGATTGTATCCGTACTGCCAGAGCGAAGGGATTGGTGGAGAAGACGGTTATCTACAGTCATGCCTTCCGAAATGCTCTGGTTCCTATTATCACCCTGGTGATTGGGTGGTTTATTGGTATTTTCGCGGGTTCTCTTGTAATTGAAAATATTTTCGGCCTGAACGGTGTAGGTCGTATTTATATAATTAGTTTAACGGATAAGGATTTTGAAGTGGTTCTGCTGCTTCAGATGTTCTATGTAATTACCAGCCTGGTAGGCAATTTGGTGATTGATGTGGCGTATGGTTTGGCGGATCCCAGAGTCCGTGTCAACAAGTAAAGGAGGGAAGGGAAAATGAATAAAGAAAAGGATTCCTCCCGTAAAGGATTTGCTCCGTTCAGGTGGCTGCGCAGAATGTTTTTCGGCGCTTCCAAAGAACTGACCATTGCCGACGAGCGGTTTGACAGCCCTTCCAAACTGGCTGTAAAGCGTTTCTTCCGTAAGCCGCTTGCAACATTAGCGGTAGTTGTTTTGATATCCATGTTTCTCTTTGTGTTTATCGGTTCGGCTATTTCTCCGGTGGATTTGACGGAAACCGGAAGCGAGATGCTGCATACCAATATGGCGCCCACCATGAGCCTGATGAAACTGCCGGAAGGGATGAAGGACGGCGCGGTAGATATTTCTTCCAGGGGAAGTTTTACCATTGGCGTTGATACCGATGGTCAGGTTTATATGTGGGGGCATTATTTCAATGTGTCCGGCGAAGCATCAAGGAACGTGATGAACATACCGGCGGAGGTAAAAAACAGCAAGATTGTACATGTGGCTGCCGGTTCCGACCATTGTGTGGCTATTTCGGAGGATGGTCATGTATATTGCTGGGGAGAGTATGATAACGGTCAGTACGGATTGAACGGTTCCATGATTGCCTCAGCCCGGAAGCAGCCGGAGGAACTCATAGACGGGACAATTGATGCTTCTGCAGTTCGTCAATTGATTTGTGGTAATCAGGTGACGGCTATTTTAATGGAAGACGGTACGATTTATGCCTGGGGAAATGATGGACTCTGTGCTACAAACCTTTCTTCTATTATTAAGCATGGCAAGCAGGAAAGCAAACTGGTGAAACTTGCTTTTACCAATGACGGCCTCTATGGAATTGATGAGAACGGTACTTTTGTCTGCGGTAAAAGTACGAAATATAATGTGATAACCGTACAGGATGAGAATGGCAATAATGTAACCAAAGATCTGTTCGAGTACATAGGCGAACGGAGGGTTGTGGATATTGCAGCCGCCGGAAACGCTTTGGCGCTTGTGACGGATGACGGTGAAATTATTGTTTCAGGTATGAAAGAAGCGCTGCCGGAATTTCCGGAGGAAGAGAGGGCGGTAGCGGTTTCCGGCGGTACCAGACATTTTGTACTGGTTACAGACCGGGGGACAGTGTATGCCTGGGGACAGAATTTCCGTAACCAGTGTAATGTGCCTGAAAAGTTTCAGGAAGCCGGTGCGGTGGATACCGTATTTTCCAGTGGTTTTCAGAATTATGCCTTTAAAGAAGGAAAATTTGTAGGAAGCTGGGGATTAAAGGGCTATCTTATGGGAACGGATGACATGGGCCGCGATGTATTTAATCGTATTATGAATGGCGGAAAGATGACTATGACGGTGGGCGCCGTAGCGGTAATAGTTTCTACGATTATTGGTATTATTATAGGGTGTCTGTCAGGTTATTTCGGAGGTATGGTAGATATTTTGCTTATGCGTCTGACAGAGATTTTTGGCGCAATTCCCTTTTTGCCCTTTGCATTATGTCTTTCGGCAATTTTCCAGGCTACAAATATTCGAGAGAATACCAGAATATTTATTATTATGGTCATTTTGGGCGTATTGTCCTGGACGGGGCTGGCAAGACTGGTGAGAGGACAGATTTTGGCGGAGCGTGAAAAAGAATTTGTAACCGCCGCCCGTTCCATGGGTGTAAGGGAGAAGAGAATTGCATTCCGACATATTTTGCCTAATATTGTATCTGTCATCCTTGTGACAGTGACCTTGGATTTTGCAAGTTGTATGTTGACCGAGTCCTCTCTTTCCTATTTGGGATTTGGTGTGCAGCTTCCCCGTCCTACCTGGGGTAACATGCTGAACGGCTCCCGTAATGCGCTGGTAATTCAGTCATATTGGTGGAGATGGTTATTCCCGGCGTTGTTTCTTTCTATTGTGGTGATCTGTATCAATATCATCGGCGATACCTTGCGCGATGTGCTTGACCCGAAATCGGAGGTGGAAAAATAATGTCTGAACCATTGCTTGAAGTTAAAAACCTTCGTACTTTTTTTAAAACCAGAAACGGCACCGTGAAAGCCGTAAATGATGTATCCTATTCCATTTACCCGGGGCGAACTTTGGGCATTGTAGGGGAGTCCGGTTCGGGAAAGAGTGTGACAGCCATGAGCGTACTGAGACTATTGGACGCCAATGGGTATATAGCGGGCGGTACGGTTACTTTTGACGGGAAAGATCTTGCTAAGCTGTCTACTCAGGAAATGTATCATATCAGAGGAAACAGGATTTCTGTTATTTTCCAGGAGCCTATGACAAGCTTAAATCCGGTATTTTCTGTGCAGAGGCAGTTGTCGGAACCATTTATGATTCATCAGAATATGGGCAAGAAAGAAGCAGCGGCGAAATGTGTGGAGATGCTGCGGGCCGTACAGATTCCGAACCCGGAGGCAGTGGCACGTCAGTACCCGCATCAGCTTTCCGGCGGTATGCGTCAGCGTGTGATGATTGCGATGGCGCTGGCATGTAAACCGGATATTCTGATTGCCGACGAACCCACAACCGCTTTGGACGTTACCATACAGGCCCAGATTCTCAGACTGATGAACCAGCTTCAAAAAGAAAACGGTACGGCAATTATGTTCATCACACATGACCTGGGTGTTATTAATGAGATGGCGGATGATGTGGTAGTGATGTATTGCGGTCAGGTAGTGGAACAGGCTCCGGCGCGGCTGATATTTACGGATTGCAGGCAGAGTCATCCTTATACGGAGGGATTGATGTTCTCTATTCCCAGGTTAAATGATGACCGCACGAAGTTAGATCCCATTCCCGGTGTTGTACCCCATCCTCTGGATTTACCCAAAGGATGTAAATTTGCACCCAGGTGTAAGTATTGTACACAGAAGTGCATAGATCAGGAGCCGCCGTTGGAAAAGGTGGGCGAGGGGCAGTTAATTCGCTGCTTCTATCCGGACAAGGGAGAAAGGAGGAGTGAAGCTCATGGAAAAATCGCAGTCAACAGATAAGACACAATCCAAAGAAACACTGTTGTCCATAACAAATCTGAAAAAGTATTTTCCGGTAGCAAAATCCTCTGTTTTAGCCAAACAGATGTATGTCCGGGCCAACGAAGATATTTCTATAGATATATATCGTGGCGAGACCTTTGGCCTTGTAGGGGAATCCGGGTGTGGTAAATCTACTTTGGGACGTGTACTCTTACAGCTTTATGAGCAGACCGCGGGCAGTACTATGTACTATGGAAGGACTTTGGAAAGTGTGGCGCCTAGTTATGTGCTGGATACACTTTCCAATGCGGAAAAATATATTGAAAAATATCATAAAGCCCAGGCTTATGCGGAAGAAATGACTCAAAAGTGCGATGAGCTGGGAGAAAATGCAACTTTTTTTGACTTACAGAATAAAAATTTGGCCCTGTGTGACGCGAAGACGGCTTTGGATTACTGCGCTAAGATTTTAGGCGGCTTTATGGTGAAGGAGACACATCAGGGAGCGGCGTTGCTGGCAAATAAGTATAAGTTGGCATTCCAGGCGGCGGAATTGGGCAATAAGGCCGATGAGCTTCTGGTAGAAGTGGAGGCGCAGCGGGCGTTATTGGAAGATTCACCCGAAAAGGCCCAGACCATCAAGGGAAAGATTGAGAAGATTGAAGCAAAGCGGAAGGAACTGATGGGGGAGCAGAAAAAGCTTCTGGCGTCCGTTTCGGAGGAAGAAGAGAAAATCAGCCGGCTCAAAGCGCCGTTTATGAAGGAGCCGGAGTTTGCCAAGTACGAGGCAATGTTGGACAACGGTGTGGATTTAAAGCGTTTGAAGTATAATGAGATGCGATTTTTGCGCAAGGATTTGCAGATTATTTTCCAGGATCCTTATTCTTCTTTAAATCCGCGAATGACTGTAGGACGCATTATAGAAGAGGGGCTGGTAACACATAAATTTTACAAAGCCGGTTCCAAGAAAATGCAGGAATATGTATTTCAGGTAATGAATTCCTGCGGACTTCAGAATTATATGTACAATCGTTATCCCCATCAGTTTTCGGGCGGACAGCGACAGAGAATTTGTATTGCCCGTTCTCTGGCTGTGAAGCCGAAGTTTGTGGTTTGTGATGAATGTGTTTCCGCATTGGATGTTTCTATTCAGTCACAGATTATCAATCTGCTGCAGGAGTTAAAGGAGAAGGAAGGGCTCACATATCTGTTCATTTCTCACGATTTGTCCGTTGTTCGTTATATTTCGGACCGCATTGGCGTAATGTATCTGGGCAATATGGTGGAAGTTGCAGAAACGGATGAGATATTTGGCGATCCCAGGCATCCTTATACAATTGCTTTGCTGTCGTCCATTCCTACTACGGATCCGGACAGCCTGACCAAAGAGCGGATTATATTGGAAGGAAATATTCCCAGCCCTATTAAACCGCCTTCGGGGTGTAAGTTCCATACACGTTGTTTTATGGCCTGTGATAAATGTAAGGTGGTGCCGCCTACGCTTACGGAAGTGAAACCGGGGCATTTTGTGGCGTGCCATTTTGCAGAACAGAAAAAAGTGGATGAGAACGGAAATTATTTATTTGATGTAAATCTTGCTACAAACCAGCGTTAAAGGATGATAAGAAGTTCTAGGGCGTGTTTGATGGGCCTTAGAACTTCTTCTTATAGCAGATATAAGCGAAGGCAGAAGAAAGTGCCGTAAGTGGTAATGATGTAGGAGAAAAAAGAAAAACAATGAGGAAAGCGTGGAAGAGAATACCGAAAGAAATAGATCGGGAGAAAGAAGAACAAATAAAACAAGAACCATTGGAACGGGGAGATCTTCCGGCTATGCTGATGGCGTCAATGGTATCTATTTTTTTGCCCATAGTGTTGCTGCTTCTTTTGATTAGTGGAATTTGTTACTTATTATTTGCAGGGTAACAGAAACGTGTTGAAAAAAATAAAATGGCTAATTGTATTGCTTTTTTTTCATATATATGGTAAAATATAGCTTGTTTGACGTTAGGAGGTGTGGAAATGGCAGTGCTTAAGATTGTATTGACAATTGTTTTTATAGTAGTTTGTGTAGCGCTTGTAGTGTTGGTATTGATGCAGGAAGGTAAGTCCGCAGGGTTGGGTGCAATTAGTGGAGCGGCGGAAACCTACTGGGGTAAGAATAAAGGACGTTCCATGGAAGGACTTCTGGTGAGATTGACAAAGATTTTGGCAGTATTGTTTATGGTTCTTGCTGTAATACTGAATTTGAATGTATTTTAAATACATTTTTAGGAGACACTCTTGTGGAATTGCAAGAGTGTTTTTTGTTTATGTGCAGACTGACGCGATGTAAAGCAGAAAAGAAATATACACAGTACAAAACAGAGAAAAGATATAGAGCAAGAAAAGCAAACGAAACAAGAGAAGCGTAAGAAAGAAGGTAATCGTATAAAAGACGGAAAAGATTTTATCAATGAAATGCACAGTTCGGAGGAAAGACATTCCAGGGAAGCGAGAAAAAAGGTAATCTGTGATTTGGTTCATGATTCCATTTATGTGCCCATGAAAGAAAAGGAGCTGGCGGCATTTTTGCAGGTGGCAAAGGAAGAAAGAGAAGAATTGCGTTCTATTTTGCAGGAGCTTTTGGCAGAAGGAAAGCTGATGCTTACGGTGAAGGGAAAGTATCAAAAGTCCAATGGCAAAGTACTCACAGGGACTTTTATTGCCAATGCGAAGGGATTTGGGTTTGTGGAAATTGAAGGGCGGGAAGAAGACCTTTATATTCCGGCGGATAAAATAAACGGCGCGTTCCATAAGGATATTGTGGAAGTTGCCCTGCTGCCGGAAAATATGGGAAAGCGCCAGGAAGCCCAGGTAATTCGGATTATTGCCAGGGGAATGAGTCAGGTGGTGGGGACTTATGAATGTTCCAGGGAGACATATGGTTTTGTGATTCCTGACAACAGCAGACTTCCCCAGGATATTTTTGTGCCCAAAGAACGTTCTAAAGGCGCTGTAGGCGGGCATAAAGTTGTGGTGGAAATTACGGATTACGGTACGGGAAGAAAAGGACCTGAAGGTAAGGTGGTGGAGATTCTGGGACATATCAATGATCCGGGAGTGGATATTATGTCCATAGTGCGGGGATATGAATTGCCCGTAGAATTTCCTGATAAGGTAATGAATCAGGCGGAACGGACCGCCCAGACCGTGTCGGAGGCCGATATGGCAGGCAGAAAGGATTTGCGGGATATGGTTATGGTCACCATAGACGGCGAGGATGCAAAAGATTTGGATGATGCGGTCAGCGTAACTTATGATGGGAACTGCTATCGGTTGGGGGTTCATATAGCGGATGTGACCAATTACGTGCAGGAGAATTCCGCCCTTGACAGGGAAGCATTGAACAGGGGCACCAGTGTCTATTTGGTGGACAGAGTGATTCCCATGTTACCCCATGCCCTATCTAATGGGATTTGTTCTTTGAATGAGGGTGTGGACAGGTTGGCGCTGAGCTGTCTGATGACTGTGAACGAAAATGGGGAGATTACGGATTATGAAATCTGTGAATCGGTAATTCGGGTGGATAAAAGGATGTCCTATACCATGGTGAAAAAGTTACTGGAGGACCCGGAGCTGATAAAGAAAGATGAAACTTGTAAGGAATATGAAAAGCTGCTGCCTATGTTCCAGGAGATGGAGCAGCTTGCCGGTATTTTGCGGGCAAAGAGGCGGCGCAGGGGGTCCATTGATTTTGATTTCCCTGAGTGTAAAATTGTATTGGATCGTGAAGGGCAGCCGTTAGAGATTATGCCGTATGAGCGCAATGTAGCAACAGATATTATTGAGGATTTTATGTTAGCGGCAAACGAGACGGTTGCGCAACATTTTTATTGGATGGAGTTGCCCTTTGTGTATCGGGTCCATGATGTGCCGGATGGGGAACGAATCCGGAAATTGTCCGCATTTATTCATAATTTTGGTTATTATATGAAGTCCAGACGGAGTATGGGGAAGGAAGGGCAGAAAGCGCCGGGGGAGATTCACCCCAAAGAGATACAGAAATTACTTGCGAAGGTTGCAGGCACGCCGGAGGAAGCAATGATCAGTCGTATGGCATTGAGAAGTATGAGACAGGCAAAATACAGCGTGGAATGTACGGGACATTTTGGACTGGCATGCGGTTATTATTGTCATTTTACTTCTCCCATTCGCAGATATCCTGATTTGCAGATTCATAGAATTATCAAAGAACAGTTGAGAGGAAGACTTAGGGAGGAACGAATTGCCCATTATCAAAGTATTTTGACAGAAGTGGCAAAACATTCTTCCGAGACGGAGCGACGTGCGGATGAGGCGGAGCGTGAGACCGATAAACTGAAAAAAGTGGAATATATGGAGAAACGAATCGGAGAAGTTTTTGATGGAGTGGTTTCAGGCATTACCGGCTGGGGAATTTATGTGGAGCTGCCCAATACCGTAGAGGGGTTGGTGCATGTGTCCAGGCTGCCGGGGGATTATTACTATTATAATGAAAGTGCTTGCGAAATGGTTGGAGAGGCAACGGGAAAAAGTTATAAACTGGGGATGCCGGTGAAAATTGTGGTGGATGGATGTGACCGGTTCAACAGGACCATTGATTTTGATATTGTGGAATGATAACAGTTCAGAAATTTTTCTGAACTGTTATGTGAAACAAGCGGCGCATTTTATTTGAAGGGAGGTGATTTTTATGGAGAAAGCCAAAGAGAATGGAAAGCTGATTGCCAATAACAAAAAGGCGTTTCATGATTATTTTATTGATGAAACCTATGAAGCAGGTGTGGCGCTGCATGGCACAGAGGTGAAATCTATGCGCATGGGCAAGTGCAGCATTAAAGAATCTTTTATCCGCATTGAAAACGGGGAAGTATTTGTCTATGGTATGCATGTGAGTCCTTATGAAAAGGGAAATATCTTCAATAAGGACCCTTTGCGGGTGAAGAAACTATTGATGCACAAATATGAAATCCATAAGCTTGCGGGGAAAATTGCAGAAAAAGGGTATACACTTGTCCCTTTGCAGGTATACTTTAAATACGGCAAAGTGAAGGTGGAAATTGGTTTGGCAAGAGGAAAAAAACTCTATGACAAACGGCAGGATATTGCGAAGAAAGATCAACGCCGTGAAACGGAGAGGGAATTTAAAGTAAAGAACTTATAGTAAAGTTTGAAAGTAAAATTTCAAATATAGAAATTAGTGCCCGCCAAAGGCGGGCATGGGAGTGTAAGTTTGAAAGTAAACTTTCGCATATTGATTGGTATGTGCGCTGAAGCGCACAGGGGGGTGTAAAAATGAGAGTTTTAACAAAATGATTGACAGAAGAAGGAGAAATGAATATACTAGAAGTAATGAAATATTCGGGGTAGTAAAGGTTTCGACAGGGGTCTTGCAGCTGGAGAAGCTATCCGTTGCGACACGTTAATCGCAAACTTAAACTAAACGCTGAAGATAATACTCAGTATGCACTTGCAGCTTAGTTAAACTAAGCTGAGAGTGACGTCGCCTGCGGGCGGCTTGTCCGCTCCGGAGCACTCACACTTCGGAATCCGGGCATCGACGATGTGAGAAACGACGTGCGTTAAGCTTTGCGCGCACGGGCGTATGATGAAGCTACCGAACTTTACAGTTTGTCAATTGACTGTGAGGGGAGGGAACAGGCCGGAGCAAGTCCGGCCGAGACAATGGACTATGATAGTAGAAGGACAGGGAATGGGCTTTTGGACACGGGTTCGACTCCCGTCTACTCCATGAAAAAGAATGTTTGAAAATGTGATGTTTTCTACATTCTTTTTTTATGTGATATTTTGAGAAGATTGGTTCTGTGAACATAAGTTAAAAGTTTGGATCGGCGGCCAAAATAATTCTTCCTAAATTCAGAGGAGGATGATATAATAAAAAACAAAACAAAAAATTATGATTCAAAAACTAAGAGAGGCAATAGCAATATGAAATATGATTATCTGATTGTGGGCGCTGGATTGTTTGGGGCGGTATTTGCCCATGAGGCGAAGAAAAAGGGAAAAAAATGTCTGGTGGTGGAAAAAAGGAACCACATTGCCGGAAATGTATATTGTGAGGATATTCATGGTATTTGGGTGCACAAATATGGCGCCCATATTTTCCACACGTCCCACAAGAATATATGGGATTATGTGAATCAATTTGCGGAGTTTAACAACTATATCAATGCGCCGGTGGCAAGGTATAAAGATGAACTGTACAACCTTCCCTTTAATATGAATACTTTCAGCAAAATGTGGGGAATTGCCACACCGAAAGAGGCAAAGGAGATAATATCCGCCCAAATAGCCCATTTGAATATCAAGGAGCCGGCGAATCTGGAGGAACAGGCTTTGTCTCTGGTGGGGCGGGATGTGTATGAGAAGCTAATCAAAGGCTATACGGAGAAGCAATGGGGACGTGATTGTAAGGAACTGCCGGCCTTTATCATTCAGCGTCTTCCCCTTCGTTTTGTCTATGACAACAATTATTTTAACGACCGCTATCAGGGAATTCCGCTGGGCGGATATACTAAGATAGTGGAGAAATTGCTGGAAGGCACCCCAGTCAGACTGAATACGGATTTTCTTGCCAACAGGCAGGAATTGGAGACAGCGGCGGAAAAAATTATTTATACAGGTATGATTGACCAATATTATGATTATAAGTTGGGGGTTCTGGAATATCGCTCCGTGCGTTTTGAGACAGAAGAGTTGGCGATGGAAAATTACCAGGGAAATGCAGTTGTAAATTATACGGATAGAGAGGTACCGTATACACGAATTATCGAGCATAAGCATTTTGAATTTGGACAACAACCCACAACCGTCATTTCCAGGGAGTATTCCAGGGAGTGGAAGAAAGGGGACGAGCCTTATTATCCTGTGAACAATGAGAGAAATAATGCACTTTATGAACAATATAAGGCCCTTGCAGCTCAGGAAAATAAAGTGATCTTTGGAGGACGTCTTGGGGGGTACAAGTACTATGATATGGATAAAGTAATTATATCGGCTTTGGAATTATGCCAGAGAGAATTATAGGGTATGATGCTTTTGGAGATATGCAAGTGCTTTGGGCAAAAGCAATGCGGGAGTAAATGAAATTGAAAAAGAATATAAAAATCTATATTTCATGTCATAAAGAATGTTTCTTACCTGAAAGGAGTTTTTTGTATCCTATTCAGGTGGGGGCGAAAGACGCAGCCGTGAGACTGCCCTGTATGCTTCACGACGACGAAGGGGAAAACATTTCTGCAAAAAACCCTTCATACTGTGAGCTGACGGCACAGTATTGGGCCTGGAAAAACGATGATGCGGACTATTATGGTTTCTTTCATTACAGACGGTATATGAATTTTGGAAAAGAATGTCTGGCACATAATTCATTTCAGGATGCAGAACTACCATTTCTAAATGAAGAAGCGCTGCAGTTGTTATCGCTTGACATAGATACGGTGGAGGAAGTGGTATCATCATATGATATCATCGCAACCACCCAGGTCAGTTTAAAGGAGTTTAAGCCGCCTGTAAAGTCCAATTATGAGCAATATGCGGCCACACCCTATCAGTATAAGGAAGATTTGGACGTCCTGCTGGAGATTGTGAAGGAGCGGCATCCTGAATATTATAAGGATGCCGTGGATTATTTACATTCCGGCTTTGGATATTTTTGCAATATGTTTATTATGAAGCGGGAGCTGTTTCAGGAATACAGCGCATGGCTTTTTGATATCCTGGAAGAGCATGAAAAGCGTAGGGATTATGAGAATTATGATATTCTGGGATATCGGGTAAGCGGTTATTTGGGGGAAAGGCTGTTTGGAATATGGTATTGTCATCAAAAAAAGCGTGGAATATTAAAATGCACAGAACTTCAGAGAACTTTGTTTGCCAACACGGATCGGGTTCCAGTGGTGAAACCAGCCTTTGACAAAAATAATATTTCAATTGCGTTGGCGGCAAATGATTATTTTATCCCCTATACGGCAATTCTATTGAAATCTATTCTTGTCCATGCAAAGGCTGAAAATAATTATGATATCCTTTTGCTGACCCAGGATGTAAAAGAGAAAAACAGGGCGCGTCTGGATGAAATGTTGGATGGGTACTCTAATTTCCGTATTCGGTATGTTGACCCGTCTTATTTCATGGGGGGAGAGTATCATTTTTATGTCAGAGGTCATTTCGGTTTGCAGACTTATTACAGACTGGTTCTTCCCCAGTTGCTGCCGGCATATAATAAGATACTCTACCTGGATTCGGACATGATTGTGCAGACCGATGTGGCGGAGTTGTATGCAACCCAGATTGAAGGGTATCTGCTGGCCGCATGCCGGGATCCGGATACGGCGGGACAATATAATGGATTTCAGGGATATGAAAGAGATAAGAAAAATTATATGGATCATGTTATGAAGATGCGGGAACCTTTCTCCTATTTTCAGGCAGGGACCCTGTTGCTGAATCTGGAAGAATTTCGTAAGACCTATACGTTAAAGCAGGTACTGGATTTTGCGGTGTCTCAGGAATGGCGGCTTCTGGATCAGGATATTCTCAATTGTCTCTGTCAGGGCAAAGTGAAACATGTGGATATGTCATGGAATGTGATGGTGGATTTGGAGGGCATACGGATAAGGGAAATTATCGGGCGTGCGCCTCGTTGGATGTATCAGATGTATGTGGAAGCGCGGAAGCACCCAAAGATTATTCACTATGCGGGTTTTGAAAAACCCTGGTCTTACCCGGAAATGGACATGGGTGATATTTTCTGGAAATACGCCAGGGAGACTGTATTCTATGAAGAAATATTGTATAGAATGACACGTAATACCGTAGAAAAGTATGACAGTGAAAGGAAAAAGCGTAAGAGTATCTTTTCAAAAATAAGAATATTTCTTTTGCCATATGAGAGTAGAAGATATGTTATGATAAGGAAATTGTATTGTAAGATATTCGGAAGATAAATATGACCCCATCATAAAAGGGCATTTGCATGCCCTTTTACGGTTGGCTCAGAAGGTGTACTCTTTGGATTGGTGATAGTAATAGGTCTGGAGCTGGCTTTTTACATTGTAAGTCACAACGTAACATTCCGCCGGACACTCCTTCTCTATTTTTTCTTCCAATACATTACCGAAGGAAACGGGCTTGCGAGGCTGATTCTGCCGTTGATCCGGTGAATCGTTTTCCCGTCTTAACTTTGGCATTTTCGTAATCATCTGAACCGGATACACTTTGAAATTGCTCTGAAATCCGTTTGCTGCGTTAATCCCTCCTTGGATGCGTATTTCAACAGTGCCAATATATCAGTTCTATTTATAATATCGGCAGATGGATGGAAAAAATTAGCGAAACTGTTTCTAAAATAAATATAAAATCATACAATGTGGATTAGGGTGAGAAAATAAGAGATATAATAAGAAAAAAAGAGGATTAGAGAGGTATTGCATTTTGATTAACCATGGATGCGCTTGCAAAGACTAACATATGAAATTATTATATGTTTTAGATATTAGCACTCGAATTACAAGAGTGCTAACAGCAAATTATAGGAATAATAGGAGGCAATTATCATGAAATTAGTACCTTTAGGTGACAGAGTTGTATTAAAGCAGTTAGTTGCAGAAGAAACTACAAAATCAGGCATTGTCCTTCCGGGACAGAGTAAGGAAAAACCTCAGCAGGCAGAGGTTGTAGCTGTAGGGCCGGGCGGAGTGGTAGACGGCAAGGAAATCAAAATGGAAGTGAAGGTTGGGGATAATGTCATTTATTCCAAGTATGCCGGAACTGAAGTGAAGCTGGATGAGGAAGAGTATATTATTGTAAAACAGAACGATATTCTGGCTGTGATAGACAATTAAGGCATGCTTTTGTAAGGAACGATTTCTAAACTAATATCATAATAAATGGAGGCAATGAAAAATGGCAAAAGAGATTAAATACGGTGCGGAAGCCCGTGCGGCATTAGAGTCCGGTGTCAACCAGTTGACGGACACAGTGAGAGTTACCCTGGGACCCAAAGGAAGGAATGTGGTACTGGATAAATCCTTTGGCGCTCCCCTGATTACAAACGATGGCGTTACCATTGCAAAGGAAATTGAACTGGCGGATGCTTTCGAGAATATGGGCGCACAGCTTGTAAAGGAAGTGGCAACCAAAACCAATGATGTAGCCGGCGACGGTACTACCACTGCAACCGTACTTGCACAGGCTATGGTAAACGCAGGCATGAAGAATCTGGCAGCGGGCGCTAACCCTATTATTTTGAGAAAAGGTATGAAGAAGGCTACCGAATGTGCGGTAGAGGCTATTTCCAAAATGAGCCAGAAGGTAAACGGCAAAGAGCACATTGCAAGAGTTGCTGCAATCTCCGCTGGGGATGAGGAAGTAGGTCAGTTGGTTGCGGATGCTATGGAGAAAGTCAGCGGCGACGGTGTTATCACCATTGAAGAATCCAAAACCATGCAGACAGAGTTGGACCTGGTAGAAGGTATGCAGTTTGACAGGGGATATATTTCCGCATATATGGCTACCGATATGGATAAGATGGAGGCAACCCTTGAGAATCCTTGCATCCTCATTACAGATAAGAAGATTTCCAATATCCAGGAAATTTTGCCTCTGTTGGAGCAGATTGTACAGTCCGGTGCAAAATTGCTTATCATTGCTGAGGATGTGGAAGGCGAAGCGCTGACCACTCTGATTGTAAATAAGCTGCGGGGTACCTTTAATGTAGTGGCAGTGAAGGCGCCCGGCTATGGCGACAGAAGAAAGGATATGCTGCAGGATATCGCAATTTTGACAGGCGGTACCGTTGTCAGCTCCGATCTGGGGTATGAGCTGAAGGATGTGACAATGGATATGCTCGGATCTGCGAAATCTGTTAAGGTTCAGAAGGAGAATACGGTTATCGTAGACGGCGAAGGCCAGAAGGATGAAATTCAGGCTCGCATTGCTCAGATTAAGAAGCAGATTGAAGAGACCACTTCTGATTTTGACAGAGAGAAACTGCAGGAGAGGCTTGCAAAACTGGCAGGCGGCGTGGCAGTTATTCGTGTGGGTGCGGCAACGGAAACGGAGATGAAGGAGGCAAAACTTCGTCTGGAGGATGCGCTGGCAGCTACCAGAGCGGCAGTGGAAGAAGGCATTATCTGCGGCGGCGGTTCCGCTTATATCCATGCGGCGAAGGAAGTGGTAAAACTGGCTGAGTCTCTGGAAGGAGATGAGAAGACTGGCGCAAGCATTGTGCTGAAAGCGTTGGAAGCGCCTTTGTTCCATATTGCGGCAAATGCAGGATTGGAAGGCAGCGTAATTATCAATAAAGTACGGGAGGCTGACGCAGGCGTAGGCTTCGATGTATTGAAGGAAGAATATGTTGATATGGTGAAAGCTGGTATTCTTGATCCGGCAAAGGTTACAAGAAGCGCATTGCAGAATGCTACCAGTGTGGCAAGCACTTTGCTCACCACCGAAAGCGTTGTGGCAAATATTAAGGAAGATACGCCGGCAATGCCCGCGGGCGCCGGTGGAATGGGCGGTATGATGTAAGCTGTTCCGGTATGATGGATACAATTTGTAGGAATTTATGTGTTTTTTGTAAATAAATTCCAATTTATATTGATAAAATATGGAATTTTCTGCCAGCAGGTGATACTTGCTGGCAGTTTTTTTAAGAAGTCTTTGACACAGATATAAAAATATAGTAACATTGACATGTCGGTAAAATAAAAATTCACCGATTTGTAAGTCAAAGCAACCCATGAGTACAGACATCGGAGGTCCAATGGGGCCTGATGATGTATTGTGAACTGAAAAGAGGAGGTGACAATATGGGAAAGAGCTATAAGATTACAGATGCGGAGCGGGCAGTGTTGGAAGTATTGTGGGACCGTTCCGAGCCGGTTCAAACGGCCGATTTGCTGGAGCAGATGAAAAATAAGGGCAGAGAGTGGAAAAGACAGACCTTGAATACTTTGTTATCCCGATTGGATGATAAGGAAATTGTGAACCGGAAGCGTGGATATGTGGAAGCGGCGCTGTCAGAGGACGAGCTGCTGCAAAAGCAGACCCAGGGAATTCTGGATAATTTTTATGGCGGAAAACTTGGAAACTTCTGTATCGCTTTGATCGGAAAAGAAAAAGTAAAGGAAGAGGATATTGCCAGACTTAACACATTGATTGATGAACTACGGGGAAAGTAGAAAGGACCATGTGATAAAATATGAGACACCTGACGCTGAAGACAGTTGTTGTAAAAACTTTGTCTCAAAGACACAATTGGTGTGAAGGGCGCTTTGGAAAGTTTTTCATCCAATGTGTGGAGGGCAGAGGGATGGCAGTGGAATTGCCGGAAGGCACAATGTCGTGGACAAGGCAGAGGGGAGCTTATAACAGTCTGGCAAGATTGTTTATAAAAGGGGATGTTACAGATGAAGAGAGGAGCTGGCACACAACAGGAATTCGTTGTTGTGATGACAGCTCCTCTTTATTGCACTGAGCTGGTGCCTCCTATTATAAAGCGGAATCCTGGCGGAGATGGTTTATGGTATTTTGGGAATTGGAACCATTTTTATTATAACGGGCCGGAAGCAGATGTGCGCGCCGTAGGGCCAGATACAGGGTGGGAAGGAGCATTAATTGCAGGATGATTCCGGGAATGGAGGATACAAAATACCCCGTAGCCCAGGCTTTCCAGGAATAGGTACCAGCGGCGAAAATTAAAGCCCTGGAAGCGCCGGCAATGATTCGTCCTGTAAGCATGGCAGTTATAAGGCTGATGTACAGATCAGCCGTTACATATCCGGTGCGGATAAAGTGCATTGCCAGTCCGCACACCAGGCCATAGACTGCAAGTTCTATCATCATAATGGGAAGATAGCCCATGCCCGGCATACCTGTGATAAAGCAGGATAGTGCGGGACCGGCCAGCCCGCAGAGAAGGCCGAAGGGCCAACCGCACACCAGGCCGCATAAAAGTACGGGGATGTGCATGGGAGACAGTAGCGTAGCGGCATTGGGTATGGCGTGCAGTCCCATGGGGAGTACGACGCAAAGGGCCATGCATACTGCGGTAATTGCGCATTTTGTCAGGGTGGATAATTTGTTCATAGTGTTACCTCTTTCTTTTTGATATGGAATTACCAAACTGTTTTTTGGCTGAATAAAGTATTGCCGTCCCCAATGATGGGGTAAAGCACGGGCTTATGGTACTTGAAACTCCGGTATGAAATAAAAATTACCGGAGAAAAGCACAACAAAAGCCACGAAAGCAATCCCTTTTCCAAAGGGAATTCTGCCTTCCTGGCATATCATAGTTCATTGTAATTTTTTTCATTATTGTTATTTTTTCAGAATTGTAATTTTTTCATTGGGGATTGCATTTTTCCAATTTGCATTTTCTCAATGCGTCGTTCCTTCCTGGAACGAATACTTATTCTTATTATACAGAGAGAGACAGGAATGTCAAGATAAAAATATATTAGCCGGAAATGTTATCCAATAATTGATGGAAAGGAATTGGATGAATTAGAAAAAGAGTGGGAGGATTGACAGACTAAAATCTGACCCAAATGAGGAGGGATGGCGTTATGAATGAAGTACAGCAAAAAAACTATTGGTTGGTGAAGTTTAAAATTTTGCAGGAAGAGTATTATACTTTTTGGTATGAGGATGATATAGATGGATTTTTACTTGATCAAAACGGGTTGCTGAAATCTTATCCCACGAAAGAGGAAGCGGTCTATTTTGCAAAAGCGGAAGGGTTTTGTCTGAATACAAAGGCGGTTTTGTGCATATCATCAGGAATCCTTAGAAATATAAAAAAAAGAAAAATAAGATGTAATCTTTTTTTGAACTATTGGAATACTTTGTCTGATGTGGCACATTCAATTCACTGCCAATTTATAGGAGATGACAGGGAAAATGAAACTGTTCAGCATATATATGAAAAATTATTCTATGGATGTAATGTTCTGGTAAAAAAAGGAGAGGAACATTATAGACCTGTATGGAGTAAGAAGGAAAGACGCTGGATTGCGAAAGTGATGAAGGATGGTTTCAGGATTTTGGCAAAAGGACTTAACTTGAACTGTAATTTTACCAGGGGAGAAAGCAGATTTTCATAGTGACATTGATATTTTGATATGCTATAATGTTGACACAAAAAAGCATTGTGTCAACTTTTGATTCCATATGCGCCAAAGCGCATGAAACTGTGGTATTATGCTGACACAAAAAAGCAATGTGTCAGCTTTTGAATCCTGAAGCTATGGTATCATGCTGACACAAAGGTGGTTGAGGCAATTATGAAAATTATGATAATGGACGGCCAGGGCGGCGGTGTGGGCCGCAGCCTTGTGGAAGAAATACGTGTAAAATATCCGGATGCTGAACTGATTGCCGTGGGTACCAATGCTACGGCGACTTCTAATATGATGAAGGGTGGGACCGCGTTGGGAGCCACAGGAGAAAATGCAGTGATTTATAATAGCAGTAGAGTGGACGCCATTGTAGGTCCTGTGGGCATTGTGGCGGCAAATGCCATGCTGGGTGAAATTACGCCTAAAATGGCGCAGGCGGTGGCTTCAAGCAACGCAAAAATATTGTTGATTCCCATGAATCGTTGCCATGTACAGGTGATGGGGGTGGAAAGTAAAAAGCTGGGAGATTACATTAAGGAAGCTGTAGATCAGCTTTGAAATGTAAAAATGGGGCGCCGCAATGGAGAGACAGAATTGAAATAAAAAATAGTGCAGCTAAGAAATGTCAATGCATTTATTAAAAATGTTTCGCTGGACAGGTGAGGTTGTGAAGGCGCACGAGAGCAAATTTCATGAGATTACTTGCGAATGAAATTTGTCTCTCCTGTGAGTGCGCCGCAAAAACATCACCCTTTAGTGCTGTCGCGCAGCGACTTAAAATAGGAGGGACCAAAAGTTATGCTGGAGATTTTTTATCCGGATTATGAAGTGGAAAGTGCCTATGAGATTGATTATGAGAATTTATATAATAAAGGATTTCGGGGTGTGATTTTTGATATAGACAATACGCTGGTCCCCCATGGTGCGCCGGCGGACCAGCGGGCGATTGCGTTATTTTCCAGGCTGCGGAAGGCTGGGTATCGGACAGTGCTTTTGTCCAATAATAAAGAACCGCGGGTAAAACTATTTCATGACGGCGTGGGCTCCGAATATATTTTTAAGGCCGGCAAACCTGGACGGGCCGGGTACGAAAGGGCTATGAAATTAATGGGGACAGTGCCTTCCAATACCATTTTTGTAGGGGATCAATTGTTTACAGATATATGGGGGGCGAAAAAAGCCGGGATTACAACCTGGCTTGTGAAACCCATTCATCCCAAAGAAGAGATACAAATTATTTTAAAGCGCCGTTTGGAATGGGTAGTATTGTTCTTTTATCACAGAAAATGTAAAAGGGCAATTGAAAATCCTGAAAGGAAACAAAGGACATAAATATTGGGGAAGAGCAATAAAATGCTCGTTCTGATAGAATGGAGAGAGGGAAGTTATGAAGATTAATGGAAATACCCGCACTTGCGGATTGATTGGAAATCCGGTGGAGCATACCATGTCTCCGGCCATACATAATACCCTTGCAAAAGCCATGGGAGAAAATCTGGTCTATGTGCCCTTTCATGTGCGGGAGGGATGTCTGGAAGACGCGGTCAGAGGGGCTTACGGACTGAACTTGCTGGGGTTGAATGTGACGGTTCCATACAAAAGTCAGGTAATTCCTTTTCTGAAAGAAATAGATCCGCTTGCACAGACCATAGGCGCGGTCAATACGTTGGTGCGCGTAGAGGGCGGTTATAAGGGCTACAATACGGATATGCCCGGATTGTATTGCGCTATGTGTAAGGACGGGGTCTCCATAGAAGGTGAAAAGGTGCTGATTTTGGGGGCGGGCGGTGTGGCAAGAGCGGTTGCCATCTTGACAGCCAAAAAAGGAGCGGCTGAGATTATTCTTTTAAATCGTACTGTAGAAAGAGCCGTGCAGGTGGCGAAGGAAGTGAATGTGCTCACTGGCAGGTCGGCTGCGCGGGCTATGTCATTGGAGGATTATGTATCGCTGCCGGAGGGGGAAAAATATCTTGCAATCCAGGCTACAAATGTGGGAATGTTTCCAGACACGGAGAAAGCGGTAATTGAAGATAAGGAATTTTATAAAAAGGTGCACACGGGATATGATTTGATTTTTAATCCGGCGAGGACACGTTTTATGGCGTTAGTACAAGAAAACGGGGGCAGAGCATATAACGGGTTGAAAATGTTATTGTATCAGGGGGTCATTGCCTACGAATATTGGGTGGGCAGGCAGGTGGAAGAAGCCTTGCTTCAAATGGCCTATGAAGAAATGAAGCGGGCGATGAATCTTCTATAAGCGAAGGGCGCACAGGGCAATAGGACAGACATCCCATGAATGGAGGCGGAGAATGAAGCGGGATACAATTGTTTTAATCGGCTTTATGGGAAGTGGGAAAACTTCGGTGGGAGTGAGGCTTTCCTATAAAATGCGTATGACGGTGGAAGATACGGATAAGCTGATAGAGCGGCGGGAGGGCTGTACAATCAGCGAGATTTTTGCACAGAAGGGTGAAGCATATTTTCGGCAGCAGGAGACGGCGCTGCTGCAGGAGCTGGCAGAGAAGGAACGCAAGGGAATTTTTTCCGTGGGAGGCGGTACCCCGGTGGATGCCAGGAACAGAGAACTTATCAGGAAGTTGGGCACAGTGGTATATCTGCGGGTGCGTCCTGAGACTGTATATGAACGTTTAAAATGGGATTCCACCAGACCTTTGCTGCAATGTGAGGACCCTTTGGGAAAAATCAGAGAATTATTGGAAAACCGGAGAGAGATTTATGAGTCATGCGCAGATATCATTGTAGATGTGGATGAGCTGGAAATAGATGAAATTCAGGAAATGATTGTGAAGGAGATGCAAAAAATGAAGTTGTTGGTGATAAATGGGCCGAATATAAATTTTCTGGGAATCAGGGAAAAAAGTGTGTACGGCACGGAAGATTATCAATATTTACTTGACCTGATTCAGAAAAAGGCACAGGAAACCGGAAATGAAATCACAGTATTCCAGAGTAATCATGAAGGGGCGATTATTGACAGAATTCAAGAAGCATATTTTGACGGTACGGAAGGGATTGTGATTAATCCGGGAGCATACACCCATTATAGTTATGCCATCAGAGATGCTTTGGCAAGTATAACCATACCCAAAGTGGAAATCCATATTTCGGATATCACAAGCAGAGAGGAATTCAGAAAAGTGTCCGTCACTGCGGAAGTGTGCGATAAACAGATATATGGGCAGGGGCTGGAAGGGTATTTGTTGGCTGTGAACTATTTGATACAAACAATAAAGAAAATGTAGTAATTGGGAAAAAATTAAAAAAAACAGTTGAAATCGTCTTCTATTTATATTACACTAATAAAGGATTATATTGTGAACAAAATTAGGAGGAAGATAATATGATTTCTGCAGGTGATTTCAGAAATGGTATTACGATTGAGTACGATAATAATGTGTACCAGATTATTGAATTCCAGCATGTGAAGCCTGGGAAGGGCGCAGCTTTCGTCAGAACGAAGCTGAAAAATATCAAGAGTGGCGGCGTGGTTGAGAAAACCTTCCGTCCTACGGAGAAATGTCCTCAGGCGCGTATTGATAGAAAAGATATGCAGTATCTGTATTCGGACGGAGATTTATTCCATTTTATGGATACGGAGAATTATGAGCAGATAGCGCTGAATTCCGAGAGCGTGGGTGATGCTTTAAAATTTGTAAAAGAGAATGAAATGTGCAAGATTTGTTCCCATAACGGAAATGTATTTTCGGTGGAACCGCCTCTTTTTGTAGAGTTGGTGATAACGGAGACAGAGCCCGGATTCAAAGGAGATACGGCTACAGGTGCGTCTAAGCCGGCGACGGTGGAGACAGGAGCACAGGTTGCGGTGCCTTTGTTTGTTGAACAAGGGGACAAGATTAAGATTGATACCAGAACCGGAGAATATCTTTCCCGTGTATAATGGATATTTTTAGACGGGTGCACTGTTGATAGTACGCTTCCGCATGGTCAAAATTATTTTTGCAATATTGTGTAAGGATGTATTTTGTAACTGCGGAGGCAGCAGAGATTTTCTTTATATAGTACTGCATCATATTTTATTTCATACACAATTTACGACTTGTAAGGCGATTTTTTCCCGATAAAAAACGGCACTGTTGTTTCGCAATGATGATGTGAAACGGTGGGCCGGACAGAGTATGCAGGCGCTGCTGCGTACATCGGTCAGGAAAATATCGACAGCGAAGAAAGAGGAAAAGTGTGGAAATAAAAGAGTTTGCAGAAAAAGTCTGCAGCGCGGTAAAGAAAGAACTTGGAAAGAATTATCGGGTTGAATTGAAAGAAGTTAGAAAGAATAATGGTGTTATTCTTCATGGAATGTTGATATTGTCGCAGGAAAATGTGGTTCCCACGATTTATCTGGATGGGTTTTTGGAGGAATATGAATCGGGGATTTGTTTTTCTGATATTATCCGCAGATTGGTGGCAATTTATCAACAGGATACTCCAAAAGGGCAAATTGACATGGAGTTTTTCAAATCCTTTGACAGGGTAAAGGATAGAATTTGTTATCGGCTCATTGGCCGGAAAGGAAATGAAGAACTGCTTGCGGAGATCCCCCATATAGAATTTCTTGATTTGGCATTGTGTTTCTATTATGCCTATCAGGGAGAGGTGTTGGGAGAAGGGACGATTCTTGTGCATAATGCTCATTTGGATTTATGGGATACTTGTACTTCGGAATTGTTGAAGTTGGCCCAGAATAACACACCTGGACTATATCCATGGGAATGTAGTTCCATGAGCGCAGTGCTGGAAGAGATTATGGGTGATGATTTCTGTGGAGAAAGGGAAGAGACAAAGTCTCCCAATCGACATTTGCCCGACGATGACCCTATGTGGGTGTTAAGCAATGACCGGAGAGTGCAGGGAGCCGTATGTATGATTTATCCCGGTGTGTTGGAGGAAATTGCATCCAGGTGGGGGAGAAGTATCTATGTGCTGCCCAGTTCTATCCATGAGGTAATTTTGCTGATGGATACGAACAGAGGGGAAGCCCCGGCGCTTAAGGAGATGATAGTTCAGGTAAACAATACGCAGGTCGCCCCGGAAGAGGTTCTTTCTGATAGTCTTTATTACTATGATTTCATTGAAAAAAAGGTCAAAATAATTTTCTGAGAAATTCCTTAAATTCAAGGTAGACATAATTAATATTTTGTGATATGATAATTCAGGGTGATGTAACAATTTCGTAATATTTGCATCCGTAGTCTAATGGATAGAACGAAGGCCTCCGACGCCTTTAATGCAGGTTCGATTCCTGTCGGATGCACTGTACATCACCCTGAATTGTTTTATTTCCGCCAGCAGCCAGCCAATGAGGCATGTTTGCATGTGCATGGCAGTTGAGTGGGCAGATAGCAGCGGTATTGAAAGTTGTCAGATTGTATTTATGGAAGGATATCATTTATGCAGAAAGATAAAGTGGATGCATTTTTGGATTTTGTTTTAGAGCACTCTAAAATTGTATTTCCTGTTACTGTCATAGCAGCAGTGGCAATAACGGTATCGGTGGGATTGAATGCAAACAGGGCAAGAGCCGTTTCGGAAGATCCAAATCTTACGGCGACGCCCGTACCAACATCGATGGCACCGGATGCGGCGGCGACTGCCATGCCTGACGCAGTGGAGGCAATTGCCAATCCGGAACCGCAGGTGCAGCCGGAGACACAGGAGTTACAGCGGGTATCGGAAGAAGTTCCGCTGCAGCCCAATGAAGATGATGGCGTACATTCTTTGATTGTTACTTATTATAATGCGTATGCCATGGGAGATTGTGATACTTTGGCTGAGATTTGTGACATACTCTCCGAAAATGATAAGCTTCGCTGTCTTGAGACAGCAAAGTATCTGGACCATTATCCGTCAGTGGAAATATATACAAAACCGGGACTGGAAGAGGGCAGTACGCTTGCCTATGTATATTATAGGGTATGTTTTGTAAATCACGAAGAGGAATTCCCAGGATATGAAGTGTTCTATATCTGTGATAATGGAGAAGGGAATTTATATATTAAGAACGAAGAAAATTTTTCGGAAGAAGAGAAGGATTATATAGCCGCGGTGACTTTGCAGGATGATGCAGTGGAATTTAATAATCGTGTCAATGCGGAATATAATGATATGATAGAGAGTAATCCTCAGCTTTGGGTGTATTTGCGTGAACTCGGCACTCAGGTTGATGTGGCCGTAGGGTCTGCATTGGCGGCACAGGTACCGGAAGAGGACGGACAGGGTGAGAACCCGGAAGGCGATGGAACCGAAGGAACGGAACCGGAAGAAACGGTTGCGCCTCCCGAAGATATGGGTCCTCGTTTTGCAAGCGCAACTACCACGGTCAATGTCAGGAATTCGGACAGTGAACAGGCTGATAAAGTGGGCAAGATAACCGGTGGAACCAGAATAGAGGTACAGGAAGTTCTGCTCAACGGATGGACGAAAGTGATCTATGAGGGAAGTGACGGATATATTAAATCTGAGTTTCTTGTTATGGAAGAATCTACAGGCGATGGACAGGACACGGGCAGCGGTCAGGAAGTGATCGGTACTGTGACTGCAATCGAAAGTGTCAAAATTCGTGCTTCTGCAAGTCTGGAAGGGGAGAGACTGGGTGTATTGACCGCCGGAGAATCTCTTGAACTTCTGGCCAATGAAGATGGTTGGTGTAAGGTGTTGTTTGAAGGCAGAGTTGCTTACGTAAAAGCAGAACATGTCCGTCAATAATTGAATAAAAATCATTTGATGAGGGAAGCCTTTTACAGAGAAATACTGTAAAGGGCTTTTTTGCGGACTGAATGAAAGTACAATAGGACTGGTTAGAGAAAACAGTCTCAAAGCAAAGAGATCGGAACAAGTTCCTGCAAGCGGGAACTGGAATAGGAGGACCCATATGACATCACATGAAGCCGCCATATATAGAGAGATTCAAAGAAATACGGATATGGCAATGAAGACAATTGATACAATTTCAAACAAAGTATATGACGACGACCTTGCACTGCAGATATCCAAACAGTCCATAAGATATTCGGAGCTTCATAACGAGGCATGTAAGCAGTTGATGGAGGCAAAAGCGCAGCGTTATCAGGGGAATCTACTGTCGGATGCTATGTTGAAGACAGGAATTCATTATAATACCCTTCTCAATACCAGTACGGGGCGCCTGGCAGAGCTGATGATTAAGGAAAATAATAATGGTATTCTTGAAATGGAAAAAGTATTGAAGCACAATGAGAATGCGGGAAAGCAGTCGGTGGCCCTTGCCGAGCAGTTAATTGACTTTGAAAAGAATAGTATTGCATGTCTGAAAGAGTATTTATAGTTGAACTTAGACAGTCAAAATATATATAAATTGTGCAAAATGTATAAAAAAGTACAAAAAACTTTTACAGTTTAGTGAATTAAAGTGAGTTGAGAATTTACGGCATAGGGGTTATAATAACTTGTGAATTACGGTGTGGCACTCGTAGGAACAAAGATAAGGAGGACATTATAATGTCGTATGTTGATGAGGTATTTGATCTGGTAGTTGCCAAGAACCCCGCGCAGCCTGAATTCCATCAGGCAGTGAAAGAGGTGTTGGAATCACTTCGTGTAGTAATTGAAGCCGATGAAGAGAAGTATCGCAGAGATGCTTTACTGGAGAGAATTGTGACTCCGGAAAGGCAGTTGATTTTCCGCGTTCCCTGGGTGGATGATAAGGGCCAGGTGCAGGTAAACAATGGTTTCCGCGTACAATTTAATTCTGCAATCGGACCCTATAAGGGCGGATTGAGATTACATCCAAGCGTAAACCTGGGTATTATTAAGTTTTTGGGCTTTGAGCAGATTTTCAAGAATTCCCTCACAGGGCTTCCGATTGGCGGCGGCAAGGGTGGTTCTGACTTTGATCCCAAAGGAAAATCCGACAGAGAAGTCATGGCATTTTGTCAGAGTTTTATCAATGAATTGCATAAATACATTGGTGCAGATACGGACGTTCCGGCAGGCGATATCGGAACCGGTGCCAGAGAAATAGGTTATATGTATGGTCAGTATAAGAGATTGACAGGATTGTACGAGGGAGTTCTTACAGGAAAAGGACTTTCCTATGGCGGTTCTCTTGCCAGAACGGAAGCAACCGGTTACGGTTTGCTGTATTTGACAGAGGAAATGTTAAGCTGCAATGGCAGGGATATTAAGAATAAGGTCATAGCCGTATCCGGTGCGGGCAATGTGGCCATTTACGCCATTCAGAAGGCGCAGGAGTTGGGCGCAAAGCCTGTGACCTGTTCTGATTCAACCGGTTGGATTTATGATCCCAAGGGTATTGATGTGGCATTGCTGAAAGAAGTCAAGGAAGTGAAGAGAGCAAGACTGACAGAGTATGCGGCTGCAAGACCTGGGGCGGAGTATCATGAAGGCAAAGGCGTGTGGACGGTTAAGTGTGATATTGCGCTGCCTTGCGCTACCCAGAACGAGTTGAATTTGGAAGATGCAAAAACTCTGGTGGCAAACGGATGTTTTGCAGTGGCAGAAGGTGCAAATATGCCTACCACCATGGAAGCAACCGAGTATCTGCAGCAGAACCGTGTTCTGTTCTGCCCCGGCAAAGCGTCCAATGCAGGCGGCGTGGCTACTTCCGCTTTGGAAATGAGCCAGAACAGCGAGCGTTTGAGCTGGACTTTCAAGGAAGTTGACGCTAAGTTAAAGGGCATTATGGTAAATATTTTCCATAATCTTGACGATGCGGCAAAGAAATATGGCATGAAAGGCAATTATGTGGCGGGAGCCAATATTGCCGGATTCTTAAAAGTTGCCGAAGCAATGACGGCGCAGGGAATTGTCTAAACAACATAAGGTTTAAAATAATGAATGATTGGAAATCCTACAGGCAGCAATTTGTCTGTGGGATTTTTTCTCTTTGCATATTTAACAGTTATTTTTCACAATTATATCTTGAATATATATAAAAAAGTGGTAAAATAGTACCAGAGATAAGAGGGTTATGGAGAGTGAAGTTATGGCAAAGAGCAGAGAAAAGGCATCACTGGGAAAAATACTTTACATCGTTTTGCTGCTTTTATGTATATCGGGACGCAGACTTGTATGTGTGGGAGCTGAGGGGAATTTTTCCCAGAACAGGGTGTTGTTCATCAGCTCATATTCTTATGCCTGGGATACAGTCCAGATTCAGATTGAAGGTATCCGTGACGAACTGGGGAGTAACGTAGTGCTGGACTTTGAATTTATGGATACAAAGCGTGTGGATGATGAAGAATCTCTGCGCTTGTTTCATGATGGACTGGCGTATCGGCTGTCCAAGGTGGAGCCTTATGATGCGGTGATTTTAGGAGATGACGCCGCGCTGAAATTTGCGCTGGAGTACAGAGAAGAATTGTTTCAGGATATTCCGTTGGTATTCGAGGGGATTAATAGTTTGGAACTGGCACAGAATGCGGTGAAGGAACCCATGGTGTCAGGCGTTATAGAGACATTGTCCGTGGAAAGAAATATCCAATTGGGCCTGAAAATAAATCCTACCGCCAAAAAAGTAGTGGCTATTGTGGATGACACGCTTACGGGAGAGGCAGTAAGACAGAATATCTATCAATATATAGAGACTTTTCCGGGGATGGAATTTTCTGAGATTAATTCCTCTAAACTTTCTTCGGTTCAATTGAAACTTGCATTGCGGAATGTAAGTGAAGACAGCATTTTAATTTATGTTACAATGACAGAAGATGCGGATGGTAAGAACTATAGAAGTATGGAGGCCATAAGGCTGATTTCGGATAATGCCAGCGTGCCCGTTCTGCGCATGGTGGAAGGGGGCGTGGGAGAAGGATTGTTGGGCGGAAATATGGTTTCCATGTATCAGTCGGGGCAGTTGGCGGCACAGTTGGCGCGTCAGATGATTGCCGGGGACACAGACCGAATGGGGCAGCTTCTGGACAGTCCTACCATGTATTGTGTGGACGCGAATATTATGGAGAAGTATCATATCCGGTTGTCGGTGCTGCCGGAGGGAACGGTGATTGTCAATGAAAAGGAATCCTTTTTTGAGAAGAACAGGGAAGTATTGGTGCCAGGTATTATTTTGGTAGGAGCCCTGATGGTGATTATCGGGTGGGTGGCTTTTGATAATTATAGGCGCAGAAAGTTGATGCAGCAGTTGAAGGAGACGGGAAAAATTCTGGAGTCCGCTTCCCAACATGATTTCCTCACAGGAATTCCCAACCGGAGCAAATTTATGGCCGATTTAAAGGAGCAGATTGACTCTAAAAAGCCATGTACCATTATGATGATTGATATTGACGATTTTAAGAGTATCAATGATACAATGGGGCATACTGCGGGAGATGAAGCATTGCGGCAGGTTGCGGACAGGCTCAAAGAGATGGGGACGGATCTTTTGACGCCCTATCGTTTTGCGGGAGATGAATTTATCCTTATTTTGAAGAGCAACAATAGCAAGATTGTGCAAAAGACTGCATATCAGTGTCGTCAGATATTTATGAAGCCTTTTCGTTTGATAGGAAAAGACGCTAAAGTGTGCGGCAGTATTGGAATTGCTTCCTATCCGGAGGATACGGAGGACATGGAACAGTTAGTGATATATGCGGATGACGCCATGTATCATGTTAAAAAGAGCGGGAAGAATGATTTTGCATTTTACCGCACGAGAGAGCAGGAGTAGACAGCAAGGTGTGGCGGAGTGATTCTGAGATAGAAAAAGCCGTGGTATGGAACCAGGGCTTTTTCATATTTTTGGCCTGTTAATTGCATTCTGGAGAAAAAATTGATATAATCATAAAAGATTTGGAGAAGCGGACGGGCGTAGGGAGATGAGGGATGGCAGAAAAGAAGTATTATGCGGTGCGAAAGGGAAAAAAAACAGGAATTTTCAAGTCCTGGGCGGAATGTAAAGCATCGGTGGACGGTTATTCCGGTGCAGAGTACAAAGGCTTTGTATTGTTGGAGGAAACGGAAGCCTATCTGGGGATAACTATGAAAGATCAGGTTCCTGGAGCGGCGGAAAATGCCGTGGATGAGAACAGGCAGGAGGTTCCGAAGCCAGGAACTTTATTGGCTTATGTGGATGGCAGCTATGATGATTCTTTAAAAAAATATGCCTTTGGCTGTGTATTTATTATGCCGGATGGAAGTGTGGAAACAGAATATGGAAATGGAGATAATGCCCAGTCGCTTCAACACAGGAATGTAACCGGAGAAATGTTAGGGGCCATGTATGCCGTCAAAGTGGCGATTATGAGTGGGTTTGCCCGGATTGAAATTTGTTATGATTATCAGGGAATTGAAAAATGGGTCACGGGTGAATGGCGTTCTAAAACGGAATTGACACGTAAATATGCCAATGCCATGCGTGAATGGGGAAAAGAAATTGAGATTTGCTTTACGAAGGTTGCGGCCCATTCCAATGTGTATTATAATGAATTAGCGGACAAAATGGCCAAGACCGGTTTACGGGAGGGCAATGGAATCCCAAGGGTGCGAAGTGTGCCCAAGGGACAGTGAAATCGCGGGGACATGGAGGTTGGGATGGAACAGGTCAGGTTAAATAAATATCTTGCACAATGCGGTGTCTGCTCCAGACGAGACGCGGATAAGCTGATAGCGCAGGGGCAGGTATTGGTCAATGGGCGAAAGCCGGAGCCGGGATATTGTGTGACAGAAGATGATGAAGTGGTAGTGTCAGGACAACGGGTGAGACAGATAGACAGAACAGTGGTGTTGGCTTTTTATAAACCTGTGGGAGTGACATGTACCGAAAGAGATGCACATGCGGAAAAGCTGATATCTGATTTGGTGAAATATCCCATCAGGCTCACTTATGCAGGACGGTTGGATAAAGATTCGGAAGGGTTGATATTGCTAACCAATGACGGCGACTTGATTCAGGCTATGATGAGAGGGGCGAATCTTCATGAAAAGGAATATCTGGTAAGGGTGAATAAACAAGTGACGCCGGAGTTTCTTGCAAAAATGTCCAAGGGTGTATATCTGGAAGAGTTAAACGTCACTACCAGAGCGTGCAAGGCTGAAAAAGTCGGCAAAAATACATTTAGATTGACACTGACACAGGGATTAAACCGACAGATTAAAAGGATGTGCGCAGCTTGCGGATATCATGTAATGGGACTGAAACGTGTCAGAGTTATGCACATAACATTAGGGGATATGAAGCCGGGGGAATTTTATGAACTTAAGGAAGCGGATGTGAGCCGGCTGTATAGAGATTGTAACATGTGAGAGAATCTAAGGCGTGAAAATACGCCAAGCGTTGGCATGTCCGGAAGTGTGAAGAGATGGAGGTGTGATGTAGGATATGCAGTCTGACAAAATAGCTAGAATGAAAGAGTTGGCAGAAATGCTGCATAAGGCGTCAAAGGCGTATTATGCTCAGGATAAAGAGATTATGAGCAATTTGGAGTATGACGGCCTTTACGATGAGCTTCAGGCATTGGAGCAGGAGACGGGAGTGGTGCTGACAAACAGTCCTACCGTAAGCGTGGGATATGAAGCTGTGGAAGAATTGCCGAAAGAGCGTCATGAAAGTCCCATGTTATCTCTGGATAAGACAAAGGACAGGGAGGCGCTGAAAGATTGGCTCCAGGGCAACCAGGCTGTCTTAAGCTGGAAGCTGGACGGATTGACTATTGTACTCACATATCAGGATGGGAAGCTGGCAAAGGCCGTAACCAGAGGAAATGGAGAGATAGGTGAAGTAATCACCAATAACGCAAAAACGTTTGTGAATCTGCCGTTGAACATTCCTTTTACGGGGGAGCTGCTTCTAAGGGGAGAGGCGGTGATCAGCTACTCTGATTTTGAGAAGATCAACCGTGAAATAGAGGATGTGGATGCAAGGTATAAGAATCCAAGAAATTTATGCAGTGGTTCCGTGCGTCAGTTGAATAACGAGATTACAGCCAAAAGGAATGTAAGATTTTATGCCTTTTCCCTGGTCAGCGCTGCCGGCGAGGAGTTCCACAATTCCAGAGAGGCGCAGTTTACCTTTCTGAGAGAACAGGGATTTGAGGTGGTGGAGCATTATCCGGTAACGGAAGAGAATATTTTGGATACAGTAGAATTATTTGAAAAGAAGATAGAAACATATGATATTCCTTCCGACGGGCTGGTTTTGACCTATGAAAATATAGCGTATGGACAGTCGTTGGGGCGAACTGCTAAATTCCCTCGACATTCGATTGCTTTTAAGTGGGCGGATGAACTCAGGGAGACCGTATTGAAAGAGATTGAATGGAGTGCCAGCAGGACAGGGTTAATCAATCCTGTGGCAATTTTTGAACCGGTGGAGTTGGAAGGTACTACGGTCAGCAGAGCTTCCGTACACAATATCAGTATTTTACGGGGGCTTAAGCTGGGGATTGGAGATCATATTACCGTTTATAAAGCGAATATGATTATTCCGCAGATTGCGGAGAATTTGACAGGGAGCGATACGGTGGAAATACCGGAAAGCTGTCCTGTGTGCGGCGGCAGAACAGAAGTAAGACAGGTAAATGAAGTGCAGTCCCTTTATTGTACCAATGAAAAATGCGCTGCAAAGCAGATTAAGGCGTTTACTTTGTTCGTCAGCAGGGATGCGTTGAATATAGACGGATTATCGGAGGCCACATTGGAAAAATTCGTTGATATGGGTTTCATACAGGAATTTGCGGATTTGTTTCATTTGGACAGGCACCGTGAGCAGATTGTGGAGATGGAAGGATTTGGGGAAAGATCCTATCGCAAACTGATTGAAAGTGTGGATCGGGCCAGGAACACCACGCTTCCCAGGGTGATTTATGGTTTGGGAATTGCCAATATCGGTGTGGCCAACGCCAAAATGCTTTGCAAGTATTTTGAGCACGATATCCAACGGATGCGGGAGACGGATGTGGAGACATTGAGCGCCATTGAAGGTGTGGGCGAGGTGATAGCTTCGGCTTTTGTAACTTATATGCAGGATGAGGACAATCTTCGCAAAATAGATGATTTAATGGCGGAATTACAGATAGAGACGCCTAAAGTGGAGGAAGGAAGTCAGACCTTATCGGGTATGAATTTTGTCATTACAGGAGGACTGGAATTTTTTGCCAACAGAAATGATTTAAAGGAAGCCATTGAGCAAAAGGGCGGTAAGGTGACAGGGAGCGTAACCAGCAAAACGACCTGTCTCATTAATAATGATGTGGCTTCGGCTTCTTCTAAGAATAAGAAGGCAAGGGATTTGGGGGTGCCAGTAATATCTGAGAAGGATTTTCTGGAACAGTATGGAATTGAGGCCGCAATACATCCCTGAATCAAGCCGGTAACGGCAGTGAAAGAGGAGGAGAGAAATGCCAATAAGGACACAGAGCGACTTACCAGCAAAAGAAATATTAGAAAACGAGAATATATTTGTTATGGATGAATTTCGAGCAATGCATCAGGATATCAGGACGCTGCAGGTATTGATTTTGAACAATATGCCAATTAAACAGGATACAGAGCTTCAGTTGCTGAGGGCGTTGTCTAATACGCCCTTGCAGGTAGACGTGACTTTTATGAATGTGAAGAGCCATGTATCCTTGAATACCTCAGCCAGTCATCTGAATAAATTCTATACCACACTGGATGAAATATATGACAAAAAATTTGACGGAATGATTGTCACTGGCGCGCCAGTGGAAGATATTTCTTTTGAACAGGTGGATTACTGGAAGGAAATGTGTGAAATTTTCCACTGGGCTGAAACACATGTCACATCCACATTGCATATATGTTGGGCGGCGCAGGCAGGATTTTATCATTATTATGGCATCAATAAAAAGCAGTTGCCCAGTAAACTTTTCGGCATATATGAACATAGGGTGAAGAATCGGAAAATTCCGCTGGTACGTGGGTTTGACGATATTTTTCTGGCGCCTCACAGTCGTCATACGGAGACGCCCAGTGAAGCCATTCATGACTGTAAGGAGCTGACTGTTTTGGCGGAATCACCTGTGGCAGGAGTATATCTGGCGATTGCACAGGGCGGAAAGAAAATTTTTGTAGCGGGACATCCGGAATATGACAGATATACACTGAGCAATGAATATCATAGAGATTTGAAGAAAGGTCTGCCTATTCAAATCCCATATAATTACTATCCTGACGATAATCCGGATGAAAAGCCGTTGCTTCAGTGGAGGTCCCACAGTAATAATCTGTATAGTAACTGGCTGAATTACTATGTGTATCAGATGACACCTTATGAGCTGTAGAAATTGCCGTAATTTGCTGGGGTTTATGCGTAGGGCATAGGGGAAAGAAAAGAGATTTTCCAATGGGAAAAGATTTGAAAGGAAGGAGGCTTTGGAGAAAGTATGATTCAATGGTTACATCAAGAAAAGGGAGTTTGTGAAGGAAGTTTCAAAAGTAAATTTTTTCGTGATGATGAGGGGGGCGATGTATTGAGTATTGGCATGCAAGATCCTGATTTGAGCGAATGTGCTGAAAAATGTGTAGAGTCGTTTAATAATCTAACGGAGTCCCAGATAAGAGAACTCTGTAAAGAAATTATAAATTGTGCAAAAGAAGGCGGTATCAATGAGGAATTTGAATTGCCTGCCCTTGACGATGAGCTTGATATTCTAAATGATTGCTGGTTTACAGGGTTATATGTAAATATGTTGAGTACGGAAGATGAACTTGCCTATGTTGTGGAGGGAGAAGGCGATTGGGGAGAGGTAATTGGTTTTGCCGTGAAAAATGATGAGATAATTTATGTGGGTACTGATTACTTTGATTACATGAAGTCTGAAGAATAAAAATTTGGGAGGTGTTGCAATGTATCGATTTCCGGAAGGATTTTATACGGATGTAAGGGAAGAGACAGTACATTCCACAATGATAACCATTGAAAATGGTGTGTTAAAAGAAAATAAGACAAAGGAAGAGAAGGGCGTTATCATCCGGCTTTATGATGGTAGAAAATGGTTTATCAGTTCTACCACAGAGCTTGATAAGGTGCAGGAGGAAATAGATTCCTTAGCCAAAATGGCCGTACCCTGTCCGGAAATCGGGGAGGACCCGGTGATTAAAAAATATGAGGTAAACAGAGAAACAAGATTATGTTATGGGGACTGTGACGTAAGCAAAATACCCAATGACAAGAAGCTGGCAATGGCGGAAACCTACTGTGAATGTCTCAGAGAATACAGTCAAATACAGCGTTGGAGAATGTATTATTTAGACAATCATACCCAAAAGCATATTGTGTCCAGCAAAGGATGTGATGTCACTTTTGATACGCAGAATTGCTGTATTGCGGCCCGTTATGTTCTGATGAAGGATGACAAGCCGTTTTACGGCAGCAAGGATATTTATCGTATAAAATTTGATGAACTGTCAGGGCATGAGGAAATTCTTCATGACGTGGTCAAAGAAGATATTGCGTACAATGAAAATGCGGTGTTGGTGGAACCGGGGGATTACACCTGTATCTTTGCGCCTGCAGTGACCGGAGTGTTTGCTCATGAAAGTTTCGGACATAAGAGTGAATCTGATTTCATGGTTGGGGATGAAAGTATGAAGAAGGAATGGGCCATAGGTACCAGAGTGGGCGCCCACCTTTTGAATATTGTGGATACGGGGCTGGAAGAGGGCTCCGGGTATGTGCCTTTTGATGACGAAGGCACCAGGGCAAAGAAGACATACCTGATTAAAGAAGGAATTTTGTCGGGGAGGCTGCATAGTGCTTTGACAGCAGCGGCATTGGAAGAAGATCTGACAGGAAACGCCAGAGCCATCAGTTTCCAGTTTGAACCCATTGTGCGTATGACTGCAACTTATGTGGAACCGGGAGATAGTACGAAAGAAGAGTTAATTGCAGGGGTAAAGAAAGGAATTTATATTTTGGATTACAGGCATGGTTCCGGTATGAGCACTTTTACCATTGCGCCCAATAAAGCATATATGATTCGGGACGGGAAACTGGCGGAACCGGTGAAAATATCTGTTGTGACAGGCAATGTTATGAGTACGCTTCATGAAATTGACGGGCTATCCAAAGAATTTGAGCTTTGTTCTTTTGCACTGGGCGGCTGCGGCAAGATGGAGCAGTACCCTTTGCGGGTAGGTCTGGGCGGACCTTACATGCGGGTAAATCATCTCACAGTGCAGTAAATGGCAGGAAAAACGGTTCAGATAGAAGACAGGATATGCAAGCCGGAAAAGGAGGGTAAGAGATTGGTAAAAGAAAAGTATATTGTAAAGAGCAGGGAAATAAATCTTAGCGTGACAAACGGAGAGATTTCTTCTGTGATTAAGAAAAATATTACAACAAGCGCCTGTCGGGTATATGATAATGGCCGTATTGGTGTGGCCGGGAAGCTGGGGGAAGCGGACGACGCATTGATGGAACAGGCGGAAGAGAATCTGAAACTTGGGATTTCCTATGAGGCGGAGGCCACGTCAGGGAGTGTCCGCCGGGAACAGATGGAATGTGGTGATTTGTGTGTGGAAGATAACAGAGGCTTTCTCAAAGAGGCGGAAGAAGTACTCCATATTCTGAGGGAGGAATATCCGCAGATTATTTTTGGCAATAAAGTTTATTTAATGGAGGAAAGCAGACAGCTTATCAATGATGCGGGAACGAACCTGTATTATAGTGATCGCATTTGCGGGTATGTATTGCTGATAAAACATGTGGATTCTGTAAATGTTTTTGACGATAGTTTGATTTATGCGGTGCGTGATTATCATCGGGAAGCATTTTTAAAAGAAGCCAGGGAACATTTGGACGCTTTCTTACATATGGTGCCATTGCCGGAAGGCGATACTTTGCCAGTGATTATAAACACTATGGAGTTTGGGAGTTTTTTGGTGCAGAATCTGGATGCTATGGCCTTTGGTCATAACACTTCATTTTTTAATGGAAAGCTGGGAAAGAAGCTTTTTGACGATAAGTTTTCCTTATATGTGGACAGAAGCAAGGATATTCTCTGCAATGCTTTTTTTGATGTGGAGGGAAGTACCTGTGAGGACGATAAATGTTATTTGATACAAAATGGCGTTCTGGTAAGGCCATTTGCGGATAAAAAACTTGCGAAGGAATTTGGGTATGAAAATACGGCCACTGCGGCGGGGGCATATGACAGCGTACCCACCAATACCGCAAATTGTTTTGCTGGTGCATGTACCGGGCATACATTGGAAGAATTGATTGGAGAAGGGGATGGAATTTATATTTCTGTCATGAGCGGCGGAGATTTTACCAGTGAAGGAAATTTCGCCTCTCCCGTACAGACGGCGTTTCTCTATCGCGGGGGTAAACTGGCGGGCAGACTGCCGGAATTTAACATATCCGGAAATATCTATGATATGTTTGGTAAGGATTTTGTAGGAATTACTGTGGATAAACCTTATGAAGGGGAGTATAAAATGGTAGTGAAAATGAAGGTGAATAAGAATTAAAGTATGGACCTATATAGGAATTTTAGGATATAAATGGCGGGATTTTTTCCGCCATTTATGTTTTTCGGTAAAAGCTTATATTTAGAAGCATTTGTGTAGTAGCATAAAAAAAGATTATATGCTATAATCAGGGATGGTATGATGTATATAGAGATGTGGTATACATAAAAATAAGAATAAGAAAACGGAGATCCCATATTATGAGGAAGGTAGATAGTAAAAGAATGCAATGCAAAAACCGCATATGGGACGGAGTGACATTGCTTTGGACATTGATAAGTTTGGTAATTGGTTTGTGGGTTCTTATGCCAGGAGAGGTTCATGCCAGAGAAGCACGGACGGTAAAAGTGGCATTTTTTCCCATGGAAGGATTCCATTCCTATTCGGAAGCGGAAGGTTACGGTGGGATGGATGTGGCTTATCTGGAAGAATTGTGTAATTATACCGGGTGGAAACTTGAATATGTCATGTGCGACAGTTGGGATGACGCGCTGGATCGGCTGGAGGCAAAGGAATTGGATTTGGTAGGTTCTGCCCAATATTCAATGGAACGACAGGAAAAGTTTGAGTATGCCTCGTTGGACAGCGGATATACGTTTGGCTGTCTCTTTGTGGAAGGGGACAGCGATCTGGCGTTTGAAGATTTTGGAAGTATGCGAAACATGACCTTCGGCGTGGTGAGAAGCTATGTCCGAAGGGAGGAATTTCTGGAGTATCTGGATAGGAATGGTATCGGAGATCCAAAACTTCGAGAATTTGATACCACATTGGAAATGCAGGAAGCGCTGAGCGCCGGAGACATTGACGTGGGTGTTCATACATTGACCGAGGTGAGGGAAGGACAGAGCTTGATTGGAAAATTTGCTTATGCGCCTTTTTATTATATTACATGGAAAGGGAATCAAGGATTGCTGCATGAATTGAATATGGGGATTGACGCATTAAAAATGGATTTTCCGTCTCTGGAGCAAGAGCTTGTAAATCGGTATTATGGAGAGCGGAGAGAAAATTTCAAGGCGGAAGAACAGGCGTTTATCAATGGGGGTCAGACCATAAAAGTAGGATTTTACAATGATACACGGCCTCTTGCCTATGTGAACGACAAGGGAGAATACGACGGAATTTATATTCAGATTCTCAAGGCTGTTGGAAAGAGAAGCGGCATTTCTCTGGAATTTTGTCCTATGGACAGGAGTACGTATTGGAAGGAATTGATTTTAAATGGTGAGATTGATTTTTATGTGGGTTCCAACAATACCAGACTATCGCGGGATGAAAATATTATGCTGACCAATTCGTTTATGGCATATAATGCGGTTATCGTCTCCAAAAATGATTATGTTTTACCTGACGAAAAGGTAACGATGGTGTTGACAAAGGGACGAACCTATTGGGTGGATCAGTTGGAGATGGATGCAGATGTGATTTATCGAGACAGTGCAAAAGATTGTCTGCAGGCGTTAGAAGAGGGAAAGGCTGATATTACGCTGCTCAATACCATTGAATATAATTATCTGTCTAAAAATGAACGTTTTTCTAATTTAATAGAATGGGAAAATTTCCGTTATCAGGCAGGAACTACATTGGCGGCGTCAAAAGACATGGACTCTGTAATATTCAGTGTAATGAATAAGGCGCTGCGGCTGGTATCGGATGCGGAGAAAGAAGTAATTATTAATCAGTACATGAATATATCCTATGACAATTACACTTTGTTGGATAATTTGTACCGCACAAAGGATGTGCTGATTATGTCCGGTATTTTATTGGCAATTTTATTGACCTTTGGCTGTGTGGTTGCACATATCCGGAGAAAATCATACCATCTTTTGGAACATAAAAATAAGGAACTGCAGACTGCCATAAGGGAAGCGGAAAAGGCAAATCAGGCGAAAACGGAGTTTTTATCCCATATGTCCCATGATATACGCACACCCATAAACGGCATTATGGGTATGCTCAATATTGCGGAAAAAAATGTGGAAGATATGGAACGACAAGCAGACTGCAGAGAAAAAATTAAGACCTCCGCAGAACATCTTTTATCGCTGATCAATGATGTATTGGATATTAGTAAACTGGAAAGCGGAAATGTGGAACTGTCCAGAGAAGTTTTCAGCATAAAAGAGCTGCTGCATAACTGCTCGGTGATTGTAGGCGGCCAGGCAGAACAGAGAAACGTGAAGCTAATCACTGATTTTATGGAACAGGGACGGCTGCCCCATGAATATTTTATCGGAAGTCCGCTGCATATTAAACAGATTTTGATTAATATTGCAGGTAACGGGGTGAAATATAATAAACCTATGGGCAGCGTTAATTTTGAATGTTACGAGCTTTCGGCGGAAAACGGAATCGCAAAGATTTGTTTTGAAATTTCCGATACAGGTATCGGTATGGGCAAGGAATATCTAAAACATATTTTTGATCCCTTTACCCAGGAAGAAGGCGGCGCAAGAACCAATTACCAGGGTACGGGTCTTGGCATGACCATTACTAAGAAACTGGTGGATAAAATGGGCGGAACGATCACGGTGGAAAGCGAGTTGAACCACGGCAGCGTGTTTACCGTAGTACTTCCCTTGAAGATAGCGGAGTCGCCGGAGAATAAAGTTCAGAAGGAAGAAGGGAGAGAACAGGGGAAAGAAAAAGCAAACGAGCAGACAGAAAGCATAGTGGGAAAAAGGGCTTTGGTAGTGGAGGATAATGAGCTGAATCAAGAGATTGCAAAATTTATTCTGACGGAAATGGGATTGGATGTGACGTTGGCTGCAAACGGACAGGAAGCGGTGGAGCTGTTTGAGGAATCGGCGCCCCATACATATCAGATTATCTTTATGGATGTAATGATGCCGGTGATGAATGGTTATGACGCCACAAGAACCATAAGGGGACTTACAAGGCCGGACGCGGCGGAGATTCCCATTGTAGCTATGACTGCCAACGCCTTTGCGGAGGATGTGAAAGCGGCTGAAGATGCGGGGATGAATGAACATACTTCCAAACCCCTTGAGCCGGATGTGATAGAAGATGTGTTGCGGCGGTGGCTGGCAGAGAGGCGATGAACGTGGAAGAGAAACGTATGAAAGGGTGCAAGGGCGGAGAATAAGGCCATATAAGCCTTGTTGTCCGAGCGTTGAAGCCAGGAAAAAATATTGACAGTAGCCGTAAAAAAATATATCATAAATAGGATAAACAGTGAATGAAATACAAATTGGAAAGGCATGGTGATAAGAATGGCATTGAAAAAAGAGCCTGTGAAAGGTATGAAAGATATTTTGCCCCAGGAGATGCAAATCCGAGATTATGTCGTGGGAGTAATCAAGGAGACATATGGAGAATTTGGTTTTCATTCTATCGAAACCCCCTGTGTGGAGAGTATTGCAAATCTGACCAGTAAACAGGGCGGAGACAATGAGAAGCTGATTTATAAGATTTTAAAACGCGGCGGAAAACTGAACCTGGCTGACGCCTCCAGAGAAGAGGATGTGGTGGACAGTGGCTTACGCTATGATTTGACGGTGCCTTTGGTGCGGTATTATTCTAAAAATGCGGCTCAACTGCCTTCTCCCTTTAAGGCATTGCAGATGGGAAATGTGTGGAGGGCGGATCAGCCCCAGTTGGGACGTTATCGTCAGTTTATGCAGTGTGATATTGATATTTTGGGAGAGGCTTCCAACCTGGCAGAAATTGAGCTGATTCTGGCTACGTCAACAACTTTGGGAAGGCTGGGTTTCAAAGGGTTTGAAGTCCGTATCAATGACAGAAGGCTTTTAAAAGCCATGGCTGCTTACAGCGGTTTCCCGGAGGGAGAGTATGACAATGTATTTATTACTTTGGATAAAATGGATAAGATTGGTCTTGAAGGCGTAAAAGAGGAACTGCTGAAAAACGGATATGAGGAGACCTGTGTTGAAAAATATCTGGAATTATACCGCGGCCTGGAACAGGCGGAGAACGGCGTGGCATATCTGGCGGAGGTTTTGGAAGGCGTTTTGGAACCTTCCGTTGGGGACAGTCTTCAGGAGATTATCGAAAGTGTCGGCGCCGTAAAGGATTGTGACTTTAAGATGGTGTTTGACGCCACGTTAGTGCGTGGAATGTCTTATTATACAGGAACTATTTTTGAAGTTGCCATTCCTCAGTTTGGAGGCAGCTGCGCGGGGGGCGGCAGATATGATAAGATGGTGGGAAAGTTTACCGGAAATGATGTGCCGGCGTGTGGATTTTCCATTGGGTTTGAGCGCATTGTGATGCTGCTTATGGAAAACGGCTTTCAGGTGCCGGATAAACCCAAGAAGACAGCTTACTTGATTGAAAAAGGCGTGGAGGGAAAGATGCTGTGCGATATCATTGCAAAGGCACAGGCAGCTCGTAAAGAGGGCAGTCAAGTGCTGATGGTACGCATGAATAAAAATAAGAAATTCCAGAAGAAACAACTGATGGAAGAAGGATATGAAGAGTTTGTAGATTTCTATAAGGAAGCGCTGAAGAATTAGAAGGGCATCGAAGAGAAGAGCCAGAACTGGAATAAAAATAAAAAACAGTCTCGGAACGAAAGGCCCCGGAAGGAAATTTTAGCTGAGTACTTTGCAGATGAAATTTTCTTTCCTAAAGTGGGGCCTGTAGAGAAGAGACGGGACTGGAATAAAGAGCCAGGACTGGAATAAAAATAAAAAACAGTCTCGGAACGAAAGGCCCCGGAAGGAAATTTTAGCTGAGTACTTTGCAGATGAAATTTTCTTCCCTAAAGTGGGGTCTGTAGAGAAGAGACGGAACTGGAATAAAGAGCCGGGACTGGAATAAAAATAAAAAACAGTCTCGGAACGAAAGGCCCCGGAAGGAAATTTTAGCTGCGTACTTTGCAGATGAAATTTTCTTCCCTAAAGTGGGGCCTGTAGAGAAGAGACGGAACTGGAATAAAGAACTGGAATAGGAGGAAACAATGGCAGAGTCAATGAAAGGTTTGAAGAGGACCCATCGCTGCGGTGAACTTTCTGCGGCAAATGTAGGGCAGACGGTCACTGTAATGGGATGGGTGCAGAAACAGAGGAATAAGGGAGGTTTGATTTTCGTAGACTTGCGTGACCGCACAGGTATTTTGCAGGTTATATTTGAAGAGAAGGATTGCGGAGAAGAGAATTTTACTAAGGCGGAGAAGCTGCGCAGCGAATTCGTAGCGGCGGTTGTGGGTCGTGTGGAGCGGCGTGGGGGGGCCGAAAATAAGAATGTGGTTAATGAGAACCTTGCCACAGGTGAAATTGAAGTTCGTGCCGTACAGCTTCGCGTGCTGTCTGAAGCGGAGACGCCGCCTTTTCCCATTGAAGCAGGATCCAAAACCAAAGAGGAACTTCGCTTGAAGTATCGTTATTTGGATTTGCGCAGACCGGATTTACAGAGGAACTTAATGCTGCGGAGCAAGATTGCAGCAGCCATTCGTACCTTTTTAACAGGGGAGGGATTTCTGGAGATTGAGACGCCGATTTTAAATAAATCTACGCCAGAGGGAGCAAGGGACTATCTGGTACCCAGCCGGGTACATCCGGGTACTTTTTATGCGCTGCCCCAATCTCCCCAGATATTCAAGCAGCTATTGATGTGTTCCGGGTATGATCGTTACTTTCAGATTGCGAAATGTTTCCGTGACGAAGACTTGCGTGCGGACAGGCAGCCGGAGTTTACACAGGTGGACTTAGAAATGTCTTTCGTAGATGTGGATGATGTGATTGACGCAACTGAGAGAATGGTGGCGGATGTCTGCAAGGAGGCAATCGGCCTGGAGGTAGCGTTGCCTATTGCGCGTATGACCTGGGATGAGGCCATGAACCGTTTCGGTTCCGATAAGCCGGATACCCGATTCGGCATGGAACTTACGGATGTATCAGAAGTTGTGAAAAAATGTGGATTCGGTGTGTTTACCGGCGCTTTAGAGGCCGGGGGCAGCGTCAGGGGAATCAATGTAAAAGGGCAGGCGGAAATGCCCAGGAAGAAAATTGACGCCCTGGTAGAGTTTGCAAAAGGCTATGGGGCGAAAGGGCTGGCATATCTGTGCATATTACCGGACGGAAGTTATAAATCTTCTTTCACAAAATTTATGACGGAAGAGGAATTAAAGGTTCTGGTGGAAACCATGGGCGGAGCGCCGGGAGACTTGTTGCTGTTTGCAGCGGACCGACTGAAAATTGTATGGGCGGTTCTGGGAGCGCTTCGAGTGGAACTGGCAAAGCAATTGGAGCTGATTGACAATAATCAATTTAATTTCCTGTGGGTGACAGAGTTTCCTCAGTTTGAGTGGAGCGATGAAGAAGAAAGATATATGGCTATGCACCATCCTTTTACAATGCCCATGGAAGAGGATTTGGAATTGTTGGAAACAGCGCCGGGCAAGGTACGCGCCAAAGCATATGATATTGTGCTCAACGGGGTGGAACTGGGAGGCGGCAGCGTGAGAATCTTCCAGAGTGACGTGCAGGAAAGAATGTTTGAAGCGCTTGGCTTTACGAAAGAAGGAGCCTACGAGCAGTTTGGATTCCTGTTGGATGCGTTTAAATATGGTGTGCCCCCTCATGCCGGGCTGGCAATCGGTCTTGACCGCTTTGTTATGTTATTAGTGAAAGCGGAAAATATTCGTGAAGTGATTGCGTTCCCTAAGGTGAAGGATGCTTCCTGTCTTATGTCGGAGGCACCGAATGTTGTGGATGAGAAGCAGTTGGAAGAACTGCATCTGCGCATTACGGAATAAAATGATGCAGCATAGAAAATATCTTCTTTCTATCAGGGAATTCCTGGAGGGAGAGAAGCGTGTCAGTCTGTTAAAGGAAGCTTTGGGAAAAGTGGATGAGGAGCGGCGCCGTAAGGCGGAGCGCATGAGGACGGAGCAAGGTAAGGCGGCTTGTCTGGGGGCGGGACTTTTATTACAGTTGGCCGTACAGGAGGCAGTGGGAAGTTCTGACAGTGCGGAGATTTTAAGACGAGATTCTAAAGCGGGCGGCGTGAAGCCGATTGTGAATAGGGGGTACGGAATGGTTCCATATTCCGTATCCCATCTTATGGAGCTTCTTTCCGTTTCCGTTTCTCTTTCATATCATTATGGAAAAAATGGCAAACCGTATTTTGACCATTTGCCTTTTTACTTTAATTTATCCCATTCCGGCGAGTATGTATTCTGTGTGTTAGCCTCCCATGAGGTGGGCGCGGACATTCAACAATATGGAACAGGAAGCTGTGAGCGGCTGGCAGAGCGGTTTTTTGCACCGGAGGAAGCTGCCGCGCTAAAGGATTGTAAAGAAGGGAAAGCAACTCTTTTTTACAGGCTGTGGACAAGAAAAGAAGCCTATGGGAAACTGACCGGGGAAGGACTTTTGGGCAGCATGAGCACCTGTTTTCTCCCTGGAAGGGAACAGACGCCCGGAGAGAGAGAACTTGTGTGGGAAGAGTACGATGGGCTTGCGGAATATCATATGGCAGTGTGCGGATATGCCGGTGAGGCGGGAATGGAATCTGCCGATAAAGAGTGCGGAGGCTTTTAAATTTATTTGATATATGTGAGGAGGGGTGTGGATATGAGAAAACTTTTGAAATTTCTAAAGGATTATAAGAAAGAGTCCATACTGGCGCCGCTTTTTAAGTTATTGGAGGCTTTTTTTGAATTGCTGGTGCCCCTTGTGATGGCGAATATTATCGACAAGGGAATTGCAGATCAAGATATGGGCTATATTGGGAAAATGGGCTTTTACCTGTTGACTTTGGCAGTGGTGGGACTGGTATCTTCTATTACGGCGCAGTTTTTTGCGGCAAAGGCGGCGGTAGGGTTTTCTACGAAGCTTCGGCAGGCCCTTTTTGACCATATACAGGGATTGGATTTTACCAATATCGACAAGGCGGGTACTTCTACAATGATTACCCGTATGACAAGCGACATCAATCAGGTACAATCAGGTGTAAATATGGTTTTACGCCTATTCCTTCGATCTCCCATTATTGTGTTTGGCGCTATGATTATGGCGTTTACCATTGATGTAAAGAGTGCATTGGTATTTGTGGTGGCAATTCCGCTGTTGGCCATTGTGGTGTTTGGCATAATGATGTGGACCATGCCATTATATAAGAAAGTACAGTCCGGTTTGGATAAGGTGTTGGGAGTTACAAGGGAAAATCTTACCGGCGTCCGTGTCATTCGGGCATTTCATCAGGAAAAGGAAGAAGAAACAAGATTTATGGGATATACGAAGGCGCTGGCAGACAGTCAGATCTTCGTGGGCAAAATCAGTGCGGTAATGAATCCGGTGACATTCTGTGTGGTAAACGGTGCGACAATTGCCCTGATTTATATTGGTGCAATTCAGGTAAATATAGGTAATTTAAGTCAGGGTGAAGTGGTTGCCATTATCAACTATATGTCACAAATACTGGTGGAACTGGTGAAACTTGCCAATTTGATTATCACCATTACGAAGGCGCTTGCATGTGCGGATCGGGTGGCCGGCGTATTTGAGATTCAAAATCAAGATCCGGCTAAATTGGCGGAACTGTATGAAGGCAAAAAGGATAAAAGTTCTTCCGTACCGTTTCTGCAGTTTGACCATGTGTCTCTGACCTATGCGGGGGCGGGGGCGGAAACGCTTCATGAAATTGATTTTTCGGTGGAAAAAGGGGAGACCATTGGTATCATCGGCGGTACAGGTTCGGGAAAATCTTCTCTGGTAAATATGATTCCCGGATTTTATCCTGCTACGGGAGGCGCTGTTCTTTTAAACGGCAGAGATATCCGGCGGATGTCGGAGGAAGAATTAAGAGGATATGTGGGTATGGTTCCGCAGAAAGCTGTTTTGTTTAAGGGAACCATACGCAGCAATCTCCAGTGGGGGAAGCCGGACGCTACGGAAGAGGATATGTGGAGCGCAATCGACACCGCACAGGCAAGGGAAGTGGTGGAAGGCAAAGCGGGCGGACTGGACGCGGAAGTGGCGCAGAATGGCAAGAATCTGTCCGGCGGACAAAGACAAAGATTGACCATTGCCAGGGCGTTAGTGCGAAAACCGGAAATTTTAATATTGGATGACAGTGCTTCGGCTTTGGACTATGCCACGGACGCAAAGCTTAGAGAAGCGCTGCGTGCGCTGGACGGCGCTGCCACTACATTCATTGTCTCTCAGCGGGCGTCTTCCATTCGACATGCGGATAAAATTATTGTTCTGGATGACGGTGAAATGGCCGGGATTGGAACCCATGACGAACTTCTTGCAAATTGTGGGGTATATCAGGAGATTTATTATTCCCAGTATCCGGAAGAAAGATTGAAGGCGGCCAGGAAGGCCGATAGTTCCGGAAATCGGTTACAGGAAGGGGGCAGATAATATGGCATCAGGTATCAAAGTTGCGGAAAAGTCCAAAAGCAGCAGTCAAATTGCCGCGTTAAAGCAGGTGATGGGGTATATACGCCGATATTGGCCCATGGTAGGATTATCTTTGGTTCTTGCTGCGGTGACGGTTGTATTGACGCTTTATATTCCTATTTTGACAGGGGATGCAGTGGACCTTTTGCTCGGAAAAGGTGCAGTGGATTTTACGGGAATTACATCCGTGATGATAAAGATTGGGATTGCCATGGTGATTACCGCGGCGGCCCAATGGGTTATGAATACATGTAATAATCATATTACTTATCATGTGGTGAAAGATATCAGGGAAGATGCCTTTCGCAGGCTGGAGCAGCTGCCTTTAAAATATTTGGACGCACATGCCTATGGTGATATTGTGAGTCGGGTAATTGCGGATGTGGACACGTTTGCAGATGGCTTACTTATGGGATTTACCCAGCTTTTCACCGGAGTATTGACTATTTTAGGTACGCTTTTGTTTATGCTGGCAACCAACATTCCCATTGCCCTTGTGGTAATCTGTATTACGCCGGTTTCTTTTCTGGTGGCCAGGTTTATTGCTACCAGAACGTTTTCCATGTTTAAACTCCAGTCCGAAACCAGGGGGGAACAGACTTCGCTGATTGAGGAAATGATTGGAAACCAGAAGATTGTAAAAACTTTTTCCAGGGAGAAGGCCGTGCGGGAACAGTTTGCGGAAATTAACGGCAGATTGGAAAAGTGTTCTCTGAAAGCCATTTTCTTTTCTTCCATTACCAATCCGGCAACTCGTTTTGTAAACAGTCTTGTATATGCGGGAGTGGGGATTTTCGGTGCATTTGTGGCAATTCGGGGGGGAATTAGCGTAGGGCGGCTTTCCTGCTTTTTAAGCTATGCTAACCAGTATACGAAGCCTTTTAATGAAATTTCCGGTGTTGTGACGGAATTGCAGAATGCGTTGGCCTGTGCCGGGAGGATTTTTGAACTGATTGATGAAAAACCACAGGTACCGGACAAGGACAATGCAAAGGTTTTGACGAATGCTGAAGGGAATGTTACATTGGAAAAGGTATGCTTCAGTTATGTTCCTGACAAAAAGCTGATCCAGGACTTTAATTTGAAGGTAAAACCGGGGCAGCGAGTGGCGATTGTAGGCCCCACCGGATGCGGTAAGACCACATTGATTAATCTGCTCATGCGCTTTTATGACGTGGACGCGGGGAAGATTGCGGTGGATGGAACGGATATCAGGGATATTACCAGGGGAAGTCTGCGGACCAGTTACGGCATGGTGCTTCAGGAGACATGGCTCAGAGCCGGAACCATCCGGGACAATATCCGTATGGGCAAGCCGCAGGCTACGGAGGAAGAGGTGCTGCAGGCGGCGAAAGCAGCGCATGCACACAGTTTTATCAAGCGTCTGCCCAAAGGGTATGATACGGTGATTACTGAGGATGGAGGAAGTCTCTCCCAGGGACAAAAGCAGCTTTTGTGCATTGCAAGAGTTATGCTGTGTCTGCCGCCCATGCTGATTTTGGATGAAGCCACTTCCTCTATTGATACCCGTACTGAGCTGCGGATTCAGAATGCGTTTGCAAAGATGATGGAGGGAAGGACCAGTTTCATAGTGGCCCACAGACTTTCCACCATTCAGGAGGCGGATATTATTCTTGTCATGAAGGACGGCAATATCATTGAACAGGGCAGTCACGAGACACTGCTTGCCCAAAATGGCTTTTATGCAACCCTGTATCATTCCCAATTCGCGGGTTAGGACAGATATGTGAAATTCATAGAAAGACCGAAAATGGAATAGTCAGATTTTACTAAAGTTTTCCATATAAAAATCCGATATAATCATTATAAGTACTTATGTGTGGTAAGAAGGACAGAAAATTTTGCCAGAAACGGAAATGTATTTCACGATATAATGAGAGTCTCCTTTATATGGCAGACAGGATTGCATATGGAGAAGTGCGTTTCACAACATGGAAAAGGGGCCCGCTGGGTAGATGGGAGTTAATATGAAGATTGAAAGCAATATAACAGTGATGTCCAAAGGGGCACAGGAAAGAGAACAAATAGAGAAGACCAAAAGCAATAAGTCCGGTAAGACCATATTTGCAGGGGAGTTTGAGGGTGACTTCCTTCTGCAGGACCGTATTCAACAGAAGAAAGAGCAGGCAAGAAAGCAGGCAATGAAGATTGTGAGCGATGCCTGGAACGGCGACAGAAAGATATATGAGGAAATTGACAAGAGCAATACACATGCGGCAGACCTTCGGCGGGAAAACGGAGAAATGCGCAGCGAGCAGAACCGGCTGAAGGAAAGTATGGAGGAACTTCGGAAAGCCTATGGCGTAGATCCGGGCAGTGAAGAAGAAAAAGATTTGGAGCTGATGAAAAAGGCCCAGGCAGCTATGAATGGGTTTGCAGGGGAAGCGCTTACGGAGGAAGAGTGGGCCAAATGGAACGAGGTATCCAAGAAGGAGCGCACCGAGTATCAGAGCCGCGTACTGGAGTTAAACAAGCTTTATTTAACTTATGAAAAACCTTTGGCTGATAATACGAGGGAGATTATAGGGGAAAATGCGTCGGTGCGCGGTGTCCGCGAGGAACGGCGCAAGGTGCATACCATGACGGACGCACAGGAAGATGCAGAGGATGTTATGGAAGCCGTCGGCGACGAGATTATTGGTATGGTAATTGACGACGCCAAGGAGAAGCTGGAAGAAGAGAAAGAAGAACGAGAAGAGCAGGCGGAAGAGATTAAGGAAGAAAAAGAGAAACAGGAAGAACTGGTAGAAGAACGCAAAGAGCGCGAGGATGAAGTGGAGGAATTGATAGAAGATTTGCCGTTGGATCAGATGTCTGATATGGATAAGGCCATGTCTGAAATGAAGCAGAAAATCAACAATATCCTAAATGAAATGACTCTGGTTACGGAGGATATCAAAGGTGCCCAGGTGGATACCAGCATATAATAGGTTAGTATATAGGATAGGGAGATAAATAGGAGTAAACTTTCTGTAAGCCAACAGGCGAAAGGCATGGAAATGAAGATTGATACAATAGAAACCAAGAGGTTGTTTCTCAGAGGGTTTGAGAAGAACGACGCACTTTTTGCCATAAGTATTTGGAATGACAGAGAAATGGGAAAATATCTTCCGGATCCGTCTCTTGACGAAATAGATGAGGCATATCTAAAATCCGTCGAAAGTTTGGGGGAGGATGAAGAGTGTTGTTACCTGATATCCCAATTGCAGGATTCGGGGGAAAGAGTAGGCACTTGTAGTTTTATCTCCAGTGAGGAAGGAAAAAGTTACGATATAGCATATTGTGTTCATAAAAATTTTTGGCGCAGGGGTTATGGGTCGGAAATGGTTCAGGGCATGATTGACTATGTCAGAGCGCAGGGCGGTGAGAAAATTACTGTCAGAGTCAATAAAGAGAATGTGGCATCCAATCGAATTGTGTCCAAATTTGGATTTCATCCCGTAGGGGAGAAAACATATCAAAAAGCACAGACCGAATTGGTATTTACGGATTATTTATATGAGTTGGTTCTGTGATGTAAAGAGGTTAAAGTTTGCCCAGGCAATGGGAACTTTCAGAACCATAAAAAGTTACTATGGAACAAAATACAGGCTTTCCGCATATGATATAAAAAAGTATGCGGAGGGCCTGTTTTTTATGGCGTTAGTAGTAATTGATGCAGGACACGGGGGAGCAAATCCGGGGGCGGTATATAATGGCAGACAGGAAAAGGATGATGTGCTTGCGCTGGCTTTGGCTGTGGGGCGGATTTTGGAACAGAATGGCGTGGATGTGTATTATACCAGAACCACGGATATCTATGAATCTCCCACACAGAAAGCACAGGAAGGAAATGCAGTTGGAGCGGACTATTTTGTATCCATTCACCGCAACTCCAGTCCTTATCCCAATCAATATACAGGGATAGAGACATTGGTATATAATCGTTATGGGGAGGCCGGAAGGCTGGCGTACAATATTAATTCTCAATTGGAAGCGGTAGGATTTGAGAACCAAGGGATTAATGAGCAGACGAATCTGGTAGTGCTGAACCAGACACAGATGCCGGCGGCGCTGGTGGAGGTAGGATTTATCAATACGGATGCGGACAACCAACTGTTTGATGAGCGTTTTGATGACATTGCCAAAGCCATTGCAGACGGGATACTTGCAACCGTATGGGGGGCGTGAACAGTGAAGGTTTTGTGGAACGGGTCAGAAGGGCGGCGCGGGTCTTTTGGCAGTCTAAAGATTTTAGTAAAAAAGACCCCAGCGGCGAAAGAGAAAACGTGCAAAAAAGCAATGCTCAGATTACATGTGGAAGCAGAGTAATCGCAGGAGCCGCAGCGTTGCTGATAGGAATTATGACCGTTCCGCAAAATCCTTCGTCTATGTCAGGTTCTCTTCGGCTGGCAGGAAGCAGTTCTATGGAAATGATGGCCAGTGCGTTAGCGGAAGGATTTATGGAACAAAATCCTCATGTGACTGTGACCATTGAATATGTGGGTTCATCAGCGGGTATCGAGGCAGTTTTAAACGGCAGTGCGGACATTGGAACCTCTTCCAGGAAGCTGAAAGAAGAGGAATTGGCAAGGGGAGCGGTGGAAAACATAGTGGCTATGGATGGGATTGCAATTTGTGTGGACCCTGACAATAGAATTACGGATCTTTCCCGAAGACAGCTTGCGGACATATATACCGGGAAACTGACAAATTGGTCCCAGTTGGGAGGGGAAGATGTACCGATTGTGGTAGTGGGACATGAAGCCGGTTCCGGTACCAGAGATGCTTTTGAAGAAGCATTGGGAATTAAGGACAGATGCGTCTATGCCAATGAGCTGAACAGCATGGGAGCGGTAAAAGCCAGAGCGGCTTTGATACCTGGAGCCATTGGATACATATCTTTTACGGTGTTGGATGATTCTGTCAGGGCAGTATCTTTGGACGGTGTGGCACCCTCTGCGGAAAATGTGGAAAATCAAAGTTATCCCTTGTGCAGACCTTTTGTTATGGTTACAAATGGAGAGATTTCTAAACAGAACGAAATTGTCAGGGCATGGTTTTCCTATGTAACCGGTCAGGAAGTATATGGGGGGATGGATCGCAGATGAATACCGGTAAAGTAAAGTTGAAGAAGGAAGTAAATTCTATACTATGCGGCCCACGAAAGAATAATATCAAAGAATCTGTGATGGAGGCGTTTTTTGCCGCCTGTGCTGCCGTCACAATCTTTGTAGTGATATCCATGACGCTTTATATGCTGATCAATGGATTACCGGCCATCAGGAAGGCGGGAGTGGAAGAAATATTGCTTCGGACAGAATGGAAACCTACGGCAGAAGAGCCTTCTTATGGAATATTGAATATTATACTCACGTCTCTGATAGGGACTTTATCCGCTATTGTGCTGGGGGTGCCCATAGGGATTTTAACCGCTGTTTTTCTGGCGGAATGTCCTCATAAGAGAACGGCTGGGCTGGTGAAACCGGCGGTGGAACTGCTTGCGGGAATTCCATCCGTGATTTATGGATTGCTGGGGCTGTATCTGTTAAATCCATGGATGTATCGTCTGGAAAGGAAATTATTTGAAGGGTCCGAAACACATCGGTTTACGGGGGGCGCTAATTTGCTGTCTGCAGTTCTGGTATTGGCAATTATGATATTGCCCACGGTGATAAATGTCAGTGAGACGGCGCTTCGTGCCGTGCCCTCCGGCATCAGGGAAGCCTCCCTGGGATTGGGTGCCTCCCGTATTCAAACCATATTCCATGCCGTTTTGCCCGCTGCCAAATCTGGAATCTGTACGGCGGTGGTATTGGGAGTGGGCAGGGCAATGGGGGAAGCGATGGCGATTATGATGGTATCCGGCAACAGCGTCAATGCGCCTCTTCCGTTTCAGTCCGTCCGCTTTCTCACTACGGCCCTTATTAGCGAGATGGCGTATGCTCAGGGAACACATCGGCAGGTATTGTTTACCATTGGGCTTGTATTGTTTGTATTTATCATGATGGTCAATATTTTGTTGAACTATATATTAAAAAAAGACAAAGAATCGCATGGATATGAAAAAGAAAAGAAATAGTAAGGATATGGAACCGAAACGGAAGGCGGATAATACTTTGTACAGGATACGAGTAAGGCCTTTGGAATTGTTTCTCTCGGCGTTTATTTACGGAGCGGCGTCACTTTCGGTTTTTTTGCTGTTGGGAATGATTGGCTATATCTTTTTCAAAGGGTATGGGGAGCTTTGCCCGGATTTTTTTACCAACGCAACCAGTGCCAGGCATGGTACGGTGGGAATTGGAGGAAATTTGCTGAATACGGTGTATCTGATTGTAATTTCGCTTTTGATAGGAATACCGGTGGGTGTGGGAGCGGCAATTTATCTAAATGAGTATGCCGCCCAGGGCCGGTTAATCAGCGCAGTAGAATTTGCCATAGAGACTTTGGCAGGAATTCCGTCCATACTATTTGGGATGTTTGGCATGGTGTTTTTTGGCGGTGTTTTGGGATTGGGATACTCGCTTCTAAATGGCGCGCTGACATTGACCTTGATGATTTTGTCTCTGATTGTACAGAATACCAGGGATGCGCTGCGGGCGGTTCCCAATAGTTATCGGGAGGGCGCCGTTGGCATGGGAGCTGCCAAATGGCACATGATTCAGACGGTTTTGCTTCCCTCGGCCGCCCCAGGAATTTTGACAGGAATTATTTTGGCCGTGGGACGTATTGTAGGAGAATCGGCGGCTTTATTATTTACGGCGGGCAGTGCGGGAGCGCTGCCAAAGCTGGGACAGGGGGTTGGAGAAGATATTGCGGAACTATTGGGAAAGATTTTTGAATCGGGAGGAACCCTTGCGATTGCATTGTATCTGCAGATGCAGAATGGAGAATATGAGTTGGCGTTCGGCATTGGATGTGTCTTAATCTTTGTGGTATTATTGATGAATTGGGTGATCAGTCTGATTGGAGCAAAAAAGCGTTAAGATGGTATGGATTAGAGGGCTTATAAAAAGGGGATGCGCTGTTGAGAAACGGGGCGAGGATAGGATGTAATGATAGAGGGCAAGATATGGGTGGAACATCTGAATCTGTATTATGGACGGAAACATGCGTTGATTGACATAAATTTGAAAATGAAAGAACATTTGATTACCGCGTTAATCGGACCCAGCGGATGCGGAAAATCCACTTTTTTAAAATGTCTTAACCGGATGAACGATTTAGTGGCAAATACTAGGATAGAGGGTAAGATTCTGTTGGATGGGGAGAATATTTATGACAAAAGAGTGGACACAACATTGCTTAGAAAAAAGGTTGGAATGGTGTTTCAGCAGCCCAATCCTTTTCCCATGAGCATTTATGACAATATCGCTTATGGACCGAGGCTTCATGGAGTTAAGAACAGAGAAGAATTAAACCGCAGGGTGGAGGAAGCGTTAAAGGGTGCCGCAATTTATGATGAGGTGAAAGATCATATGAAGAAATCTGCGTTCAGCCTTTCCGGCGGGCAGCAGCAAAGACTATGTATAGCAAGGGCATTGGCGGTGGAACCGGAAGTGTTGTTGATGGATGAACCCACTTCAGCGCTGGACCCGGTTTCCACGCTGAAAATTGAGAATTTAATGAAGCGTTTGAAAAAAAATTATACGGTGGTGGTTGTGACGCACAATATGCAGCAGGCAGCCAGAGTGGCGGATGATACGGCTTTTTTTCTTGCAGGAGAAGTGGTGGAATTTGGTTCTGCGGATCAAATTTTTTGTCGGCCTTTGGATAAAAGAACAGAACAGTATATTACCGGACGTTTTGGGTAAGGATACTATGGGAGAAACGGAGCGTGTAACATAAGAGAGGGCATATATGGATTTCTTTGACTTTTTGACAATGATAGGCGGGTTGGCGCTTTTCTTATATGGTATGCACTTGCTGGGAGAGGGATTGGCAAAAGTAGCCGGAGGTAAATTTGAACAGATTTTGGAAAGGCTCACAGATAATCCAGTCAAAGCGGTATTTATGGGAGCGGGTGTTACGGCGGTGATTCAATCTTCTTCCGCTGCGACGGTTATGGTGGTGGGATTTGTCAATTCCGGCATTATGAAGCTGCAGCAGGCGGTGGGAATTATTATGGGTGCAAATGTGGGAACCACGATTACATCCTGGATTTTGGGCGCTCAGGGGATTGACAGCAATTCTTTTTTGGTGAGAATGTGTAAACCGGCGTCTTTTTCTCCTATTTTGGCAATCATTGGAGTGGTTCTGATTAGTGTGACAGGAAGGGGCGGCGCCGCTCAAAGAGATAGGAAAAAAAGCATTGGAGTCATACTGATAGGATTTGCTATTTTAATGTTTGGAATGGATACCATGAGCGGCGCGGTGAAACCGCTGGCAGATGTGCCCGAATTTACCGGACTTTTGACCAGGTTTACCAATCCGTTTCTGGGAGTGCTGGCGGGGACTGCATTGACGGCTGTGCTGCAGTCTTCTTCGGCTTCGGTGGGAATCCTGCAAGCCCTTTGCGCTACAGGCGCCGTGGGATATGGTGCGGCAATTCCGATTATTATGGGGCAGAATATTGGAACTTGCGCCACAGCGATGTTATCAGGAATGGGCGCGGGAAAAAACGCAAAAAGAGCCGCGCTGGTGCATCTTTATTTTAACGTCATTGGAACACTTTTATTTATGGCCTTTTTTTATCTTTTGAATATGGTAAGACCTTTTGCATTTCTGGACATGGCGGCCACGCCCTTTGGGATTGCGGCGGTGCACAGTGTCTTTAATATTCTGTCCACGTTAGTATTGTTACCCTTTTCCGGCGGACTGGTAAAGCTTGCTTGTCTGTCCGTCAGGGAGGCGGATTCGTCGGAAGAGGAAGAGAATGTACTGCAGTTATTGGATGTGCGTTTTCTGGAGATGCCTTCTTATGCCGTGGAACGCAGCAGGACCGTGGCGGGTATTATGGCGGAACAGGCACAGAAAGCTATGAATCTGGCAATGGGGCTTCTGCGGTCCTATACGAAAGAAGCGGCGGATGAAGTGGAAGCTTTGGAATGTAGCGTGGATGCAATGGAGGATGCGTTGGGGGAATATTTGGTAAAACTCAGTGCCAAAGATATGCCGGAGAAGGACAGTCATGTACTTTCTACCATTCTTCACTGTATAGGCGACTTTGAACGGATTTCCGACCACGCAAGAAATGTAAAGGAATCCGTGGAAGATATGGTGGAAAAGGGGATGCAGTTTTCGGACAAGGCTGGGGAAGAGTTGGACATTGTATCTAAGGCGGTGTGCGATATTTTGGATTTGGCTATGAGAAGTTTTCGAGAAGGAAATTTGCAGTTGGCGAGACAGGTGGAACCATTAGAAGAGGTCATTGACGGACTGAATCTGGATGTCAGGCGGCGTCATGTGAAACGACTCAGAAAGGGGAAATGCACCATAGAGCTTGGATTTCTTCTTTCCGACATTGTAATGAATATGGAAAGGGTATCGGATCATTGTTCCAATATAGCGGTTAGCATGCTTCAGGCGGAGGAAGAAGAATTTGACACCCATGCCTATCTGGACAGACTGAAACAGGAGGATAACATTGAATTCCGCGGCAAGGTTTTGGCATATGGGGAACGATATCGTCTGCCGTGAGAGAAAAATACGGCCCTTTGTGTAAGGGCCGTATTTTTAAGCATTGATTACAATTTATAGCATTATATCAATTTTATAGTCCCAATTTCTGTTTGTGTTTATAGCACATATTTCCAAAAATTGGGGGTGTATACTCATTCATTCCATTGAATTTGATTGATTCATATCGGATTCATGCATAAGACTATTCCAATCAATACGAACACACCATTTTACATGCCGCCATTCTGGATAACTCTTTAAATCATATTTTATGGCAGTGCCTTCGAAAATCAAATTATCAGTTTCTCCGCTG
>JAAWCE010000126.1 GCA_022793065.1 Lachnospiraceae bacterium
GATAATTCCCCTTGTAGGAAGTAGGATGTACCATCGTAATGCAAATTATGTATATTAGGAGTTTCAAAAAGAAAAAGGAGAGTGCATTAATTATGAGAAAGCAGACAAAAGTAGTTGCAGTGACCTCTGCAGCCGCCCTGCTGGCCATTGGCGCTTCCATGACTTCTTTCGCAGCTACTGGCTGGGTGCAGGAGAATGGCGAGTGGTTCTGGTATGACAGAGACGGCAGCCGTGTGGAAGATGAGTGGAAGAAATCAGGTGATGATTGGTATTGGCTGGACAGCGAAGAGAACGGAGCTATGGCTCTGGATAAGCTGATCGAGGACGACGGCGATACTTACTATGTAAATTCCACCGGTGCTATGGTTCGCAACGCTTGGGTTTCTATCGTAAATGAAGACCAGGATGATGATGAAGATCCGGCTGAGTATAACTGGTATTACTTCCAGTCTAATGGTAAGGCTTACAAGAAAGGCGACAGTGCTAACACTCGTTTCCGCACCATCAATGGAAAGAGATATGCTTTTGATGATGATGGCAAGATGCTGTATGGCTGGGTAAATAGCAGCGGTGAGCGTGAGTCTGATGAGGACGGATGGAAAACTGCTGAGTACTATCTGGGCGACTGGAACGACGGTTCTATGAAGACCGGCTGGCAGAAAATCACCGTTTATGATGATGCCGAAGGAAAAGAAGATGATATGGACTATTGGTTCAACTTCAAATCCAATGGTGTAAAAAGAGCCAATGCTGACAGCTGGAAGAACAATGGAAAAACTTATGCTTTTGATGCAAACGGCGTAATGGTTTATCAGTGGACAACTGTTAATACAGTTGATGACAAGGCCAGCGGCAGTGATGTGGCATCTACTTCTACATGGAGATACTTCAACAGCCCAGAAGATGGCGCTCGTGTAACCAAAGGTTGGTTCAAGGTAGTTGCTCCTGATGATGATAATGATAACACATTTATGAATTATGGTGGCACTTTTGCAACAGATGATGCCAATGATGAAACCGAGAGATGGTATTATGCCGATGCTAATGGTAAGCTCTATGAAGGTCAGATTAAGAGCATCAAGGGCAAATACTATGGTTTCTGGCCAGAGGGAAGCACTAAGGCCGCTGCTATGCTGAATGGTCTGTGCGTACTGGAAATGAATGGCGATGAGATCGTTCAGGTTATTGCAGATGATATTGATTCTAACGATTTAGACGACATTCTGGATGGCGACTTTAAGAATGATGACTGGGATCAGGCGACTGATGGTAGCGACAACATCTATCTGTATTACTTCGGTAATGACTTAGATGGCGATGGTTCCATGAAGACTGGTAATGTAACAATCAATTTGGATGGTAACTCTTATAACTTCCTCTTCAAGAAGACTGGTAATCCTGCTGGCGGAAGAGGTCAGGGTGTAACTGGTATTGAAGATAAGAAATATATCTACAACTATGGTTGCAAGATTAAAGCCAGCTCTGATGATAAGTACAAACTGGTTAAAGTAACAGGCGCAAATACTGATATTAATTCCAAGGATGTTACAGTAACGAAGATGGATACACCGGCATGGGATACGGACACAAACTACAAGAATGTTGATGACGAGACTGTACGTTACCACTATGATAACTTTACTAGCAACGATTATTATCTGGTAAATACCAGCGGTAATATCCAGAAGAATAAGCTCAGCGGTCTGAAAGATGGTAATGAGTGTTACTACTATGTCGACAAAGATATGCACGTTGTTCTTTACACAGATAACAAGACTTTGAAGAACCAGAAAGGTTCCGATTATACTGTCAGCAAGAACGATGGTCAGGCATTTATCGACGGTTATATTAAAAAATAGGGAAGCAACAATAATTCAGCCGAAGATGATACAACCGAAGCTGAAACCAATAATTTTGCTTACAGCCTTATTGCAGATCAAATCTAACTTTGCAACAAGCTAACAAAAAGCCCCAGTCCAGGTGCAAGCCCAGGATTGGGGCTTTTTCCCAATTATTTCCTTCTATATAAACACATAATTCTTCAAAAACATATCATACTACACCTCAACCCCTTCCTTTTTTATCCCCTTATGATTTTGCAAACCTGATGACAGGCAAATACCCTGTGGCAAGCTGACGGAGTATCCAATTTGTAAAGCCGCAGGATATTTGGCCTTTGCGGCAGTCGCCAGATAACATATGAGTATAATTATCTGACTTGTTGCTTCACGGGAATAAATAAACCATATTTTCCACAACCTGCCATCAGGAAATCCACAATCAAAAGGAGATATCCACCAATGGCCTGTACCTTTGAAACCTATTTAAAAGATCAAAATCTGTCCCTCAACACCATCCATTCCTATGTCTTTGCCGAAAAACAATACAAAGAAAGATATGAAAAACTAACCACTCAAAATCTTAGGGACTACAAAGTATTTTTAATTGAAAATTACAAACCACAGACGGTTAATCTGCGAATCCGCGCTATTAACTGTTATCTGGAATACTCTCACAAGGAAGAGTGGAAGCTGACTTCTGTGAGAACCCAGCAGAAACCGTTTCTTGAAAATGTCATCAGTGAAGCGGACTATTTATATTTTAAAAACTGTCTAAAACGTGACAATGAAATGTATTGGTATTTTGTGGTACGCTTTTTGGCTGCCACTGGAGCCAGAATCAGTGAACTGCTTCAATTTAAAGTAGAACATGTAAAAGTTGGATATCTGGATCTTTATTCCAAAGGAGGCAAATTGCGCCGGGTCTATATCCCCTCTGCCTTACAGAAGGAAGCGATTCAGTGGTTTAAAGATACCAATTATCAAAGCGGTTTTATATTTATTAATAAAACAGGGAAAAAGATGACTGCTCGTGGCATCGCCGCACAGCTGAAGCATTATGCCAATCTTTATAACCTGAATACAGAGGTGGTCTATCCCCACTCCTTCCGCCACCGTTTTGCGAAAAGCTTTCTGGACCGCTATAATGATATTTCTATGCTTGCTGACCTTATGGGGCATGAAAGCATTGAAACTACACGGATTTACCTTAGAAAAACCAGTACGGAACAGCAGGCAATCATAAACCAGGTAGTAGACTGGTAATGAGAAAATGAAATCAGTAAGTACTTCAAGATGAATGCAAAGAAATACTCTCAAAGCAAAAGCTGCTGCACATACGGCCAATAACCGCACATGCAGCAGCTTAGTAGTAAAACATTTTTCAAAATAAAAACCATTGTATTTGCAAAAACCACAAACCCTATTTCTCTAAATCCTGTTTTTCACTGGATTATGAAACTAGGAAAGCACAATCATTTCCCAATATCAAATCATTTTATGAATAGAATAACCGGTTTACAGCGCTGAATATTCCTCGTACTGAAGCTCTGGTAATGTTGGAACTGATACCAACGCCATACGTGACTTTGCCGCTGTCCTGATCCATGAGATGGATATAGGAAGCCGCCTGGGCATTGGAACCGGCCCGAAGAGCATGTTCGCTGTAATCCAATACTTTAATACGGATTCCCAGCACCTCTTCCAACCCCCGCTGAACTGCGTCAATAGGACCATTTCCTACGCCTTCAAACACTTTCTCAATTCCATGGTCTGTATAGGTGACTTTTGCCAAAGTTGCGTATACATTCTTTTCCACTTCCGTATCAGTAATCTGGCATTTTCTGAAATGCATCGGCTCCTTCTTATCCAGATAACAGAGACGGAACTCGTCCATAATCTGCTCCGGAGCCACCTCGCCCTGTTTCTCGGAAATCTTCTGGATTACATCTGCAAATTCTTTATGCATCCCCTTGGGAAGCTTAAATCCATAGAAGGTATCCATAACAAATGCCACGCCGCCTTTACCAGACTGACTGTTAATCCGCACAATCGGCTCATACTCTCTTCCAATATCGGAAGGATCAATCGGCAAATAAGGTACCTGCCAGTATTCTCCGCCTCTTTCTCTAAGGGCCTGCATTCCCTTGTTAATAGCATCCTGGTGAGACCCGGAAAATGCCGTAAAGACCAGTTTTCCTGCATATGGATGCCGCGGGTCAATCTGCATTTTGGTACACCGCTCATATACCTCTGCAATGGTACGTATATTTTCAATCTCAAGCTCCGGATTGATTCCCTGGGAAAACATATTGTATGCCAATGTTAAAATATCCACATTGCCAGTACGCTCTCCATTGCCGAACAATGTACCTTCCACCCGGTCGGCACCTGCAAGTAAAGCCTGCTCTGTGGCCGCCACGCCAGTTCCCCGGTCATTGTGGGGATGTACGCTTAAAATAATGCTGTCCCGGTTTTTAAAGTGCTTATTCATCCATTCAATTTGATCTGCATAGACATTGGGAGTAGTCATCTCCACAGTGGACGGCAGATTGAAAATAATAGGTTTTTCCGGGGTGGCCTGTCCCCAGGCATCCTGAACTGCTGTACAGATCTCCAAAGCATAATCCAGCTCTGTCCCGGTAAAACTCTCCGGAGAATACTCCAAAAGCAAATCTCCGTCATATTCAGCCGCATAACGTTTTACCAGTTCAGTTCCCTCTATGGCAATCTGTTTGATCTCTTCCATATCTTTATGAAACACCACGTCACGCTGCAAAGTAGAGGTTGAGTTGTAAATGTGAACCACTACCTTCTTAATCCCCTGAATGGCTTCAAAAGTTCTCCGAATCAAATGTTCACGACATTGAACCAATACCTGAACCCGAACATCATCTGGAATCAATTTTCGCTCTACCAGCTGCCGCAAAAAATCAAATTCGATCTGTGAAGCAGCCGGAAAACCGATCTCAATCTCCTTAAAGCCCAGTTTCACCAGCATATTGAAAAATTCAATCTTTTCTTCTACCACCATTGGTTCAATCAAAGCCTGATTGCCGTCACGCAAATCCACGCTGCACCACATGGGGGCTTTCTCAATCTGCTTGTTGGGCCACTCCCGCTCCGGATAATCTACCACAGGCACTCTCTGATATCTCTTATAATTTAACATAATCTATCCTCCTGAAATTTGCAAATAATTGTAAATTTTGTCACACTCAATCTCTCCCGTGAACTGTAATGATTCCATTATTTACAGCCTCGCAGTCGATAGATCACGCCATAATTCTCGACAATAAAAATTGTCACACTTTTAGGTCTAACCCCATCGGTCATCATCCCTTTACTCAATAGATTTTACTGTTGTAAAGTAATACATCAAAGTATGCTTAGAAAATCCCGGATAAAAATCCATCCGGGGTTTTCCAGTAACTTTACTACAGCGTTGTTTTATTCTATCACAAAATGTTACTGCCTGCAAGCAATTCCTTGATATTTCCTTTGATATTTCAAGAGTATAGGTTACAATTCACAGAATCTTCTTGTTTGACTATGCCAGACAAAAACTAGTATGATTTATTTCAAATACCTTTCTGTTTTGGCAAGATTTGGCAAGAATACTTTTCCGAGTGTGCAGAGGGAAAAGGGTCGGCGTAGTGGCGCTACGTTGAGCATTTTCATCTATGCCTATATGAAAACTATAATAAATGTCCCTGGGCTTTCATCACATCAATCACCTGGTCCACATATTTTTCACACAATTCCTTGGTAGATGCCTCCACCATCACCCGCACCACAGGTTCTGTGCCAGACTGACGAAGAAGAATCCTTCCATCCTCTCCAAGAGCTTCTGTCACCTTCTCAACCTCTTCCTGAACTTTCGGATCGTCCTGAGCCGTCTGTTTATCGTGAACACGCACATTTTTCAACACCTGAGGGAAGATCTCCACCTCAGATGCCAGTTTGCTAAGACCTTCCTTTTTCTCCAACATCACTTCCATGACCTTCAGGGAAGTTAATATGCCATCGCCTGTTGTGGCATGTTTGCTGAAAATAATATGGCCGGATTGTTCCCCTCCCAGGCAGTTGCCATATCTGGCCATATTTTCATAAACGTATTTATCCCCAACTGCCGTCTTTTCATAGGAAATTCCTTCCCTCTCAAAGGCTTTGTAAAGGCCAAAGTTGGACATAATGGTAGTTACTACTGTATTGTTGACCAACGCATGATTTTCCTTCATGTATTTACCACAAATATACATGATCTGGTCCCCGTTGACTACTTCGCCGCGCTCATCCACCGCAATACACCGGTCGGCGTCTCCATCATAGGCAAAACCCACATCACACCCATTGTCTTTTACAAACTGCTGAAGCACCTCAATGTGAGTGGAACCACAATTTGTATTGATATTCAGGCCGTCTGGATTATTATGAATCACATAGGTCTCTGCCCCTAAAGCATCAAACACATTTTTGGCAATGGAGGAGGCGCTGCCATTGGCACAGTCCAAAGCTACTTTTCGGTTTTTGAACGAACGCGTCGCAATGGAAATCAAGTACCCAATATACCGGTTCCGGCCTGCTGCATAATCTATAGTGCGCCCTACCTTATCTCTCAGCGCAAAGGGCAGTTTACCACTTTCTCCGTCCAAATATTTCTCAATTTTTTCAATTACGTCTTCTTCCAGTTTCTCTCCCTTTCCATTAATCACTTTAATTCCATTGTCATAATAGGGATTGTGGCTGGCAGAAATCATAATGCCACAGTCAAATTCCTCTGTCCGCACCACATAAGACACACTGGGAGTAGTAGTTACATGAAGTAAGTATACATCAGCTCCGGAAGCTGTCAGACCTGCTACCAGGGCATATTCAAACATATAACTGCTTCGTCTGGTGTCTTTTCCAATGGCCACACGACATCTTCCCTCTGGATTCCGTGGTGTCACACGGCATTTCTGCTCATAATACCAACCAAGAAAACGGCCTACCTCATAGGCATGTTCTACAGTAAGATCTACATTGGCTTCTCCTCTAAAACCATCGGTTCCAAAATATTTTCCCATAATTGCTCTCCCTTTTTCTATTTTGTCAAAACTATTTCGGTTGTATTCCCTTCACTAATTGACGGAAATATGATATTTTATTTCGTTATGATAGTTCACTGTGAATGGCCTGAAGAAAACGATCCAGGGCATCTTGCCATTTGGGAAGACGCTCAAATCCTTTTTCTGTCAACTTTTCTTTGCTCATCCGGCTGTTAGCCGGACGTTTGGCTTTTGCCGCAAATGTCTCGCTGCTGACTGGTGTTACCTCCACCTGGTCCATGCCTGCCTGCCGGAAAATCTCTCTGGCAAATTCATACCAACTGCATTCCCCCTCACTGGTTGCGTGGTAGCGGCCATAATGATCGGTTTGAATCATATCCACCAGAAGACGGGCCAAATCTTTTGTATAAGTAGGCGAACCAATCTGATCATCTACTACGCAAACTGCCCCTTTTTCTTTTCCCAGCTTTAACATGGCCCGAATAAAATTCTTCCCTTTCACTCCGAAAATCCATGCAATCCGTACAATAAAATATTGTTCTGTCAGCTCTTCTACTGCCAGTTCTCCTTCATATTTACTCTGCCCATACACATTCAGTGGTGCTCGGGAGTCATCTGGTTCCCAGGGACGGGTTCCGCCGCCGTCAAACACATAATCTGTACTGAGATACATCAATTTTACATTGGACTCTCTACATGCCCTGGCTACATTGCGAGTGCCTTCTCCATTAATTTTATGACACAGTTCTACATGATCTTCTGCCGCATCTACTGCAGTATATGCAGCGCAATGAATGACCGCATCTACATTTGCCTGGGAAATTACACGGCGGCATGCCTCTGGATCTGTAATATCCATCTCCTCCACATCCACACCGATTCCTTCCAGCCCTTGCTTTTTCAATTCATCCATCAAATCTGTGCCAAGCTGTCCTTTGGCTCCTGTCACCAAAACTCTCATTCCCATATTTTATGATGTTCCTTTCCTTTTGTCCAAAACCCATATTTTTGCTCTAATGTGCAACGTAATGAAGTTATATCCTATTGTGGTATTATTTGGCTGTATCCTTTCTTAGATATAACACCTCAATAGGATCTATAACATCTTCCTATGTCACAGCACAGCCAGACGGATTTTACAGTGTAAGGCTGTGCCTATCAAACTGGACCTACATTCTATTTTACTATTTCAGGCGCTCTCCATACATGCGGTCAAAATAATTGTTGTATTCGCCGCTGATAATATGTTCCCACCACTCCCGATTGTTCAGATACCACTCAATGGTCTGCTTCATTCCTGTGTCAAAATTGTACACTGGTTCCCACCCCAGTTCTTTTTCCAGCTTAGCCGGATCAATGGCATAGCGCATATCATGTCCTGGACGGTCTGTTACATACTGAATCAGGCTTTCCGGCTTGTCCAACGTATGAAGAATCGTCTTTACTACTTGTAAATTCGTCCTCTCGTTATGTCCGCCAATATTGTAGACACATCCGTCTGCGCCTTTTTGAATAATCAAATCAATCGCCTGACAATGGTCATATACATGAAGCCAATCCCGAACATTGACGCCATTTCCATATACGGGTAATCTCTCATCAGCAAGGGCGCGGCTGATCATCAGGGGAATCAGCTTCTCTGGGAACTGATAAGGTCCATAGTTGTTTGAACAGCGAGAAATTGATACCGGAATGCCAAAAGTGCGATAATAAGCCATTACAAATAAATCCGCACTGGCTTTGGATGATGAATAAGGGCTGGAAGTATGCAGAGGGGTTTCCTCTGTAAAGAACAAATCCGGACGATCCAGTGGCAAGTCACCATAAACTTCATCTGTGGAGACCTGATGAAAACGTTTTATGCCAAATTCCTTACACGCGTCCAAAAGGGTGGTAGTTCCCATGACATTGGTCCGCACAAAAATACCTGGATCAGAAATAGAGCGGTCCACATGACTCTCTGCTGCAAAATTTACAATAATATCCGGTTTTTCCTCTTCAAACAACTTGAAAATAAACTTTCGGTCTGCAATATCTCCTTTTACAAACTTATAATTCGGCTTATCCTCCACAGGCTTTAAGGTCTCCAAATTGCCGGCATACGTAAGAGCATCCAGATTGATTATCTCATCATTTGGATACTTTTCTACCATATAATGAACAAAATTTCCCCCAATAAATCCAGCGCCGCCGGTAACAATATATTTCATGGCTGTTATTCCTTTCTCTTGACAAATTAATTAGACAAATTAATAATTGTAAAATTTTCTCTGTTTACAGATTATGAAGTTTATCAATATATTTTCCATCCAAAACATCTTTGAGATACTGACCATACTGATTCTTTTTTAACACTTCATAAGTCTTGAGAACCTGTTCTTTACTTATCCATCCGTTCAGCCATGCAATCTCCTCTAAACATGCAATCTTCCGATGCTGATGGCTTTCAATGGTCTTGACAAAATTGGTCGCTTCCACCAAGGATTCATGTGTTCCTGTATCCAGCCAGGTAAATCCCTGTCCAAGCAAGGTTACATCTAATTCTCCATTTTCCAGATATATCCGGTTTAAATCTGTAATCTCCAATTCGCCGCGGGCAGACGGCTTTAAATTCTTCGCATATTCCACTACCCGGTTATCATAAAAATACAGCCCTGTTACACAATAATTTGATTTTGGCTTTGCTGGCTTCTCCTCAATGGAAACAGCCTTTCCCTTCTGATCAAATTCTACAATACCAAATCTTTCCGGATCGTCCACATAATAACCAAATACTGTAGCGCCCTTTTCTTTCGCTGATGCTGCACGAAGACGCTTCTTAAGTCCCTGTCCATGAAAAATATTATCTCCCAAAATCATGGCCACGGAATCGTTTCCTATAAAATCAGCGCCAATAATAAATGCCTGTGCCAGACCATCTGGACTGGGCTGAACCGCATAATGCAGGTGGACTCCAAACTGCGCTCCATCATCCAACAGCGCCTTAAATCGGGGAGTATCCTCTGGTGTGGAAATAATCAAAATATCCCGAATGCCTGCATTCATCAAAACTGACAACGGATAATAAATCATCGGTTTATCATAAATGGGAAGCAGTTGCTTGGACGTAACTTTTGTCAACGGATAGAGGCGCGTACCGGACCCTCCGGCAAGAATAATCCCTTTCATCAAATTCTCCTTTATTTCTCTGCTTAATCGCCGTTTTCTTACATTCTTCTGTACTATATCACACAATAGCTCATAATTCAATTAAGGTTTTTTAAAGTTATTTTGAGTTATTTCCAGAACTTTTCCGAATTATCCATGAAGGAAATGCTTTGTTGATCAAGCAAGATGCATGGCTGTTTATTTGCGGGTTTCAGAGGAATGTGGCTTTGCTGTATTTTTATTCTTTTATATGTCTATTCATTCAGAAATCAACGCAAATATGTCCTCTTTTTCAGTACGATTTTATTTTATTATTTCCCCACTTAATAAGCTTTATATGAGTGATTTTAGATATTCTGGTTTATATTTCTTGGTAAATTATAGAATATTCTCCCACTTTTATCGATATTTTCCAGGAACTTCCTATAAGGGCGATTATCGGA
>JAAWCE010000102.1 GCA_022793065.1 Lachnospiraceae bacterium
ATGGATTGGCGAGTGGATTTTTTGCCCTGCAAGGCAAAAATCCGCAGGCATCCTGACGGATGGCAAGGATTTTTAACGCAGTCAGGGCGGAAAATACGCCGCCAAGACATGCGCGGGGAGATTTTAAACAGGCTCTAAGCGGGCCGCCATCATCCGGGCCAACCGATACATGGTGGAGCACAGCGAGTATCTGATTGCTTACGCATGGCATCCGGCTAGCAATGCGCGAGAGTTGGTGGAGTATGCTCAGAAACGGCAAGAGATTGGGCTGATAGCGGTTACAATCTTGCGCGAGGCCTGATATGGGCATTGCAAAAGAGGTCGAATTGTTGTATACTTTTCTTTGAATTTATCTTGTAGAAGGATTCCTTGTGTGAAATAGCGACACACAATCATTTCTCATCTAGACCCTTCTATTGGGGGAGATCCCTGAATTCATTTATAACATTGGAGGGGTAGTACGGATGTCCGATAAAATTATGACCACGCTGGCTAGTGCAACTGGTGGAAAGAGTTATAGGGCTCATAAGTATGGTTTAGACCATGCTGAGCGTCCGTTCATAGATTATGGCGAAGATTCGATAATATGGGAACGGACAGCGGAAACGGACAAAACAATTCGACGATATGTTCCTTTGGCAGACCTGAGTAGGAAACTTGCTGCACGTAATGAACAGCTTTTAACTTATTTTTTGGATGGCTCCCGTCGTGTATTCAAGGTTGATGATATTGCCTATGCTCATTCGGGAGGGAGAAGTGTCATTTATCCCGTCATTGCTGGGCAAATTGGTGTCGGATGCTGCCGCCGGGAACATAGGCAGATGGTTCCAGAAAAATTTAAACGAGAATTCGTCCTTTCTATTCCCGATATTGCAAATGCAGACGGCAAGGCGGGCTTCTTCTCTGCAACAGCGAAGAAACTGAACAACTGTTCGGAACTAAGGCGACTCGGGATAGAGTTTTCTACTATCCTGCCATATCGGACGGCGAAAAACTCTGACAAAAAATTTGAAGATCGAGGAACCGCTTGTGTGCAAGATCGGATGGCAGAGAAAGAAAAAGAATTGGTAGCGGAACTTGTGCGCGAAGGAAAACTAAATCAAAACAATTATCTTGTTAAGGACGGATCGTTGGAATACCGTCCCTCAAAAGGAGATCGGATCGATAAAAGGAAGTACCAAATCTTTAAAAACAATTATAATTGGGTGATTGGTGTTTCTAAGAATTTTAACCCGGAGGTTTGCGTTGACATCAACGGAAAGCCTAATCCTGGCTTTATTGCTGACTTGCCTGTATATCACAGAACGCCTGTCGCCTGCTTTAAAAATCCCGATTTTTTTGGAGATATGGAGTTTGCTGTATGGTATATACGAATTAGAAATAAATCACATACAAGGACCCCCTTCGATGGGATTATCAAAGTCGAGAAAATGCTTGTAACACAAGAAGAAATGCAGAAAGGTATTGATAGCGGTCTTGTTGATTATTTGAGTGCCTACCTCATTAACGAGCGAAGTCCAGTTTGTTATGGTTCAGATTTGCGCTGGTCCAACCACTTGTATCCGATTTATTTAACAGAGACATATGTCAAATCAAAATATCTGAGCGCAGAAAGCTTTTTGCATCTATTTTAGGAGGATAAAAATGAATCATCCGATTGGTAGAGTTGTTGCAACAGAGAAATCACCGACTACAATGGATAAGTTTACATTTTGGACAAATGCGGACCTCAAGCTTCACGCATTTGATATTGTGAAAGTTAAGCATATTGACTCGTCTTATTCCTTTGGTGTTATTGAGAATATCTCTCATATTACAGACGCACAAAGTTTTTTAACCAGTTATATTTCCAGCGATTTTGGTGATGTGATGGTGGATGAGCCCACATTAAGGGTTGGAATGAATTATGTAGAAGCATCCGTTTCTTTCAATGACAAGAATTTATATACGCCGGTACATAATAATGCTCCGGTCTATCTGGCATCTGCAAGTGAAATCACGCTGGCACTTGGTTTAGACAAAATACAAAATCCTCTCGTCTGTGGCTCCCTAAAGATGTACGAAGGGACGTCTGACGAAATTGTCTTACCAGTCAATCTTAACTCAAAATTTATCCTTGGCAAAGAAGGCGCCCACCTGAACATTTCAGGTATTTCCGGTCTTGCGTCAAAAACCTCATATGCGATGTTCTTAATGAAGTCTATCCAGGATCAATATTTGAAAAAGCCTGTTGATTCTGAGGAAAATGTTGCTTTTGTAATCTTTAATGTAAAGGGACGGGATTTGATGGCAATTGATCGTCCCAACGATTTTTCTCAAGATCCCGCTGGTGAACAACAACGTGTTTATAAAGAATACAAGGAGTTAGGACTAAATACCGAACCATTTCGGCAGGTAAAGTATTTTATACCGTATTCCAGCGGTTTATCCGCAAAGCAAAGCACATATATTCCCAAGGCAGATGTTGAGGAATATATCCGCGAGGGTCAGCTTTTCAAATTCAAATATTCATATGAGGATGACAAGGAGAGCCTTGAGATGCTGTTTGCGGATATTGATGATCCTCAACAGACGATGGAGGCGATTATCAGCAAAATCATTGACGAAACTGATCCGGATTTTGGAAATGGCTGTATCACCACTTGGCAGGGGTTCCGGGAAAAAGTTGATGAACTTTCGCAAAAGTCACAACCACAATCGAAAGGTCAAGCGCGGACTTCTAATGAAATTTCTGTGCTAAGTTGGAGGAAATTTAAGAGGATAGTCAATAAGGCTACCAAAAATGATGATATGTTTGCCAACCGTGCAAATATCAGAAACCATGAATGTCACCTTGCTGATGCGATTAAGCATATATCAAGCAACGATGTGTATGTAATTGATATTGCAAAGCTCCCAGAGGACAAGCAAGCTTTTGTTTTTGGTGATGCTGTCCGCACGATATATAACCTCAAACTGGGTGAATATGACGGTGAGCAAGGGATTAACCCGCCATCCCGCATTGTTGTTTTTATTGATGAATTAAATAAATATGCGTCAAAAGACACGCCAAAAACTTCTCCAATCCTTCGAGAGATTCTTGATGTTACCGAAAGAGGGCGTTCGCTTGGTGTTGTTTTGTTTGGTGCGGAGCAATTCCGCTCTAACATTCATCAGAGAGTGACCGGTAACTGCTCCACTCATGCATACGGAAGAACAAACTCTATTGAAACAGCTACAAAGGATTACAGCAGTTTACCAAGCACATACAAAAATATGCTGACGCGGTTGGAGCAAGGCGACTATTTGATTCAGAATCCAATTTTTCGGTCATTATTGAAAATACATTTCCCTAAACCGATATATAAACAATTTTAGAATTGAGGAATCTGCGATGGAAGAATACGTCTTTGGAGCAAATATACTAGAAAACTTAACAACGGGCATGTATCAGGATTCCAGGGTTATATATCGGGAGTATATTCAAAATGCTTGCGATCAGATTGACAAAGCTTACGATATGGGCCTTTTGCGGGATGAAGAAGGATGTATTGATATATGGTTTGATGCAGAAAATCGGACTGTCAGTATTGTGGATAATGCGACAGGAATTCCATCTGTGGATTTTGAGAGAACGCTGGCCAACATAGCAAATTCCGATAAACGACTCGGTGAGGATAAAGGCTTTAGAGGAATAGGCAGACTTTGTGGCTTGGCGTATTGCAAAGAACTTATTTTCACATCAAAGGCTGCTGGCGAAGATGTCATTTCAATTATGCATTGTGACGCAGCGAAAATGCGCGAACTTATAATCGCAAACGAGCGCGGCGAAAAACATACTGCCAGTGAAGTCCTCCATAGCATTTATAAATTTGAGTATCCTCATACCGATAATATTGATGCGCACTCATTTAAGGTTGAACTGGTTGGAATTAATGAAGAAAACACTGACTTACTTGATTTTGCGCAAATAAAAGAATACCTTTCATTTGTCGCTCCAGTGCCATATCAAAATACTTTTATTTTTCGTTCTGAGATATACAAATATGCCGAGGAACTCAACTATCACATTGATGAATATACTATCAGGCTAGAGGGAGAACAAATCTTCAAAAAGTATAAGACAAATTTCAAAACCAGCAAAGGCGATGATGAGGTATTCAATCTTGCTTTTAAGAAGATTTATGACTCGCACCAGAATCTACTTGCATGGTTATGGATCGGAGTTTCTCACTTCAAGGCTGTCATTTCCAAGGATTGTCAGATGCGCGGTCTTCGGCTCCGCAAAGAAAACATCCAGATTGGAGATGATGACGCCCTTCAAAAACTTTTCAAGGAGGATCGTGGTCACCATTATTTCATTGGTGAGGTGTTTGCCGTTTCAAAGAACCTAATCCCTAATTCTCAGCGAGATTATTTTAATGAAAATCCTACAAGATTGGAGTTTGAACGAGAGCTACGGCGATACTTTAACAGGGAACTTTATAAGATTTATTACGAGGGGTCTGCAATCAATAGTGCATACAGCAAGATTGATTCCTCCGAAAAAAAAGAGACTGAATTACAGGAGAAGAAACGAAGAGGCGATTTTGTTAATGATAGTCATTATGAAAGTGCCCTTGCAGATGTCGAGCGTGCTAAAGAGTCAGCCCGGAAAGCTGCCGATGATATAGAAAAGAAAAAGCAAAAAGCCGCAAGTGATTTGGAGAGCGATTCAGCCGCTGTTATTAGCCAAGTTATTTCACGGTTAGAAAAAGAGAGAAAACAGCGAGAGTCAACTAGCCACCCCAAAAGTTCGGAGAAGAAAAAGAAGTCCCCAGAAAGTAGACGAGTTGATAAGTTAAGCTCGTATAGCAGAAATGAGAAGAAACTCATATCGAAGATTTTTGGAATCATTCTAACAGCTACGGATGATAAAACAGCCGAAATGATAATAAAGAAAATTGAGGACGGCTTACAATGAATCGCAGAGTATTATTGATTGAGCCCAATTATAAAAATAAATATCCCCCTATGGGCCTGATGAAAATAGCAACATATTATCGCCGTTGTAAAGATGATGTTCGCTTTTATAAAGGTGACTTGAGGACATTTGCAGCCCAACTTCTTTGTGAAGAATTTTACAAGGAGATTGGAGAAAACTCTCTTGCGAAGCATTTTTCCAAATTAGTGGATTTCATCAGAATTGGGAGATATTCAATTTTAGATACGATTCCAGACTTTCATGATTCTGCAAATGAAGAACTTTTGAAAGTGTACCGGCACAGATACAAAAATGGTAATTTTCCACAGTTTGATGTGGTTGGAATTACAACTTTGTTCACTTTTTATTGGAAACAAACAGTTGATACTATTAATTATGCCAAAAAATTTTGTGCCCAAGATGGGAAAATGCTTGTAGGAGGCATTGCAGCCACCATACTGCCAGAATTTATATATGATGAAACTGGAATAAGGCCATATGTTGGGTTGCTTGACCAGCCAGGTGCGCTAGACGAAGGAAATACAGATATTATTGATGAGTTGCCGCTGGACTACTCTATCCTTGAAGAAATTGATTACAAATACCCGGCTCAAAATGCTTATTTCGGGTACATGACGCGTGGCTGTCCCCGCAATTGCGAATTTTGCGCAGTTAAAATTCTTGAGCCAGAGTATAAAAACTATATTGGAATTCAAAATCAAATCAGGTATATTGATGAACACTTTGGACCGCAAAAGGACCTCTATCTAATGGATAATAATGTCTTTGCGTCCAAATGCTTTAACAAGATTATTGATGAAATAAATGCTTGCGGATTTGGTAAAGGTGCCTCTTTTTTACCTCCCAATGAGTATGAAGTGGCAATAAAAAATTTGCAAGCAAATTATAATCCTGGGGCTTATATTAGAAAAATAATTGGAATCTATGATCAAATCGCAAAGAAATTACCAGAGGATGAAGCTGGAGATTTCTATTTGAGGCGTGAAGCGGATGGCCTACTCTATGTATCAAGTGCAACGGCAGAACACATATTGGATTTTGATGATATAGCTCGTCCGTTATATAGCAAATACTTCCCTAAAAAGAGAACCGCCCGCTATATTGATTTCAACCAGGGCTTGGACGCAAGATTAGTTACAGCTGCAAAAATGGAGAAGCTTTCTGAAATAAACATTCGGCCCTTGCGGATTGCTTTTGATCACTATGAACAGCGAGATATTTACGTTGAAGCGGTCCGAAAAGCAGCAGAGTATCATATAACCGATTTGTCGAACTATCTTTTATATAATTTTGAAGATAAGCCGGAAGAGTTATATTATCGAATGAGAATCAATGTGGATCTCTGCGAGGAGCTTGGCGTAACCATCTATTCTTTTCCGATGAAATATCATCCCATATCCGATCCTGAATATTTTCGAAACCGCGATTATATAGGAAAGCACTGGAATCGCAAATTTATTCGCTCAGTGCAAGCGGTTCTCAATTCTACCAAAGGAAAAATTGGTCGCGGTGTTGATTTTTTTGAAGAAGCTTTTGGTCGAGATGTTGACGAGTTTAAAAAGATACTGTGGATGCCTGAAACGTTTATCGTATATAGAAGGGTATACGATGCAGATTTGCGAGAACGACTTGCCGACCGATACACAGGAAGGACAGCTCATGATTGCGATTTGGCGAATGAATGGTGGGAGAAGTTCTCTCGCTTGCCTCCCGAAAAGGCAGAGAAAGCAAAAGAAATTATTGCCCTTAATAAATTCAAAGACGGTGATTTTGTTTGTAACGATCAGGATGTTTTAGACATATTATCTTACTATAGAATTACTCGTGATGATGCAGAAAGGTAATTATACATTGCTATAGGTGATTTTACGCCAGTTTTTTCTCGCCTACGGCGCTAAAAGAGAAATTTAGCGATACTGAAAATGTTATGGTGAAAATATCCTTGACAAATCGCCTCTCAAAAGCGCATCCTGGAGGACTACGCCCGAAAAAATGGCTTCACCAATGTCCGCCACTTCACCGATGACGGAGTGCGGGGAACGACCTTCAAGCGGCCCGGCCTGGACGCTATGGTGGACGAGATACGAGCCGGGAATGTGGCTACCGTCATTGTCAAAGACCAGAGCAGAATAGGCCGTGACGTGGTGGAGGTCGGCTTACTCAAGCGCACCTTTGACGAGTACAATGTCCGCTTCATCGCCGCCAATGACAACCTGGACACCGCCAATGGATTTGACATCATGTCCATCTTCCGGGATGTGATAAATGAGTGGTACGTTGCCGACACCAGCCGAAAAATCAAGAGCGTTTTCAAGTCCAGGATGGAAAAAGGTCTGCGCTGTTCGGGGGCCGTCCCCTATGGCTATCTCGCCTCCAAGGAGGATAAGGGCGAGTGGGTGATTGATGAGGAAGCCGCCGCCGTTGTGCGCCGCATCTTCCAGATGGTCATGGACGGTCAGAGCGTCAACGGCATCGCCCGGACGCTGCGGGCCGAGCAAATTCCTATCCCCTCCGAACACTGGAAGCGCATCGGCTGTCCTGTCCGCGCCAGCAGCTACCGTGACCCTTACGCCTGGTCTGCCACCACCCTGGGTTATATCCTCAAAAGGCCGGAGTA
>JAAWCE010000103.1 GCA_022793065.1 Lachnospiraceae bacterium
CATTGGTTGCGCTTGACTCAACTTATTATTTAAGTGTATTACGAGGATCAATACTCATCGTGTCCTATTGATGAACACGGCTTCGGCGGGATCGAAGTAGTCTGCGGTATTGCTACTTAGTCCGCTGGCCTTCCAAGCCTGTTCAAATGTAATATTCTCGATGTTGCTCAAAATAACATAGGTTGTATCCTCAACGGCGTTATTCAACCGTCCGGTAACTTCCAGCCTGTACTTGTAAGTATAGCAAGTCACAGTTCCTTCCATTCCATTTATAGATGCAAAACTTGCACTGTAAGTGCCAGCATCCCACAGTTCATCCCTAAAGATATGTTCATACGTTTCAGCTTCGACTTCATAGACATAGCCACCAATTTCTACTGTAATATTGTTAGAACCTTCATTGTTTACGAAAATACACCAATACGGTGCCTCCTCAGTAAGTACCATCTTATTTTGTAAAGATGTATTTCCAGCAAGATTTAGTTCAAATCCGTTTAGTCTACCCTTTTCTGCTGCAACTTTGATGCTATAAACATCCGCAATTCGTGCAGGATAAGTTTCAAGGATTTCACCGGAGTATTCGATTTCAATTGCATCTCCGACTTCTGGTTCGGGTGACGGCCGAGCATTTCTGATAGGCACTTCAATTCTGTCTGCACTACTCAGTTCCCAACTACCCTCAACAGGTTTCACAAGATAATACCCATCATGGATTTCCAGAATTTCAGCTTGGAACACCTGATGTGCTTCGTTAGAAAAGCCTTCAATCTGAAGACAATTATTCTTGAAAACCAATCGTCCGGTTTCTACCAGTTCTTCAGAATTGTACTTTGTTTTATCTACGTACAGATGACCGTCTTGCTTATCCAGTCTAAGTGCGAAATCGAAACATCCTCGGTCAGACAGTTCATAGCTTACACCATTTACATAGTCATAAATGGTAATGCGATTATCAATCATTCCAGAACCAAAGCTGTATGTTGCACAGATTTCTGGGAAATCATCCCCAGTAAGGTCAGTAAAATAAGCGTTCCATATTGGCATACCATCAATCAAAATTGTTTGGCCAGTAAGTTCCGAAGTGTCAAAGGGTTTTGACGCAATTATTTGTGTCTGGTTGTAGCTGAAAGTAACATCTGGATATATCGGAAGTTTTATAGTTGATTCATCATCCATAGCAGAGGGGTTCTCTGTGTAGTCAAACCACTCTATGACGGAATTTACCTCATCAGCAATACGCACCTCTACATTTTCCACTTCGACATATACAATAATGTCCTCGTCAGTGGAGTTCTGCATATTTACACCAATCTTAAACCACGTATCTTTTTCAGCATCAAATTCCACCGGCATTCCATGTGTAAGATAGGTAGCAGTATATCCGGTTTCTGTTGTTTCATTGACCGGAGATAACAGGACTTCCGTATCACCCAATCCATCACCAGACCATATTTTGATTGAGTTCTTGATTGTGCTGACTTCTTCATCCGAATACACAAATTCTTCTTGACTTCCCGCTGGAACAACGATTCGCAGTGTGTAACTGTCTTGCTTCGGATTTGTCAGAAAGCAGACCACAACAACTACACAGGCAATCACTGCAAGAATGATAATCCAAAACGCAGGTTTCTTATAATTCATCACGGATTTCACACGCTCCTTTACACCTACCTCACCAAAGGCAAGAGGACAGGCGGCAATCATACGACGATTTACGCTGCAAGCCACAAGTGCTTGGGTATAATCTGCTCTCTGTTCATTTCCGAGTTCCTTGATAACCTTTTCATCACAGGCAAGCTCGATGTCACGACACAGCAGAACATAAGCCAGCCACATCAAAGGATTGAACCAGTGAATTGTCAGCAGGAGAAAACCAAGAGGTTTCCACCAATGGTCTTTGCGGCGAATGTGTGCTTGTTCATGGGCAACAACGTGTTCCATATCCTGCTCATCCATTTTGAACGGCAGATAGATTTTCGGCTTGATGATGCCCAAGACAAACGGAGAACCGACATTCTCACTTTGGAAAATATTGTCCTCGTAGCGAACGGCAGTATCCACCTTACGGCGCAGACGCCAGTAACTGATGGCTGTATATAATGCCAGTGCAATCATGCCGAAAATCCAAATATATTCATAGATACCAATGGTAATCTGCAACGGATTTGCACTTGCGCCAGCCATCGGAGTGTTAGATTGGCCGATAATAGGATTGACTGCGTTGTTTATTGCATTTATACCGCTATTGATGGTTGGTGTAGTATCCATTCCAATGTCCAGAGGAATGGTTTCTGCACTTGGAATCAGACTCAATGCACTCTCAAAAGAGAATGGGCAAACCAATCTGACAGCTACAATACCCCAAAGTAGAACATTGACCCATTTGGGAGCTTTCTTCAAAGCAAGCCTGAGTATCAGCACAGCCAGGATAAGCCAGCTTGCCGATATGCTCATGTTGATAATTTTCAAAAAGAGTTCGTTCATTGTGAACCTCCTTTCCTGATGCGGTCGATCATGCGCTGTACCTCATCAAACTCATCTTCGGACATAGCCTGATGCTTTGTAAAAGCAGCGATAAAGGCAGGCAGAGAACCCTCGAATTTCTTCTCAACCAGTTCATCGATCTCACACGCCTGGGCTTCATCTTTGGAAACGAGAGAAGTAACAGTGCCATTGTCGTTCTTCAGCACACCACGCTCTCCAAGACGCTTGATAACGGTATAAGTCGTAGTTCTTTTCCATCCGAGTTGATCCTGGCACAGCTTTACAAGCTGGGTAGCAGTAACCGGCTCATGCTCCCACATAATCAAACAAAAACGATATTCACTTTCGTGAATCTTCGGAAAATCCATATTCACGCCCTCCTTGTCTATACCGTTAGACTTCATATATAGTCTACAACATTAGACAATCAAAATCAATAGCGTTCACAGAGAAGATACAAAAAATTGCCCGCAGAATTTCTCCCACGGGCAAAGTGTTGGTTAACTATCAAGCGGTTTGTATTCAGTTACAGTTTTCAAATAGGTTTCGGGATCACCGTTCAATATCAAGTCTGCATATCCAATCGGATCATTGTAGATCAGATAGTCCAATTCTGACCGCTGATACATATTATCGGCAACCTCATTCTCCACGGCGATGGTATCAATGGCAATCATACTGCCATCTAAGAATTTCAGTTCCACACAGGCATTATCCATGTTGAACTCACAAGAAATCAATCTATCCATAAGAAACCTCCATTTTGCTGGATGTTAGATCATCCCAAAATATTTGAATGCTTCTCGGATTGCTTTCTCTTTTTCCGGCGGGCATTGTGGCTGTCTGGAATCCTCAGCCTTCGGCAGATTGTAGTTTTTGCCTACTTCAATCCCACATTTCCGTTTGATCTGTGAGATATAGAGGTTGGACACCTTTAACCCGGTATGCTCCAAAACATACTCCTTGATCTGCGGATAGGTTGCTCCATCTTGGAACTCCGACATATCCATATCTTCCAAAGAGAACTCAACCCGAATCTTTTTCGAGTCGACCTCGCCCTTGGAAAGCAAGACAATGGTTTC
>JAAWCE010000029.1 GCA_022793065.1 Lachnospiraceae bacterium
AAATTGTCTCTCCTGAGTGTGCGCCGAAAGAACCTTACCCTTTAGTGCCGTCGCGCAGCGACTTAAAAAGAGACGGAACAATAATAGTGCAGCTAAGAAATGTCAATCCATTTATAAAAATGATAAGCTGGACAGGTGAGGTTGTGAAGGCGCACGAGAGGAAATTTCATGAGATTACTTGCGAATGAAAATTGTCTCTCCTGAGTGTGCGCCGAAAAAACCTCACCCTTTAGTGCCGTCGCGCAGCGACTTAAAATAGGAGGAAACAGAAAGTGAGCGGTGGTAATGATGCGGAAACTGCTTCTTTGAATCAAAAGAAAAATGATTTAACAGAAGGGCCCATTCAAAAGAAAATTTTATTTTTTGCTCTGCCAATTTTTTTGGGACAGGTATTTCAACAACTTTATAACACTTTTGATTCTTTGATTGTGGGAAAATTTCTGGGAGATGAGGCTTTAGCGGCGGTCAGTTCTTCGGGAAGTCTGATATTTATGATGATAGGCTTTTTCAGCGGAGTGGCAATGGGTGCCGGAGTTATGATTGCAAAAGAATATGGGGCAAAGAATTATGAGGCAATGGGGGTGGCGATACATACGGATGTGGCTTTCGGCCTTTGCGCCGGGATTGTGCTGACTATACTTGGAGTGTGTTTTACGCCCACGATTTTGCGGTGGATGCAGACGCCGGAAAATGTATTACCTCAGTCCATTGAGTATTTTCGTTTTTATTTTTGCGGCGCGGTTTTTTCAGTGATGTATAATATATTTGTGGGTATTCTTCAGGCTGTAGGAGATAGCAGACATCCTTTATATTATTTGATTCTTTCCTCTCTGATAAATGTGGTTCTTGATTTGGTGCTGGTGGGGGGATTGCGCATGGGCGTTGGCGCGGCGGCATTGGCGACAACCATTTCTCAGGGAATCAGTGCAATTCTGTGTATGATACAACTATTGCGTTCCAAAGCAGAATATCGGCTGCAAATCAGAAAAATTGGTTTTCATATGGAGAGTATGAAGAAAATAATTCGTTTCGGATTACCATCGGGCGTACAAAATTCTGTGATTGCTATGGCAAATCTTGTGGTACAGACAAATATCAATTCTTTTGGACAATTTGCTATGGCGGGCTGTGGTTCCTATATGAAAGTAGAAGGATTTGCGTTTTTGCCCATTACCTGTTTTGCACAGGCACTTTCCACTTTTGTCGGACAGAATCTTGGGGCAAAACATTATGATAGGGTGAAGAAGGGGGTGCGCTTTGGTATTCTCTGTTCTGTTTCCATGGCGGAAGTGATTGGTATTATTTTCTGGATCTTTGCACCTGTGCTAATAGGATTGTTTAGTGATTCGGCGGATGTAATAGCTTATGGCGTCCGGCAGGCACGGGTGGAGGCTTTGTTTTACTGTATGCTTGCATTGGCGCATTGTATTGCGGGAATTATGCGCGGCGCGGGCAAAGCTACGGTTCCCATGTTTACCATGCTGGGATTTTGGTGTTTGCTCAGAGTGACATATATCACGGTTGTGCTGAGATTTTTGCCCCAGATAGAAGTTGTGTTCAGCGCATATCCTCTGACATGGGGAACTAGCTGCATTGTATTTTTATTATATTTTTTCAAGGCGGATTGGATGCACAATTTTGAACGTATCGAGAAAAAGGCAGCTTAAATGTAGAGAAAAAAGCTGTATGGAAAGGGAGAAGGATGATGATTCAGATTATTACGGATTCCGCATCGGATGTTGTAGATGTGCAGAGAGAGGATTTGACGGTTTTGCCGATTCATATTACGTTTGGCCAGGAAGAGTTTGAAGATGGAGTGAATCTGACCCATGAGATGTTTTATGAGAAATTGATAGAGTCTGATGAACTGCCTGTGACCAGTCAGGTACCTCCATATGATTTTGAAGAGGCATATAGGAAAGTGAAAGAGAAGGGGGCGCGGGCAATTGTCATAACCTTATCTTCAAAATTATCCGGTACATGGCAGAGTGCAAGCATTGCGGCGGAGAAATATGGGGATACTGTCAGAGTAATAGACAGTGAAAATGCCAGTATTGGCCAACGTGCGCTGGTGGAATATGCGTTGCGATTAAAGGATGAAGGGCTGCCCTATGAGGAAATTGTAGACAGGCTGGAGGCGGATAAAGCTCGCATCAGATTAGTGGCATTATTGGATACGCTGGAATACTTGAAAAGAGGGGGGCGTATTTCAAAGACAGCCGCAATGGCAGGAAGCCTTTTGTCAATCAAACCGGTGATTGCCATTCAGAGGGGTGAGGTTGCGGTACTTGGAAAAGCCCGCGGCTCAAAACAAGGAAACAATTTGTTGGCGGAACAGATTCGTCAGGTGGGGGGAATTGATTTCGCAAAGCCCTTTGTCTTAGGTTATACGGGAATGAGCGATGCGGTTCTGCAGAAGTATATTGTGGATAATGAGGCGTTGTGGAAGGGGGATGTGGAGACTCTGGACACGACGAGCGTGGGCGGTACCATTGGGACACATATTGGTCCGGGCGCTATTGGAGTGGCATTTTTCTCCGCTAATTAAGATGGGTTTGGTAAGATAAAATATAGTGAAAATAATCGGAGGTAATTATGAAGGAAGTAGTTCAGCAATTCTTGACAGGTGAGAGAGCCATGTTTCAGGCAAAGGATTGTCATATCAGTTATTGTACTTTTGCAGATGGAGAGTCACCATTAAAAGAAAGCAGTAATTTGGAAATTGATAATACTTTGTTTAAGTGGAAATATCCTTTGTGGTACAGTAAGAATGTGGTGATGAAAGATTCCACCATGTTTGAAATGGCAAGGGCAGGAATCTGGTATACGGACCATATCTCTATCTCGGATACAATCATTGAAGCGCCGAAAACGTTTCGGCGCACAAAAGGGATTGTGCTGCGCAATGTGCATATGCCCAATGCTGCAGAAACATTATGGAATTGCCAGGATGTAGAAATGGACCATGTGACGGCAAAAGGGGATTATTTTGCGATGAACAGCAGCAATATTGTTGCCAGAAATTTTGATTTGGTGGGAAATTATAGTTTTGACGGCGGCTCCAACATAGAAGTACACAATGCAAGACTTTTGTCCAGGGATGCTTTCTGGAATGCAGAAAATATAACGGTTTATGATTCTTTTATCGCAGGGGAATATTTGGGGTGGAATTCAAAAAATATTACGCTGATAAACTGCACGATTGAGAGTTTGCAAGGGATGTGCTATATTGACAATCTGGTGATGAAGAATTGCCGTCTGATGAATACCAATCTTGCATTTGAGTATTCTCAGGCTGATGTGGAGATTGTAGGAAGTGTGGACAGCGTGTTCAATCCTAAGGGTGGAATGATCCGGGCCGAGAGAATTGGAGAGCTGATTATGGACGGCAGCAAAGTGAAAATCGATCAGACAAAGATTGAGGCAGGGGAAATATTAAAACAGTCCGATAAAGCGCCATGGGAGATGTAAATGATATATTCTCAGATTGATAAAGAGAGTAGTAATTCGATAAAAAAGAAGGGGCAACGGATTTGGGAAAGGGAAAATGAATATGAAGTACAATTTTGATAAATTGATTGACAGGCGTGGGATGGGTTCGCTGAAATGGGATGTAACGGAGAAAGAGCTGCCTATGTGGGTGGCGGATATGGATTTTGAAACTGCTCCGGAGATTATTGATTATTTAAAATCCAGAGTGGAACATGGTATTTTTGGATATTCGATGCTGACGGATGAATGGTATGAGGCATATATCAACTGGTGGGAGCGCAGACATCATTGGAAAATGGAAAAAGAATGGATGATTTTCTGTATGGGAGTTGTTCCGGCGATTTCCAGTGCGGTGCGCAAGCTGACTACAGTGGGAGAGAATGTGTTGGTGCAGACGCCGGTATATAATATGTTTTTTAACAGTATACGAAATAACGGACGTAACATTCTGGAGAATCCACTGATTTATAAGGATGGAGAGTACAGGATTGATTTTGTGGATTTGGAAGAAAAACTTGCTGATCCGCAGACAACTTTAATGGTCCTTTGTAATCCTCATAATCCGGTGGGAAAAATATGGGATAAGGAGACTTTGGAGCGGATTGGCGTTCTCTGTGCAAAGCATCATGTATTGGTATTGTCCGATGAGATTCATTGTGATTTGACCGATCCAGGGTATGAGTATATACCGTTTGCATCTGTGTCAGAATTGTGCCGAAATAATAGTGTAACATGTATTACGCCTACGAAGACATTTAATATAGCAGGGCTGCAGACTGCGGCGGTAGTGGTTCCTGACCCTGTTTTAAGACATAAGCTGAACAGAAGGCTGAATACGGATGAAGTTGCGGAACCCAATGCTTTTGCCGTGGGTGGGGCCATTGCCGCCTTCAATAAAGGTGAGGCATGGCTGGAAGAATTAAGAGAGTATTTAAGTGAGAATAAAAAATGTGTGAGAAAGTTTGTGGAGGAAAAGCTTCCCATAGTGCGGGTGGTTCCTTCTCAAGCCACATATTTACTGTGGTTAGATTGTGGTAATGTTACGGAAGACGGGGGAAAACTGACAGACTTTATTCGTAAAGATTCCGGTCTGTATCTTACAAAGGGCGGCACGTATGGAGCGTGCGGAAAGAAGTTTATTCGGTTGAATCCCGCTTGTCCGAGAGAACGGTTGATGGATGGTTTAGAGCGTTTGGAACAGAGTGTGCGTCGCTTTATGGAAAATCCCTCTTAGGAGAATGAACGTGAAATGAGATGATGTAAACATATGGTATCCTAATGATATGGAAATAGCGGAGTAGGAAAGCAACATAATGCAAAATACACTGAATATAGGCGAGAATATTTTTAATCTGCGCAGGGCAAGAAAACTGACTCAGGAGCAGTTGGCAGATTTTATTGGGGTGACGAAGGCTTCCGTATCGAAATGGGAGACAGGGCAGAGTACACCGGATATTTTGTTGTTACCTCGGTTGGCGGCCTATTTTGATATAACAGTGGATGAGTTAATAGGCTATCGACCTCAGTTGACCGAAGCACAGATTATGAAAATTTATCAGGAATTGGCGGCGGAATACGCAGAAGGTCCTTTCAGCCAGGTGATGGATAAGACAAAAGACTATGTAAAGAAGTATTATTCCTGTTATCCATTCTTATTTCAGATAAGTGTGTTGTGGCTGAATCATTATATATTGGCTGAAGAAAAAGAGGAACAACAGGAGATTCTTGCATCCATAGTAAAGTTATGCCAGCATATTAAAGATCATTGCAGAGATGTGGGAATTTGCAATGACAGCATTGTATTACAGGGAATTGCATTTTTGAATCTGGGGCAGGCGCAGAAAGCAGTGGACACTTTAAAAGATATGGTTGTATTTCATAAGCTGTCAGGTCAGGGTGGTACTGTCGTTATTCAGGCATATGAGATGCTTGGGGATTTTGAAAAAGCGCGCAGTTACAGTCAGACATCTATGTACAGCGCAGTATTTACACTGATTGGAAACGCTGCCCTATATATTACTATGGAAATCGATAATCTGGCTGTCTGTGAAAAGACGATTTCACGTATTGAAAAAGTGTCGGAGGCTTACGAATGTATCAGGCTTCATCCTAACAGTATGGCTATTTTTGAATATCAGGCGGCTTTGTGCTATGCGCGGCATCATGAAAAAGAGAAAGCGCTGAAGCATATGGAAAAATATGTAGTTTGTTTGGAAGAACTTTTTTCCGGAGAAAACCTGCTGCTTCATGGAGACGGATATTTTAATCAGATTGAAGATTGGCTGAAAGCGCCTATGGGCAGCGCCACTGCTCCCCGTAACAGAAAACTTGTCATAGAGGATAGTATTCATTCTCTGTCTCATCCCGCATTGGCTATACTGGAAGGAGCGCCGGAGTATGAAAGGCTGAAACGCAGGCTCAAAGCGGTAAAGTAACGGTTTGGGTCTGAGATAGCCAATGAGGCATCTTATACATAGAATTGCCGAAAGCATATCTGTGTAAAAGATGCCTTTTTAGCTATGGTCCCTGCCTCTTTTATCATCATTTAGAACGCTGTCAGCCCTTGACAGCTAAGGGATGGGAATAAGACAAACGCAAATGATTATGAATTGGAGTGTGGGGCAAAAAGGGTTTCTAATTTCTTAAGATATTGATAACGTTCTTTTGCCTGAGCGGCAGCCTCTTGGAATAGCAGTTTTGCTTCTTCCGGCTGGTAACGTTTTAAAGCGTCATATCGAATTTCTCCTTCTAAAAAGGTCTCATAATCAAGAGTTGGCTCACCGCTGTCCAGCATAAAGGGATTTTTTCCTTCTTCTCTGTAGGCAGGATGGAAGCGGAATAAATGGTAATAGCCGGAATCCACTGCCTTTTTGGCTTCATGAGGAGTAGTGCCTAGGCCGGCCCGGATACCATGGGCGATACAGGTAGCATAGGCAATGATCAGGGAAGGACCTGGATAGGCCGCCGCTTCTGTCAAAGCTTTTACGGTTTGATTAAAGTCAGCGCCCATAGCAATTTGAGCCACGTATACATTGCCATAAGTGAGGGCCATGGACGCCAAATCCTTTTTACGGGTTTTTTTACCTCCCACGGCAAATTTGGCGGTGGAACCAATAGGGGTGGCTTTGGAAGCTTGACCGCCGGTATTGGAATAGACTTCTGTGTCCAATACCAGAATATTGATATTTTTACCACTTGCAAGCACATGATCTAAGCCGCTGAAACCGATGTCGTAAGCCCAACCGTCTCCGCCCACAATCCATTGTATTGTGTCGTCAGTATTGTCCAGAGAGGTGTCCTTATATTTTTTAGCTGCGTTCCGGGCCATGAGCATACCGAATCCGAATTCCGCGGCGTCTTCAAAAAGGGAGTTTGACCATGCGGGTCCACGCCCGTCCGCGTCTAAGGTATAGGCACAAGAAGGGGCGGAATTACCCCAGATGGAGCTGCAGCCTGTGGCGTTGGCCAGGTACATTCGAGGACCGAACAGTTGGGTCAATAGCTTAACATAGGCTGTTTCACCACATCCGGCACAGGCGCCGGAAAATTCCATAAGAGGTCGAAGGAACTGGCTGCCTTTCAAGTTATCGGTACGGAATTTTTCGGCTGCTTCCTTACAGGGAAGCAAGGGTTTACAGTAATCGAAAGCTTGCTGCCATTCTTTGGCAGGATAGAGTTTTTCATGTTCGTTTACAGGTATCATTTCCAGCGCTTTCTTCCCCTGTTTCCCAGGACAGACCGCGGCACAGGTGCCGCATCCTGTACAATCAACCTGGGAGATGGTAATGGCAAAGGAGCGGTTTTCCAATCCCATCATGGGAATGCTTTGCATACTTTCCGGAGCATGGGAGCGTGTCTGTTCATCCAGTACGGCGGGACGGATAACTGCATGAGGGCATACGAGAGAACAACGATTGCACTGTATACAGTTTTCCGGTTTCCATACGGGGAGTTCCGTGGCGGTATTACGCCTTTCATGGGCGGTGCTGCCGGGCGGTGTAAAGCCGTCCGCATAAGGAAGAAACGTAGATACCGGAAGGTCGTTGCCCCGTTGATCTGTTACAGGTTGTTGAATATTTCTGACAAAGTCCAGCATTTCCTGTCGATCAGGAAGAGGGGCATTATCTAAAGCGTTGGAACCGGAAGGTGCATTTTCTAACAGGGAAGTTTCTTTTAGGGCATGATTTTTCTCTGTATCGTTCTCCAGCCACTCTTTCGGCACAGGCATTTCATATACTTCCGAAAATCCTCTTTCAATTGCCTGATAGTTCATTTCCAGGATTTTACTGCCGTTTTTTCCATAACTTTTAGCTGCCGCTTCTTTCATCCACTGCTTTGCATTTTCGGGGGACAGAAGACCTGATACTGCAAAAAAGGCAGCTTGCAAGATGGTGCTGATCTTACTGTTCAAACCAATTTCTTTGCCAATGCTTATGGCGTCGATGACCATAAGACGGATGTTGTGCTTTGCCATATAGGATTTCAGGGAAGGGGGAAAGTACTGTTCCAATTCAGTTTGCATGGAAGCAGATAGGGTCTTTGCCATGGAGACACTTTCCTCATTGGTTTGAGATTTGGGTGTACTGAAATGGTAGTTGAGCAGAAAAACACCGCCGTCTTTTAATTCTTGCGCCATCTGATACTTGTGCAAATACACCTGATTATGACAAGCTACGAAATCGGCTCTGTTAATTAGGTAGGTGCTTCGGATGCTGCTTTTTCCAAAGCGTAAGTGGGAAATGGTAAGGCCCCGTGATTTTTTGGAATCATATTCAAAATATCCCTGTGCGGTCATGGGGGTGTGATTGCCAATGATTTTTATTACATTCTTAGTGGCGCTTACAGTGCCGTCGCCGCCCAATCCCCAAAATTTACAGGAAACGATGTCAACAGGGGCAGTGTTGGGAATTTGGGGAACGGTCAATGAAAGATTTGTAACATCATCCGTAATTCCTACCGTAAAGCATGGTTTGGAGCGGTTGTCGTAGACAGCCGCAACCTGTGCCGGTGTGGTATCCTTTGAACTCAATCCATAACGGCCTGAAAAAATGTGCAGTATTGGGTCATTGTCAGGAGTGGATATGGGAGTACAGGAGACGGTATATCCCTGTCCGGCCAGGGCGGCGGTTACATCCAGGAATAGAGGTTCACCGACGGCACCAGGTTCTTTTGTACGGTCCAGTACTGTAATCTGACGGACGCTTTTGGGCAGTTTTTGGGCCAGATGAGCGCCGCTGAACGGGCGGTAAAGATGTACGATAACCAGTCCCAGCTTCTTTTCAGGTACGCTGTCCAGATATTCTTTGACTGTCTCACAGATACTTCCCATGGCAATGATGATATGTTCTGCATCGGAAGCGCCATAATAGTCAAAAAGTCCGTAAGAAGTTCCCAGTTTTTGATTGATTTTGGCAAGCTGGGTTTCAACTATTTGCGGCAATGCCAGGTAAAAGGGATTGGAAGCTTCTCTTGCCTGGAAAAAGATATCGGGATTTTGAGCCGAACCATATACTTTTCCATGGGAAGGGTGAAGAGAGCGTTGACGGAAGGCGTTCAAAGCTTCCAGATCTACCATTGATTTCAAATCGTCATATTCCCAAACGGCAATCTTATGCAGTTCATGGGATGTGCGAAATCCGTCAAACACATTTAGAAACGGTACTCTTCCTTCCAGTGCGGCCAGATGGGCAACAGGGGATAAGTCCATCACTTCCTGGACGCTGCTTTCGGAGAAAATAGCCATACCTGTCTGGCGGCAGGCATAGACATCTGAATGATCCCCAAATATGGAGAGGGCGTGTGTCGCTATGGTTCTGGCGGCCACATGGATAACGCCGGGGAGCAGTTCTCCCGCAATTCGGTATAAATTGGGAAGCATGAGCAAAAGTCCCTGGGAGGAGGTAAAAGTGACGGAAAGGGAACCAGCCGATAACGCACCGTGTACTGCGCCGGCTGCACCGGCCTCCGACTGCATTTGAGAGAGTTCCAAGGTTTGTCCATAAATATTTTTTTGACCTTTCCCGGCCCATTCATCGCAGAATTCGGCCATAGGAGAAGAGGGAGTGATGGGATAGATGGCAGCGGTTTCGCTATAGGCGTATGCCACATGGGCAGCGGCCTGATTGCCGTCCATGGTCTGTAAACGGCGCGAAGGGCTGTGTGTAGATGTAGAAATAGTGTTGTTTTTATTCATAATAACCTCCGGGTTCGTATGCGTTTGCATCTAACGGCAACGGGCAGTCAGAGGAAAGCTGCTTTCTGCGGACTGTTCCCGTGCCGGTGGTTCCCTGTGATATGGCTAAAACTTAAGATGTTAGCATAATGCTGTATCATAGGGACAGATGATATTAGGGGTATTTTGCCCCGGTGGTTTTATTGCTATTCACTGCTTCGATAGAAACAGTGATATATTATAATAAAAATCCGTTTACGATCTGTGCTTCCGCTTCGGCTTCCGTCAGGCCCAGGGTCATAAGTTTGATGATTTGTTCCCCGGCAATTTTGCCGATGGCTGCTTCGTGGATTAGCGCAGCATCCGGGTGGTTGGCGGTAATTTCCGGAATGGCGCTGATTTTGGCGTTGTCCATAATAATACCGTCACATTCGGAATGTCCTTTGCAACGATTGTTGCCGTTAATTTTTGACAGAAAAATCTGGTTCGAGGCATCTTTGGCAACAGAACGGGAAATGATATTGGCGCTGGAATCCTCTCCGTCCAAATCCACTTGAAAGCAAGTTTCCGCTGTCTGGGTGCCATGTGTCATCAGTTTCTCTGTGACAATGATTTTAGAATGGTCTGCAAGTTTTGCGCTGGTGAGTCGTTTTGTGGAATCCACGCCTTTGATCTGTACGGTTTCCAATTCCATAAAGCTGTTTTCACCCAGTTCTATCCTTGTCTCAGGGTTCATAATACGTTCCCCTTTGCCGTCTCCGCTGCCGTAATGCTTTTCCACATACTTTACATGGGAATTTTTTCCGATGAAAAAGGAATGAACGCCGTCGTGGCGACTGTCGGCATCGCCGCTATTGTGGATTCCGCATCCGGCAATAATGGTGACATCACAATCGTCACCCACATAAAAATCGTTATAGACCATTTCGGTCAGGCCGCTTTCGCTCAATACAACGGGAATGTGTACGCTTTCTTTTTTGGTGCCGGGTTTGATAACAATATCAATGCCCTGTTTGTCGGTTTTAGTTACAATATCAATGTGGGCTGTGGTGACACGGTCCGTACTTTTGCCATTGGCACGTATATTGTATGCGCCTTCAGGCATTTCATGCAAATCCGCAACTTGCTCCAATAAAGTTTTCTGTATTGCATCCATAGATTTTTGTATTCCTTTCTTGCCGATTTCGGTGAAGTCGATGATATGATTCGTAGTACATATGATATTAATTGGTTTGTGCCGTGGGGGTGGATGGAGATGCGGAATAAAATTTACAACTCTCTGTTCCGCGCAGAAGATCCGGCAAGATTTCCTCCCGACGTCCTCTTGCCCGGACGCAGCCTTCTGCCAGCACAATAATCTCATCGGCAATATTCAATATACGCTCCTGGTGAGAAATAAGAATGAGAGAGCTGCCGCTTTCACGGTGCATATCTTCAAACACCTGTATTAAATTGTTAAAACTCCACAGGTCAATGCCCGCTTCCGGTTCGTCGAAGACGGAAAGGGGCGTATTACGCGCAATGATGGTGGCTATTTCAATACGTTTTAATTCTCCGCCGGAAAGGCTGGCATCCACATCGCGGTTCAAATAGTCTCTGGCACATAACCCCACTTTTGACAGATAATCGCAGGCGGCGGGGAGTTTGACTTTTGGGGTCGATGGGCCTGTTTTGCCGGCAAGTCGTTTTTGCGCATCCCCTGTTGCCAGTGCGATTAAATCCTTTACTTTTATACCTTTAAAGCGTACAGGCTGCTGAAAGGCAAAACTGATTCCTAAATTTGCCCGTTCACTAATGGTCATATGGGTGATGTCCGTGCCGTTGTAGAGAATTCGGCCGGAGGTGGGGCGTTCGATTCCCATGATTAATTTGGCAAGGGTGGATTTACCGCCTCCGTTTGGACCTGTTATGGCAATAAAAGAATGATCGTCAAAGGTCAGGTTGATATTTTTAATGATCTCCCTGGACGATGTTTCGCTTTTTCTATGTCCATTGGAAGATGGGATTGTATCCTGTATGGCTATACCTTGCTCCACTGGTTCCTCTGTGTTTTCCGATATTTGAAAACAGAGATTTTGTAATTCAAGCATATGCGTTTCCTCTATTCATAATTAATTTATTGCAGTTGCTCCAGTGGTTTCGATAGAAGAGATGTGAACCGATGGAAAAGACATCCTTTGGTAAAGTAACGTTTTCTGGCCCAAAGGATTCCATAGGATTGAAACTTGTGGAGAACAATTTGCAATTTGTATTACAGTATAACACAGAAATAGAAAAAATTATATCCTATATTTAAAGTAAGGCAAAGTTTTTATCATAGTGTTTCAATCTTGCTTTGGGAGAGCGCCTATGTTAAAATAAGGCTAAAATATAAGACAAGAAAGGATGTATAACGTAAAATGAAATTTTCCGAGAAGGCTTTTATTAATCGAACTGCGATTATTGGACACGCAATTATTGATACGGTTTTAGTTTTGGCTTATGCCATAGAACTGCTGAAAGGGTCCAGGACTTTAGGATATTTTAGTTTCTTTGCATTATTATGTCTTGTACCTGTTGTGGCTGAATTTATCATTTATTCTAAAAATAATGAGAGTAATGGGCTGAAATATATTATTTGTGTGGGATACGGTATTTTGTATCTTTTTGCTATTTTTACTACCAATAGCATTTTGACATTTACATATGCCATACCAATGTTTATGGTTGTAATTTTGTTTATGGACGTCAAAAGCAGCGTTGTAATTGCGGCGGGGGCGTTTATAGGAAATGTGGTCTATGTGGCATATCATTTTTTTACGGTGGGGTATACGTCAAAAGAATTGCCGGATGTGGAGATTCGGGTAATGTGTGTGCTGCTGACAGGAATTTATATGGTTCGGGTTTGTATGGCGGTAAAAAAAGTAAATGGGGAGAAACTGAAGCAGATTCAGAAACATACTGACGCCGCCAAAGCCACAGCAGAAAGTATTTTGGGGACTTCAGGAGAATTGATTGCAGGCATCGGTGAGACGGAGGAAAAACTTGACAAGCTGGGAGACTCGGTAGAACAGATTCGGGGAGCGATGAATGAGGTTTCTATGGGAAGCACAGAGACAGCCCAGGCCGTTCAGGTACAGATGCAGCGGACGGAACAAATTCAGGAGCATATTGCGAGAGTCAAAGATACCGCAGCGCAGATAGAGTCGAGTATGGCGGAAACTGCCAAAATGGTAGAAGAAGGCAGAGGGCAGATGGACGCATTGGCAGGACAGGTGGAAAAGTCCATGAACGCTAATGGGCAGGTACTTGCGCAGATGAAGGCGCTGAATGAATATACAAGCCAAATGAATACCATTATAGAGACAATCACCAGCATTGCCAACAGTACGGGTATGCTTGCGCTCAATGCAAGTATCGAAGCAGCAAGGGCAGGGGAAGCAGGCAGAGGATTTGCGGTGGTTGCAAACCAGATATCAGGTCTTGCCAGCCAGACAAAGACAGCCACCGTGAACATTACCGCATTGATAGAACATATCAATAAGGAGTTGGTATCTGTGGAGGCGGCTGTGGATGTGGTGACGGAGAGTAATCAGGCAAATTCCGAAAGCACCGGTACAGTTGTGGAGAGTTTGACAGGGATTAGTAAAGGAACCAACGAGGTAGAACAAAAGACAAAGGAAATGTTAGAGGTCGTAGGAAGTTTGGAAGCGGCAAATGCAGATATTGTAGACAATATTCAGACTATTTCAGCTATTACGGAGGAAGTATCCGCTCATGCAGGGGAGACATATGGTTCCTGTGAGGCAAATGCAGCGTTGGTATCTTCTGTGGCGGGAATTGTGGAACGATTAAGTGCGGAGGCGAAGAAGCTGCAGGAAGCGAAGTAAGTAAAGCGTCCAGGGAGTGTGGAATGTGCTTAGGGAAGCAGAATGGGAGAAATTATGAAAGAAGGCGGTTACTTTCAGAAAGCTTTGGCTGATTTTACACATCAAGTGGCAAGCGGAGGGGCAATACGACATTTGACAGATTTGGGATATACGGTGAAACAAATTATGGAGCGATTGGATTATCCCACGACTTTTGAGCGGGTGCAGAAGGGGGTGTGGGAACGAATGATTGAGACAGGCGTAATCCTGACAAAAGAACCTGGCGGGCTGTATGGAGAGGGAATTGCAGGGGAAGACGGGCAGCGGATGAGAAAGGCTGTGTATGTCCAGGAGTATGACCAATATGGGAAAGTCAGCTTTCGCAGAGTGGAAGAAATGCTGGAAACGGAATGTGAAGGACCGATAGTCTGGAAGGAAATACAAATAGGAATCCACCCGCGCCAGAAGGATCACGTAGCGGTGCTGCTTAGAGAAAAGCGGAGTGAGAACGGAGAAAATCGAGCTTATATGAGTTGTGAATTCGGGCTGGCTGCATGGAGGGAACCTGAAAAATATCATGCAATGATGGAGCGGTTGGATGAGCGGCAGAAAGAGTATTTGACAGGGCTGCCCTGGGAAAGGCGCAGGCTGTATCACAGATTAGATTTGCGAATGACGGAAATTTTACTGAAGCTTTTTGAAGCAGGACTATATGAGGGAGAATGTTTTTTTCTGGATACACAGGAAAAAGTGTGGATAGCCTAACTGATATCAGGCAAAACCTTGTAAAATCCTCTAAAGTTTTTCCATTTTTTGCCGAAATAAAAAATAAGTGAAGTGCGGTTTGAAATGTCCGGCTATGGCGGACATAGTCAAATCATACGGCAAACAGTAATCAGAAATGGATTTTATGGCATCATACGGCTGGACAACAGGCTTGAGGCATATGGTTTTTACAGAGGTTGTCATGGTGGAAGCGGACAGGGCGGAATTGATGCCGGGAAAAGCTATGGAGGGCGAGACAATGCAGAAAATCGGAAACTACAATGGATATCAGAACAGTATTTACGAGCAGACAGCGCAGTCAGGAAAGAGTACCGCAAGTACAAAAGCGGCAAATACCCAGAATACGGCTGCAGCAAAAGAAGATAAGGCTCCTGCTTTGAGCAAAGCGGCTCAGAAACTGCTGAAAGATTTGCAGAAGAGATACACCAATATGGACTTTATGGTGGCTGAATTTGAGACAGAAGAGGAAGCAGCGGCTTATTTGTCTAAGGGAACGAAAGATTACACCACATTGCTGACGCCTGAAGAGTTGGAGAAAATGGCGGCGGACGACAGCGTGAAGGAAAAGAATCTGAAGACCATAGAAGAGGCTACAGTCAAGTTGGATGACATGAAGAGTCAGTTGGGGGAGAAAGGCAAAGATGTGACCCGGCTGGGAATGTCTATCGGCAAGGACGGCGAAGTTTCTTACTTTGCAGAACTGGAAAAGGACAGCGCAAAGCAGCGTGAGCGCATAGAAAAACGCCGTGAGGATAACAGAGAGGCAGCAAGAGAGGCAAAGAAGGCTGAGGCAGAAGAAAGAAATAAACCGATAGAAAAGCCGGGCAAGCGTACCACTGTATTTGCGTCTTCTGTGGAAGAGCTTGCGGAGAAGATATCTCAGGTAGATTGGGATAAGGTAAAAGATGAGACTTACGGCGCTGTGGGAAATCATTTTAATTTGACCGTATAAGATTTTTCAGGTATGCTGAAGGTAAGAGTATAGATTTATCTGGAGAGAATTTTATGGAGTGGCCAGAAGTTCTGAAGCTGTTTGTAAACGGCGTCAGAACTTCTGTCTTTATGCAATGTATAGTCAGTTGTTTTATGCCTGCTGCAATATGTTGGTATGATTATGGCAGAAAAAGGGTATTTTAGTACGAAATAAAAATTAGAAACTAGAAAAAGGAGATTGTTATGAAAAAGTGGAGTAAGAAATTATTTTGTGGTGTTCTGACGGCGGCAATGGTTTTGGTCATGGCTGCCTGTGGGGATGGCAGGGAAGATGGGGATCAGACTGACAGCTCAGGTTCGGTAAGTTCAGGAACAGAAAGTGTGGACAAGACAGAAAGCGCAGGCATACATCATGTGGAAATTACCATCAAGGATTATGGTAAGATATCTGTGGAACTGAATGGGGACAAAGCGCCTATAACGGTGGAGAATTTCCTCAAACTGGCTGGGGATGGTTTTTATGACGGTCTTACGTTTCATCGGATTATGGAAGGTTTTATGATGCAGGGTGGAGATCCTCTGGGAACCGGCATGGGAGGTGCTGAAGAGAAAATCAAGGGTGAGTTTTCGGAGAACGGCGTGGAGAATGATCTGTCTCATACCAGAGGTGCAATTTCTATGGCCCGGTCCTCAGCAAACGACAGTGCCAGCTCGCAGTTTTTTATTGTGCATGAGGACAGTACTTTTCTGGATGGACAGTATGCTTGTTTTGGATATGTTACCGAAGGACTGGATGTGGTGGACGCCGTATGTACGGATGAATATCAGTACATTGACGGTAATGGAACTTTGGCGAAAGAGAGTCAGCCTGTAATTGAGAGTATTAAGGTTATTGATTGACTGAATGTAGCAGATTGGCTCAGAAATGTATGATTTTACAATGTAAACGATAGAACGATTCATAAGAATTTATGCCCAAAGGGATATGACTGTGAAGTCATATCCCTCTTTTGGCTTTAAAAAAAGAAGTACAGCCCAGGAAAGATATCTTGACAGACTCTTTATTCTTTTTCCGAGTCTGATAATCCCTGAGCATAAGCAATCAGCTTTTCTTTATTTTTACTTCCCAATTTTCTGTAATAATTCAAAAGGGTGGTTTTCTGTACGTTATCAACCGGATTATTGGATTGTGATATAATATGACGTACATCGGACAAACCCACAATGTAATCCATGCTGGCATCGAAAATTTCTGACATTTTAATCAAGGCGGTAAGACTTGGCAAATGTCTGTTATGTTCATATGCGCTGATAGTTTCCTGGGTAACGCCCAAAATAATACTAAGCTGTAGCTGAGTTATTCTTTTTTCATGACGTAATTCTCGAATTCGATTAGTCACAATTTTTTCCTCAATGAAATTAATAAAATGGGTTTTTATATCATTATTATACAAGAACTTATGGAAATCGACATAATTTTGGCCGATTATAGTATGGTTGTAGCTTGTTTTTTTCACTTTTTCTCTACAAATTTTTCAAAAATATAGTTGAAAATTATATAAATATGTCATATACTTGTATTGCAATAAACTGTATATTTAGTTATAAATGGGTTTGAAAACAATTTAAAACTGTAATTATGATAACAAGGGGTAGATATCATGAAAATAAAACTTGCAATTTTAGGGAGTGATGTAAGTTATTTGAGAAAAATTGTATCCGTTTTCAATATAAAATATGCGGATAAGCTGGAAGTATATTCTTTTACAGATATGAATACCATGTTTTCGGAATTGGATGAGAACAGAGTGGATGTGGTATTGGCAGAAGAAGTATTTGATGTGGACACAAAGCGCCTTTCACCCAAATGTGGGTTTGCTTATCTGGTGGACAAGCAGGGAATAGAGAGTTTTCGTGATCAGCAGGCAATTTCCAAATTTCAGAAGGCGGATTTGATTTATAAGCAGATTCTCAGTGTGTATTCCGAAAAGGCGTCGGCCATAACAGGGTTCGGACAGGAGGCTTCAGCTTGCAGAATACTCTCTTTTATTTCGGCCGGCGGAGGAATGGGGTGTTCTGTGGTGGCTGCTGCTTATGCAAAACGTATGGCAATGCGCCAGAAAAAAGTATTGTATTTGAACTTAGAGATGTTTGCCGATACAGACCTGTTTTTCCGGGGAGAGGGACAGTTTAATTTCAGTGATATTATTTATGCACTGAGAAATCAGAAGACAAACTTGAGTTTGAAATTGGAAAGTTCCATCAGACAGGATCCTTCAGGGGTTATGTTTTACGCCGGAGCAAAAGTGTCATTGGACTTGAAAGAATTGAAAGCGGAGGATGTAAAGAGATTGTTGTTGGAAGTGAGAAATGCAGGAACATATGACATTGTTGTCATTGACAGTGACTTTGGAGCGGACAGCATCAGTATGGCTGTGTGGAATGAGGCAAACGGTGTGGTTGCGGTAACGGACGGAGAGGAAATTTCTAATAAGAAATTGGAAAAAATGTATCAGGTATTCCGAATTTTGGAAAAGAAAGAAGACAATTCATATCTTGGGAAACTAACGCTGCTTTATAATAAGTTCAGTAGTAAGACAGGTTCTCTGATACAGGGAATGGGGATTCCGGAAATCGGAGGAATTCCGCGATACGATCATGCCACGGCGGGGATGATTGTAGAAAAAATCGCTTCATTGGATTTGTTGGATAAGATAGGGTAAGAGGAACAATGGAAGAGATAAAGATAACAAAAATTGCAGAAAAAATAAAGCAGTATATAGCGGAAAATCTGCCTCTCTTTAAGATGACGGATGAGGAATTGGAAGAGAAAATCGAAGAGTTGGTAGTATGGGAGACAGCGGGAGCGTATTTTTCTATTGAAGAAAAGGTAAATATTACACAACAAATTTACAGTGCCATCAGGGGATTTGGGCTGCTGGATTCCATTATCAGCGACGACAGTATAACGGAGGTAATGATTAATGGGCCGGATAATATTTTCATTGAACAAAGCGGAAGATTGTTTCGGCTTGATAAGCATTTTGAAAGTCAAAGGCGGTTGGAAGATATTATACAGAGAATTGTAGGGTTGGCGGGAAGAGAGGTTAATCAGTCAAATCCCATCTGTGATACCAGACTTCCGGACGGTTCCAGAGTCAATGTGGTATTGCCGCCGGTTGCCCTATGCGGTCCCACAGTCACCATAAGGAAATTTTCCGGAACGCCCATGACCATTGAAAGACTGATTCGCTATGGTTCTATTACTCAGGAGATTGCGGATAAACTGAAATTATTAGTAAGGGCAAAATATAATATTTTTATCTGCGGCGGTACTGGTTCCGGGAAAACCACTTTTCTAAACGCACTTTCTAACTATATCCCAAAGGATGAAAGGGTCATTACCATTGAAGATTCTGCGGAACTGCAGATTGTGGGTGTGGACAATCTGGTAAGGATGGAGACAAGAAATGCAAATGCTGCAGGGGTGGGACAGATTACCATTCGTGATTTAATTAAGTCCTCTCTGCGTATGCGGCCGGAACGAATCGTGGTGGGAGAGGTTCGCGGCGGAGAAGCATTGGATATGCTTCAGGCCATGAATACAGGGCATGATGGTTCACTTTCTACGGGACATGCCAATTCTACGCTGGATATGCTCAGTCGTCTGGAGACAATGGTACTCCAGGGGGCTCCTGGATTGCCGTTAGAAGCCATCAGACAACAGATTGCTTCCGCGGTGGATATCATTGTCCACTTATCCAGACTTCGGGATAAGTCCAGGAAGACCATGGAAATCTGCGAGGTGGCGGGATATGAAAATGGGCAAATCAAGTTGAATGTACTGTATAAATTTGAAGAAGATGAAAACAGTACTTTGGAAAAAGTGTCGGGAAGCTTGCTCCGCACACAAAATAAAATGGTAAATATATTTAAACTCCAGTTAGCAGGCATCAAAGAAGAAATTTAGGAGTGTGGGAAAGAACTTCACCCTTTAGTGCAGTCGCGCAGCGACTTAAATAGGAGGCACAATGAAACTTTTTCGGAAAAAGGTAAAAACCCCTCAAGAACCTCAATATTATACTTCTTCAACCAATCTTCAGACCTTAAACTATAAGGTTTATTATATGAAAACCTGGGAAAAGATATTTTACTTTATGTTGGCATTTGCAGTGGGAGCGTTTGTAGGGTATCTGTTTTATGGAGGAATCGGAAAGGATGAGTTTGGAGATCCCACAGCATTGACACGAATACTGGATATTGGTATATCATCCGTGACCGGGCTGGCAGCGGGCAAACTCTTTCTTCCAATCAGAACGGAACAGATTATCCATAAAAGGCGCAGTCAGTTGAATTCTCAATTTCGTGATATGTTAGAGGCTTTAAATACCTCTCTTGGAGCTGGAAAAAATGTGATGGAATCTTTTGCGGCGGTCAATGAGGATATGAAGATACAGTATGAAGAGGACGCTTTTATTATAAATGAACTTAAAGTTATCATGGCAGGGATGGCCAATAATGATGAAATTGAGACACTTTTAGAGGATTTCGGGCGAAGGAGCGGCATTGACGATATTGTAAGTTTTGCCAATGTATTCAGGATTTGCAAACAGAAAGGCGGAAACACTAAGGAAACCGTCAGAAGTACCCATGAAATTCTGAGCGAAAAAATGGAGATTCGGGAAGACATTGAAACAGTGGTGACTGCGAATAAATCGGAGCAGAATATGATGCTTGTGATGCCGGTTCTGCTGATCGGTATGATTAAGATGACCAGTGAGGATATGGCGGCTAATTTTGTCAAACCAACGGGCATACTTGCATCTACCATTGCCATAGTCTTGTTCGCAGTGTCCTATGTGATAGGGAAAAAAGTACTGGATATCAAGGTTTAGGGGGAAAGGAAGATGCTGACACTGACACAGATGGTTATGATAGGGGTGGAGATGCTTCTGCTGTTCATATGGATATTTTTCTATATTAAAGGATATGGGGAGGCGGAACTTTTTCAAAACCTGGAGGAAAAGGAATATCCGTTAAAAGATATCTATTTTGTGGGATATGCGGTGATGACTATGATGGGATATTCTTATAAGTCAAAGTCTGACAGGAAGCTGCGCAGGGAAATGGAAATCTTATATGGGAAGAAGTATGCGGAATATTATGTGCGGGTTATTTATGCCCAAAAAGTTACCATCTCATTTACCCTTTTGGCAATGGCAATTCCTTTATATCTGGCGGCGGGGGATATTGCCGCAATGGGAATTGCGGTGATGTTTGCGGCGGTGGCCTATTACTATTTTGGGACGGTTACAGAGAAAAGGATATTTGCCCGTTCCGAGGAATTGCTGGGAGATTTCTCGGAGGTAGTGTCCAAACTGGCTTTGCTGACAAATGCCGGAATGATTTTAAAGGAGGCATGGGAGGTGGTGTCCAAAACGGGTGAGAGTACCATTTACACAGAAATGCAGCTATCTGTGGACGAAATGAATAACGGTGTGGCGGAGGTAGACGCATATTATCGTTTTGGGGTGCGGTGTATGATTCCTGAAATTAAGAAATTTACATCTACCATTGTACAGGGGATGCTGAATGGGAGTGAGGAATTGGAAGGTATGCTGCGGCAGCAAAGCGGCGAGGTATGGGCTGCCAAACGCCAAAGCGTAAGGCGTCAGGGAGAAAAAGCATCGGGAAAATTGTTGATTCCCATGATGATTATGTTTATCGGAATATTAATAATGGTGTTAATTCCCATATTTACAAATATTGGGGTATAACGCCTTTCATTAATAAAAAAAGAGAGGAGGAAAAGAAAATGCGTTTGTTTTTGGATTACATAGTTGTGATGGCCAGAATAAAAGCTATGGGCTTTGTGCAGGAAGAGGATGGGGATGTAAATATTGTCTCCATTGTGGTATTGATAGGAATTGCAGTGCTGCTTGCAGTATTCTTTAGAAATCACATCGTAAATCTGTTAAATTCTTTGTTCAGCACCATTAATAATGCTGCAAATAGCGCTATGGCGCCAATTTGACGGGGCAGTACCGGGCGGTTTTGGGACAGTGGTTTATGTCCGGAGACTGCCCGGATGTACCAATCGGGGGAAAATTCAATCAATTCATTTCAGATCAGAATTCAGTAAATCAGAAGCATAGAAACAAAATTTTGGAAGCATGTAGGTGTGGGAGAGGAAAAATGAGGCAAAAGAAACGGGAGAGTGGTACGGTGATAGTGGAAGCGACAATTGTGTTTCCGGTGATGTTCTTTGTTATTTTCCTGTTGATTTATTTGGGAAACGCATATATGCAAAGGTGCAGGATAGAAGCCATTGTACATGAGGTAGCCATGGATGCGGCGGCCTATTGTGCTTCTCCCATGTTGGCGGATTTGGAGCGCAGCGGAACCATCACTCCATATCGAAATTTGAATATCAAGCCCTATCGCTATTTTTCGGCAAGCGCCGGAGAAATAGAAAGTTGGGCCAGAAATAGATTAAATGAAAAAGTAAACGGGCTGTCAACGGGGCTTTTTTCCGGAATGAAGCCCAGGCATTGGGAATGTAATGTGAAATTTAACAATAAGTTTATTTATTCTACTTTTCGTATCAATGTGAGGTATGAAATTACCATGCCAATACGTCTGTTAGGAGCGTCCAATGCGTTAGCGCTTCGGATTGCGTTCCATACGGAGATGCCGGTGACAGATTCGGCGGAATTTATGCGCAATGTAAATATGGTGGAATATTATCTGGAAGTGACAGGGGCAAAAGAGGCAATCGGTAAGTTTATTGGAAAAGTCACAACTGCCGTAAAAAATTGGTGGAATTGAGGGAGGGGCTATGTATCAGTTTGGAAGGACAAAGGGGGCGGTTTCCGTATTCCTTGTAATTATATTGGTTCCATGTCTTTTGGTGTCCAGCATTTTTGTGGATATTGGAAGGGTACATTTAAGCAAAAATGTGGCGGAGGCATCCGGGGATTTGGCGTTAAATACTTTAATGACTTATTATGATGCAGATTTAAGCGAATGGTATGGAATGGTTGCTTCCTGTCAGGATATAGATTCTTTTTATAAGGTTTCCGCCCAATATTTTCTGCGTATGTTGAACTCCCAGAATCTGACAGAGGATGAAATTTTTCTATTGTCTGACAGTTTTGCCAGTATGCTAGGAGATGATAGTATATATGACCTTTTGCAGATGGACTGTGAAACGGATGAAGGAAGCATTGTCAAAGCGGTGGATGGGGCGGATTTGACCAACGCATCCATCATTAAGACCCAGGTAGTGGAATTTATGAAATACCGGGGGCCGATTTTGCTGGTGGAAGGGTTGATTGATAAGCTGAAAAGACCTGAAAACAGCACGGCAGAATTAGCGGACCATTCCAAAAATGAAGAACTGGTGGAGGATAAAAAGGAATATTATGAAGCGGAGGGAGAATTGCTTCAAAAAGCATTTCAAAGTTATCTTGCAATCCGAAAATATACGGATGAGGGAGTGACCAATGAGTGGCTGCAGCAGGAGTTGGACCAGCTAAAAGTTCAGAGAGAACAATATCGGGAAATTCATAGACTGATGATCAGCAATCTGTTTAATACTTCAGGACTTTCCCGTTTTTCGCGGCCCATTCCGGACCTTACGGGAATCTCCTATGACAAGGAAGATGTGGCTTCTTTGATATTAGAACAGCCCGCTGCAACGGTGGAACCGGACGGGACTGTGATATCGGAAGGGATACACTATTATATTAACGGACAGAAGCTGTCAAATCAGATAGATGTGGTGGAAAATGCCATAGTAAAGTTTCAAGAGGCAATTAACAATGTTGTAACGGCAGGAGAGGCAATTCCCTATGGAGCGGATACCAATGATATTCAATATTGGGTCAGATTACATCAAAACCTTAACCAGTGGGGAGGACCGCTTTCCAAAATCGGACCTTTGGGCTATTCCATGGTGAATGACTGTGCAAAATTGTCGGCGATGGCGGAGTGCGAGGAAGGGACTGGTTTATGGGAAGGATGGAAAAATGAAGTATCGCAGCTTGAAATAAAAGTGAGCAGCTTGAAAAGCAAGTATTTGACAGCGGGCGCTGCCGCCGGAACGGACCCATATTTGAAAATTGTACAGCGGTTTGAAAATATTTCTAATGCAAATATAGATAATATTAATCCTGACAGGGTCAGAATCAGCAATGGAAAGACTGTTTCCGGCGCACTTTCCGATATTGCCGCCAGACAGGCGCAGACAAGGGAGAAGCTGCGAAGGTATCTGGATTTACTGGATACGGCCATCAATGGGGACGTTGGGGCAAAAGTGCCTGGTATGGATGAATTGCGAAGATTGGTGAGCCAATATGGGACTTCTTTAGAGACATGGAAAACCACGGCGGAATCAGTAGGCACTGCAATGGGGGAAGAGGATAAAAAAATCATTCATGGTACAAGCACCAATCCCAACGATAATCTGAGCCCAAGGTGTAAGAAGATTGCCAGTATGGGGACTGCTGCCATAGATGAGCTGAAAAGCAGACTGCAAAAGATACGTGCCCAGATTCAGCGTGTATATGATGCGCTGGAGTCTATGAAATATGGAAGTGCGCATCTTTACAATATTGCCGGATACAATACGCTGCGTTACAGGGCTTCCGGCGTGGTTCAAAATAGCAGTATCGGTCTGACCAATACCGAACTGAATCATTATGCCGACAATACATTCCAGTCGTTGTTTGTACCTTATTCCGCAAGCGAAGGCGCTTTGGCGTCTCTGTATACGGAGATTCATTATAATGCAATGTTGAATCCGAATACAAGGAGAGAAGCAGTTCCAGAGTTGTATCAATATTTTCATGAGCAATTTAAAGATGCTGATCCTAATGAAGTAGAAAATGTAAGTAATGGTTTGGATGACTTAAAAGAAATGCAGAAGCAGAGGGAAGATGAGGCGAAATCCCAGCAGGCCGAACCGTCGGCCCAGTCTATTACGCCCAGTTTCTCACCGGGCAATACGTCTTTTGGCGTGTCCAAACTTCTGACAGGGATTGCGGGATTGACGGGAAATCTAATCAATGGCGACTTTGCTGCTATAAGGGATAATCTCTATGTGGGTGCATATATGATGGAGATGTTCAGCTATGACACCTATGAGACAGAGGGCAAGTATGGTTTGGTGGAGGACAAGTCTTCCCTTACACTATTTAATTACAGCGGAAAGTACAATGCCGTCATGGGAGCGGCGGACAGGGAAGGAACCTGGCTGAGCCAACTGCCCACGGATACATATAACAAAAGTATGACCAACAATATGATAAGCCTGGCTTCCCACGCGGCGTATCGGTGCGAGATAGAATATATTTTATATGGGAAATCCAACAATACGGACAATGTCAGAAAGGCTTACGCCAATATTTATACCATACGGTTTGCGCTAAACCTGGTTTCTTCGTTTCAACACTTTTGGGGAATGAAGAATCCAACGGGACAGGCGATCAATACCATGGCGCAGGCTTTGTCCGCCGCCACCATGGGAATTGTACCAGCGGCGCTGATTAAGGCGGTGATGCTGACACTTTTGACAGTCTGTGAATCGGGGATTGATTTAAAGAGGCTTCAGGCCGGCTTTCCGGTTGAGATTTATAAGGCGGAAGGAGACTGGGTTCTTTCCATTCATACATCTGGTTCCGGCGGTTCGACAGCGGGAACGTTCCAGTCGTTTAAAAGCCAGGTGGGGGGCAGCGGCAATGCGGAGAACAGGCAGAAGGGGATTCAATACAGTGATTATCTGATGTTGTTTGTCCTTATGGGATTGAATGATTCCAAAATATCCGCCCCTATGTGCCAACGCATGGCGGAAGTCATCCAGGCAAATATGAGAAAAATTACTTCCGATGGGGAGTATGCTATGGGCAAAGCAAAGGTATATTTTCAGTTGGAAGCACAGATTAGGACGGACCCGCTTCTGATACCTCTGCCGATTTTTAACGGTTACAATCAGGGAATGGGCGAGTCAAAGGGATGGCGTACCTTTAAGGTAAAGGCAATCAGAGGCTATTCATAGAGGAAAGCGGGCTGGGAGAGAGTATGAGAGGAGAAAAGGCAGGGATAAGGAAATCAGGGGAAAGAGGGGCAATTGTTGCCGAGGCAACCATTTCCCTGACAGCATATATTTTTTTGATCTTTACCATTCTGTCAGTGGTGGACATTTGTTATATTCAGTCGAAGATAGCGGCGTCACTGGATGGGGCGGCAAAGGAAATTTCACAGTATTCCTATTTGTATTTTAAGTTCGGCGTGGACGAATATGAAAAAGACCTTCACAACACCACAGGAGATTCCAGACATCTTGCGGATCAGACGGTGGAAGGCATTGGAACTTTCATGACTTCCCTGCAAGGCACGGCGGCAGGGTTGGAATCGGCGGATTTTGACCAGATGTATGAGAATATCAAAACAGGAGGGCAGACCGTTCAAAGCCTTGTGACCAGCTATGGGGATGCAATTGCCAATGACCCGAAGGCTTTTATCATAGGCATGGGAAAACTGGCGGGAGAGGAATTGAAGGAAGAGGCCAAAAGGTTGTTGGCGCAGGTGATGGCAAAGGCGCTGATGAAAAAGAATCTTGTGACGTCGGCAAATGATAACGCGGATAGTTTCCTGAGAAGGAATCGGGTGGTCAACGGTATGGAGGGACTGGATTTTAAGTATTCGGCGCTCATGCCCTATGGCTCCAATGACATTATTTTGGTGGTTACTTATGATGTGCAAGTGATTCGTTTGTTAAATATTGATTACACGTTTACCTTTCGGCAGTGTGCTAAAACGAAAGCCTGGGGAAACGGTATTTCACAGGTGAAGCAAGATAATAATATCTCTCAGTCCGCAAGTATCTGGAACGCAGCCCCTACGGAGAGGGGAAAGAAGATTGTGGAGAAGGAATCTCAAAAACTGCAGTACACAACGGATGCCGCAGGAATCCATGGGTATAGCAATCAGGACGGCGCAAATGAGTTTATCAGGATTTTTTCCATGGATACTACGGCTGCAAGCTATCAGACGGAGCAAGGGATACGAAATCTTCTGAACAGTAATTTTAATGAACTATACAATGGTGTGGGCAGCTTAGACAATGAAATCACAGTCAGGGACCAGGCCGGCAATACGTCCACGGCAGAGGTGAAGGAGCCCAAAACATACAAAATGATATTGGTGGTGCCGGACCATGGGGATATGGCATTGGTGCAAAGGGCTGTGACACAGTTTAAGAATTCCAGGGCGGATGCGGTGGAAGTGGAGATCAGAACGGGATATGGCGATCCGGAGCCGGCCCAGAGCAAGGGGAATGGGGAAACATAGTGTTCTAAACAAAATGGCCGTTAAGGGGCGTCGAATCATTTGGTGCAGGAATATGGATAAAACGGAAATGGGAGAAGCATATGGATGGATATGGCTGGGTGCTGATTGTCATTACAACTGTTGTCTGCGGCATGGCATTTTGGCTGTTATGCCGAGATAGGGAGGATTGGGAGGAAAAAAGGGAGAACCGGGAGCATGTATGGTATGGCCTGGGAATGAGTTTGCTGGCGGCGGGGATTGGGGTGATGATGTGCACGGTTTATAGGGAAAACGATTTTTTATTCAGTTTAAAACGTCTGTGCCTGATTGCCATTATATGGCCCACGGCATATGTGGATTACAGAACATACCGGATCCCAAATAGTTTTATTGGGGCGGGGCTGACCATGAGGCTGTTGATATTTATGGCGGAGCTGTTACGCTGCGGAAATCAGGCATGGTATATTCTGTTTCCTGAACTGATAGCTTCGGGCGCAGTGTTTTTGGCGATGATGCTGTGTAATCTGGCGGTGAAAAATGCCATTGGGTATGGTGATATGAAACTTTTTATACTCATGGGGCTTATGTTGGGAAGCGAAGGTATCTGGGGCGCGGTATTGATGTCTCTCATAATAGAATTTATCATGGCAGCGTTTCTTTTGCTGACAAAGAAAAAAGGGAAGAAAGATGTGATTCCCTTTGGCCCGGCAATTGTGGCAGGTACGTATATTTCCGTATTTTTGACAGGGATGTAGGAGTGGAGATTGAGATGAAAGGCTATAAATTATTGATTCCGTTTGCATTGGCGGCGTTGTTTGGAATATCTGTGTATATGGCAATGAACGCAAATGTAGAAGAGCAGCAAAAATATATGCAATATCTGGAAGCGGCAAGATCATACCGCAGTCAAGGGATTTTGGTGGATGCGGAAAAGAATTACAAAATGGCATTGGGAGAAAATCCTTCTTTTGCGCTGTACATGGAGATAGGAGAATTCTATCAAGAGTCTGTCCAGAACGAACTGGTAAGGGAGTGGGCAGATGTGATGCTGAAAGAATTTCCCAAGCAGGCAGGTGCTTATGAGTTTGCACTAAATCATTATACAGCGCAATGTGATTATGCCATGTGCTTTCGGATCTATGACACTTTCGGAAAGCGCGGGCTGGCATCGGAAGCGGTGGATAATTTAATGAAAGAGATAAAGTATACATTTTTCTTCCGGGACCAGTATGAGGATGTGGGTGTATTCAGCGGCGGGCTTTGCGCTGTTAGGAGCAATGGCTTATGGGGATATGTGGGAGAGGACGGAAGCAAAATCATTACGCAAAAGTATAGTGCGGCCGGCCCTTTTTTTGGGGAAGTGGCGCCGGTTACGGACCAGGAGGGCGGTATGTATTACATAGATACTGCCGGAAATAAGAAATTGTCTGTGGATGGCATTGCAAATCTGTCGGCGTTGGGGCCTTTTTATAATGAGCTGTTAAGCGCATGCAGCGATGGCGTGTGGAATTTTTACGACAGAGAGGGCAATCTCCTGTTTGGCGGATATGAGGATTGCTCGGCTATGGGAAACGGCTATGGGGCTGTGAACAGGGACGGGAAGTGGGGGCTGATTGACGGCGCAGGAAAAGAAGTCATTCCTTTGACCCATGAGGGGATTGTGATGGACGAGAAAGGGGTGGCTTGCCGGAATGACAGGGTATTTTTGGTGGATGGTTATGGATATTATCTGGCAGATTGTCAGGGGAATCTGATTTCACAGACAAGATATGACGATGCGAGGCTTTTTTATGACGGGACATATGCGGCCGTAAAAAGCGGTGACAAGTGGGGGTTTATAGACAAGGATGGAAATACGGTGCTGGAGCCCGCATATGAAGATGCGAGAAGCTTTTCCGGCGGCATGGCAGCCGTGCGGTACGGCGGAAAATGGGGACTGATTGACAGTGGATTTGAGATGGCGGTTGCGCCCCAGTTTGATGAAGTGAGGGATGTGAACGGTTTAGGGTGTGTTTTTGTCAGGGAAGGGGAGCACTGGATGCTGTTGAAATTTTATCGGAACAATCATTAATGTATTTTTAGCGCCGTCGCGCAGCGGCTTATGACAAGCAGAAATAGTATTAATAAGGCTAAAAGTAAAGAAATGAAGAAAGTAGTGAAGTCATGAAGGCGCACGAGAGCAGATTTCATGAGAGCATTATGTCATGAAATCTGTCTCTCCGAACAAGTGCGCCGAGAGAACTTCACTCTTTAGAGCCGTCGCGCAGCGACTTATAATAGGAGGCAGTTTACATGAAAGCGACATATGAGAGTCAGGGATCTTATTCCTATCTGGTGTATGAGTTGGATTCGGAAGATATATTGGACTCCATGAGTCTTGGGATGATAACCAACAATAAAATCACCGGATTAATTCCTGTAGTTTATACCCAAATGAACAATAAAAGATATATCAAATATAACATTACTGCGAAAGTTTCCATTCGGCAGTTTTTTGAGGGGATTGTAAATAGGAAACAGGTTTTGTCTATTTTTTTGGGAATTGTTTCAATCTTGCAGGCAGCGGAAGAATATATGATTGACGTAGGGTCGTTTGTGATGGATATGGATTATATTTATACGGATGTGACGGTTTATGGGGCATCCATGATTTGTTTGCCCATAGAGGATGAGAAAAAGCCATTGGTGGAATTTCGGGATTTTTTTAAAAATATTGTATTTTCAGCGAAGTTTTCACAGGAGGAAGATAGTTCTTATGTGGGGAAAATTATTAATTATCTTAGTAGTACGGCCGGATTTTCTTTGGAAGATTTCAGGAATCTTTTGGAAGGGCTGAATATGGAAAAGAAAGAAACGGGAATGGTGCATGGAGGCATGTGTGATATGAATACGCAAACGCCGGAACCTACAACGGTGCTTTCTCAGGATGTACCAACCGTGCGGAATGATATCTGTGTTCAGAATCAGGGAAACAGTACAGTTTATGGCACAACGTCTGTGCAGGATGGAAATCTTTCTCAACCCATACTGCCTTATTCAAATGTACAGATGGGGAATCAGACACAAGTAAGTCCTCAGATGGCGGAGACACCGCCGGTAAATTTGGAATTGCAAAATCCCCCAACCCCAAAGGAGGAGGGAGATAAAATCAGTCTGATGAAGCTTTTGACACATTATAATAAGGATAACGTACAGTTGTATAAGGAACAGCAGAAGAGAAAAAAAGAAGAAAAGGTGTGGGAAAAGCAGGCGCCTGATAAGAAAAATAACAAAGAATCCAAAAAGAGTAATAAAAAGAACAAAAAAGCGGAAAAACATGTGACGGATTTTGCTGTACCTGGACAAACAGGAATCAATGCAGGACAGATGGAAAGGTCAGGGATAGGCACCCAGCCAGATTTGACAATAATGACACAACCGTCAATTTCATCAAAAGTAATGACATCAATGTCATATACTGAACGACAGCCAATGGCGCCAGGAAACATGTCACAGAGTCCCATAGCACAGTCAATGACGTCATCCATGCCAAAGCAGTCTATTATGCAGTCTGTGATACAACCGTCTGCCGCTGGCAGCCTTCCCCAGGGAGGCGGTATATCTCCAGGGAGCGGCATAGGAAAGCCTAATTTTGGGGAGACCACGGTGTTAGGGGCAGGAAATATGGGGGAGACGACGGTTTTAAATACGGCAATGAAGGCTGCTGCCAATAGGATGCCTTTTCTTGTGAGGGTTAAAAATGGTGCTGCCATAGCCATTGATAAACCTGTATTTAGAATTGGCAAGGAAAAAAACTATGTGGATTATTTTATCAGTGACAATACGGCTATCAGCAGAAGTCATGCCAATATCGTTATCAGGGAAGGGCGTTACTGGGTGGTGGACACCAACTCCACAAATCATACCTATGTAAATGAACAGATGATTGCCAGCAATACCGAAACAGAAATTGTAAACGGCTCCCGGATAAAATTTGCCGATGAGGAATTTGAATTCAAGATAATGTAAGGAGGCGGAGAAGACAGTGAATTTTATCGTATCGGCAAGTACGGATGTGGGAAATGTGAAGTCAAGCAATCAAGACAGTCTAAACGTGAAAACGCTGACGATTAACGGAGAAACCATGGTTTTTGCCATTATATGCGACGGAATGGGCGGACTGGAAAAAGGAGAAGTAGCCAGTGCCAGTATGGTAAAGGCTTTCTGTAGCTGGGTGTTGAACCGACTGCCTGTTTTGTGTGCATGGGGGCTGGATGGTATGCAAATCCGAAAAGAATGGTTTGGGCTGATTGAGGAATATAACGAGAAAATTAAAATATACGGGAAAAAAAGCGCTATTCATATGGGAACAACTGTTACGGCAATGCTTCTGACAGGCGGTTACTATTACATTGTCAATGTGGGAGATAGCAGAGCTTACGAAATATGTTCCAATCTTCAGGTATTGACCAGGGACCAGACTGTGGTGGCAAGAGAGGTGGAACAGGGGTTATTGACATTGGAGCAGGCAGAGACGGACCCTAGAAGAAGTGTGCTGCTGCAGTGCATTGGCGCATCGGATGTGGTTTATCCGGATTTCTTTTTGGGAGAGGTGAAAAAAGATGCGGTTTATATGCTGTGCAGCGACGGTTTCCGGCATGAGATAACAGCCGAAGAGATATTCGCATACTTTCATCCTGGCAGAATGTTGAACGAAATGATTATGAAAGAAAGCGAAACGGCGCTGATTGCGCTGAACAAACAACGACAGGAAAAAGACAACATATCCGTAATCACCATAAGGACTTTTTGAACGGGCATCGGAGAGAAGAGACGGAACAAGTTCCCGCCTGCGGGAACTGGAATAGGAGATTCAATGCTTGAGATAGGTTCAATTGTAGATGATAAATACAAAATATTAAGTGAGATAGGCCACGGAGGTATGAGCGTGGTTTACATGGCGATCAATGAAAAGGCCAACAAAACCTGGGCGATTAAGGAAGTCCGGAAAGACGGAGTTCTTGACTTTGAAGCTGTGCGTCAAGGGTTGATAGTGGAAACAGATATGTTGAAAAAACTAAAACACCCAAATCTTCCAAGCATTGTAGATGTCATTGACTCGGATGATACATTCCTGATTGTGATGGACTATATTGAAGGAAATGCACTTTCCGTGACTTTGCGGGATTATGGTGCCCAACCTCAGGAGTATGTCATTGACTGGGCAAGGCAGCTTTGTGATGTGTTGGGGTATCTACATTCCAGGGAGCCGGCAATTATTTACAGGGATATGAAACCAGCCAATGTTATGTTGAAACCGGATGGGAATCTTACGTTGATAGATTTTGGAACAGCCAGAGAATATAAAGAGAAAAACCTGGCAGATACCACCTGTCTCGGAACCATTGGATATGCTGCGCCGGAGCAGTTTGGCGGAATGGGACAGACTGATGGGAGGACGGACATTTACTGTTTAGGTGCAACGCTGTATCACCTTGTTACCGGATGTAATCCCAGCGAACCGCCTTACGAGATAAAACCTATTCGGGAAATTAACGCATCCCTATCCGGCGGTCTGGAACAGATTATTATAAAATGTACACAGAGAAATCCGGAAGACAGATATCAGTCCTGTGCGGAATTGATGTATGCGCTTGAACACTTTGAAGAGATTGATGATGGTTATCGGAAAAAACAAAGGGGAAAATTACGTGTTTTTATGGCGGCTGCTGTGATGACGATCATTTCCTTAACATTGGGGGTGGGGACAGGGCAGGCTGCCGGACGAATGGCCACGGATAATTATGAAAGTTTGATGGAAGAGGCAGCTAAGACAACGGATTATGAACAAAAGAAAGCCCTTTATGAAGAGGCTGTGGGGATACCGGATAAGTCTGGTGAAAAAAGTGCATATCTTGAGTTAATTAAACTATTTAAGGAAGACAATGTATTTACGGTTGAAGAACAAAAATTACTTGTAAGTCTGATTAAAAATAATCAGATTGTGTTGAAAGAGAATGTAGATGCTTATGTGGAAATCTGTTTTGAAACAGGTAAATTGTTCTGGTATTACTATAATTATGGAGATGGAAGCGACAATCAGGTTGTGAGGATGAAAAGCGCAATCGAGTGGTTCCAGGACGTAATACGAAATGCACCGGAAGATTATGTAAATCTTGGGATGGCGCAAGTGTATTCCAGCATTGGGGAATTTTACCGTGATATTGCCATTAATACGGTGGAGGCAAGCGACAGGGGGCTTTATCAGCCATTTTTTGTGGAAATCAATGAATTGATGGATCAGGTCTGTGGGGATGAGACGGAAAGTGAAATTGTGGTTTTGGAATTATTGGAATTGGTGAGAAGTTCCTTACAACAGTATGCTACTAAGTTTAAAACAGATGGGGTTACGTGGGAGGATATATCGGCGTTATATGACAGAGTGGCTCTGGAGGTGGCAAATATAGAGACACAGACGGATAAAACCACGGAAAAAAAGAATCTGACGGCGGCGCTGTTGGAGGATACAGAACGAGCCATTGCCATTGCTTACGGCGTGGGAACTGAGGGAGGGGAATGATATGTCGGTGGAGCAGTTACGGATGATTTCCGCAGCAGGGTATTTGGCAAGCGGCGTATTTTTTGCCGCCACGGTAATATTGTTTTTTGTCTTTAGGATTCCGCAGCTAATCAGGGATATTACAGGAGTTACAGCGCGAAGGGCTATTGAGGACATACGACGTCAGAATGAAGAAGACGGCAAAAGCGGAAATCGTGTAGCTGTGAGGAAAAAGGGATGGAATCATCACACAGGGCAGATGTCACCGTCTCAGTATGCTTCCAAAGGAAGATCAGGTCCCAGAGCAGCAAAAAAAGCTGAAAAAATCGGATTGACAGGGACCATGGCAAAGGGGACTTCCAAAGATACAACTGTACTTGTGCAGGAGGGAATGGGAGAAGGCACCACAGTACTTGTCCAGGGAAGTATGGGAGAAGGTACCACAGTTCTTTCACAGAGAGGCGTGGGAGAGAATACATCAGTGCTTGTTCAGGGAAGCATGGGAGAAAGTATAACGGCCCCTGCACAGGGAGGAATGAATGAGGGGACAACGGCCTTTGTTCAGGAAGGCATGGAAAAGGGTACGACAGTTTTGCAGCAGACATTGCCGGGAAGCAGCAGGTTAGGGCGGTCAACGGGAGGCAATACGGAAGAACTGTCTCACACAGGTCAGGCACAAGCGTCGGTTGTTGTGCAGGTGGATATTGGGTTCAGTGAAAGTCCGGAGACTGTGGACTGACAGGTACATTTTAGGCATATGAAGAATAACAAATTTGATTTTTTGGAAGATAATATTGGAAGGGCGGAAACAAAACTGGAGGGATGAGTTTTGAAAAGTACATTTAAAAGGAATTGGTGGAAATATAGCAGGAAGATGGCAGTAATTTTGGCAACAGTACTGATGCTGCAGTCGTTGCCCATAAGAGCGGCACAGGATGGACAAAGAGATGCCAATGGCGGCAACACAGGGATAAGTTTTGCCATGGAACAAAAAGAAAGCGGAACCGGAGATGGAAGTGGAAGTGAGGACGGAAGCGGAAGTGGAAGTGAAGGAGGAACCGGAGACGGAACCGAAGATGGAACAGGGATACCGGAACTGGAGTTTGAATATCCGCAGCCGGACGCACAGGATTACACCATTGGCTATTTTGTCAACTCTGTGAAAAGCAAGGATGGTACGGAGCTGACAGATGTAACAATGGAGTACAGCATTGATGACCCGGAGGTGGCCAGTATCGATGCCAAGACGGGAATGGTGACATTTCATAAAGCGGGGACGGTAAATATAACCGTACAGGTGAAAACAAACCCGGATACTCCTGATATGTCACAAAGTTTGTCCTATACACTTATCATTAACAAAGCGCCGCAGCAAATTGCGTTTGAGAAGCAAGGGCCAGGACTGACAGTTTTATATGGTCAGGAATTTTCCAATGCAGCCGCAGAAGTAGAGAATACAAGCGCATTTGACCAGAAAGGATATGGGGACGGAGCGATTGCTTATGAAATTACTTCCGGCGAAAATATTGCGTCCGTTGACCAGACAGGACGCTTCACTTTCCAGGATGGAATGACAGGAACGGTAAATGTGAAAGCAATTAAGGAGGAAGATGATTGTTATCTTCAGGCGGAAGCAGAGTATGAGCTCAATGTGGCGTTTGAAGCCATACCTCAGCCACCTTACACGTTATTAGGAGACAAAGTTCAAAATGTAGGATTTGAAGATTGGTACAAAAGTACAGTTAAGATCTGTCCGCCCAACGGATACCAGATCAATAGAAGCAACAGCCTTACAGACGCGGGCTGGACCAATGAAATCATACTGGATAAAGACGAAGTTTTTGACAATGAGGTAATTTATCTGAAAAATACGGCCACAGGTGGAATTACCGACGCCGTTATGGTGGAAGAAATCAAGATTGATACCACCCCACCTGATAATCTTCTCATTGTTTATGATACCCCGGTGGTTGAAAAGATAAAAGAATTGCTCACATTTGGATTTTATAATGCAAAGTTGGAGATAACGCTGAAAGCCCAGGATAAAGCGTCGGGTATTGGCACATTTACTTATTGGTTGGATGACCCGGCAAATGGAAACGGAATTTCAGTGAAACCAGAAATAGGGAAAGATGGTTACTATTACAGGACTTTTATGATTGAACCGGAATATGAGGGAAGGGTTACGTTCTCCGCAGCGGACAATGCCGGAAATGTGGGAAAAGATATTAAAAGCAATGGCATTGTAATAGATGATGATGCCTCTATATTAAAAGTAGATTATGAAAAAGACTATGTCATCGCTTTGGAGACCATGGAACCTTATATGGAGATTAAAAACTATGAGGCGGGCTCCAGGCAGGATGTCAATCTGTACTGTGCAGGAAGTCAGAAGTTGATTTTTACCATAGAGGAAAAGTACTTTTATGCGGAAGATGTAAATATCAGTGTGAATGAAAAACCATGTACTCTTACATGGACGGAAAATGCGCATGGAAGCCATACCGCAAGTCTGGAATTGACAGAAGATGGGGTTTATGTGGTGAAATTGAGTTATGAGGATCCTTCTAAAAATGGCGAGGCAACGTATACCTCCGAGCATATTATTATAGACGGAACGCCGTCTGAGTTTGAGGTGAAATATAAAAACCCATACGTCAGAGCTTCCTCTGCAGATGCCCCCAGCATCCCTTTCAATGGTTATCAGGAGGGGAGCGGGCAGGACATAAATCTATACTATGCCGGGAGCCAGGTGTTGGAGTTCACCATTCAGGAAGAAAATTTCTATGCAAGAGATGTAAATGTAACAGTAAATGAGCAACCGCGTACCTTGAATTGGACAGAAAATGCAGACGGAAACCATACTGCAAGTCTGGAATTGAAGGATGATGGTGCTTATGTGGTGACTTTGTGTTATAATGATCCGTCCCAAAATGGTGAGATACTATATTGTTCCGAGCATATAATTATAGATAACAAAGCGCCTGAACTGGATATAAAATATGAAGAAAAATATTCCAGAGCGTCAACCACGGCAGCCCCCAGTGTTCCCCTGGAAAATTATGAAGAAGGTTCCCAACAGAATGTGAATTTGTACTACAAGGATGGCCAAACTTTGACCTTTACCATAAAAGAGCAAAACTTTTATGGGGAAGAAGTAGAGTTAAGGGTAAATGGGGAAGCCCGTACCCTGACCTGGACGGAAAGTTCGGACGGGATTCATACGGCCAGTCTGGAACTGACGGAAGAAGGGGTTTATGTGGCAACGCTAAAGTATAATGACCCATCCCAAAAAGGAGAGGTGCTATATACTTCTGAACATATGATTGTGGATGCTACGCCGGCTGAGTTGGGTGTGAGTTACATAAATAGTTATGTAAGAGCGTCATTGTCGAACGCCCCCAATGTTCCCCTGGAAAATTATGAAGAAGGTTCCCAACAGAATGTGAATTTGTACTATGGGAGCGGCCAGATTCTAACCTTCACCATAAAGGAAGAGAATTTTTACGGAGAAGAAGTAAATGTAAAAGTCAACGGGCAGCCCCATACTTTAGAATGGACGGAAAATGCACATGGGGTTTATACCGCAAGCCTGGAACTGGAAGCCGAAGGGATACATGTGGCCACGCTACAGTACCAGGACCCTTCTCAAAATAAAGCGGTGGAATATTGTTCTGAACAGATTTTCATAGACGTTACGCCGCCCCAATTGGACATAACCTATCAAAATAAGTATGTAAATGCCACATTGACAAAGGACCCTGTAGTACGTTTGGAAAATTATGAGGAAAAAAGCAGAGAGGATGTAAACCTCTATTACAATGAGAGTCAAATTCTGACCTTTGCCATAAAGGAAGCAAATTTTTATGAAGAAGAGGTAAGCGCGGAGGTAAATGGAAAGTCACATTCTCTGGTATGGTCGGAAAATGCGCAAGGAGAACATATTGCTAGTCTGGCGCTGGAAGAGGACGGCGATTATGTGGTGAAACTAATTTATGAAGACCCTTCAAAAACTGGAACGGTGGCGTATACTTCTGAACATATTATCATAGACCATACGCCGCCTATGCTGGACGTGAACTATAGAAACAGCTATACAAATGCGTCGTTGACGGATACGCCGGGGATTCCGTTACAAAATTATACAGAAAAGAGCAGGCAGGATGTGAATCTGTACTATCACACTGGCCAGATTCTGGACTTTGCCATAAAGGAAGAGAATTTCTACGCAGAAGAGGTGAAAGTATGGGTCAACGGGGAAGCCGTAATCTTGTTGTGGACCGAAAAGACGGATGGAGAGTATGCCGCAAGTCTGGAATTAGCAGAGGAAGGAACCTATATAGTGGATTTGGAATACGAAGACCTTTCGGAGAATCAGAAAGCAGAGTATACCTCAGAACATATCATTTTGGACTTTAGCAAGCCCAAGATAAAGGTGACATATGATGTGACAGATCCAGTGACGAATACGTCGGATTTATATAATCAGGTACGCACTGCCGTGATTGAGATAACGGACCAACATATTTATCCAAATGACAACGGCGCGGCTTTGATTACAATAACCGCAGAGGACGCCAAAGGAGGTAAGGTAGATTTTGCGCCGGACTGCAGATTTGAGCAGGATAAAGAGAATCCGTTTCAATGGAAAGCCGTAATTTGCTTTGACAAGTCCGCAAGGTATTCTTTTAAGGTGGATGCAGGGGATATGGCCGGGCATACTATATCTTATGACAAGCAAACCTTTACAGTGGATACCACCAGACCGGATGCCAGTAAATTTCGTATCGAATACAGTAAGGATTATCAAAACTGGGTTGAGAAGGTTCTGGGATTTCTTAGTTTTGGCTATTATAATCCTTCCGCCACAGTGACTCTTACGGCAGAGGATGAAACCACTTCGATAGTAGGCATGGAGTATACATATACCAGATATGGAGATGAAAGCGCAGGGGTACCTGAACTTGTGAGAAAAATAATCACGGAAGAGGATATCAAATATAATGGAACCCAGGCTGCTGCACAGATAACCTTTACAGCCGACGAAGCCGTACAATATCGGGGAAATTTTGCTTTCATGGCCACTGACAGCGCCGGAAATAAAAGTTATTATAAAACGGATCAGAATACGATTATTGTAATTGACACGAAAGATCCTAAAAGAAAAGCTTATTACAGCCCTGCAAGGCAGGTTACAGAGAAGGAGTCAGGCGGTACCATAGAGGGTTACGATTACGGAGAGGGGACAGGGGCAATTTTGTATTACAGCGATGTAATGACCCTGACGCTTGAAGTGGAGGAAGCTAATTTTTATGCGGAAGATGCCATTGTGACTGTATATAGGGACGGACAACTGCTTGATAACGGCGACGGATATGACTATTCCGCAGAGAAGAACTGGACGGTATTAGAGGATACGGTTGACAGGCATAGGATGACTTTACAGTTGGGTATAGAAAATGCAGACGGCAATAAGGATGGGGATTACAGAGTGGAAGTATCCTACAAAGACCGTTCCCATAACGAGATGCCTCTATATTCCTCGGAACAGATTACCATAGATACCCAAAAGCCCATACTTAGTTTGGCGTTTCCTGAGGATGCAGTGATTCGGGACGGGGTGGTGTATGTAAACAAAAATGCTTATCTGGAAATGACCATAGTGGAGCACAATTTCCGCGCTGGAGATGTGGAAGGGAAGATGACGGTAAAGGACGCCCAGGGAAACGAAATTACCGTTTCAGCCGGAAAGAACCACCAGGAGGAAGAGGTGTCATTTGCACAATACTTGAATGACGCCGCCAACTGGACAAGTACAGGGGAGGAACACAGAATTTTGGTTCCGCTGCCGGAGGACGCCAGGTATGAATTTTTTGCATCTTATGATGATTTGGCCTTGAACGCGGCCCAAGAACCTGTGAGCTGCATTGTGGTAGTGGACAGGGAAGCAGCCGCATGGGAAGAAATCCCCTGTGACAGGGCTTATGAAGGAAAATTGGCCAGAATGGTAGACAGCATGGACAACCAGGTAGATGATACGGAAGATGTGGACCAGAATACTCGTTTCATTTTCCAGGGGGAAGTGAATGTGACAATGGCATTGACGGAGGCTAATTTTTTTCCGGAAGATGTGGAGCTTACAGTAGAACGGGATGGCGCGCTGCTGGAAGCAGGAAAGGATTATCATTATGATTTTCGGGATTGGAAAGGGGATGATGAAGATAGTACACACTATACTTTGAATCTGGTGTTGGGAGAAGGGAATGTGGACCATTCCGCAGACGGAGATTATCAGATAAAACTTTCTTATGCGGATACTTCCGGAAATGCGGCAAAACAATACCTTTCCCATGTGTTGACCATAGACACCACGGAACCGGACATTACCGTGGTGTATGACAACAATGAACCTCATATGGAGGCGTTCTATGGAAGCGGCCGCACCGCGTTCATAACTGTGACGGACAGAAATATCAGGACCGACGAAATTGAGATTCATATTCAGGGAAAGGATACCTGGGGAAATACACTGGAATCTGCAGAGGCAAAGATTGGCCATTGGGTTCCGGGGGAAACGCAAGATTCCTGGACCAATACTATCATTTATGACATGGATGCCAATTACCAGGTGGAAATCCTTTGCCCCGATATGGGAGGAAACAAAAAAGTGATTTCCGACAGTTTTACCATTGATAAGGGGCTGCCCAGTCTGCGGTATGAATATTCCAATTCTCTCATGGAGACATTTTTGAATTTCATTACCTTTGGGTATTACCAGCCGGATGTGACTGTAACAGTCTACGCAAAGGAAGACATTTCAGGTATGGACTATCTGGTTTGGGGGTATGAGAAGGAAGAAGGCAGCAGCAACGTCAATGTAGAGAAGAGCGGAGGAACCATACTCAGGGATGAGTTTACCATGGAAGACACGGAATATGGCAGAGAGGTAAGAGCTTCCTTCCGACTGACCGCCAGCGAGGCGAAGCAATATAGAGGCAGAATCCATTTTGAAGCGGCGGACAGAGCCGGAAATATCAGAAGAGAGACGGATGGCGGCAGAATCATAGTGCTGGATACCATTTCTCCCACCCGAACAGTTTCTTACAGCCCGGCGGTTCAAATTGCGGAAAAAGAAACCGGAAACATACTTACCGACGATTTTAATGGTGATGGAACGGATGCCATATTGTATTATGACGGGCCTATGGAAGTGACCTTTCAGGTCAGTGAAGCTAATTTCTATGGGGAGGATGTGATATGTAAGATAAATGGAGAAGTTGTGCCCGTGTCTGATTGGAGCAAAGAAGGAGATGTCTGGCAGGGCAGTATAAGCCTATATGAAGATGGGGATTATATTTTCACCATGGAATATACAGACCGTTCCGGTAATGAGATGGATACATATACCTCAAGCCAGATTACCATTGACACCGTTGCACCTGTAATTGAGACAAGCTGGGCTACGGAAAGGCTGATACAGACGAAAGAAAATATTAATTACAGCCAGGAGGATATGTCTGTCACAATTGTAATTCATGAGCGCAATTTCAGAGCGCAGGATGTAGAGGCGGTGGTTATGGCGGTGGACGCGGCAGGACAGGATGTATCAGTGGAAGACTACGCAGGATTTCTGAGAGATCCCTTAAACTGGACTTTGGATGGAAATATGCACACAGCCGTGCTGAATTTTCCGGCGGACGCCAATTATACATTTAACATTCAATATAAGGATTTGGTATTTCACTCTGCGGAGGAAGCAGCGCCATTTGCTTTTACAGTGGATAAGACGGCGCCTTCGGATATGACCATCGAATACAGTACGCCGGTTTTGGAAAATATCTTAAATGCAATTACCTTTGGCTTCTATAACGTACATACCACCGTGACCATAACGGCAATGGATGCTACATCCGGTGTGGATCATTTTGTCTATAGTTTTTTGCGGGCAAGTGATGTATCCGGTGTGAATACGGAACTGCTCAATGGAGTAATTGAAGAAGGGGACATTACTTACAGTGAGGGGAGAAGGGTGGCAACGGCTACGTTCCAGATTCCAAATGCTGAATTGGGCGGAAATACACAGTTTAATGGTACGGTGGAATTCTCTGCTGTTGACAGAACACAGATAGAGACAAAGTTTGTAGACGGAAAACGGGTTGTGGTGGATACCATAGCGCCTGTGGCGGAAGTGCAGTATAATGAACCGGTGGGCATGGAGGGGACCACTTCCTATTATAACGGAATGATTGAAGGGGTTATCAATGTAACGGAGGCAAATTTCTATTCGGAGGATGTAGAGCTGTCCGTTTCAAAAAACGGCGGGGCGTTTGAGACGTTGCCCGCTGCGTGGACGGAATTGGGAATGGACAGGCATGCGGGCGCTTTTTCTCTGGATGGAGACGGCGAATATATTGTGGCGGCCGCTTATACAGACCGTTCTACAAATCAAATGGTTGAGTACCAGTCGGATTTGCTTGTGGTTGATACCGGTGATCCACAGATTACAGTGACAGGGATTGGGGACCATTCTGCCAATAATGAGGAAACCATAGGATTTTCCGTGGTTGTCAGAGATGAAAATCTGGACCCGGCGTCCTGTCGATTGAAACTGTTGGCTGAGGTATGTGAGGATACGGACCAGGGCGCTGTATTTCGGGAGATTGATTTGTCCGACGCCGGTATCTCTGCGTCGTCCTATCAGGGAGACAGTTATGTTTATACTTATGTGGTAGAAAATTTGGACAGGGACGGCATATATACACTTTCCTGTGAGGCGGCGGACAGAGCCGGCCATGTTGTGACAGAGATTGTATCGGATGCTTCTCAGGAGGAAGGGATGGAACAGATGATGTTTTCCGTAAACAGGAATGGTTCCACATATCATCTTGATCAGGGATGCAGAAGCATAATAGGTACGTTTGCAAAAGCGCCCATGGATATGATTGTGACGGAAATCAATCCCAATATTCTGAATGTAATTCGGATTACATTGTTCCGAGACGAGAAGACTTTGGTATTGCAGGAAGGAACGGACTATCGCGTTGACAGGACCGGAGGGGACGGAGAATGGAATTCTTATGTATATACTATTTTTGAGAAGAATTTTGAAAATGACGGAATATATCGCATATCCGTATATTCGGAAGACGAGGCAAGGAATGTGGCTGAAAACACATTGGAGCAAAAAAATATGGAAATTTCTTTCGGCATAGACAAAACATTGCCCAATCTGATTGTCACCAATTTGGAAAGCGGCCAAACCTATCCTGTGGAGAATCTTACCGTCAATATGCAGGCGGAGGATAACATGCGATTGGTATCCATGGAAGTATGGCTGGACGGTGTGTCCCATGCTTTCTGGGGAGAAGATGAAATTCTGCAAAAGAGTATGGCTTACGAGGACTATAGTTTTGAGATTTCCGGTGAGAGTACCAGGGCGCATAATGTGACGGTGGCTTTGACGGACGCAGCGGGAAACAGGTTAGTGGAGGAAATCAGTGATTTCTACGTAACGACCGATGTATGGGTGCAGTTTTTTAATAACAGACCGTTGTTTTTCGGTTCCGTGGCAGGCGTGACGGGAATGATTGCAATTCCCATAATCATAGTAGTAATGGTAAGGAAGCGGAAAAACAAAGATTAAAATACAAATGGGACAATCTGACAGATTGTCCCATTTGTATGAAAAAGGCCGGGGGACTGCAGTGGAAGGGTTTGAAAAACGGTTCCGAAACCGGAATAGGAGACAATGATGAAGAAAAAGACAATATGGGAGCAGAGCTTGCAAAATTGGTTTGCTGTCATGCTGGTGGGGATGATTGTAACCATTTTATTTTTGTATTTTTCCCAAGGCATGAGTGGAAATGATTATTGGTGGCATGTGAAGACAGGGGAATGGATTGTAAGTCATGGGCGGGTGCCGCAGACGGATATTTATTCCTGGGTGGGCAGACAGAAAGAAATTTTGTGGACGCCCCACGAGTGGCTGTCGGAGGTTTGCTTCTATGAGATACGTGGGGCGGCAGGAGATGAGGGGGTATATTTGTTTTGTGCGGCAGGGGCCGTGGGACTGAATTTGTGTATGCTTTGGGTCAATAGAAAGCGGCTGTTAGACAACTGTATTTTTACACTGTTTTTTTCCGCTTTTTTTGCGGCGGTATCCGGAATCCTTTGTTACGGCAGACCGCATTTTTTTACTTTTTTCTTATTATTTGCGGAACTCCATTGTTTGTATACATATCTGGAATATCCCGAAAGTAATTGTATATACAAACTTCCCATCCTAGGGCTGTTGTGGGGAAATCTCCACGCCGGGTCTGCGCCGCTTTCTTATCTGCTGCCCGCGCTGTTATTTGTAAGCGGAATATGGGATATTCGGCTGGGCAGGCTTTGCAGCCATAAGTTTGACAAAAAGGAATTAGGAAAACTGGCATTTTTTACTTTATGGTCTGCAATGTGTATTTGTATAAATCCTTTGGGGGGAAAGGCGCTTACCTATCCTTATACACAGGTGGGACAAGCATTACAGATGCAGATAATTGCCGAATGGGGAGCGCCGGACATAAAGCAAACAGGGCAATTAATATTATATTTTTTCCCTGTGTTTCTCACGATAATAGGAATTTTGCTGACAAAAAAGGATGTCAGATTGTTTGATGTATTGATAATGGGACTGTTTGGATATTTATTTTTGCGCAGCAAAAGGTTTATTATACTGTATGAAATCGCTGCAGGTTTTTGGGCATTTCGTTATACGCTGCCTGTGAAAGTGAAAGAAAAAAACGGTGGGGTGGAGAAGGGGCTGGCTGTGTTGGCCATGACGGCGCTTATAGGGGCTGGCTGTGCGGCAAGTGTGTTGGTGGGAAGAACCTGTATGTCCGGGTCATGTATCTCTATGGAATTGTCTCAGGAAATGCTGGAATTTGTCAAGCAAGAGAAACCTCAGCGGCTTTTTAACGATTATGATTACGGCGGGGAACTGATATTTAATGACATAAGTGTCTTTTTTGACGGCAGAGCGGATGTGTATTCGGATGTGGGGATTTTAAGCGATGGAGTAAGCCTTCTTTTTTTACAGAAAATAAATTTGGAGAAAATCATAGACCGGACGGGTCGGGAAAATCAGGCGGTAAGTCAGAATTTTGTGACAGATATGTTGGAAAAGTATGATTTTGATGGTTTTCTGGTGCGTGATACTAGACCGTTATATGAATTCTTACGCAGTTGTCCCCATGAATACGAACTGCTTTATGAAACCGGAGGAGCGGCATATTTCAGGAGGATAAAAGGAGGGGATGGAACGAAAAAATAGGATAAGTGAATAGAATTGTTATTTATAACTTGGATTTTATAGGCATATTTCACAAAAATCATAAATAGTCATATAATTTTGTGACATTTTGTGATTAAATCTGTTAAAATTAGGTTATAACAATGATATGTAATAAAAATATAGTACAAGGTATGAAATCATACCGGATTTGGTGGTCAAGTAAACGTTGCAGCCGGCAGGAATGCGGAAAGGAAGGGATATTGTGTTTGCAGTAGGAGATTATGTTATCTGCAGTAATAAGGGTGTCTGTGTTGTGGAAAAGATTACAACTCTGGATATATCCGGTGTGGATAAAGAGAGAGAGTATTATATATTGAAGCCACTGTATATGTCAGGAAGTACGGTATATGTTCCGGTGGATTCTTCTAAGGAGTCCATGCGATATGTGCTTGCACGTGAGGAAGCGAAGAAATTAATTGCCGCAATCCCTGAGATTCCGCTATTGGTGATTACAAACGAGAAACTGTCAGAACAGATTTACCGGGATTGTATGAAGACCAATGACTGCAAGGAACTGGTGAAAATGATTAAGACCATATATCAGAGAAAACAAAAGCGGATTCAGGCCGGGAGAAAAGTAACTGCCATTGATGCAAAATATTTCCACTTGGCAGAGGAAAGTCTGTATGGGGAGTTGGCGGTAGCGCTGGACATGAGCAGAGATAAAGTAGAGGATTATATTGTGGAAGTCATTGAGGGAAGCGCAAAGGTTTAGGAATACGAAAAATCCATAGTATGTTATGAAATGTAAGCAAAAAAGGCATAAGATGGCTGGCTTTTGGAATGGAATATTCTGAAAGCCGGTTTTTGTTATAAACGGGGTTTAAAATAATATCACAATTTATAAAAAAGTTTATTTAAAAGAGTAATAGTCTGATTATGTGCTTGATAGTCCAAATAAATTATCATATACTGAATCCATATAGATGCAAGCGGCAATATATGGTGTTGGAGGGGCGTGGGATGATTCATAATGTGGGCAGGATACTGTTCAGGCTTCGGGAAGAAATGGGGATTTCACAGGCACAGTTGGGGAGAGGGCTGGCGGATGTGGCGGAATTGTCCAGGCTGGAGCATGGGGGAATGGAACCGGACTGCTTCTTGATGGAGGCGTTATTTCAGCGATTGGGGAAGTCAATGGATAAATTGGAACTGGTAATATCCGAAGAGGAATACCAGCTTATTTTTTTACGCTCAATGATTCTGGAGGGGATGGAAAATCGGAATTATGAATTGGTGGAGAAAGTGTTAAAAGAATATGAAACATATCCTGACAGCATCAAACCGCTGCACAGACAATATGGGCAATGGATGAGAGCATTATATCAATATCAGCAGAGAAAAGACAAGGAATCCTGTGCAAGGGAATTGGAAGAGGCTTTGGAAATTATGTTTCCCCAATGGCGGGACGGAATTCCGGAGGGCTGGCGTCTTTGTATGCAGGAAGTCAGGATATTGTTGTTTCTGTGGGCTTTGCGTTTGGAAAAGGGAGAGGTGGACGCAGCCAGGAAAAATTTAACGGAATTGATTGACTATCTGGAAAAATGGTGTACTGACACGGAGGAGAAAGCAAAAATATATCCCCAGTGTACCTGGGTGTTGGGAAAAGCTTATCATTCTCAGGGAGATTGGGGGACGGCGTATGATATTTGCGGCCGAGGAGTGGCATGTCTGGCGGAAAATGGCATTTTGACCGTAATGGACAAACTTCTGGAAATACAAAGCGCCTGTTTGGAGAAAATGGGCAGGAAAGAGGAAGCCGCTGTGCTTGAGAAAATACGGGAGGCGATTGGATTTTTATATCAATTTGCCGGAGTGGAGCTTCCGCAGGGAGATATTTTATACCTTTTGCTGGTGCGGGAACAAAAAGAGTTGTTGGTCAACAGGGAATTGTTAAAGGAGATGCGCCTGGCAAAGGGGCTGTCACAAGAGGAACTCAGCGAAGGAATATGCAGTTGGGAGACGGTGTCACGGATAGAGGGAGGAAAACGGAAGCCTAATAAGAAAAAACTTTATCAAATGTTACATAAAATGGGACTGGAGAGGGAGCGGTATTACGGATATATTCAGGCAGATGATTTTTCGTTGTACGAAAAGGTCCGTCAGGTACATGCCAAATGGGAACAAGGGGACAGGATGGGAGCGACGAAATTGGCGGAAGAGATTGCCGGCAAGCTGGATCTGGGGATTAAAGTCAACAGGCAATTCATTGAAACGCACAGGCTGATGGTGGTCATTGCGGACAGGAGTATTTCCGGGGAGAAGGCAGTTTCGGAGGCGGAGAGAATATTGCGTTATACTATGAGAGAGTATCAGGGGGTAGTCTATCGAATTCCATCCAGGCAGGAATGTATCTTGTTGAATCGGATTGCGTTGGGGCTGAAACATATTGGAAGAATGGAAGAAGCGCTTGCGTTGTGGGAGCAGATTTTGGACAGGTTTCAGGCAAGCAAGGTGGCGGAACAGTATCATGGGGGCTCACTGATGCAGGTATATATTAACTATACGGGAGGACTGGAGCTGTACGGCGGCCTGGATAAGGCGGAAGAAGAGGGGATGAAAGGAATTCGGCTGGCATTAAAATGCCGGAGAGGAGATAATGCCGCAAGTATGCTGGCAAACCTTTCCTGCGTATACGAGAAGCGAAATACGCAGGAATATGCTCGGTTATGCCAGGAATGTCTGCAACATAGTTTTTACTTGCTTCAACTTTATATGCACAATAAAAACAGTGAAAATGTACATAATTATTATCGAAGAAAGTTTGGAAAGAACATTGACTGAGATTAAAGCTGATAATCCTGTTCTATGAGATCACAAGTGCTGACATCTCCTTCGCCGGGAACATATCCGGGCTGGAATAATGTAAACAGCAAAGCAGCCAGGATAGAAAGTGATAAAATAGTTTTTTTCATGATAGAATTCCTCCTTTTTGATGGTTAATTATGTGTTCTATGTGTCGGAAGAATGATATTCGGAGCTGTTTTATCTTTTGTATGGATGGTTCGCTGCATTGCTCTGAATATGATTCTTCCAAAGATTAGTATAGAGTAAATATATATGAATTAACATGACGTTTTATGAAAATTTTTACTGGAGGGGAAAAACATCAATGTATCATTGAAAAAAGGTAAAGAACTAGGATATTATGGAAAATGTAAATAAGGGTCTTTACAATCAAGAGAAAAAGTATTATGATAGAAAATCATAAGTTTACAGCAGTATCATGTAAAGTCATCAGTGAAAGCGTTGAAAAGGAAAGTAGCATGTGAAATGCCGCAGAGAGAACCGCCCGGAATATCCGGTGCTGGAAGCGGTTTGGCAGGAAATATGACGAAGACCCCCTTGGAGCGGCTCTAATACGGCCCGGAAGCTCCCGTTACGAGCAAAGGAAGGTGGCAGATTTCGTATGATGGAATCTGCAAGAAGGGTGGAACCGCGTTCTGGAATGGATACGTCCCTTGCAAAGAGAGATTGCAAGGGGCTTTTTTTGTACGCTGACAGGAGTTGTGTTCGGGCTGTTTTAAGGTAGTGTTGATATGAAAGATTTGCAGAGTTATGCCCATGAAGATAACAGGGCGGATAGGAGTTAAGATGAAAATTACGTTAAAGGATGGTTCCGTAAAAGAATTTGCGGAGAGTAAGAGTGTATACGAAATTGCGCTGGATATCAGCGAGGGGCTGGCAAGAGCTGCCTGTTGCGGGAAAATTGACGGAGAGACAGTAGACTTAAGGACTGTGGTGGACCGGGACTGTGAGTTGAGTATTTGTACTGCAAATGATGCAGAAGGGCTGGCGGCGCTTCGACATACCACTTCTCATGTGTTGGCCGAGGCAGTCAAAAATCTGTTTCCCGACGCTAAGCTGGCAATAGGGCCGAGTATTGACACTGGATTTTACTATGATTTTGATCATGCGCCTTTTTCCAGAGAAGATTTGGACGCTTTGGAGGCGGAAATGAAAAAGATTATCAAAAAAGCCGCCAAACTGGAAAAATTTACTATGTCCAGAGAAGAGGCCGTCAAATTCATGGAAGAACGGCAGGAGCCTTATAAGGTGGAATTAATTCAGGATTTGCCGGAAGATGCAGAAATTTCTTTTTACAGTCAGGGGGACTTTGTTGACTTGTGTGCCGGGCCTCACTTGTTGAGTACCAAAAATATTAAGGCGTTTAAGCTCACCTCTTCTTCCATGGCTTATTGGAGAGGAGATTCAGACAAGGCCAGACTTCAGCGTATTTATGGTACGGCATATAATAAAAAAGAAGAATTGGCCGAGCATTTGGAGCGTATGGAGGATGCCAAACGCCGGGACCACAATAAACTGGGGCGCGAGATGGAGCTTTTTACTACGGTTGACGTGATTGGTCAAGGACTTCCTCTCTTTACGCCTAAGGGGACGAAAATGCTTATGAAGCTTCAACGGTGGATAGAGGACCTGGAAGACAAGGAATGGGGATATGTTCGTACCAAAACCCCTTTGATGGCAAAATCTGACTTATATAAAATGTCAGGACATTGGGATCATTATAAAGAGGGAATGTTCGTGTTGGGAGATGAGGAAAAAGACAAGGAAGTATACGCACTTCGTCCTATGACCTGTCCTTTCCAATATTATGTCTATAAAAATACACAGAAATCTTACCGTGACCTTCCTTACAGGATGAGCGAAACTTCCACGCTGTTTCGTGCGGAAGACTCCGGTGAGATGCACGGTCTTACCAGAGTGCGCCAGTTTACCATAACGGAAGGACATCTGGTGGTACGGCCGGATCAGATGGTGGAGGAATTTAAGGGATGTATTGCGCTTGCGAAGTATTGTCTGACGACTTTGGGCGTGGAGGAAGATGTGACCTATCATCTGTCTAAATGGGATCCGGATAACAGGGCAAAATATATCGGAGAACCGGAAGTGTGGAACCAGACGGAACAACATATCAGAGAAATTTTGACGGAGTTGGATATTCCTTTTGTGGAAGATGTGGGAGAGGCGGCATTTTATGGGCCAAAGGTGGATATCAATGCCAAAAATGTATATGGCAAGGAAGATACCATGATTACCATTCAATGGGATGCCCTTTTGGCAGAACAGTTTGATATGTATTATGTGGATCAGAATGGTGATAAAGTGCGTCCATATATTATTCACAGGACGTCTATGGGCTGCTATGAGCGCACGCTGGCCTGGCTGATTGAAAAATATGCCGGGAAATTCCCTACCTGGCTTTGTCCTGAGCAGGTGAGAGTGCTTCCGATTTCGGAGAAATATGAAGCGTATGCGGGAAAGGTGCTTGATGCGCTGCGTGCAAAGGACATTGATGCCACGGTGGATAACCGTTCGGAAAAAATTGGTTTTAAAATCCGTGAAGCACGGTTGGCAAAAATACCTTATATGCTGGTTGTGGGACAGCAGGAGGAAGAGCAGGGACTTGTATCTGTCAGGAGCCGTTTTGCCGGCGATGAGGGACAGAAGCCATTACAAGGTTTTATGGAACAAATCTGTGAGGAAATTCGCACGAAAGAGATTCGCAAGGAGATTGTGCCGGAAGAGAGTAAATGAGATTGCAAAGAAGTTTGCGCAGGAGATATGTAACCCATTTCCACGAAAAAGCAAATGAATATTATGGCGGGAATGAGGCATACTGATTTTGACAGGTATGTACTGTGGGCCGGAGCATGGCATAAGGCGGTATCATGTCTGTCCGGATCTGCCGCTTCCGCGCTGCTTATGGCAGATTTGTCAGGTAAGCGGCGCGGAAGGAGGCTTATATGGCAGAATTAAAATGCGGAGTACACAATTGTACCTACAACGAGAATTGCCTGTGCAGCAAAGGGGATATTATGGTGGGCGGAAAACATGCCTGCAATTGTGATGATACTTGCTGTGAGAGCTTTATTCAGGAGAGAGAGGGAGCGGATTCCTTCAAGAGTTCTGTGGTTCATCCCAGTAAGACCATCAGTATTGACTGTGAGGCAATAAAGTGCATTTACAACTCCAATTACAAATGTCATGCGGAACATGTGGATATCAAGGGCGGCGGAGCTTGCGACTGCCACGGTACGGCATGTGCGACTTTCCAGGAGAAATAATCAACAGAGATAAAAACGATTTATACCAAAAGCCAAACTGCGATGAGAGTTCTTTGGTGGTTGACAGGGCAAGAAGAAACGATACAAGTCCGGCAGATTTTATATCTGCCGGATTTGTTTTATGGTTATTTAACAAATTTTTTGTAGCAAATTCTGTTAGATTGTTGTAAAATAATATTGGAAATAATATACTATCGAAACTACAATAAAAAGTAAGGGGGGATAAATATGGAAAAGACGTTGTGTGTAGCAAGAGCTTTATATGATATGTATTTTAAACGATATGGTGTAAGTATGGATGAAATGAAGATGCATAAACTTATGTATTTTTCACAAAGAGAATCCCTCATGAGTTGTAATGAGCCTTTGTTTGACGGCACTTTTTATGGTTGGAAGTTTGGTCCGGTATTGAAGGAAGTTAGAAGTGAATATAAGTTTGAAACTTGTTTCGCATCTGTGGCAGAGGGAGTGAGTGAAACTACTCAAAACTTGTTGAGAGATGTATTAGATAGGTATGGTTCACTATCTTCTTGGAAATTGAGTGGTTTGTCGCACGAGGAATTTTCATGGAAAAAGGCAAGATTTGGTATTGCGGCTGGAGAAGATGGCGATGTTGCGATTTCTTTGGATGCAATGAAAATAGATGCAACGAAAGAACTTGCTGCGAGAAAGAAAGTATTTGATTAGAGAAGAGGTGGGGGTATTAACACAGAAGAAAAACGAAATTATTTTCGTGAATTCAAATGTGAAGTATTAACATCTAATCCAAATAATAAAGAGTTGATTAAAGAGTTTGTATCAAAAAAAGCTAAAAATCAGCTTGAACATTATATTCAAGACGAGGACAAGGCATGGGCTGAGGACATTGATGGTGAAACGAGAGTTTACTTGATTAAAGACAAATCCGGCAAAATTGCCTTGTTCTTTTCTGTCAAATGTGGATTGCTAATTGGAGAAAATATTAGATATAAATTAACGGAAGACGAAAGACAGTTCGTTGATATTTTGGTAGAGGCTAAAATGGAGAATAACGAAAAGGCAAGAGAAGATTACTATGATGCTGGTTGGTCTCTATACAAAGAACGAATCGATGTTTTATTTGAAATAGCCGATAAAAGAGTGGAATCAAAGATAGAAGCCAAAGCGACAGGACAAGCTGAAAATTGGAAAGTGGAAAAGTGTGTATCTGCAATTGAATTAAGGCATTTATGCAAAAATGAAAAATGTGAAGTACCAGAAGAAGTGGGAATACCTTTAGGATTTGGACTGTTTTGGGAAAAAATTGTACCAATTTTATTAGAAATAACGAAACAGGTGGGATGTAAATACATATATTTATTTGCAGCAGATAGAACAGAAGAGTTTGAAGTCTCAAACGTAAAAAAATTAGTAAGGTATTACAAAAATGCATTCAAATTTTATGAATGTGACGAGGACAATTTAATAATTGTAAAGCCAGATTATGATATGGATTGTTACGGATTAATACAGGAGGTTAGTAAACTCGAAAAAAATAGAGATGCTGTGTGGCATGAATTTTCTGATGTATAAAAAGAAAGGTTAATAAACTTTTTTATTTTTTTTGTGTTGATTGTTATAATAATAGTAGTAAATATCAATAAAGTAATACCAGAAAATGAGTGATGAAATGTCAAGTGGTCATTGAAGTAATGAAAGTTGTGTTTGATGATTTCAAAAAAGATTCTGGCGTTAATTTCACTGAGATTGACAGAATGAAGGAGTAGTATTAACTACAACTGAATTGAAATCAATAACTAAAGGTGTAAAGTCTTTATTATATAAATAAGACTTTGCATCTTTTTTAATTTTGCTGCAAATTTTTGCGGCATATTTTTAAATAGTACTTGACTTTTATGCAAATATGGATTATTATAATAATCGTTGCAGGTATTAAACATGCAATGAAAAGTGTGCGTTTAGCTCAGCTGGATAGAGCGTTTGGCTACGGACCAAAAGGTCGGGGGTTCGAATCCTCTAACGCACGTTTTGATGTGTAGTGACACATTTTGGTAGAGTGGGAAAGCTTTGAAAGGAAGGCATTCGCACTCTTTTTTTCTCTTGCGCAATAAAAACGCTTTTTTGGTGGTATAAGTCTGCATGCGGATCATTAAAGGCGGAAAAGTGGTGATGGTCGGTGTAAAAGATATGTAAATAGAGGTCTATGAGAAAAATTGTCAGTAAAACGAACTGTGAAAATGACTGAAAGAACAGGAAAGTGAAATATTACAGGAAAAGAAGTTATGGAACAGAGAGTGGAAAATTTAAGGGTATGCAGAAAATGTCTGACAAGGGAAATGGTTGGTCAGGAGGAATATTTTCGTTCTCTATGGGAATACATTGAAAATCTGGATATTGATGTTAAGGCGCCAGAGGATTTATATGATAAAAGGCTTATGATATGTAAAGAATGTGAGATGCTGCTAGAGGGAATGTGCCGAAGCTGCGGGTGTTATGTGGAGCTTAGAGCGGCGGTGGGGAAGAACGTTTGTCCCAGAGAGAAGTGGTGAGGGCTTACTGAAAAACGGTTTAAGAAAGACAGGAGATTTGTGAGGACTAAGGCGAATATGAACGGGATTATATATGACGCGAGAAAAATCAGAGCATACGAAGGCTTGATGGCTTTAGGAGAATATGCCGGAAAGGATGCCCATTGGCTGGGAGAATTGTGGGAGGGATTGTTGACAGACCATGGACAAATGCGGGAGTTTATGTATTATTTGGATAATCATACGTTTTGTGACGAAGACCGTTGTAAGGGGTATGGGCTGACGGATTTGTATGTCTGGCAAATGGATCGTTATAATCTGGTTAGGGATATTGGGAAAAATACGGAATGTTGTAATAAGGAATCTATGGTATTGAATGCCTTTAAGACCATGCAGCAAATGAAGAAAGACCCGGACGTTTACTTGAAGAGGTTGACTTCCGGGGAGGGGATGGATCAGTTACAGTAAAATGATTGAAAGTAGTGTTTTGTGTTGAGATGGCATATGGAATGTGTTTAATGATTTCAGATGTACTTTTGTTTTAAACAAATTGATATTGAATTGGAGATAATATGACGAAGCATGAATTTTTGGAAAAATTGCGCGTGGCGTTAAGCGGCAGAGTGACTGCAGATATTGTCACGGATAATTTGCACTTTTATGAGGACTATATTAATACGGAAGTCCGCAAAGGAAAAAGTGAGGAACAAGTGCTTTCTGCTTTGGGCGATCCCAGGTTGATTGCGAAAACGATTGTGGAAACCAAGGGCGAAAGTTCCGCGGAAGAGGCTGAAAACAATACTGCGCGTCGTAATGTCTGGGGAATGGGTGAAGAAGGGCAGGAACATTTTCGTAAAGGGATCAGGGTACCGGCAGTATTATGGCTGGTAATTGTGATTTTGATTGTGGTGTTAATCTTAAGTGCTGTATTTTCGGTTATCACGGCGATTCTGCCGGTGATTCTGCCTATTTTATTGGTATTGCTGGCGGTTAAAGTATTTCGGGATTGGATACACTGACAGGCTGGGAATGTTGCGTTTTATAGTCTATTAATGTGTTATGGCCAATATGGGGGCTTGTCTGTGATGCACCTGAAAAAATGAGCCATTGGAGGGAACCAATGGCTCATTTTGAGGGGAGTATAAATATATAAAGGGGGTAAACAGACGATGAAGGATATCTGTTTACATAAGTTATTATAAACCCTTTCCTTAAAAAAATCAAGTGAATATTAGTACCAAAGTACTAAAAAAGTTTGGCATATTTTTTGTGCGATTTTGCCATACTAGTCCTGTAACTGATAACCAATTAAGATTGCCGCACAGAGCGGCAGGATGAGAGGAACAAAATGGACAACAATAATTACAACAACAGCACAAAGAATTCTGAGAATTACAAGGACAGTACACAGAACAGCCAGAATCAGAACAACAACAAGAACAATCAGAATAAGAACAATCAGAACCAGAACAAGAACAATCAGAACAAGAATTTCTAAGAAGTTCTGGAGACAAAGGCACTGCGGTCAGGGCAGTGCCTTTGTTGTGAAGGTTTCTATTTACATAATAGGGAAAAGAAGGTATACTTATTAGGAAAAGTGAGGTTGAAAATGCGAAAATTTGAATTGATAGCCCCCTGTCATTTTGGGCTGGAATCCGTGCTCAAAAGGGAAATTGACGATTTGGGATATGACATTACAGAAGTGGCAGACGGCAGAGTGACATTTTGGGGAGATGAAGAGGCGTTGTGTCGGGCGAATGTTTTTCTCAGGTCGGCAGAGCGTATTTTGATAAAAATCGGAAGTTTTCATGCGGAAAGCTTTGAAGAATTGTTTCAGGGTACGAAAGCGCTTCCCTGGGAAGAATATATACCGGAAGACGGCAGGTTTTGGGTGGCAAAGGCTGCCAGTGTGAAATCAAAATTGTTCAGCCCCTCGGACATACAGGCCATTATGAAAAAAGCTATGGTGGAGCGAATGAAAAATTTCTATCATGTAAGCTGGTTTTCCGAAGAAGGGGCCGGATTCCCTGTCAGGGTGTTTCTGATGAAGGATGAGGTGACAGTGGGATTGGACAGCACAGGTGAGTCTCTGCACAAGAGGGGGTATCGTAAGCTGACGGTAAAGGCGCCCATTGCGGAAAATCTGGCGGCGGCATTGATTATGCTGACTCCCTGGAATGGGAGTCGTATTTTGGTGGACCCTTTTTGCGGCGGCGGTACGATTCCTATTGAAGCGGCCATGATGGCGGCAGGAATTGCGCCAGGTATGCATCGAAGCTTTTTGGCGCAAAACTGGCCGCAGGTCATTGGGAAATCCGTTTGGCGGGATACTTTGGAGGAAGCGGGGGATTTGGTACATAGAAATGTGGATACGGATATTCAAGGGTATGACATTGATGAGCGAATGGTGGAAATTGCCAGGGAAAACGCTCGTTTGGCAGGGGTGGAATCTCTGATACACTTTCAGCGGCGAGGTGTGGACCAGCTTAGTCATTCAAAAAAATACGGATTTATCATTACAAATCCGCCTTATGGAGAGAGACTGCAGGAGAGGGAAGCGTTGCCTGAATTATATCGGATGATTGGCGAAAGATATCAAGCGTTGGATTCCTGGAGTATGTACCTGATTACCTCGTATGAAAATGCGGAACGGGATATAGGACGTAAGGCGGACAAAAACCGCAAGATTTATAATGGTATGTTAAAAACGTATTATTATCAGTTTTTGGGGCCGAAACCAGGAAAAAAGAAGGATAATCATAGGGTTTGTGATAGTTGAAAAAGAAGATAAAGTATGGAGAAGGAGGTCAGACAAATGATATTTGCCACGGGAAATGAGGGCAAAATGAAGGAAATCAGGATGATTATGGAAGATACCTGCGATAGAATTCTTTCTATGAAAGAAGCGGGAATATCTGTGGAAATACAGGAAAATGGCGTGACTTATGAGGAAAATGCGCTGCTTAAGGCGCGGGCTGTGGCAGCGCATACAAAGGAGATTGTATTAGCGGATGATTCAGGACTTGAAATAGATTATTTGAACAAGGAGCCGGGAGTTTATTCTGCAAGATATATGGGAGAGAATACGCCTTACAATATCAAGAATGGAAATTTGATAAGCCGCCTGGAGGGAGTGCCGGAGGAAAAGCGCACGGCCAGGTTTGTCTGTGCGATTGCCGCGGTGTTTCCTGATGGCAGAGAAGTTACCGTAAGAGCTGCAATTGAAGGCAGAATAGGATATGAAGAGAAGGGTGACAATGGCTTTGGGTATGATCCAATTTTTTATGTGCCTGAGATGGGAAAAACCACAGCAGAACTTACGGAGGAAGAAAAAAATCGGATTAGCCACCGTGGAAAGGCGCTTCGGCTTATGAAAGAGGAATTAAGGAAGACTGTATGAAGATATTGATTGTCAGTGATACGCATAGAAAAAATCAAAATTTTTTTAATGTTGTCCGGAAACAGTCTCCGGATATGGTTATACATTGCGGGGATGCTGAGGGGTGTGAGGATGATTTGGCCCAGGCTGCAGGTTGTCCGCTCATGATTGTATTGGGAAATAATGATTTTTTTTCCTGTCTGCCAAGGGAATTGGAGTTAGAGTTAGAGGGACATAAGGTGTGGGTAACCCATGGGCATAATTATTATGTATCCATGGGAAATGAGAACATAAAGAGGGAGGCAGCGGCAAAGGGCATGGACATTGTAGTATATGGGCATACTCATAGGCCAATAGTTGACAGGGATGGGGATATTACTGCGGTTAATCCTGGAAGCCTTTCTTATCCCAGACAGGACGGGCATAAACCCTCATATGTGATTATGGAAGTGGAGAAGGAGAAAGTACATTTTACCATAGAATACATATAATTTTTCTTGACATAGAAGGAAGAGTTGCGTTATAATAATAAAGTACGCAGTTGATGGAAGAAGCGTAATGTATCGGGGTGTGGCTCAGTTTGGCTAGAGCGCCTGGTTTGGGACCAGGAGGTCGCAGGTTCGAATCCTGTCACCCCGATTTTTTTATGGTTACAAGCCGGGCGGGTCCGGTGACGGGAAAGGCTGTTGGGGAACGTGTTTACCAACAGCCTTTTTCGTTGTCGGACACATGCGGCGACAGCCGCAAAGCGAGGAAAGCCCCAGGCTTTTCGAGCGTGCCCGGCGGACTTGAGCCAGTGTTTCTGGCTCATTCTAAGCTGTCTTTTTGGTGAATACATACCTAGAAGATACGGAAAAGGGCACCTGCTGCTCCCACTATACTCCAATGCCTCACAACCACTTGGACGGCAGGCGGAGCGCAAGGAGTATAAAATATGTTTACTGACAAAAATTTCATGGGAATTTTACTGTAAAAAGGAGGCGCTTTTTGTTATAATAAAGATATATTATAGAAACTTCCTTTTAGAATTATGTGTAACTATTGAAAATGAATTAATAAATATACATTGTATATATCAGGCATATTTTTTATTATCAAGTGTATAAATCGGTACTTATGGAGATATGTTCTATGTTTTCATTACAGAAATATGTGAATGACCCATGTGGCACATTAAGCGTTCCATATTGGAAATCAAAAGGGATTGTTGTGCCTGAAAATATGAAAATAATTCATGATAGAGATTATTACGGAATGCTTATTGACTATAATGATGAGGCATATTTTCGGCTATCTCATAATCTAAAAAATATCGGTCAGGTAAATTTGTCTGATATTGAGATAGTATCTGGAGTGTCCGATATTAACGAATTTGTTCGATTTATAAATGCAAGTTATAGTGATTTAAGCGTTACCAAAGAGCAAATAGAAAGTTATCGCAAAACGCCTGTTTATTGTTCTGACTTGTGGATTCTATTGAAAGAAAAAAATTCGGATACTGTTGTCGCAGGAGGAATAGCTGACTATGACAGAGAAGCGAATGAATTGATTTTAGAGTGGATACAGGTACTTCCTCATTACCGAAAGAAGGGTTATGGACAGTTAGTAGTGAGAAGTCTGTTGTTGAAAATGCAAGATATAGCTGATTTTGCAACTGTTTCAGGAAAAGTAAATAATCCGACTAATCCACAAGGGTTATATAGAAAATGTGGATTTACTGGTAATGATGTTTGGCATATTCTTACGCAAAAATAAAGTTTAAAATTCACTTTGAAGAATTGTCAGATTAAGCAGTGGGAATACTTTTCCGAAAAGGGAGTATGGAAAAGATAAGTTATGAAAAAGGACTGCCTGGAAGGAGATTGTCAATGGAGGCTATTCGCAAATACATTGATGCAAGCAGGTTGATGGATGTCACGGCATTGCCGGAAACTTTTAAATATCGAAAATTCATGGTTCTTGTCTTTATGGTGGAGAAACAGGAGGCGGAAAAGGTTGGTATGAAGTGGGAAGGTACAGAGGAGATGCGGGAAGAAAGGCAGCTTAAATATACAGAAAAAGGGGTAAAGGGATGGCAGAGAGCACACCGAAACGAAAGATAAGGGACAGCGTGTTCACAAACCTGTTTCAAGAGAAAAAGTATCTGCTGCAGCTATATAAAGCCCTGCATCCAGAGGACGGAGAGGCTACGGAGCATGAAATTGCAGATGTCACACTCAAGCATGTGTTAGTGGATGCAGATTATAATGACTTGGGATTCTCTGTAGGCGACAGGCTTATGGTATTGGTGGAAAGCCAGTCAACGTGGACAATGAACATAATCATTCGTGCGCTGATGTACCTGATGCAGACATATCATGATTATTTCAGGAGGACGAACCAGAACCTGTATGGAAGCAAAAAGGTAAAGATGCCGAAGCCGGAACTGTATGTGATATTTACAGGAGAAAGAAAAACAATTCCGAATATAATGTCACTGTCAAAGGACTTTTTTCATGGAACCAGAATTTCCATTGATGCGGAAATCAAAGTTTTGTATCAGGAGAATGAAAGGGACATTATCGGGCAGTATATTATTTTTTGCAAGGTCTATCAGGAGCAGAGAAAATGCTATGGTAATACCAGAGAGGCGGTTACGGAAACAATTCGTCTCTGCAAGGACAGGAATGTGCTGAAAGAGTATCTGGAAAGCAGGGAAAAGGAGGTTGTAGATATAATGATGACATTATTTGATGATGAACAGATTTACAAGGCTTTTGAGAATGACATTAAACAGGAAGCAGCTAAAAACAAGGCAATCTTTATGATACAAAAGGGAAAAATTGCCATAGATGAGATTGCTGAGTATTTCCCGGAGCTGTCGGAGGAAGACCGAAAGGAAATTGAATCTCAGGTTTTACAGCAGGTCTAGTAGAATTGTTCCGTGGCGCCCCGCCTTTTTGCGGCGACAGCCGCAAAGCGAGAAAAGCCCCAGGCTTTTCGAGCGTGCCCGGCGGACTTGAGCCAGTGTTTCTGGCTCATTATATATGACAATAGAAAACTTGCAAAGCGTGTTTTCTATTGTATGTTTATTCTGTATATTCTAATCTGTCTTTTTGGTGAATACATACCTGGAAGATACGGAAAAGGGCACCTGCGAGGCAGCTGTACGCCCCTTTTTTTACTGAATCTGCTCCCATTATACTCCAATGCCTCACCACCACTTGGACGACAGGCGGAACAAAAGGAAGAGAAAATTGAATATGGTACTATCGTTAATCAAGAACCATGCCAGATTATGAAAAGTCCCGCATGGTTCTTTTTTTCTGGCAGTAGAATTTTTCCAGAGTGTAGGTTCTGCTGTTGCACAAAACACGAAAGGAGACGAAATGAAGAAATTAGCTGAAAAGGAGATTCTGTTAAAGACCAGTTGGTGTTAAAGCCACAGGAGGACACAGCGCCATACAGAGTACCAAACGCTATCAGCATGCCACTATGAACAGGATGTAGTCAGATATGGCAAAACTGGAAGAGATTTTCGGGAATACAATAGCGGCATCACAATAGCAGCGCATGATGTGACGGCTGTACTTATGGAGGGGATATCGTTTGGTATTCCCTCTTTTA
>JAAWCE010000122.1 GCA_022793065.1 Lachnospiraceae bacterium
CGGAACCGCTTCCGCTTCCATCGCCGTCTCCGGAACCACTTCCATTTCCATCGCCGTCTCCGGAACCACTTCCATTTCCATTTCCATCGCCGTCTCCGGAACCGCTTCCATTTCCATCGCCGTCTCCGGAACCGCTTCCGTTTCCATCGCCGTCTCCGTTACCATCCTTTTCTCCCCCAGGGGTCTGATTTGACACTGCCGCCCCTGCGGATGCCATCTGCTGTCCGTTTTGATTTGCCGCTGCCTTTGCCAGCGCTTCCGCCCCGGCAATCCCTGCCGCCTCCGGATTTGTCATCTGACTGGCAAGATTCTCCAGACTTTGCCCCGCCTGTTCATATTTATAATCAAGCTTCTCCAATGCTGAGGCCAGACTTTCCCAGGAATTGGCTCTTTCCAATTCTTCCTGAGACAATTTCAAAGCATCTTGAAGGTCTTTAAGCTGAGCCTTCTGTTCTTCTGTCAAATGCTCCAAATCCACGCTGTCCAATGCATCCAGCAACTCTTCCAACGTTTCCTTCGCTTCCCCGGACTGCTCATGCACCTGATGCAAAAGCTGCGCTTCGTCTCTTACGGGGGACGGAAGCAGCGCCATACCAATCACTGCCGCCGCCGACAAAGCTAATGCCAGCACATGCCTTTTATCCGGCGCCAGCGATATCTTTATCCGTTTCCGAATCTGTTCATAATGCCCAAAAGCATCTTCCCTCTGTCTGTATATAAATTCGTTTTCCCCATCCCCTTCCTTTCGTATAGAATGTTCCGCAGAAAAGTCCTGCATTTGGGTTCCACCCTTTTGATTACGTTTCCGTTCTATTTCTATCTGTTCATAGGCCGTAACCATTCTTTCCTTTAAACCAAATGAATCCAGCCGCCCTGCCGCCTGCTTCATATCGGCCCTGCGCCAGATTCCATACCCTGCTCCTGCAAGAACTCCGATCCCAAAACAAAGTCCTGCCGCAAGATGTACATAGTAAAAGGGGATGAAAAAAGATATCAGCTCACAAAAAATTCCTCCCACGCCTGCTGCTGCAGCCGCCATAACACCACAGTCAATCACTTTTGCAAGATTCATTTTAAACCGACATTTTTTTATCTGTTCCAAAAGATATTTTGTAATATCCATATATCACCTACTCCGATTGAGAATCGCCGTGTTTTTTCTTAGCAACTTTTACATGGGCCCTCATGGGATTGATTTGTCTGGCAGCAAGAAAAAGGAATAAAAATGAAACTGCCAAAAACAAGATTGTAGATATAATCAACCATCCATATCCGTTTAAAACCTCATAGAGTACACGCTGGGACTGTGTCAGGTTCACAAGTTCAAACATGTATTCCGTCATGGATTGCCCCGCCATAACATGTGCAAAGAATTCTGTAATATACATGCCCGGATTCACCAATAAAAACAGGCACCACCATATACCGTTATCCGCCTGTGCGGCATTACCGCTCAGATACACACTTTGTATAATTATTTCATATATGAAATAGGGGAATATGGTGCCTATAAAAAATACCAGATAAAATACATAGGACAAAATCACCGCACTGATACTTTTTTTACACAGAGAGGAACATAAAATTCCTATGCTGGCGGAAAAAATCGACACCAGCAATGCAATTCCAAGAAACCAGAACAAATAAGTCCAGGACATCCCTCCTATGATAAAAGGAAGCGCCATAATCGGCATACTGGCAAACACAAAAAGCATACTTTGGACAATTGCCGTAACTACTTTTCCCCAAATGACAGAAAAAGGTGTCATGCTCGTAGTCATCATAATATCAAAGGTCTGGCGTTCTTTTTCTCCCGATATGGAAGAAGCTGTCCTGACCGGCACTACCACCCCCAGAATCACCAACTGCGTCACTGCAAGAATCGGATATAACCATACCATAGCGCTGTAAATATTGCCGACAGAATATCGACTCTCCTGTTGTATAATCACCACGGACAGGAAAAAGACCAGCGCAAGTATCAATTCATAGGCAAACACACCCCAACAGATTTTCATACTGCGCGACTGTACCTTTACATCTTTTTTAACTATTGGATTCAGCCCCATGTTCTTTTCCTCCCTCCTGTGCCTCTGTGCTTCCGGTCACACGCATAAACAAGGTCTCAAGGTTTCCTTCCTGCTTATGGAATCCTGTCACCACCACATCATGTTCTATCATCACCCCAATCATCTTCGCAATCTCCTGCTTTGTCATATTATGGGATAATTTCATCTCATGTTCTCCCACAGAATCTACCTTCACCTTTGTGTGCTCATTTGCAATGCGCACCGCTGTCTCATGCCCTTCCTCCAGCGTTATAATCAACTGATTGCTGCCGAACACCCCTTCCATCACATCTTCCATATGCCCGGCAGCCACAAGATTCCCATGATCCATAATGCCGATACTATTGCACATTTCCGACAGCTCCGAGAGAATATGGGAACTGATCACAATGGTTTTGCCCATTCCTTTCAGATTCAGCAGAAGCTCCTTCATCTCCACCCTGGCTCTGGGGTCCAGTCCTGAATTAGGCTCATCCAAAACCAGTAACGCCGGATTATGAATCAATGCCCTGGCCACACAAAGCCGCTGCTTCATTCCTCTGGAGAGTGTATCTACAAACACCTCCTTTTTATCTGAAAGATTTACCAATTCCAGCAAATCATCTGAAATCTTAGCAATCTCCCTGGAATTCATCCGGTACATAGACCCATAGAAATCCATATACTCCCTAACCTTTAGATTGTCATACACCCCGAAAAAATCCGGTACATAACCTATCTGCTTCTTAATTTCCTTTTGATGCGACGACACATTCACGCCGTTAATTACAATCTCCCCTGCGCTTGGAAGCATCAAACCGCACACCATTCGGATCGTGGTGGTCTTTCCCGCACCGTTCGGCCCCACAAAACCGAACAAATCCCCCTTTGGAATGTGAAGCGACAAATCATTGACAGCACGGAATTTGCCGTAATTCTTATATAAATGATTAATCTGCAGCATTGCCTTCCACCTCCGCTTCTACAAAAGAATACAGGCATCCATAAGAAATTTCATTGCATTTACTTGCAATCGCTTTCTCGTAATCCCTCACTACGCCGACAATCGCTGCATACTCCCCGTCCAAAGGCCGCGACTTCTGCGAGATACTGATTCCCACCAACAGCGCCGCAATGTCATCCTGTTCATATGTTACGCCCGGCTGCCTTCCATAAATGCCCACCATATCATACAACAGATTATCAAAATACTTTACATCATTCTGATACACACATCTTCCATCCTTGACAGCCTGTTCTAAGTCAAGCGTCTCACCCGCCTTCACATCTGAGAATACCATTAAATATGCCTTGGTCTGGACAGCCATATAGGCCAGATCACAGGCAGTATCATTTGTAACCGTCCCTTTGGTCTTCCCAGTGACGCCGGATACCCATATATCCGCTCCCGAAATACTTCCCTTATTCTCTGCCTTCTTCCCCGCGTACAGGAAACCGCTGTCAAAATTCTCCCTGGGCTTTATTCCGACAAACAATCCCTCGCTATTCTTACTCACTGCATAATAATAATCGCTCGAATTGGATGAATAACTCCTATAATAATCGGTCAATCCCGGACCTGCTACCTCATACCCATCCTGCAGACGTATATTCCATTCCTTCACACCCGAATGATATGCCAGCAAATACGTATCCGCACGATTGCTGTCCACACGCTGAACGGTTACGGAATATACATTGGTTTCCCTTACCTGGGCGCCCTGTCCGAAGAAATATACGCCCACAATAAACAAGACTCCCATTCCAGGCGCCAACACCCAATACCATTCGCTCTTTTTGCACTTGCGCAGCACCAGATATACAATCGGCCCAATTATGATTACATAAATTCCTATCAACACCTCAAGCCCTTTAAAATCTACATTGGTATTGCAGTTGTCAATAAAAGCCAGCGCCCTTTTTCCTACACGTTCCTCCTCCGAATATCCGCCAAAATCCTGATAGCTCACAGAACGATACATAATATCCGTAAACAGCCCCTGCACCATATAATTTTCCAGCTTCTGCAATTCCTTCTCCCCCAACGAGTAGAATAGAATAGACATAGCCCCGTCTCCTATGGAAGCATATATCCCCGGATGCTCTCTGCTGTCATAGAACATCCCCGACCTATCATAGGTCAGATCCGCTATGGCCATGGCAGAGAAATCAATTCCCACACTGTGATAATTGTAAAAATTTCCATATTTCTCAGCTTCTATGGATATCTGGTTAGACTCTCCCGGTTCGCTGATCCCCGCCACTTCCACCTCCAGGAAATCCTCTGTAAAACCAGAAAGTGTCTGTTCTGCGTATGCTCCGGTTCCAATCATCAGCCAGCCGCCGTCTATTACCCAATCCTGAATGGCCTCAATATCCTCTTTTGCCAGTGAAGATACGTTATAATTGTCTATGACCAGAAAATATAACCCTTCCAGATATCCTTTCAGATTCTCCTGATTCACTTCAACCAATTGAAACGGATATGCACCGCTTTGAAAGCCCAGAAGTCTTCCTCCCGCATCCAGATAAGTAAGATCTGAATATTGATCCGACAAAATTCCCACCGTAATCCCGGCCGCATTTTTGCCTAATATATTACTTAACGAAATAGTCTGTAACAGCTTTCCTTTTTCATCCAAAAAATTTAATGCGCCTACATCGCGCATCTCATTGATGGCCTGTTCTGTCACAGTGATGGTAAACTGCTTTTTTCCCTGGGACGGAAGCGTAATCTCCGTATTGTATGCACAGTTACCGTCATCGTTCCCTAAAAAAACCGCCTGTACCGTGCCGGTAAAATCCGGCCCGTCGTTTCCTACCGTCACCTGCATGACATAGTTGCCATTTTCCTGTTTCAGCAATTTTATCTCGCCTGAAAACGTATCCATCGACGGCGCCGCCTCTGCCGTCATCCTCCAATTACCTGCCAGTAAGCTCCCTATACATAATACTATGGCAGCCAACACCGCGACTTGTTTCCGCATAATCCACTCCCTTCCGTCATCCCGCTTCTTCTGTCTTGATAACACAAATTTCTTAATGTTTCAGCAAGCTTCCAATCATTGCCGATTTATTAACCATAATAACATGACGTTCTCTCAAAATCCCGCCTTTTCTTTAAATAAAAGCTTAAGATTTTATAAAAAAACCTTCCACACATTACCATTTGCAAACATACATTCGCTGTGCTATGATAAAACTGTCACTGATGTCATGATTTTATTCGGAAAGGGGTGTACTCCTTGGAAAGTATTCTGTGTGTTGATATTCCGGTACAGATGATTTCCTGTACTGACACAAATGGGAAAATTACACCAATGAAATTCCGGTTTCAGGACAAAACCGGAGAACTGATTACTGTTACCATAGATAAAATATTGTCAGAAGACCAGGCCCAAAATCGAGTGGGGATAAATTTCTCCTGCGCCGCCTTTGTCTGCGGCTCCAGGAAAACCTTCGGCCTGCGATACAACTATTTTGCCCATGAATGGCGGCTCTCCCGGCTGCATGTCTAGGAGAAACTCTCTTTTCAACAACGCTCACAGCACAACGGTATTACTCCTGCTGCTGTGCCTCCTTTACGGCGGCATCGTATCCGTTCAATGCCGCAAAGGGTGAGAACTGAGCCGCCCTGTCTAAAAGGGGCATCTGGGGATGACTGGAGGATACATGGTGGGGAAGATGTATGATATCGTCATATTTATGCTCCTGCCCCCCGCCTTGTATGTTCTGCCCCTTCGTTCCTTGACCACTCATGCTTTATGCCCTCCAATCTGACGATTACGTTCTATGGTTGTGGCGCCTTCTTGTAAGTTCATTCCTTTTAATATGGCATTTTTTCCATATTTCTTTTTTACGGAAATCATTGCTTCCTGCAATTTCCGTTCCTTTTCAAGTCTGGCAGCCTCCGCTTCTCTCTCCTTTTCCAAAGCCTCATAGTCCGTAAACAAATCAAGTTGTTCATATTTTTCCATGTTCACGGCTTCCTGCTCGTCTGTCAGACGATGAACCGCCACCGTTACACGACGTATGGACAAATTGGGATCTACAATCCGGTGATACAAATCTGTCATGGCTTCCATAATCAAACGTGCAGAAGAAGTCTTATAGTCCAAATGTGCTGTTCCATGGGCATACTTCGGCACTTTTCTCCCATAATGATCCAAAATAATCTCTCCCCGATATCCTTCTTGGATTTCTGGGTTCGCCAAATTCTCCCTGTCATATCCAATGGTAAGTGTTATCTGGTCTGTTACCAACTTCTTTTCCACCAATTCCAAAACAAGTAAATCTGTCATTTCACGAACAATCAGCCTCCCTTTTTCAAAGTCATAAGGACATTGCAATACCTGTCCCGAACTTAAGCTGCTGCTTTCCGGCTGATAGGCTTTGATCAGCTCCATGGTAACAGGTTCCCACCCCCACGCATGATCAATGAGAAGTTCCGCATTTACCCCGAACATTCCATAAAGAAGTTCTTCATTATAATAATCCCGCTCCCCGCCTAAGGAACATCGGGCAATATCCCCCATGGTGAACAGTCCCGCTTCCTCAAGTTTCTTCTGATAACCGCGGCCCACTCTCCAAAAATCAGTCAGCGGCCTGTGATTCCACAAAAGCTGCCTGTAACGCAGCTCATCCAATTCCCCAATTCGGACGCCATATTCATCCGGTTCAGCATGTTTTGCCACAATATCCATTGCCACTTTACATAGGTATAGATTTGTGCCAATCCCTGCTGTTGCGGTAATCCCTGTAGCGCTCAAAACATCCCTTACAATCTCCGCCGCCAATTCCCTTGGGGTCATCCGATACGTATTTAAATATTGGGTCACATCCATAAAAACTTCGTCAACCGAATAGACATGAATATCTTCCGGGGCAATATACTTCAAATAAATTTGATAAATAATGGTACTGTATTCCATATAAAAAGCCATTCGGGGCGGCGCTATCACATAGGATAGCTCCAGTTCCGGATGTGCTTCCAATTCCGGCGCCCGCCAGGAAGAACCCGTAAAACGCCCCTCCGGGGCCTTATTTCGTCTCTCCCGGTTAATTTCCTTTACCCTCTCTGCCACTTCAAACAGCCTGGCCCTGCCGGGAATCCCATAAGCTTTCAAAGCCGGAGACACCGCAAGACAAATGGTCTTCTCCGTCCTCGCCGTATCCGCCACCACTAAATTTACGGTAAGAGGGTCTAACTGTCGTTCCACACACTCCACAGAGGCATAAAAAGATTTTAAATCAATCGCAATATAAGCTCTTTCACACATCACTCAAATACTCTTCAACATTTTTTCATTTTCTAAAATAATAAATTGACAAATCCCATACAAAATCCTAAGGCTGCGCCCAGATATACAATTGCCCTTAACTCTTTTTTCATTATGCCAAAAATCATTTTTTCCAGCTCTATCGCATCAAAACTATTGATTTTTTCAGCCACAATCTGCTCAATCTTCACAGCGTCCAGAAGCTTTTCGATGTTATGGTCCAAAATTGTCCTGTAAAACTGCAGCACATATGCCACAATATTCTCCTTCTTCCCTTCATACCTGGCATATAAATCACAAATTCTCGTATCAAAAATTTCTGTTTGGGCCTTATCCAGCTCATTTCCAATAATATCAGGAGTTCTCTGCGCTACTTCTTCATTGATCTTTTCCGCCAGAAAATTTTGCAGAGATTCCTGTATGCGCTTTCCAGGCAAAATTGCGGAAAAAAGCCTGTTTGAATTTGCCTTCTCCATAACCGCATCCCATCCGGCATCCACAATCATCCGTCCTACATTGGCCTGGTTGATTCTCTCGCTAATGGCATCCGCCGCTTTCTCTCGAAGCAGCTCCCACTGCCCACATATCTTCTCTTCTTCAAAATAAAGTCCCAAAATCTCTCTGACCGTCCGATTCTCGCTGTGGAGAGATTCCAGAAATGTCCGCGCTTTCTCCTCCACCTTTTTCAGTGTCTCATCAGAAAAAACAACGCCTCTTATGGTTTCCGCATCCAAAAGCGAACCACCGATCATTTGTCCGAGAGATTTGGCAATCCTGGATTTCTGCTGTGGAATCAGTCCCGGCGTAAAGGGGATATGAAATTTTCCGATATAAATGGCTCTTCTGGGCCGAAATAACATTTTAATTGCCAGCGCGTTTGTGATATAACCAATGATGCCTCCCAGAATCGGCGCAATCACGACTCTATACATTTGTTTTCCTTTCACTTATCCGTCAAGTAACATTTTAACGCAGTAATTCAGATCGTTCTCCCAATTATTGTCTTCAAAATCTCCACACAAGTCTCAACCCCCAATTTGCCGCTGTCAAGAACCAGATCATAATTTTTGAAATCATCCCATTTCTTCACAGTATTGGCATAATAATAATTAGAACGTTTCTTATCAAATTTTCTCCTGATCACATCCGCCTCTGGAGCCGGAATTTTGTACTCTTCTATAATACGGCGCCTTCTTTCTTCTTCATGAGTACATCGAATAAATACATTTATCACACCGTCATATTCCTTCAATGCCTCCGACGCGCAATGTCCCAGGAATATTGCTGGTCCCTTTGCCGCAAATCGCCTGATAACCGCTTGTTCCGCCACATAGATATGTCCGTCCCTGGTAAGCATATCCCCATTGCCCGACACTGCCTGAGTCATCATATAAACGGAATAGAGAAAACTATTTGTCACTGTTTCTTCATAACGCTCGATTTTTTCAACCGATATTCCCCTATCATTGGAGACTTCCTCAAGAATCTCCCTTCCATAACATGAAATCCCTGTCTTCTCCGCCAAAAGTCGTCCAATTTGCGTTCCGCCGCTTCCATATTCCCGCTCTATTGTAATATATCGGCATTTCATCCTTGCAACTCCTCTCTTTCACCTGTATTTATGACGCCTGGTCAAACTGACTGTTATAAAGGTCCGCATAAAAACCTCCCTGGTTCAGTAATTCCTCATGACTGCCGCTTTCAATGATATCCCCATCTTTCATTACAAGAATCAAATCCGCATTTTTAATTGTGGAAAGACGATGTGCAATTACAAAGGATGTACGGTTTTCCATCAGTTTATCCATAGCCGCCTGAATTAACTGTTCGGTACGGGTATCCACTGAGGAAGTGGCTTCGTCCAAAATCAACATTGGTTTATCCGCAATCATGGCCCTTGCAATGGTAAGCTGCTGCTTCTGTCCCTGGGACAAGTTGACTTGATCATTCAATATCGTATCATACCCATGGGGCAATGTTCTGATAAAATGATGCAGTCCAACCGCTCTACAAGCTTCTTCTATTTTTTCATCGCTGACATTTTCATGATTGTAGACAAGATTTTCCCGCACCGTGCCTTCAAATAACCAGGTATCCTGCAATACCATGCAAAACTGTCCATGAACCGCTTCCCTCGTCATTTGGTCCGTAGGTATTCCGTCAATGCGAATTTTACCCCCTTGTATTTCATGAAAACGCATCAGCAAATTAACCATTGTAGTCTTTCCCGCCCCAGTGGGACCTACAATGGCAATTTTCTGTCCGGCTTTGGCCTTAGCAGAAAAATCATGTATAATAATCCTGTCCGAATCTTCATATCCGAATCTGACATGTTCAAATTCCACATCACCCTTTACGTTTTCAAGCATACCTGTCTTACCGCTTTCATCTTCCATTTCTTCCGCTTCCAGAAATTCAAATACGCGCTCCCCGGCAGCCCCGGCAGACTGAAGCGACTGAACCGCCTGCGCAATCTGTGATAACGGCTGTGTGAAATAGCGCACATACATCATAAACGCCACAATCACTCCAAAACTGATTCTTCCGTCCAGGGCCAACGCGCCTCCCGCCACACATACGGCAACATATCCAAGATTACCGATAAAAATCATAATGGGCATCATCAGACCTGACAGACATTGGGCCTTAAAACCGCTTTCACACAGATTTCCATTCATTTGATCAAATGTCTTCCATGCTTCCTCTTCTCCGTTATACGCTTTTACAACCGTATGGCCGGCATATATTTCCTCAATATGCCCATTCATTTCCCCCAAATGCTTTTGCTGACGGGTAAAATATTTCTGGCTTCTGCCCATAATCAGAAACATAAATACAAATCCCAGAAGGCTTGCCGCAACAGCCGTCAAGGTCATCCATCCGTCCGTCAAAAGCATCATGGCAAGGCTGCCAAAAAAGAGAATCGCGGAAGAAATCAGACTTCGTATGCTTTGATTTAATGATTGTCCTATGGTATCCACATCATTTGTCACTCTTGACAATACATCCCCTGTGGTAGTACGGTTATAAAACCACATGGGCAGTCTGTTGATTTTCCTGGAAATGTCAGAACGCATTTCCTGGGAAACACGTTGTGTCACCGTTGCCATAATCCATCCCTGAACAGCGGAAAGAATATAACTAATGACATAAAAAGCAATTAATACAAAACCAATTTGAAATATTCTGTCCATATCAATAGAAGGTTTGATTAGGCCATAAACCGAATCCGGAAGCTGTTCCAACGCCATCGCCCCTTCCCCATCCGCTTTATCCATTCCGGCAATAACAGCCATCATCTCAGCCTGGTCTTCACCCGTTATCGTTACACCGTCAATTTCTATATCCGTAAACGGCACAGGATTCCCATGAATCGCCTCCATTATCCTTTGAAGCATTTCCGTATCCGGTGCAATTCCCTCCGTAATAGTATCCGTCATCTCCGAAAGTTTATCAGGTCCAATCAATGTAAGAACCGTTCCTATGGCGGCGCAGAACATGGCTATCACAAATACCAACATGTATTTGCGGCAATATCCAAACAATTTTTTCCATGTCCCCACCAAATCCTTTGCTTTTTCGCCGCTTCTGGGACCGTGGGGACCATGAGGGCCGCCCATGGGTCCTGCTTGCCTGCCTTTCTCTTGTCCGGTGTTATATTCTTTCTGCCCCATTATGCCAATTCCTCCTTTGATAACTGTGAAAGCGCAATCTGTCGATAGACCTGACAATGTTCCATCAATTCTCCATGCCTGCCCATTCCGGCAATCCGCCCCTCATCTAATACGATAATTTTGTCTGCATCACGAATGGTCCCAATACGCTGTGCAACAATAATTCGGGTGGTATCTTTACATTCTTTTTCCAATGCTTTCCGCAGCACCCTGTCCGTCTTATAATCAAGGGCTGAAAATGAATCGTCAAAAATGAAAATCTCCGGTTTCCTTGCAATTGCGCGTGCAATGGAAATTCTCTGTTTCTGTCCGCCGGAAAGGTTGGAACCGCCCTGTGCCACATAACCATCGTAAGTTTCGTCCATATGTTCCACAAACTCTGCAGCCTGTGCTATGTCCACCGCCTCTTTTACCTCATCCACAGTGGGAATAGCTCTTCCATTATCCCCATATGCCACATTAGAACGTATTGTTCCCGTGAACAAGGTAGCTTTCTGTGATACATATCCTATTCTGTCCCGCAAAGCTTTCTGAGTATATTCGCGGACATCCACTCCGTCCACCAAAACCTGCCCTTCCGTCACATCATAAAATCGGGGAATCAAATTGATTACCGTACTTTTTCCGCACCCTGTAGAACCTATCAATGCAACCGTTTCTCCTTTTTTTGCGGTAAAAGTAATGTTCTGCAGCACATATTCTTCGGCGTCCGGATAACGAAACGAAACGTTTCTGAACTCCACTTCACCATCCTTCCCCTTCTTTCCTTCTGACCTCTCTCCGTCGATAATGGTAGGTTGGGTATCAAGAACCTCACCAATACGCTTTGCAGATACGGAAGCACGAGGCAATATCATAAAAATCATAACAAGCATCATAAAAGACATCACAACCTGAATCGCATATTGGGAGAATACCATCATATCAGAAAATAGTCCTATCTTCCCCCCTATACCGGCTTCATTTATCAGTATGGCGCCAAACCAATAAATAGCAAGCGCCAAACCGCTCATAATAAGCTGAATACTGGGCATCATAAAGGACATGGTGCGCTGTGCAAACAAATTGGTGGAAGTAAGCATCTTGTTTGCGCCTTCAAATTTATTTTCCTGATAGCTTTCCGCATTGTATGCGCGAACAACGGAAAGCCCCATAAGATTTTCTCTTGTAACACGGTTTACATCATCCGTAAGTTTCTGCATCTTTTTAAATTTGGGCATGACCAAAACCATACTGATGAAGACCACTGCAAGAAGTACAAGAACCGCCACGGCGGTAGTCATTGTCCATGCGCCTGCTTTTCCTGATATCTTACCAATGGCCCATACTGCAGTAATGGGCGCTTTTATCAGCATTTGAAGCCCCATTACAATCAACATCTGCACCTGGGTAATATCATTTGTAGAACGGGTAATTAAACTGGCCGTTGAGAAACGACCGATTTCTTCCATAGAAAAGGATTGTACTTTTGAGAATAGTTTTCCTCTGAGGGTACCGCCAAAATCTGCCGCAATTTTTGCAGAACAAACGGCGGTGACGATGGAAGCGGCAAGACTTCCCAATGCGCAGAGAAGCATCAGCCCTCCGGAAGAAAGAATCTCTTGCATGGTACTGCCTTCCGTCTGGACCAACATCGTAATTTCCGCCATATACTCTGGCATCGTCAAATCAAGCCATACTTGCCCTACTATAAAGATCAGAGATACAGCCACCAAGATCCATTCCCTTTTTCTTAGACTTTTGAAAAGTTTTAACATTGATTTCTTCTCCTTGTTGTCTTTCTTCTTACTTACAGACATTTTCTGGATATTTTATAAACTAACTGGGGTAGATTATATCTTGAACCTTTTGTATTAGCAATGGAAAAAATATGAATATCCTGTGAAAATTAAATAAACCGCGCTTACATTTTATGGAATTTTTTCGCTATAAAACTATGGTATAGGTACCCTCACATTTGTTACAATTTGGCCATTAAAATACCTCTTAAGCAAACTTTGGTTATTTTCCTATCTGCTTAAGAGGTATTTTATCACTTCTAACCGTCGCCATCATCCGCCCGTTTGTTTTCACCGTACAACATTCCTTACAATCATATATTATTTTAGTGTAATACTCTTCACCCCATAATATTCTGCCATCGTCCGATTTACCAGATGATCCGCATCGGGAAACAAATCGCCAAAATACGTAATTACACTCTTGTATGGAATGTTTTCCACTGCCACGTCCTCGCCCTGATGCTGTTCAAAATAGGCCACCCGTTCCTGCATAAATTGGTCCACCATGGCATATTTTCCGGTGAACAGCTCCGCGTAAACCCATCCAAGATTGGTCTCCCGCAGCCCATGTATTCCCATGGTTCCAAAAAATAAAATCAATGCTGCAAGCACATAAAAGCCCTGCCAAAAGTTCTGTCTCTTTGCAAGCTTTTCCAGCCATTCTCCTCGCCGCGCCCTAAGCTTCCTGTCAATCCATCCAATCCAGTAATAGAGATTGAACAATATGAGCCAATGATAATTCCAATAGTATAGATTGGTTATTCGCCCCGGTTCATATCCTCCATAAGAATAAGAAGTAGGCATATATTCCGCAAGATAAAGTCCGCCGGACAAAATCATGACCACTAAGGGAACTCTGAATTTACACCCGCTTCTCCTGGCCATTGTCCACACAAAGGGCGCCAACAGCAAAAACAATAAAACTTGCTGCACATGCGTCCAGGCATAAATGTGATACAGCCCGTCACGGATTGCAATAAAAATTGCTTCCGCTACAGAGATGTCCGCCCTCAATCCGTCATAATTCATATGGGTAAAATTCCCCGGCGCCAGAACGCTTAAAAGCAGCCCTCCTACAGCAGCAGCCGTATATGCGCACAAAATTGCCCGATTCCTTTTCTTTGTTATGATTGCAGCCGCAAAATATCCTGCCAACACCATTACCTGAAGCAAGGCTGAGACATAATTCCCTCCGCCCAGGAGAAAACAGGGGATACATCCCAGATATAAAATTACTTTTTTCAAACTTCCATATGCGCCCCAGTCCGTATAAATACAAGCTGTCAGCGCTATCATCAGCATAACCCAGGAATGAAATCCTGTATAATGAGAAGCCCCCGTCCACCAGTAAAAGGCTTCTTCGGTATACATAACGCGCAAAAGCCATCCCCACATTACCATGGACGTTAAGATCAGCCATAGGGCTTTGGACGCTTTGGCCTGTTTTACCATCAATACATAAGTCAGGGTAAAGGTAGATACTATCAGGCTCAAAATCACCAATACCACTCCTATAACATAATACTCATCCCCCCATATTCCCGGCTGCAGCGCCATCAGAAACAGAGAAAAAAAGGTTCCCTGCCAAGTCTGCCATTGTTCGGCCGCATACTCCCCGGCACTTTTGATTACCTGCCAAAAGTTTCCAGTCTCTTCCAATGTTTTCTTACACAACAGCCCCATTTCAAAGTCATCCGAACAAGGCCAAACATATCCTGCAATCAAAAGAAACGGCAAAACAGTCACAGCCAGCATGGCAAGGGCACAAAACGCTGTCCAGAAATTGCTGTCCTTAAGCAATACTCCTTTTCCTTCCATAGTTCCTCTTCTTCGGATTTTTTCTCTTGACGCCTTTTCCGGAGTGGCAAGTTCTATTTTTTTTAAGGATCTTTGTAATTGTTTTCTTTCCTGCACTGATTCTCCTTTTTGAATAAAACCTTTTCACATATTCACATAAATACCCTGAATTATAGTACTATCATATTGCCTTATTGGGATAAACTCAATATTCTTCCGCAATATCAATCTCTTCCTGCTCAGATTCAATGGACGCCTTAAAGCCCGGCGTATGACGCAGATACGTAAGCCAATATCCCACTCCAACAATCCCGGCACCGCCCACAATATTCCCCAAAGTCACCGGCAGCAGGTTCTTTAACAGGAAACTGCTCATGGTAAGAGTATCCGCCGTTATCCCGTACTCTTTTGCCGCAAAAATACCCGCCAGGCAAAAATAGATATCTGCAATACTGTGTTCAAATCCGCAGAGTACAAACAGCATAACCGGCCAGAAACTCATCAGCAGCTTTCCTGATACTGTCTTTGACGCAAAGGCAGCCCAAACCGCAATGCAAACCAATATATTGCAGAGAACACCCCTGAGAAAGGAATCCATAAAAGTCAGATTTACCCGATGAACCGCAGCGTTTACAACGCTGTCCGCAAGCTTCCCGCCCAACAAGTCAGGCGTATGCCCATATACCACCATAAAAGCCACAAAGGCCGCCCCGATAAAATTTCCCCCAAATACAAATATCCAGTTTTTCAACATCTGGGGCAGCGTAATCTTTTTCTCAAGCAGCGCGATAATAATCAGATTATTCCCTGTAAACAATTCACTGCCCGCCACCAACACCATAGCCATTCCCGCCGGGAACAGGCAAGCGCTGATGAGCCTTGACAGAGATGAATTTTCCACAACGGCGCCGCCCACAGTGGACGCAATCCCCGCAAACCCAATAAAAATTCCGGCAAAAAAACCAAGAACCAACATTTTAAACGCAGAAAGTCTTACCTTATGTATTCCGATTTCAACATAATTCTGCGCAATCTCCAGGGGTGAATGCATATTTTTTCCTCCTTTTATTTTAAGTTTTGACTTCCAGTTTGAGGCCAGTTTACCATCTGCCAATATATTACAATTTACCACTTTGTTTCATGATCGAATCCTGAATTTTTTCCTCTTCTAAATCAAACAATTTACCTGTTGCAAATGGGCTTCCCACATCACATCTCCCATGGTGATACGCTTTTTTCGTTTCTCCCTCTTCCACAACCTCCGATGTCTCCACCTTTATACGGCTGACCCCGGCTTCTGCCATAGAATCCAACATTTTTACCACATCTTCCAAATGATTCATTCGTTCTAAAACACCTTTCCAAAATTTATATATCCATGTGTCCCGCCTCTTTAAATGAGTTCTTTTTTCATCCATATATGAGGGCAGCCTTCATCCAGGTAACTGTCTCCGTAAGCCGTATAGCCCTGTTTTTCATAAAATCCCACAGCCCTCTCCTGAGCTGACAGGCAAACCATTCTGCCCCCTTTCTTCCTGACTTCATTTTCCGCCGCCCTGAGGATTCCCGCCCCATATGCCTTCCCGCGAAAGGTCTTTTCAACCGCAATCCGTCCAACCACATAACAATCTTCGTTTTCTGAGACATACACTCTGCAAGTTGCAACAGGTATGTGAGTTTCAAAAATCACTATATGTTCTGCACTTTTATCAATTTCATCAAATTCTTGTTGAAATCCCTGTTCTGCCATAAATACTTCTTCCCGTATTCTCTTTGCCTCCTTTGGCAGAAAATTATAAATCTCAACCTGCATGAACGCCTCCCCTATTTTCTGATTGTTTACTCTGCAAATTCAATAAATTGCGGCATAGTTTAAAATCAACTATTTGTCATTGGGCGAATTTGTCATAGAGCAAATCCGCATAAAATCATTGACTCGTTCAAACTCAATTTTCAAATCCTGTGGAAAATGTGCAGTCAGCACATGACCATCCCAGTCATATTCCGTATGATTCCACAAAAGAAAACTTTCCACAAAAATCTTATGGTCAATAGAAAAACTTTGAATACATTGGGTTGTCAAGGATATAAATTTATGAATGTCCACAGGTGCAAATACCTGATCAGAAACACCTGAAAACGCAACAAAGATGGCGCCTCCGGAATGTGGTCCTCTGTAATAACAATACTTTTCAGCCAACCCACAAGTCACAATAGACAAATTATGGCCGTTGAATGTATCATCTAAAGTAAACTCTGCCATTGACAATGGCTCCAGCTTCCACTGTTCCCCTATTTCTTTCGTTCGTCGGGCTACCTGAAGCATTTTCTCGGAAAAACCGTTGATATTCTCCCAGCCCCATAGCCAGGTATTGCCGGCTGTTGCTTCGCTTCCAATAAATTGTATGGGATACTTTTTATTTCCGAAGCATATGATTCCCTCAGAGAAATCTACATTCCATACTTGTCCTTTTACTACAAACTCACTGCAAGCGGTTTGTATTGCCATCATCTTACCTAAGCATGACGAAAATACCTGAAACCAATTCCCGGTATCAATATGAAGTTTATTTATGGTCGAAATCATATTTTCCCTCCAGTCAGATTTAATATTTTATCCGTTTTTGCATAAACAAAGGTGCTTCATAGCCATAAATTACAATACAATTATCATGCAGCCAGCTATTTGTCCACCTTCCACCCTGGTATGGGTATATTATAGCATAACACCCTACATATGAAAATATGTTTCCAACCGAATTTCAGCCTGACAGATATATGTAGCCGTCTTTCCTTTTTCACTATTGACCCTATTCAAACATATTGTGCCCATTTTCTTTCTGGTTTAACGTTGTCAGGTCAATCTTTCCATCCAAATACCTGTCCCAGAAGTTTTTATCAGGAAGATATGATTCATACCGGAATACAAAATATCCCCCAGACATATCTGCATAATTTTCAAACAGATTATCACATTTGGCAAGTTCTTCTTCCGAAAGTACTTTGCTCCATAAAATGTGTTTTCCTGAACCCTTGTCATTATAATCAATACAATTGACTTCTCCCGTTTCATCATTAAACTCGAAGGAGATTCCATTGGAAAGAGTTACCACACTCATTTCAATTATCTTTTTTGTTTCATTTGTTTGTGTTTCCTGCTTTACCTGTTCCGTCTGCAGCTCCTGATCTGTCCATGTTGTCTGTGTTGCCTCCGGAACAGTTCTCGCTTCTGCGCACATTCTTTCATAGACATCCTGCACAGTTACCTCCTCCGTGTGCAACTGTGGTTCCAATCCTTCTCCGAAAACCTCTTCCCCAGCACGCTTCCGCTTGCTGTCACAATTCCGAATATTATTCCTCAGCTCTGTCCGTTGTGTATTTTCATATGCAGAAATTTTATTACCTATAACATTCATAATGCGCTTCCTCCAATTTTCATGATTTTTATGGTTCCTCTGTCATTCGGAACCGTAACACTCTCCCAAAGGTCCAAGTGTACTATTATCATTATGACATGGCCCCCTCCTTCCACGTTAAATATATCTAACTATTATACATTGTATTCATATTCAAAGGACGCTCGGTCTGTCTCAAATTCCAAAATAGTGCGTCCCCCCTGCCTAAATCGGTACCTCGCCCCACATGCCACGCTTTCATGAATCACTCTATCCATATTCCCTCCTGTGGGCGCCTTTAACGCTTTCCCCTTTTTCTCCAAAAGTTCTGCTTCCAGTTCCAATTCTCCCTGAACTACTTTAACCAGCCCATGACGAATCCTGACCGCCTTTGCCCCCAGATAGGCAGCCAGCCTGTATTCCTTCCCACGCCATAACACAACGCCAATCACTCCTCGAAATTGAAAACCGGCCAGCGGAATCTCCGCTACGGACAGCATCAATGCCCCGGCGTAAAAACTACACTGTGTCCAGACATATTGTTTTGGAAAGGAACGGCCGCAGTCCCCCTCCCAATACCCATCCGCCCTGTCAAAATCATATTCTTTCCCATTGATGCACATTTTCCCCCATACCCAATGTTTCATACTCCACACACTATGCCTACATTCCATAAACGGTACAAGGGAAAAAGGTCCCATAATATCATATTTCAGCGGAGAAAGAACTCCAAAGTTCAGTTTTCCCTTTATGTTCAATCCAGGTACCTGTAATGCCAGACGAATGCCTTTTTCCCCAAACCGATTCTTTCCAATAATAATTTCCCTCTCCTTTTGTCGAAAATCTTCACCAGGAAATTCAATCATCCATGTACGCTGTTCCGTAATAATTTGAATGGAACAAGTTTGTTTTTTCCCTTTACAGTGCATGCAGCCGGAGGAAATCGTTTCTCAGACACGCCCTCAGCAGTTCAGGAAAACATATCACGCTCTGCGCCCGGAAGCATACTCATTCATATTGATATCTATCACCTCCCTTACCGGTTGAATCAGTGCGTCTTCATATTGGCATTTCCACCGCATCCCGCCATCTATTCTGCCCTGTGCAACGCCGTCCACCGTATCCCCAGGCTCAATGGGATTGTCCTCTGACAGAAGATAAGATGCAATGCAATAAGCGTGATTTACCACCCAATTAGGGTCCATACCATGAAAATGATATTGCAAGTCCGGAAGCCATAAAGTTCCCATTCCCAAAGTATCCACTAACATGTCTTCCGTACCCTGAATATTAAAAAAACGCACGTTTACCGCAAATTTGATAAAACGGTCATGAGCCGGAATCTGATGTTCTCTTATGGTCTGTGCTGTAAACAATTTGCCCGAATTGCAGAAATAAATTGCCTCACAAGAAGGATACAACGCTGCCGCCGCTTCCATCAAATCCATATCCAACTGCGCCCGTTCCTTCGGCGTAAGTCCTGCCGCCATCATATCCGTAACAATTACCTGATATCCACATTCCGACAAAATACGATCGCAATCCTCTCTGCAATCCCACATCTGTCCCCTGTGAAACCCATCTATTTCGTTTTCATTAAATTCCGTACATGGCGTAATCATTACCTGTGGAGGCAATGCGGCATCCTTGAATTGAGATAAATATTTTTTTGCCGCCAGCCCGGCTCCTTTTTCATTATACCAGAAACACTCCATTTCTCCCATGTGTTTTTCCATAATGGCTGCCATATGTTCTTTCTCCGGAATTCCAACCGGTTCGCGAAACAATAGCTTCATAATAAACACTCCCCCTGGGTTCTCCTGCTGTGTCAAGTCTTGTTCATACACTTCCTGATTTTGCGATTCCTCAGATTTCTTTTTAAACTTCATTTTCCGCTCCTTTTCCACTTTCTTCTCATTTCCACTTTTGCCGCCAACAATGTCACTGTCTCTTTGAATGGCTCAATCACGCAATTATAAGAAAATTCTACCACCCTTTCCTTTCTTATTTTAACAAACGTATAATTTTTGTCAATATTGTTGTAAATTTTCTATTTTTCCCTATGTTTTATTGTTAATATTCATCCCTTCACGATTGCTTTTATGAAACATTTATGGTACAATTCATAATAACAATATTATTTAGGAGGGTATCATATGGCAAAAGAAATGATTGCAATGCTTTTGGCCGGTGGACAGGGTTCCCGTCTTTACGCCCTGACAGAAAAGCTTGCGAAACCAGCAGTTCCATTTGGTGGGAAATATCGTATTATCGACTTCCCATTGTCAAACTGTGTCAATTCGGGGATTGATACGGTTGGAATTTTGACGCAGTACCAGCCGCTGGTGCTGAATGAATATATTGGAAACGGTCAGCCCTGGGATTTGGACCGTTTATATGGAGGCGTACATATTCTCCCGCCATACCAAAAAGCAAGCGGCTCTGATTGGTACAAAGGAACCGCAAACGCAATTTATCAGAATATTTCCTTTATTGAACGATACGCACCACAATATGTTATCATTTTGTCAGGTGATCAAATTTGCAAACAGGATTACAGCGATTTCTTGAAATTCCACAAGGAAAAAAATGCAGAATTCAGTGTGGCTGTCATGGAAGTACCTTGGGAAGAAGCTTCCCGGTTTGGTTTGATGGTTGCGAATGATGACGACAGAATTACAGAATTCCAGGAGAAGCCAAAGAATCCCAAATCCAATCTGGCTTCCATGGGTATTTATATTTTCAACTGGGATATTTTGAAGAAATATCTGGAAGAAGACGAGGCCGACCCCAATTCTGAGAACGACTTTGGCAATAACATTATTCCCAATCTGCTCAAAGACGACCGCAGAATGTATGCTTACCACTTTAACGGCTACTGGAAAGATGTTGGAACCATTTCTTCCCTGTGGGAAGCCAATATGGAAATCTTAGACCCTGAACACAGCGGTATCAATCTGTTTGACGAAGACTGGAAAATTTACAGCCGCAACAGTGGTATGACCGGTCATAAGGTCAGCACCGGCGCCGTAGTAGAAAATTCCATGATTACAGACGGCTGCCGAATTAAGGGAACGGTAAACCACTCTATCCTGTTTGCCGGCGTTAAAGTGGGCGAAGGCGCAGTGGTGGAAGACGCAGTGGTAATGGGAGGAACGGTTATCAAACCTGGCGCTGTCGTAAAACACTGTATTATAGCTGAAAATGTGACCATTGGAGAAAACGCCGTTGTCGGCGCAATGCCCACGGAAGAGGAAAACGGTGTGGCCACAGTAGGCGAAGGGGTTTCCATTGGCGATAATGCAAAAATTGGCCCTAAAGCCATGATAAACCAAAATGTGGAAGGCGGTGAAGAAGTATGGTAAACTCAAATACAAGTGCACTGGGAATTATTTTTCCCAACAGTTATGATTCATTGGTTCCGGATCTGGTAAATGTGCGTTTGATGGCTTCCATCCCTTTTGCCAGCCGTTATCGTCTAATCGATTTTATCCTGTCCAGTATGTCCCACTGTGACATTGACAATATTTCCGTCATGGTAAACAACAATTATCACTCCTTGATGGATCACCTGGGTTCCGGCCGCGAATGGGATTTGGTACGCAAAAACGGCGGTTTACATATTTTCCCGCCCTTCGTTGAGAAAGGCGCCACCCCTTATGTGGGCCGTGTGGGTGCATTAGCCAATATCTTAGGATTCTTAAGAAGTCAAAAGGAAAAATATGTTGTCATAACAGATACCAATATCGTTGTAAACTTTGACTTTAACGCAATGATTCAGGCCCATATTGAAAGCGGTGCGGATATTACGGTAGCTTATAACGAACAGGAAATTCCGGAAAGCCTGTTGAAAGATACGGATAACGTATTGGCTTATTATTATACTTTGGGCATCGAAAACGGTCGAATTACAAAGATTCATGTCAACACCAAAGCTTCCGGTATTCAGAATTTCTCAATGAATATGTTTGTCATTGAGCGTGAACTTCTGATAGACCTGATTAACACTGCCTCTGTTCGCGGCCAAATTTATTTTGAACGTGACGTTTTACTGCCGCAGTTAAATAAGCTGAATATTCAGGCTTACAAATACGAAGGCTATGTGGCCCGCATCAGCGACATGAAGAGTTATTTTGAAGAAAATATGAAGCTTTTAGACGACCACAATCTGGATGATTTGTTCTCCGGCGCACCAATTTATACAAAAATCCGTGATGACAATCCTACCAGATATATTGAAGGTGCAAAGGTACAAAACGTTATGGTAGCTGACGGTTGTATCATTGAAGGTGAAGTAGAAGACAGTATTTTGTTCCGTGGAGTTAAAGTTGCAAAAGGTGCAAAGGTCAAAAATTGTATTTTAATGCAGGATTCCGTCATTGAAGCCGGTGCAAATGTGGAATATCTTGTGATGGACAAAAATGTTACCATTTCAGCCGGAAAAGAAGTAAAGGGCACAAATACCTTCCCTGTTTATATTGGAAAGCATCAGACCGTATAAAATATAAAATTGCTGGCAAATCTACGAATCCCATCATTACCTTTCGGTTTTGATGGGATTCCTATATATATCATTTTATATCCTGTCTATACAGCAAATTTTTACATCATACAAAATGTTTGTTTTTTTGAAAAGCTGCATTTTCCTTTCTCTCATAATAAGCTGCTCTCTGTGTTTCACCCATGCGAATACACAGACATTTCAAATTGTAATACAAGTCTTTCAGCGCGGGATGATCCTCCGCAAAAAAACGCCTTCGGATTTCCAATGCCCGTTCCCCATATTCCACTGCCAAAGGATATGCCCCCATCCTGTCAAGGAAATAACTATAATTATAATAACTATGCGCTAAAAGCAGCCAATCCGTAGGTTCAATACTTTCACTCCTCCTTACTGCCTCTTCCACATATTCAACTCCTTGCCCCACATCTCCGCGCTGCTCCAACAAATTTGCCATATTTAAAAATATCGCAATCAAAGTGTAATGATTTGCCGGCAGCAAAGTACGGCTTATTTCCAATGCTTCAGATAAATACTGGTATCCCTTAGAATAATCCCCCAAACGCATACTGCAATTTCCCGCATTATTACAGAAAATGGCAAGATTTGGATGTACCTTCTGATAGATTTTCCTGCATAATCTGACAGCTTCCTCATAATAGGAAATTGCCTGCACCAGATTTCCATTGGCTTCATATGCAGAGCCCACATTGTTATTGGAAATTGCCAGCTCCACCCTATCCTCCTTATATAAATGCTTGCGGACAGATAATGCCTTCTGATAATACTCCAGCATTTTTGCATAATCCCCCATAAGCTCATATGCCATTCCCATATTATTAAAGACCAATGCCATTTCTTCACTTTCAGAGGAAAAAAACCGTTCCCGAATTTCCATAGCCTTCATTCCATACTGACACGCCTGTGCCCCATTCCCTACTAGGCTGCTGGTATAACAAAGATCACAGTACAAAATGCTTTGCTCCAATTCATCTTGTTCCGGACATTGTTCCAGTGCATTCTGCAGTATTTCCTGCGCCCTGCTTCCTGACCTGCATCTAAGGAAAATCTCACCCCCTAAACGACTGATACTGCTGTCACAAAACCAGTTACCTGTCCGTGCCAGATAACCGGCCAATCCAAAAAAAGAATGATAATCCTCTCCGTTATCCCGATCACATCTTTCTTTTATCCTCATAAGAAAATCTGAAAAATATTCTCTTTGGAGAAAACCATGCAATTCCTGCATACAGAGTTCCTGAATCAGCGGATGCACAGATAATTTTCCCTCCAAACTACAAGACACCCAACCTCTGGGCAAAAGACATTCTGTCAGCCCCGCCCCCGTTTTATCATCCTCACAATCCAGATAAAGATTCCGCTCCATTCCTTCCGGCGCCAAAAACAACAAATGTGCCAGGGCAAGCTTTGCCGCTTCTCCCAATGAACTGATTTTGTATAAATTTTGTATATGACAATAAATAGTTTCCTGACGGTATTCCCGATCCCTATTGGAAATCACCTGGGGCATTTGATACTGCTTCAGGCGATGTTCCTTAAGATATAAAAGCAATTGTTCCGGTGTCAAAGTGCCTCTGTCCGCCTGAAGTGTTCGTGCAACCAATTCTGCCGCTAATGTATGAAATCCTGTCTCGTGAATGATTTTTTTTAATACCGTTTTCTGCTCTTCTCCAGGATAAAACAAAAGCATCATTTCCAGGATTTCATTTTCGGCCAATGGCCCCACTTCCACCGCAGCCATTCCCATAGCCCCAAGGTCATATCTTGTGGTAAACAGCACCGTAAATGGTTGTCTTATCAATTCCTGATAGGCTTTATCCCGAAGTATATTTCCAATTCCGTGATTTTGAAATTCTTCCGTCTCTTTGGACTGCATTGCTTCAATGACTTGTCCTTCATCCATGTTGTCTATAATCAAAATACAGTCTTTGAAGCAACTGGACAATATATCCATATTGCGCCGATATCGTTTATCACGAGGCATATTTTCTTCCGCCTCACCCCCAATAAATCGAATTTCACAAATGGTATCCGTAAGGGATTTCTGAAACATAATACGATATACTTCTTTTCCACCCCTTTTTTTCTGCCCTAACCCAAATTGAATCGCCAATTCGGATTTTCCCATCCCTCCAAAGCCGTAGATCCATATTGGATTCTGACCTTGCGTCAAAAGTTCGTCCAACTGCTCCAGTTCCCGGCTCCTCCCTGTAAATGTGGGCAGGCTCGGAAGGTTAGGCGCCATATGATATTTTGCCGGAGCCGTCATTTCACAGAGACGCTCCATATCTCTTTTCATCTTTGCGGCAGAATCATATCTGTTTTCCGGTTGGAAATCCAATGCCCGCTCCAATATCTGATTGACAAATTTTCTCACTTCTCTGCTGCAGCCGATTTTATCCCCCTCCGACGGAAGTAATCTTTGAAGAGAACTATCATAATACACTGGATCCCTTCCCTCCTGCGGATATTGCTGTCCTGTGAGCATATACAAAAACAACCGCCCCAGGGAATAAATGTCAGCCTGTACCCCCAGTCTGACATCCTTACCCCCAAAGAGGATCTCTGGGGAAGTATATCCTGGCGTGCCATACAATCCTGTAGTGTCCAACACTCCTGTCTTCCCATCCTCTTCCAGTTTCTGCATACATCCCAAATCCAGCATACAGGCAATGCCAATACTTCCCTGGGCAAGATCAGCATTTTGAAAAAAAATATTATTTTCCTGAATATCTCCGTGCAGATATCCTCCCAAATCCTGGTCCGTATGAATTCTATGCAAAGCACTCAATATTTCCGATATTACCTTTGCCGTTATATGTATGGATGGCAATCCTCCTCGCCGCAAGAGATTTCCTTTGGCATATTCCTTTTGACACTCTTCCATAATGCCGGGCAAAGATACACTTTTCCAGCGTATATCGTCCATTAGGAAAAAAATACCTTCTACGGCACATTCTTCGGCTTTATTCTTCTCTTCACCCTTGTCGTTTCCATCTCCCAACTGTATCATCGCCACTTCCAGCCGGCGTATCATTTTCACCACACAGATCGTCCGGTTATATATTTTCTGACTATATGCTTTTTCTTCACACATTCGATTTGCCAGCATCTGAAGATGTCTCTTTCCCTCTTCCGTATCCGTATGTACCACGCCGTTTTTTCGATAAAACAATGCTCCCCTCTGGTAAGCCCCATTGACCGGATAACATTCCTTGATAGCCAATTGACTATCCTCTCCTTCCTGGTATGCAGAATACACAATACTGCTTCCTCCTGCTCCAATGGGTTCCCCTACAATTGTATAAATATCTCCGTTTCTGCAAATTAATTTCGACCCGCTTGGCAGCGGTTCGCGTCCCATAATATTCATCCTGCTGCTTCCACCTTTGTCACCCTATATCATTTGTCTCGCGTATTGATTCCACCCACACCATTTATCCAAATATTGTCTTCCGATTGTGCACTTCTCCCATCCCCCACCCATTTTCCATACACAAATCCCCAATATAAAATTCTGACCTTTCACCTTATAGTTCACACTTCAAGAGTACCTTCTTCCCGCTCATTTTTAATACTTTCCAAAATAATTGAAGTTACGGCCAATGGCGCTCTGCTCAAAAGCGCCAATACCACAAACCTGTCAAAAGGATTTGGAAGATACACTTCTGCTAAATCACAACTTCGCAATATAAGGTTCATACACTTTATGACAGTTTCAAACGCTTCTTCCCTGTAATTCACATCCTCATCCAAAATAACCAGCACATTTCGTATGGCCTGATCCAATCTTGTTTCATCTATTCCAATACAATCAAACTCTGCCTTGACAGCATTCCTTCTCACCACAGGCAAATATAAATAATGAGATAAAAAGAAAAAAGAAAAGAGAAGAATATCCTGTCGATCTACAGAGATTTCTTTCTTCACTATTTTCATGCATCGCTCTTTATAGTTATTGCAAAAGGTCTGAATCAGCCCTCCCGTATCCTTTTGAACTTTTACAATATGTTTTTCCTTCTTCCCATGTTCTTTATTTCCGGAGAACCAAAAAGAATCCTGAAACATTGCAGTCAAAAGCTGATTCATATTTGGTATTCTTTTATCCTTAATACAACCCTTAGCCTCCCTCTCCAATACCACCATTTCTTCCGCCTCAAAAGAAATTGGTACGGTCTTCTCTTCTTTTTTGGTAATCCATCTGCCCGAAACGGGATCTTTTTCCCTGCTTTCCACATAACTATATGTATATTCCGGATACAATACACTGAGATAACAGGCAAAACACAGATATTTCCCTCGCAGCACTTCCGAATACCCTGTAAACTCACAGGAATTACGCACTAACTCTTCCAGGAACTCCCTGTCATTTGCTGAACTCCTTATCAGATTATGAACGAAACTGGTAATTGGAAAGTTTGAGCGTTCTGCATTACTCTTTCTCATTTCCTGCGCTGCAGCTTTCACATCCACTCTCTTTTTATATTCCTCATAAAGATTCAAAGCCGCTTCATAAGCATTATTTTTATCCCACTGCTGACAGTACAGGCAGATCACATCAAAGGCCGAATGTAAATTATACGGTTCCTTTCCACATGCCATTAGGAGCTTTTGCGTTGTTTCCACATCCATCCCCAATATAAGTGCAATTTTAAATAATTGCTTCCTATGAATCCTCTTATGATCTGTAAGATATTCCAGCCATTGCTTTCTGGAAATCACATCCGCAAATTCCTTGTACAGATACTCAGAAAGAGCCTGATTAAAATCAGGCTCCCATGCAATATTTTTATTCTTATTCAAATCTGCATAGCTTTCCCCCGATTGCTTCTGCGCTTTTTCTAAAAGTTTAGGATAACAATTCTGAATATAACGTCGGATAATATAATCGCTGGTATGCTGAGATTCTCTATCCCGCAAATAAGCCAATACCTGCCCGGAAGTCTCCGACAATTCTTTGGTACTGTCTGCCATTACATTTACCCATTTACTTTGAATTTCATGCTCTACTGCTACAGTAAGTCTTCTACTGTCATCCATACCTGCCACCCATAATTTATCGTAGTTGTATCTGCTTCTAACAATAAAAGAAACCTTAAAGACGAAAACAAAGACCTAATATCATAAGTATACTCTTATCACTAAATTTTTCCACAAGTATTCTTATAGAAATTTCAAACATTTTTTCATACATAACCGCCATGGAGAAAATACGTATGCAGTCAAACATTCTTTGTTTTAAGAATATTTGACTGCATGGGAAGAATTCGTATGAAAAAAATTTTATGTACGGAAGCAATAATAAAAGAAATTAATCCTCAAGCAACTTTGCAATAAGACCAATCGCACCAACTCCAATAGCTATTGGCGCAACTATGGGCGCCGCCGCCACTACTGCTGTCCCTATCACATTTGCAATTCCCGCTGCAGCTCCCACACCTATACCGGTGAGTTCTGCAACCGTCTCTGCTCCTGCAGCCGTACATGCCAACTTTCCCAGACTTTCAACCGTTTTTTGCGATACTGCCATATTCAATTCCTCCTTTACAAAATTATTGTATTTCAACAGTATCACAAATTTTGCTGTTTATCTATTTTTATTCTTATTTAAATTTCCACCTTAACATCTGCTCTTCCTTTTTGCTTCACTGGACATCCAAATCAACGCAATTAATCATACATCCATCTTCATCCACTCAACGGAATCCATTGTTTCCTCATTCCGAAAAAAATCCAGAAATAATTGCTCCGCCATCCTTTTAGACAACACTTGATTCGGTTTCACCTTCACACAGTTTCCAGCAATCATCACCTCTCCTGCCTTGTCCACATTCTCCGCACCGGAATATCCCGCCCGGACATGAACATAATCGGTGGGACTTGTATAAATTCGCTTTTCAACTATAAAGGCATCTCCATATCCGCCTATTTGAACATAATTTCCTATTGGGTCCGTAACATATAGATAACTGCGATTTTTTACAGTCATATTGTTTAATTTCTCACGGATGCTTTCAAAACGAACTATCTCCATAGCTTGAAACCCTTCCCCCTCTAAAATCATAGGGTAACGGCTATCAAAGAAAATCGGTAAACTATGGCTGCTCGGATTAAAAAATCCAACTTCTGCAAAATAAGCAGCCCGTCTAATTGTATCATAAGCAAACTCTGACACTGAATAGGAAAAAGAAAGATATATCATATCCTCTCTGATTGTGTAATCACACAGATACTTTTCTATTTCCGGATTTTCGGACAAGAATTTATCGTCAGGTGAAAATTCTCCATTCATTGGCGGAAAAATGTCTCGAATTGAATGAAAGAATTTCTGCAGCTTATCCGATGCACAAGAAATTTCACTCACATTTTCACATTCTGCCTTCTGATGGAACCACTTTAAAAACTCTGACTGGTTCGTTGTCACTTCATTTTTTTCAAATACCGCTAAGTCAAAACTCATAACTTTCTTCCTCACAAATATTACATAGTTTCAAAAACCGCCCAATTCTCTTCCGTAACATTACAATTTTCACAGGAAAGAGAAACTACAATACATTCAAATCCGTCCACCCAGTCATCTGCGCAAAAAGAATCATGGAAAACGACACATTCTTCAATAAAATCCTCTTTTCCCTGTGAAGAAATATACACAAGAATACCAAAACTGTCCTTGTCACACTTAGGACAATTATATTTTATATATGGCATCCTTCGATCCATGTACCAATCCTCATGACAGACAAATCCATTCCAACCATGTTTCCCGGCATCAAACAGAAGTATTTCTTCCCCGCATTGGCTGCATTTTAATTGAATCATACACCGCTCGTTACTTTCCCAAACTTCAAATTTTTCATTTCCGCAAACACAATGTATTTTTCCTGTCACTTCATATTCACTGTTTTTATCCCCCACAGGAATAAAATATGGTTGTAAATGGGTTGGAATTGGTAAATCCATAATTTGTCCTCCTGAAATAACTATTTGATTGATCAATATATCTCCTTATGTAAATTTGATTTATTCCCCATAAGACCTAATAATTTAAAGTTGTTTTTCACCACATACTTAATAATCACATGACATAGAATATGATTGCATATCCCTTTTCTGCCATTCGCGCAAAATATTTTTTTAATTCTGATAAATAAAAATAAATATATTCGTAAAATACGCCTGTTTCATTTTCTTTTCCATGGAGTGGGTTTAATATTTTGTTTTCTTTCATCAACTTCAACAAGATATTATCGTCCAAAGAGTTAAGATAATCGGCTGCTTCTTTAACCTGTTCCGCTGTAATATAAAATGCGCCAAAATCAAATTCGCAATTCAACTTATTTTCATCTCTTATCGGGACAACATAGCCCATAGGCGGTTCCCCACCATCAACATCCTTACATAAAAGATACTGAATAGCCTGCCATGATTTATCCACATATAGAGGTTGATATTGCATAGGGTCAATCTCAAAAATATCTTTATCACCATTAATAATCTGCCTTAAAAGCAAATCCTCAACTGCTATATAAGTTCCTGCCATTCCCATATTTTTGTCTCCTTGATTCTTCCATAGTATCTTTTTCAAAATTATATATTGTTACAAGTTCCCTTTCAGGGTCTACTACCCAGTATTCCCTAACCCCTGCTGATCGATATTTAAATAGTATTATCATTTAAGTTTCTTCTTTTCTCAATGGGTCCATCCTTACACCTTCATTCCTAATTCTATTAGAGACAATAATTATAGGAATTACAACCACTTTCCCTTGCTTGAAACTCTAATTTCATTGTGTTTATTATACACTACTTTCTTTGACTTGGAAAGTAAAAGACAAGTGAGTATCTTAGGATTCTGTCCGTATCACTATCCCCTTATCCTGTTTCCCGGTGTTATGTGGTATTCTTGCTTTCCCTTGAGGTACTCCCGTATACATTTGCTCGCGTTTATATCGTTTGCGTTAGTTTTTTGTCGTTATGTTATAAATATTGCATACATATATAACGTTATCAATAGTTTTTACACATTTTACGCAAAATATATTGCGTATACGCTATTTTTATATTACAATAAGCACATTCAAACGAAAGGAACGATTTTCCATGATAACTTACCGCAAACTATTCCATCTTTTACTTGACAGAAATATTAAAAAAAAGGAGCTGCAAGAACAGGCAGGAATTACAGCCTCCATAATGGCAAGACTAGCAAAGGATGAAAATGTACAAGTTGATACTATTTCAAAAATCTGTGATGCTCTGAATTGCCAACCTGGAGACATTATGGAAAACATACTAAAATCACAGGAGGGAGGTTGTGGATAAAATCTATCTGAACAATATCCCATTAAACTTTTCAATCCAATTTCAGAAGGAGGTCTCATATGCCATTAGCACAAGCCAATATTTACACTGAGGAAGATTATTACAATCTGCCAGAGAATGTCCGGGCAGAGTTAATCGAGGGAAACCTGATTTATAACCAGGGGGCACCGTCCAGAATCCATCAGACAATACTCATGGAACTTTCCGGAACAATCCGGGACTATCTCAAATCAAAGGGCGGACCTTGCCGTGTCTATCCCGCACCGTTCGCCGTCAAGCTGAGGGAGAACCGCAAAACCATTGTAGAGCCGGACATAAGCGTTATCTGTGACAAGAACAAACTTACAGACCGTGGCTGTACCGGAGCCCCCGACTGGATTATCGAAATTGTCTCTCCCAGCAATTCCAGCCATGACTATATCCTAAAGCTGAATCTGTACGCAAACGCAGGTGTCCGGGAATACTGGATTGTAGACCCTTACAAGGAACGCATTTTTGTTTACCGTCTGGAGCAAGAATATTTTGAAGTGGAAACATACACATTCCATGACCGTATTCCGGTAGGCATTTATGCAGATTTACAGATTGATTTCGCCAGTCTGGACTTCTAAAAACATGATTCGTTCCTTTTTTCTGCGGGGACAGCAGTCGTAACTTAACCTTACTTATCCCAGAGCGGCGCTTGCCAATGAAAACCGATGCCGTAACCCTTGTGGCTGCGGCTTTTTTCATGCCTTTTTCTTTAAAATACTGTTACCTGTACCGTGTTACCTACCAGTGTCCTACTCACCAATTTTGCCACATTCCATGGCTTCCCACACCCAATTACCATTTTCTCTTCTGGGCATGAAAACCTGCTAACAAAAGTCAAGACTTTTTAGCAGGTTTTTAAATAAATTTTTGGTATGAATTTTTCCCACGACAATTAGACCGGTGGAAAATCCGGTCTGCCTTATCCTCTGTTTTAGTTCTTTTTACTTCTGGTATACTTCCATCACACGCGCATAATAAATCCTAAGGAATTTATTTAATCCCGCTATTTTTGCTGCATTCCGAATTATCCTGCGCACTTTCTTCTGTGCCTGCAGCTGCATTTCCTGCTGCATCGCCGGATTCCGCCGTCTTGTCTTTCCCGTCAGATC
>JAAWCE010000117.1 GCA_022793065.1 Lachnospiraceae bacterium
GCAAAACTCTGTCCTATTGATGTGAAAATTATCTGCACATATCAGACTGGCTCTGACATTCTGCTCCATTTCTGTTCCGTTCAAATCCACCAGGAATATTTCACTTCCGGCAGACAAATCATTTTGTTCATGCTCAAAGGAAACATCTTTCATACCGCCTATTTTGGCTTGAACTACAACCGCCAGCTTATCGGCTTCTGTTATAAAGAAGTAGATTGCGGCATTTATATGCTTGCTCAAATTTCCCATCTGAGAGTTGATGATTACAATATCATCTTTTTTCTTCCATTCATCCATAATCTCTTCGAAATCATCCAAAGAGATCCCTTCCATCCCCAGAAACCAAAGCTTTCCTTTTCTTGGCGGCTTCAGATTTCCTTCAAGAATTTTTTCCGCAATCTCCCATGGGACAGATGCCTCCGGTGAAATCGTCAAATCAACGCTTTCTTTCCGTGCAAGCTTCAGAAAGGCCTCTATCTGCCTTTTTTGTTCCTCGGCATTTTCAGAATACATTCCCCTTTCATGGGAATAAAGCAAGATTCCCTGAGCTTTATACTGCAAAACACTAAAATGATCGCTCTCACTATTACATACTTGCAGGGAAGTCTCCTTCAGTTCTTCGTATTCTGATAATTTCGTATATTTTACACCCATTTTCCTTTGATTCCCCTATCTGTCGTATATGCATGAACCGGGCTCATCAGCTACTCAAACAGAAAAACTGTTAAGCAATCATCTACTTCACTTTGTTCATTGCCTTTAGTATATCATACCGCAGACTATGTCCGCAACCTTATAAAAATAATGCTCAGCCCTGACGAGTAAACTTTTTTATAGTTATCTGATCTGGAACTTCTCTTCTGTCACGTATTCTTTCAGCCGCTCCTGTTTCCAGGCTTCCAGCAACCTCCGGTGTTTCTGTTTCCTTGCTTCTGCTCTGGTGATTTTTTCTTTCGTTTTCTTAGTGAAAACCTCCTATCTTTCTGGGACTTGCGAAAAAATAGTTTTGTGAGTGATTCTATTATCTCGCATTTCCCTGAAAAATGGGAGGTTTTTTAATCGTCAGAGTTGAAATAATGTTACAAATCCTGACTTTTTCACGATTTGTAGCACTATACTATCCTTTTCCCTTATTATCTGATTTTTATACCGTAAAATGTTTCTTGCCATTATCTCCACAGTTCACTGTGCTACTTTCTGCTCTTCTGAACTTTCCGGTTGCGCTTTCGATAGTTCATCATCTTCCAGAGCCTCCTCCCTCATCGGCGCTCTTATTTCTTCAAGATACCCCGCCTCATACTCCTCCACTGCCGGATCCACAATCCGATTGGTCCGCACCCACTCCTTTGTCCCCTCCACCTTCACTGCCGCCTGTGTATGCTTTGCCAAAAACCTCGTCAACGGGTACACGTCAATCCAAATCTCATTATTCCCTTCCTTCTGGGACTCGTCAAATATCAACTGCAGCCCCCAATGCAGATGCGTCACCTCAATATTATTCACATTCTCCTTCGTGCTGTATCCGGTGTGCCCCATATATCCAATCACATCCCCCGCCGTCACCACGCTGCCTTCTGCCAGCCCCTCCGCGTAAGGATAATTCTGCCGTAAATGTGCGTAATAATAATACCGTTTCCCGTCAAAACTACGTATTCCAATTCTCCATCCACCATATTGATTCCATCCCAGCGCTTCTACTACGCCCGACTCTATGGCTATAATTGGTGTTCCTACAAGCCCCATCATATCATGACCCAGATGCTTCCTCTGATAACCATAACTGCGTCCCACGCCAAAATCATCGTAATGTGTATAGTCAAATCCCCTGGCCAACGGAAAATACCCTTTCAGCCCATATTTTTCTTCATACCCCACGCCGTCAACACTTTCCTCTCTATATTCCCCCACCAAACCACCGATTGCGGCATTATATGCCTCTTTATAATAAGAATAGTACTTCATATCTTTGGTTAGTTCTTCCATGGTACATTCTCCCTCGGAAAGTTTCTTTGCAGCCTTTTCCATCACCTTTAAGGTATCCTTACCAAAACTCCCGCCGGTCTTTGCAGCCGTATAAGCCAGAAGATCCACCCAGTCAATTTCATATTCCGTACCATGGGTTTCCACATCCCAATCATAAGCCTTACACATAGCCTCATAGGATACTGTAAAATCAACCCATTTTATGTAATCATTTTCTATGGCAAGCGTATTGGTGGTAATCCCTTTTCCGTCCGCCGGCACTTCTCTCTTTCCCCATACAAATATAGCTGCCATAAATACCAGAAGACATTCCGTCAAAATACCAATTTTCATCCATTTTGTATATTTTCTTCTCTCCATCCCCCTGCTTTTGCGGCATTTGCCGTTCATCACATTGGATATTCCCTTTTTCCAGTTATGCCAATCATACATTTTCCGCTCATATTCCCCATTTCATTCCTCAAGAAAATATATGTGCAAATCTTTGAAATATTTCTTACATAAAAAGTTCCAGGATAAAAATATCCTGGAACTTCTCATCATTGGCCGCAATTGCACTTCTCCCTCTCATCTATACCTCAGGCTCTATCAAGCCATAAGTTTCGCCCTTTCTCTTATATACCACATTCACTTGATCCGTCTCCGCGTTAATAAATACATAGAAATTATGTCCTAAAAGCTCCATCTGGATGCAAGCATCCTCCGCATACATGGGCTTAATATCAAATTTCTTCGTGCGGACAATCTTTACCTCCTCTTCATCCATATAATCATTTTCCACATACATCTGGCTGAAAGCACCTGTGCCCTGCTGCTTGTCCACAATCTTAGTCTTGTACTTCTTCAACTGCCTCTCAATAATCTCTTCCACCAGATCAATAGAAACGTACATATCATTGCTGACCTGCTCAGAACGGATAATATTACCCTTTACCGGAATCGTCACCTCAATCTTCTGGCGTTCCTTCTCAACGCTCAAAGTCACATGCACCTCTGTATCGGGATTGAAGTACTTTTGCAGTTTACCAATTTTTTCTTCCACAGCTGACCTTAACCCGGGTGTTACTTCTAAATTTCTGCCTACAATCACAAATTTCATACAATCATCCCCTTCCGGTTTTTTTGTACTTCTATTCTACCATAAATGCCCTTTGGTTTGCAAGAATTTAACAGATAATTTCACTATTTTTTTCATAATTTCAGGTTTTATATTTGTCAATAGTTTTTTCGTTTTTCTGGAAACATATCTTCTTTTTATATACATTGTACAAAACACACATTCCCATTTTTCCTTTTTAATCTGGTGATAATTTCTGTGAAAATTGTGGATAATGTGGATAACTTCGTGTATAAGTGGCTTTTATCGGCTTTTACTGGAATATAAATGTGGACAAGTATGTTATTATCTTTCTCTTCCCATATTCATTTTTTCGTATATAAGAAAATTTTTGTCTATTTTTTACATAGTAATTTTTTCTATCTCAAAAAGTGTTATCTATTTATACCTTTTTATTTCTGAAAAAAAGCCATACCCATTTTAAAGGGCATAGCTTTTTATAATTTTATACCATAACTCATTTCAAGTTTAAAATATTCTTCTGACTGCCAAAACACTTCGATATCCTGCGTTGGAGACTATAATCCCCGTATTGGAATTGGATGCATGCACAATCTGTCCATTGCCGATATATATTCCCACATGTCCTGAATAACATACCAGGTCGCCGGCCTGGGCATTTTCCAAACCATCTACTGCATATCCCTGAGAACGGTCTGCCGCAGAAGAATGAGGCAAACTAATACCAAAATTCGCATATACACTCATTACAAATCCCGAACAATCAGCTCCATTTGTCAGACTGGTGCCCCCGTACACATACGGATTTCCCACAAACTGTAATGCGTAATCAGCAACCGATACACCCATATCGCTGCCTTCACCTACATAATATTCTTCCTGCACCAAAACTGTTTCACCGTTCTGCGGCTGCTCAGCTTGTTGTGTATTTTGCTGCGCCAATTGTGCCGCCCACTGCTCCGCTGCCTTTGCTTCCGCAGCTTCCCGCGCTTTTCTTCTCTCTTCCTCTTCCTTTGCCAGCCTTGCTTCTTCTTCCTCTTTAGACTCCGCCTGTACAAATTCGCTGTGAAGATCCACATAATCCGTAGATATCCAACCTGTTCCTTCCTCAAAATCCACCTTTGCCCAGCCTTCCGTCTCTTCTAATACCAAAAGTTCTTCGGCTTCCGGCAACATTCCCAGCTTTGCTGACTCTGTAGTAGGTTCCTCCCGAATAAATAAAGTCTGTGTCGTAACCGTAGCAATACGCTTTCCTACTTGCTTCGCAAGTTCCACTGCGCCCTCTCCAGTGACACAATATTCTCCTTTTACATATCCTGTCACATTTCCGGAACTAATCTGATACCATCCGTCTTCCTCTGAAATAAAAGTGCCGACGGAATTATTATATAACTTTCCTACAACCTCTCCCTCTAAGTTTGGAGTACTTCTGACATTCACATAATTATCCACTTGGGCAATCACAAGACTGCGAAATAACTCTTCCTCTGTAGGTTCCTGTGAAACAGTGACCAAATCCTCTGTCTGTATCCATTCAATAATAGATTCTATGGTCAAAGATGTACTATTTTCCGTTGCATTTGTAGATATATCTTCAAGTTTGCTTCCTTTGGAAAGCATCAGGCTAACACCGCCGCCGGGCAATACGGAAGCGCCTTCCGCATTTGCTGTAAGCCCCATTCCCGTAAATGCAAGAGCTGCCGCCAGCACACACGCCGATACCTTTTTTGCATAACGCATTATGTTTGTCTCCTCTCAAGTATAAGTATGGAAGTAAAAATCCAAGAACAGAATCTTATTGTCATAAAGTTAATGATAGTGCAAAAAGAAAGGTGTCTCACTCCCTCTGATATGCACAAGGGGTATAAGTTTGAAAGTAAACTTTCAAATATTGATTGGTATGTGCGCTAAAGCGCACAAGGGGTATAAGTTTGAAAGTAAACTTTCAAATATTAATTGGTATGTGCGCTAAAGCGCACAAGGGGTATAAATATGTAAATTGGATTTTGTTAAGATTTTATTCGTTACTTTACAATATATCATAAACAGTTCAAGCATTTCGTTCATAAACTGCTAAAATATATTACAGATTTATTACACCTGTTAATAAATATAACACTATATATTAAATTTGTCAACCTGAGAAATAAAAACAAAAGAGAAAATATATTTCCTGGAAAAATGCCTGATTTATGGGCTTTGAGCATTCAATACAAAAAGAGAACCGCCATTGGAAGCGATTCTCCCTTTACATTCATTATAAGATTTCTTAAAAAAATATTAATGAATCTTTTTACTTTTCTTTTATTCCTCCGCAATAATTTCCCGCCGCAACCGCTGCGTTTGCTCCGTCCGCTACCGCAGTGACAATCTGGCGCAAAGGCTTTTTACGCACATCCCCGGCTGCGAACAGGCCGGGCACATTTGTAGCACAATCCTCCCCTGCCAGCACATATCCGCCCTCATCACAATTTACAAGCGCCCGCACCAACTCCGTTTCCGGCAAAATTCCCACCGCCACAAAAAGACCTGATACAGAAAGAGAATCTTTTTTATTATCTTTCAGATTCAGAACCCTTAGCGATTCCACGGAATCTTGACCTTCAATTTCCTCCACCACATGGTTATACAAAATTTCCACATTGGGCAGCGCAGCCAATGCCTGTTGCAGCACAAAAGCCCCTCTCAATTCATCCCTTCTGTGAATCAGATATACCTTTTCACAAGTACGCGCCAAATATGCCGCATCTTCCAATGCCACATCACCGCCGCCCACCACGGCCACACGCTTTCCTTGATAAAAAGCTCCATCGCAGGTAGCACAATAGGACACGCCCTTTCCTATAAACTTTTCTTCTCCGTCCACGCCCAGCTTAGCATGAACCGCACCCGTGGCTAATATAATCGCTCTGGTTTCCAATGTCTCTTCTTTCGTACAAATCAGTTTCCGTTCTCCCTGGTTTTCAACGGACAAAACGGACGCCACTTTAAATTCTACACCCAACCGATCCGCATGTTCCCGAAATTTTATTCCCATGTCAAACCCATCCATCCCCGGCATCCCCAAATAATTATCCACCTCATAGGTATTTAAAACCTGTCCGCCGCTCATGGGATTTTTCTCCAAAACCAACAGATTAAGCCCCGCCCGCTTTGCATAAATGGCTGCGGATAACCCTGCCGGCCCTGATCCTATAATAACCACATCGTACATATTGACTTTACCTCTCTTCCGAACATTATAAATTGATCACGGCTTACTTTTATTGCATGTTTGCTCTTCTCCTAAACCAATCAATATCATGATGCTGGGGTCAAAAGCCCCAATTGTTCCTTGAAACTTAATATTTTACAATAAATACAAGCTTTTTGGTCTTTCATGAGCTATAATAAAAGTAGCTTTTGAAAGGTGGTATGTTTCATGTCGTTTAAAACAAA
>JAAWCE010000040.1 GCA_022793065.1 Lachnospiraceae bacterium
CTGAATAGATAAGCGATATGACTTTGAATCGAGCAAGCGGAGAGAGTCCGGCTGTGTGCCGGAGGAGACTGCCAAGCGCCGTACAAGGTTGGAATGGTTATGGGACGAACCCATCCATTCCGATTTGTACGGCGCTTTTTTTGTTTGCCCGATTGCCTTGTACCGCATTGGAAGTCCTGCCCCGCCTTGTTCGGGAAAGGACTTTTTATGTATTACAACACCTATGAAAGCGGAAAGCGGCTCCAGTCGCTCCGTAAAGAACACGGCATGACGCAGGTGCAGCTGGCGGAGGCATTGAACATCAGCCTGGATCATTTGAGGAAGATCGAGGGCGGACAGCGCGGATGCTCCGTGGATCTGCTGATCGTCCTCTCCGACACCTTTGGCGTGAGCCTGGACTTCCTTGTACTCGGCAGGGGCGGGAACGTCTCGGAGACAAAGGACAGGCTCCAGTCTCTGATAGACGGGCTTGCGGCCCTGAAAGAATCGCTGTAATTCCATGAACGCCGCCAGAGGACGGCGCAGACGGGGGCGCGGCGCAAGGGTAACGGGCTTTTGAGCAAGGCCGGGAGGGGGCTTGTATTCCCTCCCCGGCTGGACATTTAGATGATTGAAAGTTTTGTAGAATGGGTGTTTGCAGAGGAGGCTAATAGTTGGCCTATAATGCTATCCCATCCATAATCGTGTGACATGAGGATTTTTACTCCATTGAAAAGGAAGTTCTTTCAAAATATAATTGATATGACTAACTACATAATTAGCTTCCATTGTTGGTAGATACTGTTCAGCCCATTTTTTTATTCGGCAAAAATCAGATAGTATTAGTTCTAAATCGTTTCTTTGCAACCAAACACCATTTCCAAGCCTGCAAATATTAAGCTCTTTTAGAGCATACTCCCAAATTGCATTGAATTTTTTCTCGCTTGCCACAGGTATGCAGATATTGCTTGAAGTATCTTCTACATCAAATATTAAGACCGACATAGTTAAATATCCTCGTATTATGATTGCATCCAGTTTACCACAACAGCCGCCATCACTCTCCGCCAGGACTGCGTGACCGAGGTACGCATGGGCAACACCAGCCTCACCGTGTCTGGCTAACTTAATTAAAATGGCATAGAAACCATGAATGTAGACTTAGTAACATTGAATCAATACAAAACAGGAAAATATCCAGCAGAATGAATTTGTTAATTCGATGAATTGGCCAAATACAATTAGTTGGAAGAAAATTCGCATTCAATATCACAAAATAGCCACATATTGCTATTAGCGATAAATAATTTATGCATCCCCACAACCCCATTTGCGACCGTATAGGCTCAATATTTTCTTTTTTAGTACCAACACGAGGACTTATTAGAAGATGAGCGATTTTTTTGCTTTTGATTTGAAAGTGACACTTTGAATTGATTAAACTCGAATTACTTACAGCGGTCAAACGACACCAAAATATAGCGACATAAAAGTACCCTATTTCACGTAGTATTGTTCTCATATCCTATCAACTCCCAAATAGAACACTGACAAATTATTTACCATATATGAGTTTACCACAACAAGCTCCATATTTCCACCATTATCTATCAAACAATTTTCAAATATCAACCTCGCTCCTGCCAAAATTGGCGGGGGCGTTTTGACAGGAGCGTTTATGATCAACAATCAGTAAGGCCACAGCCGCCAGGACTGCGTGACCGAGGTACGCATGGGCAACACCGTCCTCACCGTGTCCGGCTGTTTCAATCGGGACACTCAAGTTTAATAGACGATTTGATTTTTCAGGGATAAATGTGTATGAGCTTTAACAACACATTAATTGATACAAATAAAATAAACAACAAAAATGTTGATAGCAACGCCACCACTAATAAAAATAGAAGTATTGTTTTTTTGACTTCTCTGTCTGTACTTTTTGGTATGCTGGTCGAGTATGTTTCGTTTGATGAAAAAGCGTATATTGCATAAAGCTGATGAGCAGTACGCACACTCAGTTTTGGAGAACATGGATATATGATTTTAATGTAATCTCCAATCTGAAAGGAAATTTCACAGTCTTTATCTTTTATGTAAAAGTTAGGATAAGAAAGATGCTCAAATTTTGTTTGTTTCTTTTTTGAGGAAAGCGGCTCAATCATATATACATTTCGAGATTTTTCTACTATGCAACCCGCTTTCACCAAGAAATTCCCAAGAAGAAGCCGCACAATTTCTTGTCCATATCGTTTTACATCTATGCAGGATATGCCAGCAAATATGGTGAAAGCTAAAGGTATTACAAATGCAAAAATCATTTGTGGACGATTAGATAATGATTTAGATAATACATAAACAGAGGGGAAAATCACAACAAAACAGTATCCCCCAATTCCGCAAATACGCAGAATAAACATACAGGTATGCTTGATTATAAAGTTTCTATAACTATCTTTATAAGAAAGCCGCTTCGTCCGCTTGACCATTATCCAAGTGCCTCCGTGTTATCTGTTCCTGATGTTTTACTTGTATCAATTCTACCACAACAGCCACCATTTTTCCACCAGGCATCAAAAAATTTCAAAGTGTCAACCTCGCTCCTGCCAAAATCGGCAGGGGCGTTTTTCGTGGAGCGACCCTAAAAACCTCGCTATAAAAGGCAGGATGCCCTCAGAGGGTCGGTTATGGGGGCAAAGATGCCCTCCCCGTCCCTCTGGAAAGGCCGGAATTTCCTCTAAAATTAAATCATCAGCCGGGGCGACCTGGCTGGCGGAACTTTGAAAACTGAATATCCAGCCATCAGGAAGTCTTGGAGACAAGACCACGTTACTGTCTGGAATAGCCTGTGCAGCGGAGCGCCACGATCCC
>JAAWCE010000034.1 GCA_022793065.1 Lachnospiraceae bacterium
GTTTTTGCTTTATGTGTAATTATAGATCAACTGAGGTTATTTTGTGTAGAACGCCCTCTAAAGCCAATATTATACAGGCTGTCAAATTGGTGTGAAAAAAGATATGACAGTCTGCAGTCTATAATTATGGAGCAATCCCTTTAGGATAAAGCGATTGCCTGATTTTAATAATGATGGAGGAGTTTGTATGAAAAGCATGATATACAGGACGAAAGGCGCATTAGGTATGCCTGCTGCTGTTGTTGATTTCATACTTTTTATACTGGTTTCGCAGCTAATGAAACCGCAAGGAATATCTGTGATTTCGCCTTCATTACAAAAAATCCTATGGCCACAATTTGGAAATGAAATTGCGTATATTTTTATCGTTGCCGCAGGGTTTTTAGCTCTTTCAATGAGAAGGAAATGCGATCAGGCATTTTTGGTGGCTTTGTGTTTTCCCCTTGTGTCAGGTCTTTTGACTGTGATCCGGGGGTTAAGTGTATTCGGATGGCTGAGAAATTATAGTAGTGCAATAATTGCATTATTGATTCTTCAAATATGTAAGTATGATTTAATACGACTGATACGGGTGTTGAGGGTTTATCTGGAAATCCTTATTATAATCAATTTAATATATATAATTTTGTACCCGACCGGAGCATATGAGGGGGATGTTTATAGCTATTATAATTGGTTTCTAGGATATAAGTCATCCTTGCAGTGTTATATGGTGCCATGCATATGTTTGGAATGGTTAGATTCGTGCTATAGTAAGAAAAGTATAAGATTTATTACAATGCTTTTTATTGGTGTCACGGAAACAATTCTTTCACACAATGCAATGCTGAGTATGGGAATGATCATTCTAACACTATTCATAGTTTTTCGCTTGTATGAATTAAAGCCGCTTCGAAGTGGCTATTTGTACATAGTTATAGTCATATTAGTTAACGTAATATTTGTGTTCTTTATTGCACTATTGGGTAAATTGTCTATATTCCAAGCACTTTTGGATATTTTTAACAAGACAATGACTCTTTCCTCCCGGGCATCCGTGATTTGGCCCAAAACGTTGCAGATGATTGCAGATAATCCCGTATTTGGACATGGTGTATATCTTGCCAAAAGCTATGATAGGATATTTGGAAAGGCTGGCTTTTCGCATGCACACAACCAATTTCTACAGGTATTGTTAGACGGAGGCGTTTTTTTGCTGGTGATATTCTTCGGCTGGTTATTATATGTATGCCGTAGACTTGGAAGAAATAAGGATTTGAGGAGTTCAAAGATATTTGTTTTTTTCTTATTTGAGATATTACTTATGGCAACAGTTGAAGTATATATTTTTGGTCCAACATATTTTGCAACATGGCTTGTGCTTTATTTAAGTATGTATACATACGATATTGATCGTCAATACCGTAGTGCATTAATGAATTCCTCAAATTTATTGAACGATCAATTGCGGAGGGAATAATGGATGGCCGTTAAACTCAACAGCAAGGATTATATCTGGAGTTATATAGGTGTATTTATGGCGGTCGGGGCCAGCGTGATCATACTGCCTTTTATACTCTATTTTCTTAGTGAAGATATGTATGGTCTGTGGAGCGTATTCCAGAGCATCGCGGCGATAACGGCGTTGTTCGATTTTGGGTTCAGTACCACCTTTGCACGGAATATCAACTACTGTTGGTGCGGAGCTTCTGAGCTTAAAAAGACGGGAGCCGTATTTGCGCAGGGGGATAAACCTAATTTCACGCTGATGAAAAAAGCGATGACTGCCTGCCGATACGTGTTCCTGCTCCTGTCTGGTTTTGCGCTGATCTGTATGGCGGGACCGGGAACGTTTTATATTCGCCATATTTCCCGTGGACTGCCGGGAGGGGAGCCTTTGTTCGCTTGGGGATTTTATGTGGCGGCAGTGTTTCTTAATCTATATTATGGCTACTTTAATTCTTTTCTCCGTGGCGTGGGGGCGATCACCGATGCCAATCGGGTGATGGTAGTGGCGAGAGTGATTCAAATTATACTGACGATTGTATTGTTGGTTTGTGGGTTTGGTATTGTCGGAACAGGAGCAGCGTATCTGGCCTACGGTTTTGTACTCAGGATACTGAGCAGGCGTGCTTTTTTACGATTCCGGGGAATCGGGAAAGGGCTGGACTGCGTTACACAACACACTTCAGGCACTGAGGTGAAGGAATTATTTCTGATCGTCTGGCATAATGCTGGCAAGGAAGGGATTGTAACTTTGTCCAATTATCTTGCGAATCAGGCATGTACGCTTTTGAGTCCGCTTTATCTGCCGCTGGGCATTACAGGAATATATTCTCTGGCGGTACAGCTTGCAACGGTATTGTCCAATGTTGCGGGTGCGCTCTACAGCGCGAACCAGCCTGTTCTGCAGTCGGCCTATATTTCCAACAATAAGGATGCGATGCGCAGGAGTATGTCACTTATAGTAGTTTCCTATGCAGTCTTGTATACCATAGGGCTTACGGTTATCCTTACGGTCGGACTGCCGGTCATTCGCCTTATTAAGCCAAACAATACACCAACTGCAGCAGTAATGCTGGGGGTTGGGATTTATCAGTTCATTTTAAAGTTTCGTAATTGCTATACATCATATTTTTCCTGCACGAACAGGATTCCGTATGTCTGGAGCTTCATTATATCTTCTTTCGCCGGGGTATTGCTGACAGTGATAATGCTGGAAGCGGGTATGGGTGTATGGGGGATGATTCTTGCCCAGCTGATAAGCCAGATGGTTTTTAATATGTGGTACTGGACACGCAAGGCGCATCGGGAGATGGAGCTGGGATTGGGGGATACTGTGAGATTTGGATGGGATGAGCTGAAAAAAATCGTGAAGGAATTCTTCGGTAAAAGGAAAGCGGGGAACGCTTAGTTTGGATTATTGGGAGCTGATGTATGAAATTATTAAATCGAATTCATAAAAAAAATATTCTCGTGGTGGGTGATGTGATGTTGGATACTTACTATACCGGTGAGGTCAGACGCATATCTCCCGAAGCGCCTGTACCGGTATTTAAGAAGCAGGGGGAAAGATATGCTTTAGGAGGAGCCGCAAATGTTGCTGCGAATCTGGCGGCTGCAGGACAGGCTGTTTCTATTATGGCATTGATCGGTGATGACAGCTATGGAAAAAGGATGAAAGAGCTGTTTTCTGAGACAGGGGTAAACGATTCGCTGATCAGTATATGGGACAGGCCGACGATTACAAAAACCAGATTTCTGGCTGAAAATAATCAGCAGGTATTAAGGCTGGATGTTGAAGAAGGACAGAAAATATCAGAAGATGTATCGGAAAGGCTTTTCTCAACATTTGAAAGTGTTGTAGATGATTTTGACATGATTCTTTTATCGGATTATATGAAAGGCCTGCTGACCGACGGATTCACACAGAAGATTATAGGTGCTGCGAAACTTTATGGAAAAAAAGTCCTTGTGGATGTCAAGGATCCTGCATTTGAAAAGTATAAGGGTGCCTATCTGCTAAAACCAAATCAGAAAGAGCTTCAGAGCTTGACAAAGATGCCGGTATCTACAAATGAGAAGATTATCGAGGCAGCACAATATCTGATGGAGAGAGCAGAAAGCGATTTTGTTCTTACAACTTGCGGGGCGAAGGGGATGCTTCTTGTTGGAAAAGGAATTGTGTATCGGCTGGATACAGCGGGAAAATCGGTCTATGATGTGACAGGTGCTGGTGATACAACGATTGCCTATCTGACGGCTGGGCTGGCAAATGGAATGTACATTACAGAGGCAATGAAATTATCGAATTTTGCTGCTGGCATTCAGGTCGGAAAAGTCGGAACATCCGCTGTTCACCTTCATGAAGTGGAAAAGACAATTCATGAAGGCACAGGATATAAGAGGAAGAAAGTTTTCCGCATGAATGAGAGAAAAGCTTTGGCGGAATTGCTGGCGCAATGGAAGAATGCGGGAGAAACGGTAGTTACTACAAACGGATGCTTTGATATTATTCACAGAGGGCATATTTCCCTGCTGGAGGAAGCGAAAAAGTATGGGGATCGCCTTGTAGTAATGGTAAATTCGGATGCTTCTGTAAGACGTCTCAAAGGAAAGAGCCGTCCGATTAATAAAGAGGAGGATAGAGCCACAGTGATAGCGGCATTGGATTGCGTGGACGCGGTTATGGTGTTTGATCCGCTTATGGATAATGGGATGGTAACTGAGGCGGAAATAGGGCGATTTACCCCGGAACTTCGAAAGATTGCGCAGGAGGCTCCTATGGGGGCAGTCAAATTCATAGCTCCTGATGTACATATAAAGGGCGGAGATTATTCCGCTGATCAAGTTCCGGAAGCGGTATTTGCAAAAAAATTTTTTCCAGTTTCTTTTATTGAGGGTTATTCGACTACCAAGACAATAGAAAAGAGTAGGGTGCAATAGCATTTAACAATCGATTAAGAAAAGCAAACGCTTAAAGTACTGGGGATGGGGGATAAGAATGACAGGCAGAGAATTAGTTATCCAGAGGATTAAGGACACGATTGATGTCGAAAAGAGCATAGCCGGAGATAATGAGCTTATAAATAGGATGATTGTACTGGCGGACGAAATTGTTGCGGTAATCCGTCGGGGAAATAAGCTTGTTCTTTGTGGGAATGGCGGATCAGCGTCGGATGCACTTCATTTTGCAGGTGAAATCGTAGGGCGATTCCAAAAAGAACGGACGGCATGGTCGGCAGTAGTCTTGAATGCGGATGTTGCCACTATGACGGCAATTGCCAATGATTATGGGTTCGACGATATTTTTGCCAGACAAGTGCAGGGACATGTCAGGCTGGGAGACTTGTTTATAGGAATTAGTACCAGCGGAAACTCTGAAAATATATTCCGTGCTGCAAAGATGGCTCGTGAATGTGGAGCAAAAACGGGGGCCATTCTGGGGAAAGACGGAGGCAGGATCAAGGATTGTGTCGATTTTCCAATTGTTGTGAAATGTAATACAACGGCTAGAGTTCAGGAAAGCCATATTTGCATCATTCATATACTTTGCGAATTGGCGGAAGACACATTGGCTGGCAATTGAAGGGGGGACGCATTGAATAAGGCCGTATTTTTAGACAGGGATGGCACCATAAATGTTGAAAAACATTACTTGTACAGAATTGAGGATTTTGTATTTCTTCCGGGAGTTCTGGACGGGTTAAGACTTCTGCAGAATGCGGGATATATCCTGATCATTGTAACAAATCAGTCAGGGATTGCACGGGGTTATTATTCTGAAGATGATTTCAGCAATTTAAATGAGTGGATGACAGATGAGTTAGAGGAGAATGGGATTCATATAAGCAAAGTATACTACTGTCCCCATTTGCCGGATGCGAAAATAGACAAATACAGGAAAATGTGTGTTTGCCGCAAACCGGCTCTCGGAATGTATGAGCAGGCGGCCATAGATTTTAAAATTGATTTGTCCAATAGCTGGGCGATCGGCGATAAGCTGCGTGATTGCATACTGTGCGAGAAAACCAAATGCAGAGGCTTTCTTGTTGGGCAAAATGTTTATACCGACGAGACATTGTGGAATGAATTCCCGCTTCTGAGAAATAAGGTGAGATGCATGCCAGATTTATTTGATTGTGCGAAAATAATTGCGGAGGAAGATAAAAAATGAAAGAATATTTCAGGAGAAGTAGTATGCACAGTAAAAAGAAGAAAATGTCAGTTCTGCTATTCGTTCTCGGAGGGATGTTATGTACTGCCTGCGGCAGAGCGGAAAGAGCGGATGAAACAGACGCTGTCATGGAAGGTTCCATAGAGATAGCTGAGTCTCTGCCGGACAGGGACATCAAAGTACCAGAGTACCTGTTGGAAGGAAATGAACAAAACTCTAATGAAGAGAACTCTAATCCGGAAGAGAGAACGGAGGAACCGGTCTACCATTTAAGTGGGGAAGAACAGGCCGAAAAAGCCCGTGAGGTGGCGGCACAGATTGAGGATAGTATTAATCAGGTACTTGCCGACAAAGAATTTTACCCCAACGTTACTGGCATTTCTGTGAATCCCGAATGTACGGAGTTTAATGTCATGCTTTCAGGCAGGGAGCTCAGTTTATACGAAAATGTATTACATATGTCGCTCTGCATAGTCGGCGACAGATTTCAGCTTTATCAGGGGAAGCAGGAAAGCGAACTGATGACTGTGGTGAATTATATTGATGAAAGTACCGGAGAAGTTTTCAATACAATCAATTCAAGGGAAATTGATTAACAGAAAAACTATAAGCTCCTGCAATTAACTTAGAGAGGTTGATTGCAGGAGTTTTTTACATCCGGGGATCTGTTTGGTATAATGGA
>JAAWCE010000065.1 GCA_022793065.1 Lachnospiraceae bacterium
CTTTTTTGACTTCAAAAGGAGGAACATGAGCAACGATATTCAGACCAACACCACAGGGCGATTAACGCCCTGTCTGCAAAAAAGATTGATAAGACAACCTACTTAGTTGAAGTACATTTTTCTGATACGAGTACCCAAAGCGTAGAGGACAAGCTAAAGCGTGTAATTCTCCATGACTTAGAGCATAGAAAACAGGGCAGACCAAGAAAAAGTGATAAAAATGATGAATATGTCCTTGACAAGCAGCAACAGGTGTTTTAACCATGTACATTGTGATATTCGCGACATTCTTTGTAAAATATAGTCAGTATAAGAGCAACAGAAAACAATTCAGGTAAGAAGGGAGGTACATACAAATGTATGAATTGTTTTAGCATGCTTTGCTTTTGGGCGGTCTGTGCTGTTCTTTGATACAGGGTTTGTAGAGGATTAAATAGATAAATTGGAATTTATGGAGGCAATTTATGAATATTAGTATGGAACCTATATTGATTGAACAAAAATCTGTTTTTATTCAGATGATGGAATTATATAAATATGATTTTTCGGAGTTTTCCGATGATGATATAAATGAATATGGATACTTTGGTTATCTGCGTATTGATGACTATTGGAATGAGGAAGGAAGATATCCCTTCTTTATTAGAGTTGATGAAAAACTTGCGGGTTTGGTTTTAGTAAGGTCTTGCTGTGAATATAATAATTTGTCGAATCCGCACAATATAGCAGAATTTTTTGTTATGAAAAAATATCGACGTAAAGGTGTGGGTAAGGTAGTTGCTATGAAGATTTTTGATATGTTTCCCGGCGGATGGGAAATATCACAGTGGGTAAATAACTTGCCGGCTCAGAACTTTTGGAAGCAGGTTATTAGCGAATATACAAATAAAAAATATGATACGTTTATCACAACTGAAAAAGATGTGGTTGGATTTACATTTTATAATTCACTTTCATAACTATAACGAAAAGCAGAAATGGAGCGACCAAAAGATTGCAGCAAGGGATGTTAAGTAATATTTCTTCCTTTATGAAATATACAAGAAGGTGTTATGACATGTTATAAAAATTTTTGTGGAAAAGGAAAAGAGAAAATGGTATAATCAAATGCACTATTGTGACTTAAAGAGATAAAAGTAGTTAGATTTGTCTGTGGGGAAAAGAATATACAAATATCTTAAAAATAAGAAAGTGGGTGATTCAGAATGTTTAGAATAGATGAATATATTGCTGAGCTAATAAATATTTTAAAAGATTCTTTTGGAGAAAGACTGATGTATATAGGGCTACAAGGCAGTTATCTTCGGAACGAAGAGACTAAAAACAGTGATATTGATATTATGGCTGTAATTGATAATCTTTCGGTTGAGGATTTGAAAACCTATCAAAAAGCACTTATTTTAATAGGAAATTTCCATAAGTCTTGTGGATTTATTTGCAGTAAAGCTGATTTAGAACATTGGAATCCGTTGGAAATATGTCATTTATTAAATACCACCAAAGATTACTACGGAGAATTAAAAAATCTTGTTCCAACATATACCATTGAAGATGAAAGAAACTATGTAAAACTAAGTCTGAACAATCTTTATCATGAAATGTGTCACCGCTATATACACGCCGACAGGGAGTGCAACAGTTCAAGTCTGCCCGCCACTTGTAAATCAATATTTTTCATTATGCAGCATTTGTATTATTTAAGCAGTGGTAATTTTATTTCTACAAAACAAGAATTGCTTGCATGTGTACAAGATGAAGATAAAACGGTGTTGGAATTGAGCATATCATTAAAAGATAATAATAGTTATGATTTTGATGAAGCTTTTTCCATGCTATTTCACTGGTGCCAAAATTCGTTATTAAAAATATAAGAAAAGTACCTGGTAGAATGATGTAAAATTTATCATTCTCAGATGGGTTAGTGTGCAGCAATTACTGAAAAGGGAGGGAACAGGATGAAATTTAATCATATCTTTTTTATCAATGGAACAGGATATGCCGGGAAATCTACAATGGTGAAGCGGCTTGCCGAAAAGTATCATGGTAGATGTTCTGCGAATTATTTGTTAAAACAGCCAACTTCTCATGTGTAGCCAGCATATGTTCCAGTTGTTCTATATTTTTATCAGGTTCTTTTAATAATTCAGCTAAATAATCAAGCTCACATAGTTCACTTTCGCTCAGTGTTTGCAGTCCGCCGCGAAGATATAAGGGTTGATATGAGTAAAAAATTTCGTTATTCAACAATGAATGGAAATCCATAAACAAATATTCACACACGCCATCTAAGAGAGGTGGTGAAAACAGGTCCAACTTTTTATTTAATGTATTATTTCTCAAACCCAACCATGCCTCTGAAGCGGTTACAAACTTTCGGCGTGGTAAATCAAATTGGCTGTAGCCGAAACGCTGTTCATATTCGTAATAGCCGTCAACATCCGCCAAAACCCACCTATTATTATGGAAATCCCAGTATTCATTCACCCAATGTTCTGTATAACTGTCTCCTTGATTTCCAAAATCCATGAATCCGGCCCTTGAGCGGCAGGGAATTCCTTTTGCTTTTAAAATGGCGCTGAATAATACCGATGCCTGACGACAGGATACGGTAATTCTTTTTGTCACATCTCTGTTCTTTGTAAATCCTGTTTCATCTAAACGTAAGATGCCGGCAATCATTGAAACGGCGGTTATATATAACTCATCTTCATTTTTAAAGCGATATTTTGGGTAGGAGGCAAACTTCCCCAAATAAGTATCTTCCAAATAAGGAGATGGATCTGTAAAATACATCGTGGGATGGGTGATTTGATCACAAACTAACATTCCTATAGAAGGTATGTCATCCGGTAGTGATAATATAAATTCTTTGTACATTCCTACATATGTATAAATACTGGTTTCTAAATAACGCTGATATATTTTTTCATTCATAAGCTGGGGTTCCTTCTTGAGATTTTTAGAAACAGTTGATTGGACTGATTCAATACTAGCACATTAAAAAAATTATGTCAATCGTGTGTGAATATGTTATAATCGGGGGAGCAAATGTTAGACAAAAGCATGAACAAATATCAATATGTGTATTGCAATTACAAAAACAAAACGGAAGGAGTAAGTAAATATGGCATTTTCTGAGATATGTATTTATCAAGTGAAGCCTCAAAAAGTAGAGGAATTTGAAACATTATTCCTTGAAGTGAAAAGCTTTTTAGAAAAGCAAGAGGGACTTCTGCTGCTTCGGCTTGTCAAAAGGGGGTATCACATAGATATGGAACAAATAAAAGAAGGGCTCCCGCCTCTTAAAATTTCGCGGATTGTAAAAAGTGTAAAGTATGTACTCTATTGGGAATTTGACACAAAGGAGAGTTATGGAGCGGCGCAGAAAAATCTTTACAACAGTTATTGGAAGTCTATCGAAAAGTGTTTGATCGTTCCGCATGATAAATATTTAGGAGAAGTGTTTTTGGATGAGAAACAGGGTGAAAACCAGAAGCAAGTAATAGGAAAAGAGTGATGGCATGGAAAGTTTAAAGTATGTCCTCTCTTTTTGGTGCAGAAATTGAGAGGAAAAAAAGCCAAATTGTGGTTATACTATAAACTATCAGGAGGATGGTCTGTTATGGAATGGATTGAAAGATTAAATGATGCAATCAGTTATATAGAGGAACATTTGACAGAAGAAATAGACTATGAACAACTTGCTAAAATTGCCTGTTGCTCCACCTACCATTTCCAAAGAATGTTTGCTTATATGGCCGGGGTTCCTTTATCCGAATATATCCGCAGAAGAAAAATGTCCCTTGCCGCCGTGGATATACAGAGTGGAGGCATGAAAATTATAGAAGCGGCGGGAAAATATGGATATAGTTCTCCTACCGCATTTAACAGAGCGTTTCAGTCTGTTCATGGCATTGCGCCATCTGCCGTAAAAAATGAGGGGGTCTCCATAAAATCCTTCCCACCTGTTACATTTAAAATCATGGTCAAAGGAGTGGAAGAAATGAATTATCGTATTGAGACGAAAGATGCTTTTCGTATTGTAGGTGTATCTGCACCGCTGCATAAGGATATTGAGAAAAATTTTACTGTCATACCTTCCAAGTGGCAGGAAATATCCATGAACGGAACCTTGCAAAGGCTGATTGGCATGATGGATACGCCGCCCATGGGAGTTCTCGGCGTCAGCACTTGTAATGATGAAGAATCCTGGAAGTATTATATTGCGGTATCGACTGCCCAGGGAAAAGGTGATTTTGAAGAATATATGGTGCCGGCAGCAACCTGGGCAATTTTTTCCGGAGAGGGTACAAATCAGTCCATTCAGGAATTGGAACGGCGCATTGTGACGGAATGGCTGCCCACTTCGGGATACGAGTACGGCAATGCTCCCGACGTGGAGGTTTATTTAAATCCGGACCCCCAAAACGCAAAATATGAGGTTTGGATACCGATTATGAAAGCTAAGCCAGATAAGATTTAGAAGATTAATTAAAAAAGAAAAGCGCCTCATTGCATGGATGGAATTATGAGTGTATTCTAATGTTTAGGAGGTGTTAATATATGGCCAATGAAGAGAAAAAAGATTTTAATGCTATGCTTAAGGATAGCAAGGATATGCCTAAATTTCAGACGATTACAGATGAAAAGAGTATAGAAAAATATGGCGGAGACAGGATGTACTTTGCACCGCCAATTGACTATGACAAAGTAATGCGGCTTGTGCCATATGGAAAATTGCTTACGGTGGGCATGATAAGAGAATATTTTGCAAAACAAAACGGAGCTGATTTTACGGAACCTATTACGGCGGGAATTTTTGTCTCAATTGTGGCGTGGGCCAGCGCCCAAAGAACGGAGGATAAGACGCCATATTGGCGGACATTAAAAGCGGACGGTGAATTAAATGCTAAATATCCCGGCGGAATAGAAGCTCAAAAGGAGTTACTTGAAAAAGAGGGACATGTGGTTATACAAAAAGGCAGAAAAAATATTAGGTATTATGTTAAGGATTATGAAAAAATGTTATATGATGATATTTATAAATGTGTAATAAACGGATTTTGATAAAGTACACAGGCCGGAATGTGTGGAGCATCCCGGCCTGTAGGCTTTATGATGGATGTCAAAGTAGTCTGGCCATGTACGCTGCTAAGATTGAAAACTATGGCGTTCCGAGGGCTGAACAACGACGGAAACGCTTTGACTTCCGCTCCATTCAAAGGCATAGGATTCTCCGGAAGCCTGGCCGATGAAATTTTTCCAGGATAAGTCGGTGCGGATGGAAGGGTCGCAGTAGCCGGACTGCCCCATCCAGCAAATTACGGCGTCGGGGTCTACAGAAATTGTGCTGTGACTTTGGACATTGCTTAATACAATGGGATTGCCGTCAGACAAAATTGCAACATAGGCGCTGTTGCCCGTACCTGTCAGAGTTGAGGTAGCAAGCCCTTTTTGAGAAATGATGCCGCATCCGATAAAACGCACGTCATATTTGCAATCTTGGGTAAACGCCAAAATGTTCTCCGATTCCACGGATACCGTTTCTCCCATGGCAAGCTTATAAATTACCACATGTTGACCATAATTGGCATAATAAGTGACAGAATCTCCATTCATGGTGACTTTCATCAATGGAAGATTTTCTCCGCTCACACGCCGCAGAAGGGAACCCAGTGCGGCTTGTGCAAAGTTATTTTGCGGGCCTAAAAGTAGTTTCTCAAAGTTGTAATTTTTTCCGTTTTGGCTTTCACCGGCAATGAAAGAACCGGCTTTGGTGAAAAGGACATCATGTCCGCTGCAGGTAACTTTCAGAGTTAGTTCGTTTATTGTTTCAAATTTTAACATTGGTAAATCCTCCTACCACATGCCCTTATAGGCATCATTCCAGATTATTTTAGTCATTATATTTTCAGACATGTTCTAATCGCTTACCTGAACTCCATACAATTCGCACAGGCCGGACAAGTCTTTGGCAACGCCGTTGCCGATGGCGCTAAATTTCCAGACACCGTTATGATTGTATATTTCACCGATCATCATAGAGATAACATTTGTATAATAGTCAGTCATTTTGAAACTGACTGCTTCTTCCTTACTGTCGGCGTTTAGAATTCGGATATATGCGTCCTGAAGCATACCAAAATGCAGCTTTTTTTCCAAAGCTTCATGAATGGTCAGCACAAAAACAATTTTTTTCACCGAAGGGTTCAACTGATTCAAATGGATGGTAATACTTTCCCGGTCCTGGGAACTTTCCTGACAAAATACTGTGCTGTGGTCAGGACTTTCGGTTTGACCATAAAATATAAACCAGTCGTCCCCCGGAACCTTTCCGGCGCCGTCTAACAAAAAAGCGGACACATCCACATCGCACTGTGAATTGGTGGTGTTCCAGCCCAGACAGGCTTTTAAGGTGCGGAGAGGCGTCTGGCTGCTGAGAACGATTTTTTGACCCTTTTGCACAGGATGCTGCAAAGCCGGAAGGGGCATTGGCGCCGGACCGGAGTGGGTTTGGCCGGAGACAGAACCGGATGGCCCATGCCCGGAAGCCGCCGGGACGTCGGGCAGAGGCTGTCTGGAAGCTGCCGGAGGATCGGGGTGAGTTCGCGGGCCAGTGGAACCGTTGTGGGGGCGGGGATGGAGTTGGGATGATGAGGTATTGGGCGAAGTCTGGGATCTGAGACGTTCCTGTCTTGTGTTAAGGGAATCCAGCGTCTGGGCTTGTACCACATCAGAAGTTACAGTATTTATAGATGGAAGGGAGCTGCTGTCAATAGCGCCCTGTGATCTCATAGCAATGTTAATCATATTACCTCTCTTTACTTTCTTTATTTGCAGGTTGCGACACATGTTCATAAGGACATATGGAATCAAGAGTTGACACAATTACTTTTTGTGTCAACATTATACCATAACTTCATGCGCAAGAGGGTGTGTAAACACCCTTCTTAAAGCGCATATGGAATCAACAGTTGACACAATGTTCTTTTGTGTCAACATTATACCTCAAGTACATGGGTAAAGCAAGAATAGAGTTAGAAGACGTGAACATACGCCAGGATATCCTCATTTATCAAAAAATCTGCAGCAATTAGAAAACATTTAGTTGCAAATGCTGTCCAATATGTTATGATGAAAACAAAATAGGTGATTGAGAGGAGTTTCACTCTGAAATATGGTCAATAGAATTGACGGAAATAATTATCATGTATATACAAAGCAGCAAAAGAAAGAAATCTCAGGTGCCGGAGAAAAATTCAGTCTGAAAGATCATGGAAACGAATCGCTCCAGGATTCCGGAAGCAAGTATGAGAAAGATGTATCCGACAGCGGGAAAAATCCCTTTGAGGAACGACAAGGGGTAAAACTGGAACTTTCCCCTGGAAGGTCATTAGGCATGGACGGCATGCAGCAAAAGAATGTCATAGGGGAGGAGAATACACCCGGACAGCCTTTGCTGGAAACAATACGAAATTATGTTACCAAGGCTGTAACGGCAGTACGTGATTTGTTTTATCAAATATGGAACGATGCGCCAAAAGACGACGTTGCACAGGACAACCCGGCGTCTATGGATTCTTTTGATTCCGAATATATGACAAATCCTATGGAATCTCCAACCCAGGAGAAGAGATTGTCCATCCTGCCCTTGCAGGACGAGCTGCCGGATTATGAAATCCGCCAATCTCTCAAAGAGGGAGATATGGACCGTGTCATTCGTCTTTTGACGGATAACGGAAAGAAGACGGCTGCTAAAAATTCCACTCTTTTGACAAGTTATGACAGAAATGGAAAAATTGTGGAACCCAATGCTTCGGACAGAGGAAAGATTCTCTATGGAGACAAAACTTCATTAAAGTTTTAAAACGCTGTTAGTTTGAAAAAGTTGATTTATCAAAAGAATTATTGTATGATGAAATAAAAAATACAGAAAGGGGATTTGTATATGAGACGATATGTTATGTTTGCATAGCACTGGCTATTGCAATAAAAAGTAAAATTCCGCCTGTTGCGGATAACCCATAAGGTAATTTGAATTGTTATAGCCATGCTATTCCTGACAGTATAAAGTTTAGGAGGCAGACATGGGTTACATACGAGCAGAAGAAATTCTGCCAATTGAGGTAATAGAACTGATACAAAAGTATGTTGACGGAGCAAACATATACATTCCGAGAAAGCAGGAGAATAGGCAGGAGTGGGGAACTATGACAGCATACAGAAGTGAACTGCAAAGCAGGAATGAAGCTATATACGGAGACTATATATCTGGACTGACATTCTATGAGCTGGCAGAGAAGTATTATTTATCCGAAAAAAGCATACAGCGAATTATCAGAGAGAAAAAACGAGCGCTTGTGGGCTGACTTAAGTTCGCTCACGCTCGTTTTTGTCATATATGGTACATGGGATGGGGTTTAGAGGTTCCCTAAAGTTATAGTATATAGTAAAGGTAGTATGGTAAACGAAATGTGGAAAGGTAGAAAAGTTTGAAAGTAAACTTTCATACAATAAAATCTAAGAATATGATTTTATTATCAAGAATTCTGATTGGTATGTGCGCAAGAGGGTGTGTAAACACCCCTCTTTAAGCGCACAGGGGGTATAAAAATGAATGTATATACTTGTTTCCCAGGGGGAAAAGCAAAAGCGCTGACAATGAGCTATGACGACGGTAAAATTCAGGATGAAAGGCTTGTTGAAATATTTAATCAATATGGTATTAAGGGCACATTTAATATAAATTATGGTTTGACCGAGAAGGAACAGAATCCGCCCCGTATCAGAAGGGAGAGGATTCGGGAATTGTACCGAAATCATGAGGTGGCGACCCATTCCATGACACATCCCACCATTGCACGCTGTCCGCTGGTTGAGGTGGCCAGAGAGATTTTAGAGGATAGAAAAGGGCTGGAAGCCTTGATGGGAAAGTTGGTGAGAGGACATGCCTATCCCAATGGTTCTTACAGCGAAGAGATTAAGCAGCTATTTCGTCAATTAGGAATTGCATATGGGCGCGTGGTGGAGTCAAAGGACGATTATGAATTGCCCACAGACCCTTTGGAATGGCGTCCTACCTGTCATCACAATGACCCAAAGCTCATGGAAAAAGCGGAATTTTTTGCAAATTTTCAGAAGAAACAGTATTTAAAGCTCATGTATGTATGGGGACATAGCTATGAATTTGACAATGACCAAAATTGGGAAGTAATGGAAACGTTCTGCAAGTATATGGGAGGACGTGAAGATATCTGGTATGCAACAAATATTGAAATTATTGATTATATGGATGCGGTGAAGCGTCTGAAATTCTCCGGCAATAATGAAATGGTTTATAATCCCAGCGCGGCCAGCGTTTGGCTCAGCGTCGAAGACAAAAAGTATGTGGAGGTCAAAGGCGGCGCGCTTGTAGACCTGAATCTGTCATATGAGTGAATTCAGTATGGTGCGTTTAAGCGTTGAATCAATCTTGAAAACGAAATCACCAATAGGGTATTGCAATTTCTATAAAAATAATGCGGATTTAGCGCAGGAAGATATAGGGAGAGAAACATATGCAAAAGTATATCATAGCTTTGGATCAGGGAACAACCAGTTCAAGGTGTATATTGTTTGACAGAGCGGGAAATATCTGTTCTATGGCACAAAAGGAGTTTACACAGATTTATCCTAAGCCCGGCTGGGTAGAACATAACCCGAAAGAAATCTGGTCCACACAGCTTGCGGTGGCAACGGAGTGCATGGCCATGGTAGGAGCCGGGGCGGAAGAGGTTGCAGCCATAGGAATTACCAATCAACGGGAGACGACCATCGTCTGGGACAAGACAACCGGAGAACCTGTGTATAATGCCATTGTATGGCAGTGCCGCCGCACTGCGGATATGATTGAGGAATTAAAAGCGGAAGGATTTGACCGTAAAATTCGAGAAAAAACCGGACTGATACCGGACGCCTATTTCAGTGCCACAAAAATAGCATGGATTCTGCAAAATGTGCCTGGGGCCAGGGAGCGGGCGGAAAGGGGAGAATTACTGTTCGGGACAGTGGATACCTGGCTGATGTGGAATCTGACAAAGGGCGCAGTCCATGGGACTGACTATACCAATGCGTCCCGCACAATGCTTTATGATATCCACAGGTTATGTTGGGATGAGGAAATTTTGGACAGGCTGAAGATACCATCCGCTATGTTGCCCCAGGTACATCCCTCCAGCTATTATTTCGGGCGCACAAAGGCTTCCGTTTTGGGCGGCGAGATTCCCATTACAGGGGCGGCAGGAGATCAGCAGGCAGCGCTGTTCGGCCAATGTTGTTTTGAACAGGGAGAGGTAAAAAATACTTATGGCACAGGTTGTTTCCTGCTGATGCATACAGGGGACGATGCAATCATCTCCCAATCAGGTCTGCTTACCACCATTGCGGCAGGAGTGGGGGTAAAGCCCCAATATGCTTTAGAGGGCAGTGTATTTGTGGCCGGCGCGGGGATTCAGTGGCTCAGGGACAGTATGGGGATGCTGCAGAGCGCGCCGCAGTCCCAAAAGTATTGCCAGGAGGTGGAAGATACTGCAGGCATGTATATTGTGCCCGCTTTTGCAGGATTGGGGGCGCCCTATTGGAATCAATATGCCAGGGGGACTGCGGTAGGGCTCACAAGAGGATGTACAAAGGAACATTTTATCCGCGCCACATTGGAATCCATTGCATATCAGACGGCGGATGTGCTGAGGGCCATGGAACAGGACAGCGGAATTCACTTAAAAAGCCTGAAAGTGGACGGGGGTGCCAGCGCCAATGACTTCCTGATGCAGTTTCAGTCGGATATTGTAGATACCCAAGTGCATAGGCCCAGGTGTATTGAAACTACGGCCCTGGGGGCGGCATACCTGGCCGGGTTGGCCGTAGGGTATTGGCGCGACCAGAAAGAAATCAGGGAAAATTGGCAGATTGAAAAAATGTTCATGCCCTCTATGGAAAACGGAAAAAGGGAACTGCTTTTAAAAGGCTGGAAACGAGCGGTAAAATGTGCCCTTGCCTGGGCGGAAGACGAGGAATAAGGTCAAAAAGCATTTTTAAACACGCGGGCGTAATTTCCTGTGCGCCCGCCCGTATTTTATAAACTATGAATATGGACCAAAGGCAGAAGCAATGTGAGGAAGTCTTGCGGAAAGTTCAGGGATGCTGCCCCTTAAATAGTCCAACAGCGCCCTGTTGTGATCAAAATAGTGTGCCACCAATTCTTCCAAAATGTTTTCAACGGCTGCTGCCGGCGCATGTCCTGAGGTCTTCTGAAAGAGATGATGCAAGGAGAGGCTGTCTTCATGGGTGAAACAGGGGTTGCTGAAAGGCTTGTGCAGCATCATATGGGCTATCAGGTTTAAAAGAACGATGGAACAATAGTTTTCCGTCAGGATACCATAATCTTCACTGTATAGGCGCAGCGTTTCGGCCACGTAGGCATAATCAAATCTTGTCAGAAATTGCTGTTCCAGACGAATACATTTTAAATATTCTAAAACAGCGTCAATTCCGGTAAAAGCATCCATATTTTTTAAAACCGGATAGTAAGTGACTTCACACAAAGGCGGCGTCTCGTGGGGGGCGTATACGGCGTCATAGTGGGACAAGAAATGGGGGATACTTTGTATGAATTCTTTTATGGGTTGGGAGCCGAAATCTTGAAAATCAGGAATAAGCTCATTATAAAGTGTCTGCAATTGGCTGACTTTCATGATTACAATTTCCCGGCCGGCCAGATAAGCTTCTTTGGCGGGAATGTGGCTTTGGCGCAGCGTGTCTGCTTCGGCGGATTCCCATTCCTGAATACAGTATAGAACCCCTTCCATGAGAGACTGCGCTTTTTCATAGCTGATAGAAGAATGTTCGTAACCGGTACATTTGACGGCCAATTGGGCCACAATCGGAACACATTCTTCAAGCGTATATTCGGTAGTTTGCATTGGATACCTCCCAGTTTGTATGATAAGCGGTTTTATAGAAAAAGCAGATTCAACTCTAACATAACTCTTTTAATGCAGCCAGATATAAGTCTTTGTCCCAACGTTTTGTAATATCAAATTTCTCAAATTCTCCTCTGCCTTCGGACGCGATATAACCCGTATACCCGGCTCGGATAGCCTGGGCAAATATATCAAGGCAAGTGCTTTCCAGATAATCCAGGTCACCGTAACAGACCGTCTCAAATTGTTCACGCATAAATTCCAGAAGTTCGTCGTCTGTAATTTCGTCCAACATTTCGTTTTTATAATAGTAGAAAATTTCCTGAAGACGAAGGAGCGTATCCCGGTAAGTGTCCTGGGTCATAAAAGACGAATTACAAAAAGCATATATGATTTTGGGTAATATGCTTTGGCCGAATTCAATTCTTTGTTCTTGTTTCAGGACGGCGGTTCTTTCTTCTGCCAGAAGAGAAGCGTCTTCCTGACTTAGGATCAGACCAAAACTTTCAGAATATTGGTTTGTCTCAAGAATCTGAATCATCTGTGTTTGGTTTGATAACTGTTCCAGCCAGTTTTTTCCTTCCATAAATCATTCCTCCTGAATTATGAATTTGTGAATGCATAAGGCGGCATATGGTTATTTTCAGAACGGTTTGAATGTCTCCAAAATTGCAACAGGTCACGGAGCTAAAGTACTGTGGAAGTTTATTATAGAGGAAGGGGGGATTCCTTACAAGTCTTGAAAATATTTGAATTTTGTAGTATAATACTAATAGATAAAACAGTATGTCAACTCTTGATTTCATATGAGTTAAGGTGTATAAAAGCCGATTTCTTTACTTCTGAATATATGGAAAAGAATCCTTTGCATTCCCCGTTGTATAGAATTGAATGACAGTGCAGCCATGCGGAAATCAATGAATGATTTCACTGTGCGGGACTGTGCTGTAAAGGCAGATGGTGTTGTATTATAACAGATTTGACACAGATTTTATGAAAAAAGTCTTGCTGTCTCAGTCACAGGTTGGTAAAATAATAAGGATTGTTATTGAGGCGGGAACCAACACAAAGCAGAAAGGATATAAAAGAATGTTAGTGCAAAAATATAAAGATATGTTGTCGGGAAAGTCTGTGATTAGGCAGCTTTCCGAATTTGCCACTGCAAGGGGGCTGGAGATTGGTTATGAAAATGTATTTGATTATAGTTTGGGGAATCCCTCTGTGCCGGTTCCGCAGGAATTTACGGACGAAATGATTCGGATGCTGAAGGAGACGGAAACCAATGTGCTGCACGGCTATAGTCCCAGCTTAGGTGTTACCAGTGTCAGAGAGGCGGTGGCGGATTCTCTAAAGAAGCGGTTCGGACTGCCCTATGGCAAAGAGCATATTTTTATGGCGGTGGGAGCTGCGGGAGCGCTGGCCCATGCGTTTCGATTGGTGACCGAACCCGGCGATGAAATTTTAACTTTTGCCCCGTTTTTTCCGGAATACCATCCCTATGTGAACCTTACCGGAGCGTCTTTGAAAGTGGTTCCTCCGGATACGGAAAACTTCCAGATTCATTTCGGAAAGTTCAGGGAACTGTTGACGGAGAAGGTAATGGCGGTGCTTGTGAATACGCCCAACAATCCGTCGGGAGTGGTATATTCTGCGGAGACGCTTCACAAATTGGCGGATATTTTGCGGGAAAAATCGGAAGAATATGGGCATACCATATATTTGATTTCTGACGAGCCTTATCGGGAAATCGTTTTTTCCGGTGTGGAAGCTCCTTGTGTTTCCGCTTTTTATGATAATACAATTATGTGTTATTCCTTTTCCAAATCTCTTTCGATTCCGGGAGAGCGCATTGGCTATGTGGCAATAAATCCCCGCTGTAAGGACGCGGAGGATATGGTAAATATGTGTGGACAGATTTCCAGGGGAATCGGACATAACTGTCCTCCGTCCATAATTCAGTTGGCAGTTTCCCGTGTTCTGGACAAAACGGCGGACCTGAGCGTATACGAGACAAACAGTAACATTTTATATCAAGAGTTGACCACTCTTGGGTTTCAATGTGTAAAACCCGGAGGTACATTCTATATTTTCCCGAAAGCGCCGGAAGAGGATGCGGTGGAATTCTGCAATAAGGCTTTAAAGTATGATTTGATTCTGGTGCCGGGAGATACCTTTGGCGTGCCTGGATATTTCCGTATGGCATACTGTATTGATACGGAAAAGGTGAAGCGCTCCCTGGAACCCTTAAGGAGGTTTGTAAAAGAAGTATATGGAAGGTAGTGTATTCCAATAAAAGGAAGTATTGGGAACCTCTATGAAATATGAGGATGCCCATGAGATTTTGGGAATAGGACAGAAAGGTGGGAATATATATGTATCAGGCAGGGCTGGTCCTGGAAGGCGGTGGAATGAAGGGCGTGTACACTGCAGGAGTTCTTGATTTTTTCCTGGATAAGGAGATGATGTTTTCTGGTGTGTACGGCGTATCTGCGGGTGCGTGTCATATGTGCAGTTATTTGGCGGGGCAGCGGGGACGGGCTCTGGATGTGAGTATTGATTATCTGGACAGCAGAAAATATTGCAGCCTGGAAAGTTTGATATCGTCAGGAGATTTGTTTAATGTACAGATGTGCTATCATTTGATACCAGACTATCTGCATCCCATTGACGATGATGCTTTTGGCAGATATAAAGGAAAGGCTTACAGTGTGGCCACGGATATTGTCACCGGAAGACCGGAATATTTCCGTATCAGGGATGTAAAGAAAGATATTGATAAAATCAGGGCGTCTGCATCGCTGCCGTTGGTGTCGAGAAATGTGGAAATTGACGGCAGACTGTATCTGGATGGGGGGATTAGCGACTCGATTCCTCTGCAGAAATCCGTTGTGGACGGAAATAGGAAAAATGTGGTGATTATGACAAAAGAAGTGGGATTTGTCAGGAAACCCAGTACCAGGCTGGGATTGATAAAAGCCAGGTATTGGAAGTATCCCAAAGTGTTTGAACTGATGGCGGAGCGCCATATTTCCTATCGCAGACAGCTTGATTACATTGACAGGATGCAGCAGGAAGGCAAGGCTTTTGTAATTCGTCCCAAGGCTGCCAGCGATGTAGGAAGAGTGGAGAAGGATGTGGAGAAATTAAAAAGGCTATATGAGGAAGGCTATCGGGATGGAGCGGCGTGTTATGAACAGCTGCGCTGCTTTTTAGAAAAGAATTGACGGGAAGGCAGAGGGCGGAACAAGTTTCCGCAGCGGGAACTGAAATTAGGAGGAAATGAATATGATAGAGATTATAAAAGCAATTATTTATGGGATTGTGGAAGGGATTACAGAATGGCTGCCCATCAGCAGTACCGGTCACCTGATTTTGGTGGAGAGTCTGATTCCTTTTGAAGGAACCAGTGAAGAATTTTTCAGTATGTTTGATGTGGTCATACAGTTGGGGGCCATATTGGCGGTTGTAGTACTGTTCTGGAATCAGATATGGCCGTTTGCACTCTCAAGGCGAGAGCGGGAACAGAACGGGGGAACGGGGATAAGTTCGTATTTCAAAAAGGATATCTGGATTTTATGGTTTAAGATATTGGTTTCCTGTGTACCGGCTGCGGTGATTGGGATTTTGTTCGACGATGTATTTGACGCATTATTTTATAATCCCACCAGTGTTGCAGTTGCATTGATTGTATTTGGTATTGCGTTTATCCTGATTGAAAACTGGAATCGGGGAAGGAGATGTAAGATAAGGGCGTTGTCGGAAATTACATATCAGACGGCGCTGCTCATTGGAGCCTTTCAGTTAATCGCGGCGGTATTTCCGGGCACATCCCGTTCCGGCGCTACGATTGTGGGCGCTTTGTTGATTGGCGTATCCAGAACGGTTGCTGCGGAGTATACCTTTTTTCTGGCGATCCCCGTGATGTTTGGCGCAAGCCTTTTGAAGGTGGTGAAATTTGGGTTTGAATTTACTTCTCTGGAATTGACGCTGTTAATTATCGGTACGGTGGTTTCCTTTATCATTTCTCTGTTTGTACTTCGCTTTTTAATGGGATATATTAAGAAACATGACTTTAAAGTGTTCGGATGGTACCGCATTTTGCTGGGGGCGGTAGTGCTGCTATATTTCGGTTTGTTGAATCATTAGGGGAATTTCTATAAAAATATGTAAAAATAACACAAATTTAACTATATAGGGATTGAAAGAGCCTAAAATTGTTGACATTTACGCGAAAATGCAATACAATGCTGTCATGCAAGCTCGGTGGACACTCACGGAAGCCTGTGAAAGTGAATAAACTATATGTAAATTGTTTAGAAAGGAAGTAGCAATTATGGCAGGAAGAAAGTCAAACGCAGTGAAAGCGGCGGAAGCAGCAAAAGCTGTGGAGAATGACCCCAAGACAGAAAGCATAAAGACAGAAGAGAAAAAGACCGAGGAGAAAAAAGCGGCATCCACGGAGAAAAAGGAGCCGGCAAAGAAGACCGCTGCCAAGTCAACAACAAAATCAACCGCTGCAAAGAAGACTGAAACGGAGTGTGTGATACATGTTCAATTTGCCGGTAAGTCTTATGCGCAGGATGAGTTGATGAAAATGGCTAAGGACGTATGGAAATATGACCTGAAGCAGAAGGCAGGAGATCTTACAAGCGTAGTACTTTACGTAAAACCGGAAGAAAACAAAGTTTACTATGTAATGAACGGCGAGTTTAACGGTGATTTTTCTATCTGATATTTTATGATTGTTGTGACAAGGGAAAGGGCGGCATCTGAGTCTGCACAAGAGTGCGGAGTTTAGATGCTGTTTTTGTATGCCCTTATTGGACCTGAATGGGAATGAAAAATAATGAAATGCAGAAACAAAAAATATCATTTAGAATTATTTTAGAAATAATTTTGATAAAAGCAGTTGACAATAAGTAGGGTAAGTGCTATTTTATGGTTAGTAGATGTTAGCACTCTTCTCAAATGAGTGCTAATAACAAGAAAGGAAGGCAGCCTGGATGGAGTTGGATGATAGGAAAAAGAAAATCCTGCAGGCAGTCATCCGCAATTACCTGGAGACAGGCGAACCGGTGGGCAGCAGAACCATTTCCAAATACACGGATTTGAATTTGAGCTCTGCCACCATACGGAATGAAATGGCGGACTTAGAAGAAATGGGTTATATTCTGCAGCCCCATACGTCCGCAGGCCGGATTCCCTCCGATAAAGGATATCGTCTCTATGTAGATACCATGATGGAGGAAAAAGAACGGGAAGTTGTGGCTATGCAGGAGATGCTTGTGGAGCGGCAGGATAAACTGGAAACGCTGTTGAAGAAGATAGCTAGGGTATTGGCACAGAATACCCAGTATGCCACAATGATTTCCGCACCTCAGACAAAGCGCAGCAAGCTGAAATTTATTCAGCTTTCCAGAGTGGAGACGCATCAACTTCTGGCAGTGATTGTCAGTGAAGGGAATGTGGTCAAAAATAATATTCTGGCCGTTCAGGAGGCGATGGATGACGAGACGCTGTTAAAGCTGAATATTTTGCTGAACACGCATTTAAATGGTTTGACCATTGATGAGATCAGTCTCGGTATGATTGCCGCAATGAAGCAGCAGGCGGGGATTCACAGCCGGCTAGTGAGCGATGTGATTGATGCGGTGGCGGAGGCAATCCGAGCGGAAGATTTGGAGATTTATACCAGCGGTACCAATAATATCTTTCGATATCCTGAATTGGCAGATCAGCAAAAGGCCAGCGAACTGATTAATACCTTTGAGGAAAAACAGTTGCTTGGGGAGCTTCTTCAGGAGACCGATGTGGAAGGCGGGGAAACAGGTATTCAGGTATATATTGGAGAAGAAACGCCGGTACAGAGTATGAAAGACTGCAGTGTGGTTACGGCCAGTTATGAATTGAGCGATGGCATGAAGGGTACAATTGGTATTGTGGGGCCTAAGAGAATGGATTATGACAGGGTTGTAACGATACTGAGAACCATACAGACACAATTGGACGAATTATACAGGAATTAAGGTGGATCATTTCTTTGCAGCTGCTTTCGCAGGACTATGGGCGGTGTCCGAAAGGCAGCGAAAGCCGGCAGGATAAGAAGCAGTTACGGGATTGAAAAAGGATAGGGAGGCTGAAAAGATGGCGGAGCAGGAACAGAAAACGGAAGCGGCGGAAGAGGAAGTTAAGAAGAATTCCCAGGCGGAAGAAAATCCGGAGGCAGAGATGGAAGAAGCTCTGGGAGAGAATGGGGAAGGGGAAGAAGAAACCTCAGAGGCCGAAGATGAGATAGAGGAAGCGCCGGAGGGAGAAGACGCTAAAACCTGGGCAGAAAAGCGGGCGGCTAAAAAGCAGGCGAAGCAGGATAAGAAAACGCAGGTTTTTAAGGAGCAAATTGAACAACTGGAGGATAAGGTGAAACGCCAGTTGGCAGAGTTTGAGAATTTCCGCAACAGATCGGAAAAGGAGAAACTTGCGATGTTTGAGACAGGGGCAAAGAGTGTGATAGAGAAAATGCTTCCTGTGGTAGATAATTTTGAGCGGGGCCTGGGGATGGTTCCGGAAGATAAAAAAGAAGATCCCTTTGTAGATGGTATGAACCGGATCTATAAACAGATGTTGACGGAATTGGAAAATATTGGTGTAAAGCCCATAGAGGCGCTGGGGCAGGAATTTGACCCCAATCTTCACAATGCGGTTATGCAGGTGGAAAGTGAAGAATATGAATCGGGTGTGGTGGCCCAGGAGCTGCAAAAAGGATATACTTACCGGGAAAGTGTGGTGAGACATTCCATGGTAGCCGTAGTAGTATAGAAAATATCACAAACATGATATAGATAGATGAATGAATATTACAGAACAATTATCAGGAGGATATGAAAATGAGTAAAATTATTGGTATTGATCTCGGAACCACAAATAGCTGTGTGGCAGTTATGGAGGGCGGTAAGCCTACCGTAATTGCAAATGCTGAAGGTGCCAGAACCACACCTTCCGTAGTGGCTTTTACTAAAACAGGCGAGAGGCTGGTAGGTGAACCGGCAAAACGTCAGGCAGTGACTAATGCAGAGAAAACAATCGCTTCTATTAAGAGGGATATGGGTACGGATAACGGACGTAACATTGACGGCAAAAAGTATTCCCCTCAGCAAATTTCTGCTATGATTCTTCAGAAATTAAAAGCGGATGCGGAGAGTTATTTAGGGGAAAAAGTAGAAGAGGCCGTTATTACCGTTCCCGCATATTTTAATGACGCACAGCGTCAGGCAACTAAGGATGCGGGTAAAATAGCCGGTCTGGATGTAAAAAGAATTATCAACGAGCCCACGGCTGCAGCGCTGGCTTACGGACTTGACAACGAAAAAGAACAGAAAATTATGGTATATGATTTGGGCGGCGGTACCTTTGATGTGTCCATCATCGAAATTGCAGACGGTGTCATTGCGGTTCTTGCAACCAATGGTGATACCCATCTTGGCGGTGATGATTTTGACAACAAAATCATTGACTGGATGCTGGCCGAGTTCAAAAAGGCTGAGGGAATTGATCTTTCCGGCGATAAGATGGCAATGCAGAGGTTAAAAGAAGCGGCAGAGAAGGCAAAGAAAGAACTTTCCAGCGCAGTGACCACCAACATTAATCTGCCTTTCATTGCGGCGACACTGGAAGCACCTAAGCATTTTGATATGAATTTAACCCGTGCACAGTTTGATGAATTGACAAGGGATTTGGTTGACAGGACGGCAATCCCTGTGCAGAACGCTATGAAAGATGCCGGATTAACCAATGCGGATTTAGGGCAGGTTCTTTTGGTAGGCGGTTCTACCCGTATCCCGGCTGTACAGGATAAGGTAAGACAGATTACCGGCAAGGAACCCAGCAAGACTTTGAATCCTGACGAATGTGTTGCCATTGGCGCTTCCGTACAGGGCGGTAAGCTGGCAGGGGACGCCGGCGCAGGTGATATTCTGTTGTTGGACGTAACGCCGCTGTCTCTGTCCATTGAGACCCAGGGAGGGATTGCAACCAGATTGATTGAGAGAAATACTACGATTCCTACAAAGAAGAGTCAGGTTTTCTCTACGGCTTCCGATAATCAGACGGCAGTGGACATTGTAGTGGTTCAGGGTGAGAGAAAATTTGTGCGGGATAATAAGTCTTTGGGACAGTTCCGTCTGGATGGTATTCCTCCTGCAAGAAGAGGTGTGCCTCAGATTGAAGTTACCTTTGATATTGACGCCAATGGTATTGTAAACGTGTCTGCAAAAGATTTGGGCACAGGGAAGGAACAACATATTACCATTACTGCAGGTTCCAATATGTCCGATGATGAGATTGAAAGAGCAGTCAAAGAAGCGGCTGAGTTTGAGGCGCAGGATAAGAAGCGGAAGGAAGCGGTAGAGGCCAGGAATGATGCGGATGCCTTTGTATTCCAGACGGAGAATGCGCTGAATGAAGTGGGCGACAAACTGAGCGACAGTGACAAGGCTGCGGTTCAGGCTGATTTGGATGCCGTAAAGGCGATTCTGGACAGAACCAAGGATCAGGAATTGAGCGATAGCGACGTGGATGAATTGAAAGCTGCAAAAGAGAAGCTGACCAACAGCGCCCAGAGTCTGTTTACGAAAATGTATGAGAATATGCAGCAGGCACAGGGAGGCGCAGGTCCTGATATGAGTGGAGCGGGTGCGTCGGCAGGCAGTACTTCCGCGCCGGAAGACGATGTGATTGACGGAGATTTCAGGGAAGTATAAGCCAAGTGCTATGTATCTATCCGGACATTTTATATGATTATGGATATAAAAAGGTTGAATAAATCTGCGGAATATGTTAATTTAGAGTAGTATTTGGAAAAAAGTGGTAGCACAGAGTATGGGAATGGCATGGTTTCACAATAGCGGGAATGTCAGGCGTGTATTCTGTGCCGCCGCATTTGTGATATGAGGAGTTTACTATGGCAGAGCAGAAAAGGGATTACTATGAGGTCCTGGGGGTTGATAAAAATGCGGATGATGCTGCGATCAAAAAGGCATATCGCGGCCTGGCGAAGAAGTATCATCCGGACATGAATCCAGGAGACGCGGATGCGGAGAAGAAATTTAAAGAGGCATCGGAAGCCTATGCCGTATTGAGTGATCCGGAAAAAAGGCGCCAGTATGACCAGTTCGGCCATGCAGCTTTTGACGGCGGAGCGGGTGCAGGTGGTTTTGATTTCGGCGGTATGGACTTCGGAGATATTTTTGGAGATATTTTCGGGGATATTTTTGGAGGCCGAAGCAGCAGAAGTCATAGCAATGGCCCTATGAAGGGAGCAAATCTGCGCACCAGTGTGCGTATATCTTTTGAAGAGGCCGTATTCGGATGCAAAAAAGAAATAGAACTTACCGTAAAAGAAACCTGTAAAACATGTAACGGTTCAGGTGCAAAACCCGGAACCAGTCCTGAAACCTGTTCCAGGTGCGGCGGTTCGGGACAGTCCGTGGTGACTCGTCAGTCTCCTTTTTTTGGCGGAACGATACGGAGCGTGGAACCCTGTCCGGAATGTCAGGGAAAAGGCAAGGTTATCAAAGAAAAATGTCATGATTGCGGCGGTACGGGTTATATTTCCATGAAGAAGCGTTATTCCGTTGATATTCCGGCGGGTATTGACAACGGCCAGTCCACACGTATGCCGGGACTGGGAGAACCGGGAATCAACGGAGGCCCCAGGGGCGATGTACTTATTGAAGTGATTGTAGGACGCCATCCTATCTTCCAGAGACAGGACTTTGATATTTATTCCACAGTGCCGGTGTCGTTTGCGGTGGCTGCATTGGGCGGTGAAGTATTGATTGATACCGTTGACGGAAAGGTGATTTATGACGTGAAACCCGGTACCCAGACGGATACCAGGGTACGACTGCGGGGTAAGGGCGTGCCTTCCTGGAGGAACAGGGATGTAAGAGGCGACCACTATGTTACGCTGGTAATACAGGTGCCGGATAAATTAAAACCGGAAGCAAAGGAACTTCTGCGTCAGTTTGACGAATTGACAGGAGATACGCTGAATGCGGCTAAGGCTTCTACGGAGCAGGGACATACTGGAGACGATAAGGATAGCGGCCCCAAAGAGGGAAAGAAAAAAAGATTTTGGAAATAGTGTGAAGAGATTTTCCAGGGTTAAAATATGGCATGGAAAAATCTATCGCTTCACACTTAAAAAAGGTGTCGGAGAGGCACCTTTTTTCTTATAAGTTATTTTCTGTCTTTTCAAATCAGCAAAGAGAGCGTACTATGAATAAAGAGAACAATCATTATGAGGGAAAAAATAAGAAAGAAAAAGAGAACAAAGAAAGTCATGCAGCAGAAAAAAATGAATTTGCAGGGCTTTTATGTAATCTCTATATGATTGCACTGTTGGCTGTGCTGCCCTTGTATACAGGAGAAGGATATTGGAAGTTGGGGGATACCAAATATATACTGTTTCGCAACGTTTCATTTTTGTGCCTGGGGTTTTGGCTGATCTTAAAGATATGGGAACAGGTCAGGCTATGGGCAAGGGCCTTATGGAACAGAAAACCTGGCAAGCCCTTGTCTGAGAGAGAGGGAATGGTCAGGAAGAAAAGCTTCAGTGTGGTGGACCTGGCAGTGGCCGCATATGGATGCAGTGTGGCGGTGTCCGCATTGTGCAGTTCTTATGGAGCCCTTGCCTGGAACGGCTATAACGAATGGTATATGGGGGCCGTATCCCAACTTATGTTTGTGGGAATTTACTTTTTTGTGTCAAGACAATATGATGGTTCCCAGTATCCCCTTTATATGGGCGTGGGAGCTTTTGGGCTTGTGACGCTGTTTGGTCTGCTTCATCGGTTGGGAATAGACCCTCTTGGTCTGCAGACCGGATGGAATAACGGAGATTGGGAATATAATCACATGCTGTCCACATTGGGAAATATTAACTGGTTGTGCGGATTTTACAGTGTGGCACTGGCATGGCTTTTAGCAAATTATTTTAGAGAAAAAAGGCGCAGTTTTCAGGTGGCTGCCTATATGGCAGCATTGGGCGCCTATGTATTGTTAGGAATTCAGGGGAGCCAGGGAGGATTATTGATTCTCGGTGTAAGTGTTGTGGTATGCTTTTTGCTGGGATGGGGACAGAAAATGATGTTTCGGAAGCTGACGCTATTGCTGGCGGGATTTTTTCTGTGTATGCCTTTCATTGATTGGCTGACGAAACTGCGTGAAGAAATGGCTGCAGTGGCGGCGGACGGAAATGTGTTTGACCATGTGGTATGGTATGCCTGGTTTTGGGCCGCGGCAGTCTGTATTGTTTTATATTTTATTTCGCTTTTGGGGTTGTTTCAGAGGGTGGAAGATTGGATTCATAGAAGTATTACGCACAATGGATGGTTAAGCGGAAAAAAATGGTTTCCGGGAAAAGGACGGCAGGGGATTATACCTGTTTTTGGTTTATCGGCTGGAGTGGTTTTGATTGTATGCTGTCTGCTGTGGGGCGGCGGAAGGGGCGGTTTGTTTGGCATTGAGGACAGCTTTGGCAGCGGACGGGGATTTCTGTGGCGAATTGGGGCGGAAGGATTTGCACGGGCGGATTGGAAAGAAAAGTTGTTGGGAGCGGGGCCGGATTGTTATGGAGAAGCTGTTTTCCGCAGATTGGGAGAAGGGACGGACGTGTGGAATGGAGAGCATTGGGAAGGGGCGATTTTCACCAATGCACATAATGAGATTATAAGCCAACTGATTAATGTGGGCATTATGGGCACGATTTGTTATCTGGCTATTTTTCTGGCAGGGATATGGAGATACTGTTTTGGCGGGAAACAGTTGAAATATGGCAGGTGGATGGGGACATTGGCCATTGTCATGTATGGTGCCCATGCTATGATTAGCTTTCAACAGGTGTTAAACGCCCCGTTGCTTTTTTTGACGTTGGGGTTGTGTGAATATGGGATGCGGGAGACATCTTCAAGGGGACCGGATGGAAAGTGAAGGAGAATAAAAATGAAGTGGATGAAATTTAAGATTAAGACGATTACGGACGCAGAAGATATTATTATAAGTACATTGTATGACATTGGCCTGGAGGGCGCACAGATAGAGGATAAGGTACCCTTGACCGCATGGGAAAAGGAGCAGATGTTTGTGGATATTCTTCCCCAGGGACCGGAAGACGACGGGGTTGCGTATCTAAGTTTTTTTGTGGAGGAAAATGAGGATGGCAGCCCGGAAGTTCTGGGGGAGAAGACGACGCCGGAGGCCATTTTGGAACAGGTGGGGAAGGAACTGAATGAGTTAAGGCAGTTTTGCGACATCGGCGAGGGAACTGTAACCATTGAAGAGACAGAGGATATTGACTGGATTAACAATTGGAAACAATATTTTCATCAGTTTTATATAGACGATATTCTGGTGATTCCTTCCTGGGAGGACGTCAAGGCGGGAGATGCGGACAAGTTGGTGCTGCATATTGACCCCGGCACCGCTTTCGGGACAGGAATGCATGAGACCACACAGTTATGTATTCGGCAGCTTCGCAAATATGTTACTTCTCATACAAGGCTTTTGGATGTTGGTACAGGAAGCGGAATTCTGGCAATTTTATCTCTCATGTTCGGGGCAAATCATGCGGTGGGAACTGATCTGGATGTGTGCGCCGTAGAGGCAGTGGCCCAGAACTGTGCTGATAACGGCATAGATACCGCCCGGTTTGAAATGATAATCGGAAATATCATTACGGACAAAGAGATCCAAGACAGGGTGGGATATGGCTGCTATGACATAGTGGTGGCAAATATTTTGGCAAATGTGCTGGTGGAATTGACGCCTGTAATTGTAAATCAGATGAAGGAAGGCGGAATTTATATTACGTCCGGCATTATTGATGATAAGGAAGATGTGGTGGTAGAGGCTGTAAAAGGGGCCGGACTGAAGGTGCTGGAAGTGACCAGACAGGGAGAATGGGTATGTGTTACGGGACGAAAAGAATCGCTGAACTGACAAAAAATGGCAGTTAGGATTTAATGCTGCGTATATAAAAAGTATAACCATGGGTATCCTGGGGGAAGCAGGGGGCAAATGGTTGCAGGAGAGGCAGAATGTATCAATTTTTTGTGGAACAAAATCAAATTCATATGGCGGAAAAGCGTGTAGTTATTCTGGGAACGGATGTAAACCACATTAAAAATGTACTGCGCATGAAACCGGGAGAAGAGATTTCGGTCAGCGACGGTGTGGATGGAAAGGAATATCGCTGTGGGATTTTGGCGTTTGAGGAAGAACGTGTTCTCTGCGAGCTGCGGTTTGTGAAGGAGGAAAATGTGGAGCTTTCTTCCCAGGTATATTTGTTTCAGGCGCTGCCCAAAGGGGATAAAATGGAATGGATTGTTCAGAAGGCTGTGGAGTTAGGTGTTTGTCAGGTAATTCCTGTGGCGGCCAAACGGTGTATCGTCAAGTTAGACCATAAAAAGGCAGCGGCGAAGGCGGCAAGGTGGCAAGGAATTGCGGAAGCGGCTGCAAAACAGAGCAAACGCGCCATAGTGCCGGAGGTGACTTCGGTAGTATCCTTTGAACAGGCAATGGAAAAGGCAAGGAAAATGGATATAAAACTGATTCCATATGAACTGGCGGAGAACATGGAGAAAACCAAAACGATAATAAATGGGTTGATTCCGGAACAAGACATTGCAGTGTTTATTGGGCCGGAAGGAGGATTTGAAGCGTCGGAAATTACGCTGGCTTTGGAGAACGGCGTGGAACCCATTACGTTAGGCAGACGTATTTTGAGGACGGAAACAGCGGGATTAACGGTATTGTCCTGGGTAATGTATGCGTTAGAACGTTAAATTTTTAAGGTTTAAGTATTTTGTTGGAATTTAAGACAGTATTTGACAGAATCTCCCCCCTTGATTATAAGAAAAGTCTATGTTATCCTTAAGAAGTAACTTACCAGGTTGTATAAGAGTGTGACATATGTATTGTGTTTGACTCTGTTCCTGCATGGAAAGAGTTCATACGGGAAAGGTACGGTAGCGATATGAAAAAAAACAAGAGGTTAAAAAAGGGGCTGGGATGCTTTTTGCTGTCAGCGGTAATGGCGTTTGGCACATTGGGCGTGGCCGGAGAATTTCCGTCGCTGAAAGCGCAGGCATTGGGCAGCCGAACACTGACAATACGGTCTTCGGAAGGTACGGAGACAGAAATGGCCCAATATGTTGCCCAGGCCGGAGAGGCTTTAAATGAAATTGCTGCAGAACGGGATATTATGGCGGTGGTGTATTTGAGCGATGAATATCCTGTGAGACAGGAACCATCCTATGACAGCCAGGCGGCGGTAACGGTGTGCAGCGGTCAGACCGTGAATATACTTGACGTTTATGTGGATGAAAACTTTGAGGTTTGGGAGTATGTGAATCTTCTATATGAAGAAGAGGAATATTACGGATATATTCCGCGCAGTTATCTGGCAGTTTCCGACGGGAGATTCTTAGCATGGGAAGAACAGTATGGAATGAATCCCAATGGGGCGGTTTATGCGGCGGAGGGGCAAGACAGATCGGTTTCACCGGATATTGAACAATTTCCGGAAAGCTACAGGCCGGCGCTGTATGCTCTGAAACAAAGTCATCCCAACTGGATATTTACGAAGATGATTACCGGCATGGATTGGAATGAAGTGATTGCAAGTCAGCTCCAGGGGAGCAGAAGTCTTGTGTATAAGACATTTCCCGATTGGGCGAAAGCGGGTCTTTACGACGACGGGGATTGGTATTTTGCCACCGAGCCCGTGCTGAAAATATATATGGACCCCAGAAATGCGCTGACAGAGAGTTCTATTTTTCAATTTGAGCTTTTGACATATAATAAGGAGTATCACACCCAGGAGGCAATCAGCAAGCTTTTGGAGAAAACTTTTATGAATGACAGTCATCTGGCTGTGGGGACCAATCTTACGTATTCAAATATTTTCTGGTCTGTGGGAAGTGAACCGGGAAGAGAGGTTAGTCCGTTCCATCTGGCGGCGCGTGTGGTGCAGGAACAGGGAGTGAATGGAGACTCGGATTTGATTTCTGGTACATATCCGGGATATGAGAATTTGTATAACTACTTTAATGTAGGAGCAACCGGTACTACCAGGAAAGAAGTGATAGAAAGCGGACTGCGGTATGCGGCAATGGAAAATCCCGCGATTAACAAGGTGGTATGGAATAATGCTTATACTTCCATTATGGGCGGAGCGGATTTTATTTCCGCCAACTATATCAGGAAGGGACAGGATACTTTATATCTGCAGAAGTATAATGTGGTTCCCAATGGGGCGTACAAGCCTCATACCCATCAGTATATGCAAAATATTTCCGCACCCACAACCGAATCGTCAAATGTGAGAAAATTATATGCCGGTGTAATCTCTTTGGAGGAAAGCACTTTTGTATTTAAGATTCCGGTATTTGATAATATGCCTGAAAGTCCCTGCGGGGAACCCACGGAATCTCTCAGTCTGTCATTGAGAGTGCCGGAGGGATACGGGGAACCTGTAATCTACCTGGACGGTGTGGCTTACAATGCGGAAATCAAAAACGGCTATTATACGCTGGAAGCGCCGGATAAAAATGCAAAGACGGCCATAGCGTACAGATATAATGAGTCCGGTGTCCCGGAGGGCATGTATGTCTGGAGTCTGGCCTATGAAGGAATGGCTTACAGAGTTACGGAGGAGCCGGAACTGGCAGATTTGCTGACAGCCCATGGATTTTCTATCAGAATCACAGGAGATGCGGGAATACGTTTTAAGACTGGAATCTCTCAAGAGAAGCGAAATACATTGACATCTACGGGAGTAAATGGGTACTATTTGAAAGAATATGGCACTTTGATTATGAATCACGCCAATGTAGGAACTTACGCTATGATTCGGGGCGGTGAGAAAGTGAGTCAGGGGATGGCTTACGGTACCACTGGGGATGGCGTGCATAAGGATACTGTTTTTGAAACCGTAGATGGAAGGTATCGGTATACTGCTGTGCTGGTGGGGATGCCGGTGGAAAAGTATAAGACGGAGTATGCGTTTAGAGGTTATGCGGTACTGGAAAAAGACGGGCAGCAGATAACCTTGTACGGACCCATCAGAGCCAGAAATATTTATTCACTTGCAAAGCAACTTTTGGATATGAATACGTATGCGCCGGAAACGGAGGCATATGCTTTCCTGAAGAAATTGGTTGCCGACGCGGACGCTTATGAAAGCGCTTCCGGCGGCAGTACACAATGATTTTCATGGACAAGCAGTGACACAGGATGGTTGTACACTTTACAATGATCCGGAATGAGTAGGAAGAGAGGAGAGTTATGAAAAAGAAATACTTCACAATTATCCCCATATTGGCAATATCTATTGGCATGCTTGCGGGCTGCGGAGACGGAACCGGAGAGGCGGAGGGAGTGAGCGATGCCTCCAGCGCGTCGGCCATTGTCCCTGTGACGGTCAGCGCTCCGCCAGTGTATGCCACACCGGAACCGGTGGACCCTTCGGAGATTCGTCTATTGTATTTGTCAGGGGAATTGACGGAGGAAGAAGAGAAGGCCATCAGGGAGTCCATGCAGATATTGTATCAGAATTTGGATATCCCTGAATACATTGGAGAGGCAATTCACATGGTGGAGAGTGAAAACTGGTTTGAAACCATGACTGCGGGTACCAACAGGGGAGGCGGAAGTTATAGCCTGTACCAGGGGGAAAATCCCATTTTAACCGTAAACATCGGAGAAGATTCTTCAGGGCTGCTTTATGCGGATGTGCTGTTTGAAAGTGTGGAAGGAAAGCTGATTGAACTGAAACAATTCGGAGGCATTACACAACTGTTGTTGACAACTTCTCAAAACGGGCTGCCCAACGGAGCGTTTGAAAGCTGGAGGATTGACAGTACCATAGGCGAGATTGTATGGGAGAAGGGAACTTATGTGGATGGACGTGTTGTGGGAGAAATGACCACATCGAAATATGTGGGAGTGGAAGGGGACGCTTTTGACCTGTGGACAAACAGAGAAGGGTTTACCTACGAGGTGAGCACCACTACCTATGACCAGGAGGGAAATCCCATTACAACACCCACGCCGGATCCCACAGCGCCTCCGTCATCAACCACAACGCCCAAACCAAATGTCACACCTAAGCCCAATATCACACCCAAACCTCCTGCACCCACACCAAACGTACCGGTACAGGAGCCGGATGATGGTAACAACGATGATGATAATGACGATGACGATGATGATAACAATGATGATAATAACGGAGGGGGTGTACCTGAACCGCCGCAGCAGCCTGAACCACCCCAGGGAGGGGATGTAGATGTGGGCTGGTCTCCCGACCTGGATTAAACTTAAGCGCCGGATAGCAAAAGAAAGGGCAACATGATAAGCTTTCGTAGGGCAGATAGAAATATTTGCCTTACGAAAGCATTGCCGTTTTTGGAGAGTGAATTAGGACGAAAAGGCGGAGGAGTTGGAGTGTATGGTTTGCGGCCGTGGCAGGGACGAGCATCACTGCATATGATATCATAACTTGATTGTCATAAATACAAAAAAATTTGCAGTCAATTGATATAAAGGAGCATAATTATGGAAGTGTATTTGGACAATTCCGCTACGACCAGAGTGTTTCCCGAAGTGGCGGAATTGATGACAAAAATCATGTGTGTGGACTATGGCAATCCTTCCAGCCTCCATATGAAGGGAGTTTGGGCGGAACAGTACATTACCTATGCCAGACAGACCTTTGCCAAAATTCTGAAAGTAGAGGATAAGGAGATATTTTTTACTTCGGGAGGTACAGAGTCGGATAATATGGCAATTATGGGATGTGCTATGGCCAATAACAGAAGGGGGAAACATCTGATTACCACCCAAATAGAACATCCGGCGGTGTTAAATACCATGCGTCACATGGAATCTATTGGGTACAGGGTGACATATCTGCCGGTGAATTCTTACGGACAGATATCCTTAGAAGAGTTGCAGCATCAACTGTGCCAGGACACGATTCTGGTATCCATTATGCACACCAATAATGAAATTGGGGCGCTGCAGCCTGTGGAAGAGGCCGGCGCATTGATTAAGCGGATGAATCCCAACACATTATTTCATGTAGATGCGGTGCAGGGATTTGGAAAAGCTAAAATCTACCCTAAGAGAATGAACATTGATCTTTTATCTGCCAGCGGTCACAAAATTCATGGTCCCAAAGGCATAGGAATATTGTATATTGGAGATAAAGTTAAAATTCAGCCCATTGTCCATGGCGGAGGGCAGCAGAAGAATCTTCGTTCCGGTACGGACAATGTGCCCGGTGCGGCGGGGATGGCCAAAGCCGCAGAACTTTTGTACGCCCACTATGAAGATGATCTGAGACGGCTTTATGAATGTAAACGATACTTTATGGAGCAAATCAGAAGGATGGAGGGAGTTCAGGTAAATGGTCTCATTCCTGGTAAGCCGGACGGCGAGGGAACGGCGCCCCATATTGTAAGCGTTTCTTTTAGAGGGGTTCGCAGTGAGGTATTGCTCCATGCGCTGGAAGAGGATAAGATATATGTTTCGGCAGGGAGTGCTTGCGCGGCTCGTAAACCGCAGCCTTCCCAGACATTGAAAGCTATGGGGATTGATAAGACTTTACTGGAATCTACAATCAGGTTCAGCTTTTCGGTTTATACCACCCGGGAAGAAATAGACTATACATTAAAGGCGTTATATGATAAAATTCCTATGTTGAGAAAATATACCCGAGGAAGAGTGTGATAATAATGTTTACTTCTTTTTTGATAAAATATGCCGAAATTGGCGTTAAAGGTAAGAACCGGTATCTGTTTGAAGATGCTTTGGTTCATCAAATTAAATATGCTTTGAAAAAATGTGAGGGAGATTTTCTGGTTCACAAATCTCAAGGACGTATTTATGTAGAGACAATCGGAGAATTTGACTATGAGGAAACCGTGGCGCGGCTGAGGAAGGTGTTTGGAATTTCCGGCATCTGTCCTGTTGTATCTGTGGAGGACGAGGGCTTCGAGAAGCTCTGTGAGACAGTGGTGAAGTATGTGGGGGATGTTTATCCTGACAGAAACAGAACTTTTAAGGTACATTCCAGACGCGCCCGCAAGAATTATCCCAAAGAGTCCATGGAGATCAATGCGGATTTGGGCCAGGAGCTTTTACAGGCTTATCCTGAACTGTCCGTGGATGTACATGAGCCGGATATTTTGCTGAATGTTGAAATCAGGGAAAAAATTCATATATATTCTACAGTAATACCAGGGCCGGGGGGAATGCCCGTGGGGACGGGAGGCAAGGCCATGCTGCTTCTGTCCGGCGGGATTGATTCCCCTGTGGCAGGGTATATGATTGCAAAACGGGGAGTAAAGCTGGATGCAGTTTATTTTCATGCACCGCCTTATACCAGTGAAAGAGCAAAGCAAAAGGTTGTAGAATTGGCCAGGATCGTGTCGGCATACACAGGGCCGATTTATTTGCATGTGATTTCGTTTACAGATATTCAACTATATATATATGAAAAATGTCCCCATGAAGAGCTTACCATAATTATGCGCCGATACATGATGCGGATAGCGGAACATATTGCCGGGGAGACAGGATGTCTGGGGCTGGTTACAGGGGAAAGTATCGGACAGGTTGCTTCTCAGACCATGAATTCTCTGGTTGCTACAAATGAAGTATGTGAGCTTCCGGTATACCGTCCGCTGATAGGTTTTGATAAACAGGAGATTGTGGAGGTGGCCGGTAAAATCGGTACGTTTGAAACTTCTATTCTTCCCTATGAGGACTGCTGTACGATTTTTGTGGCAAAACATCCTGTGACAAAACCTAATGTGAAGGTAATTCGCCGACATGAGCATAATTTGGATGAAAAGATTGAGGAATTGGTGAAAGCTGCACTGGAAACGGACGAGCTTATCATTGTGGAATGATAAAAGTTTTGTTTGTTGTCCGGGGGAAATTGCAGATGATATGGATGTAAGTGTCAGTTGTGTGAGAAGTAAAAATTAGAAAAATAACAGTTCAGCCCAGTGCTGAACTGTTATGATACAATACCATGATGTTATCAAAACCAGTGATATAAATGTACCGCAGCGCGTATGAATACAGAATCATATATTGACATCCGCAATTTAAATCATGTAGGGTTTCAGCGCTTCCATCACATCGGTTGCGCTGTCTTCTGAATGGATATTCAGATCAATGGGTTTGGAAAGATCCAGGCTGAATATTCCCATGATGGATTTAGCGTCAATAACATATCTGCCGGATACCAGGTCAAAATCACATTCGAACTTGGTAATATCATTAACAAATGATTTTACCTTGTCGATAGAATTTAAAGAAATCTGTACAGTTTTCATGATTGTCTCCTCCTTGATATAAGTCTGCAACATTACGATTCACAGTTAAGTAAGGCCGATGAAAATCGGTAAGTCTTACGATTCCGCACGGGGAAGAGTTGGTTTAGATCCGCGGAATAACCATGCATGGTAATGCTATGATTCCTGTCTCCATATTAAAGGCTGACAGAATAAAAGTCAAGGGGAAAGTCTTATAAAATCCCACGGAAGTAAAAAGGGACCAAACCCGACAAAATGCGGGGTCATTGGGGCTGCAGAAAAGAGAATCATAAGGTTTGGGGAGTATGAAAACGAGAGGTAAATATATGAAGAGTGTGGCGTTTCACAATCTGGGCTGCAAGGTGAATTCCTATGAGATGGAGGTAATGCAGCAAAATTTGCGCGAAAAAGGATATAAAATTGTACCTTTTGATGAAATAGCTGACATTTACATAATTAATACATGTACTGTGACAAATATTGCTGACAGGAAGAGCAGACAAATGCTTCACAGAGCAAAACAGTTGAATCCCCAGGCGGTGGTTGTTGCGGCAGGATGCTATGTGCAGACAGGAAAAGAGACGGTTGAAAAAGATGAGAGTATAGATCTTGCCATTGGTAATAATCGTAAAAAGGACATTGTCTCCATTTTGGAGGAATACTTACAAAATAGGGAAAAGGTCAGGGAGCAAGAGAACGTAAGATATGTTCAAACCGTGTCCATTGATATAAACGGTGCCTGTGATTATGAGGAAATGCAGTTAAAGCATATGGGGGAGCATACAAGAGCCTGTATTAAGATTCAGGATGGCTGCAATCAATTTTGTTCTTATTGTGTGATACCTTACGCCAGAGGAAGAGTGCGAAGCCGTCGGGCGGAAGATGTGACGGAAGAGATTGCAGGTTTGGTAAGGGCAGGGTGTAAGGAGGTAGTGCTGACAGGTATTCACATCAGTTCTTACGGAATTGATTTTCAGGAGGCAGCCTGGAAGGCCGGGGAAAGCAAAAGAGCCGAAAAAGGGGATCGGTCGGAGCATAGGAGCAGCAAACTGATAGATTTGATTGAACGTATCCATGACATAGAGGGGCTTGAGAGAATCCGTCTGGGTTCGCTGGAACCCAGAATTATACAGGAAGAGTTTGCAAGAAGGCTTTCCGCCCTGAGAAAAATATGTCCCCACTTTCATCTTTCTCTTCAAAGCGGGTGTGACGAGACTTTAAAAAGGATGAATAGACACTATACAGCGGGGGAATACTTTACCAGTGTGGAGATACTGCGAAAATACTTTGCGTATCCGGCAATTACCACGGATGTGATTGTGGGATTTCCGGGAGAGACGGAGGAAGAATTTACACTGACAAAAAAATTTCTGGAGAAGGTCCGGTTCTATGAAATGCACATTTTCAAATATTCTTCCAGGGAGGGGACCAGGGCAGCATCCATGCCCTGTCAGGTGCCGGAGCCGATCAAGACCAAACGCAGTGCCCAGCTTCTTTCGCTGGCTGAAAGTCAATCGGCAGCGTTTCGCAGGCGATACATAGGAAGAGAGGCGGAAGTACTTTTGGAGGAAACCAGGGAGATATGCGGCGGTATCTATCGGGTGGGCCATACAGGGGATTATGTGAAAGTGGCGGTGGAGAGTGAGGGAACGAATGGAGAGGCGGCCAATATCTTTGTAAAGGTGTTGGTAAAAGGTTTTCTGACGGATGAAATTCTGTTAGGGGAGCTTTGCGCCGTGGAATCGTAATAGTTACGCTTGAATTTTGAAAACAAATGAGGTATAGTAGTAAGGAATAGTGTACGGAGAATGGAGTAAATAAGCCTGATAAGGGACGGAGAGGGAGCGGAACGAGGTTAGCGTATGCAGAATTTAGGGAATACACAATATTTCAGGGTAGACTCGGAGCCAGCGCCCGGGGCGAAAATGGTATTGTCCGCCGTATATGAGGCGTTGACAGAAAAAGGATACAATCCGGTGAACCAAATCGTAGGATATATTATGAGCGGAGACCCAACCTATATCACCAGCCATAAAAATGCCAGAAGCTTAATTATGAAGGTGGAACGGGATGAATTGGTGGAAGAACTGCTGACGGAATATATTCATGCCATGGAATGGAAATAAGGGATTGAAGAAGATACGGGAGATTATTTATGCGGATTATGGGTCTGGACTTTGGGTCTAAGACAGTTGGAGTGGCAGTCAGCGACAGCTTATTGATTACGGCGCAGGGATTAGAAATCATTCGTCGTAAGGAAGAGAATAAGCTGCGCCGGACACTGGCCAGAATTGAAGAGCTGATCGAAGAGTACGAGGTGAAGGAAATTGTTCTGGGATTGCCCAAACATATGAATGCAACAGAGGGGATTCGTGCGGAACTGACAATGGAATTCCGTGAAAAATTAGAGCGCAGAACGGGACTGCCGGTGATTATGCGGGACGAGCGGCTGACGACGGTTGTGGCCCAGAAAACCATGATGGAAGCGGGCATCCGTAGAGAAAAACGCGGAGAATATGTGGACAAGATTGCGGCAGCCTTGATATTGCAGGGATATTTGGATAGCCGCAGCCGTGAAAAGGACGGGACGGACAATGGTGAAAATGGAGAAGATAATACTGAATACTGATGGGGATTCGCCCCTGGAGTATTATGTGCTGGAGCAGACGCGCATCGGAGGGGTGGACTACCTTCTTTTGTCAGATGTGGCGGATGGTGACGGAGAAGCGCTGATTCTGAAAGATATCTCCGGTGATGGAGAGGAAGAAGGCATGTTTGTGACTATTACGGATGAAAATGAACTTTCTGCCGTGGCGGAGGTATTTGAGAACATGCTGGAAGATGTTACGATTGAAAATTGAGAATGACAGTTACAATTTGCAGCAGAGGGGGAGACTGTAATTTTTAGCTGCAATGGGACTGTGTTATATGTGTGTTGGAGTTAAAATATGGCGGTGGATAGAGGGCAGTTTAAACAACTGTTAAAAGAAAACGGACTCAAGGTTACGAAACAGAGGTTAGTGGTGTTGGAAGCCATTGCAGCTTGCCCTGAGGAACATTTAACCGCAGAAGAGATATTTGCGCTGGTAAAAGTGGACATTCCGGACATAGGACTGGCCACTGTTTATAGAACAATACAATTGCTTAGTGAGCTGCATCTGATTGACAAGGTCAATTTTGATGATGGTTATGTACGTTACGAGATAGGGAATACTGCGGAACAGGGACAGAGACACCATCACCATCATTTGATTTGTATGAAATGCGGTAAGGTGATTTCCTTTCAGGAGGACTTATTGGAAGCGCTGGAAGGAAAGATTGCCCAGACTACCGGATTTCTGGTTGTGAATCACGAGGTGAAGCTCTATGGCTATTGTGAGAAATGTGGAGGTAATTTGATTGAAGAAAAAAGAAAATCATAATGGTCCTGGGCTGAAGATAATACCTTTGGGCGGCCTGGAACAAATCGGTATGAACATTACTGCTTTTGAGTATGAAGACAGTATTGTTGTGGTAGACTGCGGCCTGTCGTTCCCGGCAGATGATATGTTGGGAATCGACCTTGTAATCCCGGATGTGACATATTTAAAGGACAATATTGACAGGGTAAAAGGCTTTGTAATCACTCATGGGCACGAGGATCACATCGGGGCGCTGCCCTATGTGCTCAGGGATGTGAACGTCCCTATTTATGCCACAAGGCTTACAATGGGAATCATTGAGAATAAGTTACGGGAACATAATCTCATGAAGGGGACGAAGAGAAAGGTTGTAAAATTCGGCCAGTCTATCAATATGGGGAAATTCCGTGTGGAATTTATCAAGACAAACCACAGTATTGTGGACGCCGCTGCATTGGCCATATATTCCCCGGCGGGCGTAGTTGTGCACACAGGTGATTTTAAGGTTGATTATACGCCTGTCTTTGGAGACGTCATTGACTTGCAGCGGTTTGCGGAACTTGGCAAGAAAGGCGTACTGGCGCTGATGTGCGATTCCACCAATGCGGAACGTCCAGGATTTACTGCTTCCGAGAGAACGGTGGGCAAAACCTTTGATACTTTGTTTGAAGAGCATAAAAATACAAGAATATTTGTTGCAACATTTGCTTCCAACGTGGACCGTGTGCAGCAGATTATTAACAGCGCTTATAAATTTGGGCGTAAGGTATGCGTGGAAGGGCGTAGTATGGTCAGTATCATTGAAACGGCCAGAAGCCTTGAATGTATCAGTATTCCGGAAAATACGCTGATTGAAGTGGAACAGATGAAAGATTATCCTGATGAACAGCAGGTTGTCATTACCACCGGAAGTCAAGGGGAGAGTATGGCGGCGTTAAGCCGTATGGCCAATGGTATGCACCGAAAGATTACGATTGGCGTGGGAGATACGGTTATTTTTTCTTCCAATCCCATACCGGGCAATGAGAAATCGGTTACAAAGGTCATCAATGAATTGCTCAGGAAAGGGGCCGATGTGATTTTCCAGGATGCTCATGTATCAGGGCATGCCTGTCAGGAGGAAATCAAGTTGATTTATTCTTTGATTCATCCTAAATATACGGTGCCGGCACACGGGGAAATTAAGCATTTAAAGGCACAGGCGAAAATTGCCGAAAGTCTGGGCATGGATAAGGATCATATTTTTATTCTGTCTTCAGGAGACGTGCTGGAACTGAAGGAGGATAGTGCCAAGGTCACAGGGCGGGTTCCTGTGGGAGCCATTCTGGTAGACGGACTGGGCGTGGGAGACGTGGGAAACGTTGTGCTCAGGGACAGGCAGCATTTGGCGGAGGACGGTATTATGGTGGTGGTTATGAGCCTGGACCGTGGAAGCGGTATGCTGGTGGCCGGGCCGGATATTGTGTCCAGAGGTTTTGTGTATGTGAAGGAAGCCGATGAATTAATTGACGAAGCGCGTCAGACCGTGGATGAGGCCATTCAGAAATGCCTTGACAGAGGAATTACTGATTGGGGCAAGCTGAAGAATACCACAAAGGATGCCCTAAGTGATTATGTCTGGAAGAAGACAAAACGGCGGCCTATGATTTTGCCTATTATTATGGAAGTTTAGAAGGGTTCTGCCGGTGGGAGAAGGAAACTGTATGAGTGACATTGAAAGTGCGAGGGCTGCTTTTGTTTCCGCAATTTTGGATACGGAAGAGTATCGGACGTATGCCAGAGAATGTGAGAAGATAAAACAATATCCGGAGTTGAAGGTACAGATTGATGATTATCGTAAACAGAATTATGAATTACAGATAAACATTGGAATAGATTTTGAGACGCTTGATAGTTTTGAAAAAGAGTACGAAACCTTTCGGGAGAACCCGTTGGTGGCGGATTTTCTGGCGGCGGAGCTTGGATTTTGCAGAATGATGCAGCGGTTGAATTTGCTGATTACCGCGGATTTACATTTTGAGTAATGCTGCGCCGTATGCAGGAGTGGGGACAAGAATGGGTATGAAGGCGAGGTGAATGGCATGAAGACAACAACTGTGGTGGGAGCCGTACTGGGAGCGATTATCAGAGTATTAGCAGTGGTGGCAGTGGTATACCTGATATATGAGGGATCTGTAATCTGTTATGATTATGGCTTTCGGATTTTTACGGAACCGGCAATGACTACGGAAGAGCGTGCCAGAACAGTGAGAGTGACGATTACTTCGGATATGTCTGCTTTTGACATCGGAGAGCTTTTTGAGGATAAAGGGTTGGTGAGAGACGCTAAGTTATTTGCTTTGCAGTATTATCTCTCCGAGTATCTGAAGGATGTGGAGCCTGGAGTATTTGAGTTGAATACATCCATGACTGCGGAAGATATGATGGCCGCTATGGTGAAGATAGATCCGGAGGCAGAGGAAGACTGATGTGTAGTATAAAATCCGGAGGTTCCGGTATTGGAAGTTCGGATTGGATGTCCGTCTGAGGCGGGCAGAGGGTATCATTATGATTATAGAAGAGAGAATGGCGGTATTTATTGACTCCTTAGACCGTGGCAATACGCCGTTTCTGGATGAAGTGGAAAAATATGCGCTGGAGACCCAAGTGCCTATTATACGAAAATCCACGCAAAGCCTGCTGAAATTTCTGCTCAGGCTTACAAAGCCGAAGCGCATCCTGGAAGTCGGGACTGCAATCGGCTTTTCTGCATTATTTATGAGTGAATACGGGCCGGAAGACTGCCATATTACCACAATAGAGAAATATGAAAAAAGAATTCCTCTGGCACGACAGAATTTTGTCCGGGCAGGCAGGGCGGAGCGGATTACTCTGTTGGAAGGGGATGGGGCGGAGATTTTGAAAGAACTCACAGGCAGTTATGATTTGATTTTTATGGATGCGGCCAAAGGGCAATATCTCAATTTCCTTCCGGAGGTTCTGAGATTGCTGACGTCCGGCGGCCTTCTTGTGTCGGACAATGTATTGCAGGAGGGGGATGTGATAGAGTCCCGTTATGCCGTAATGAGGCGGGATCGCACCATTCATGCCAGGATGAGGGAGTATCTCTATGAGTTAAAACATGCGGAGGCGTTGGAAACAGTGATTCTTCCAGTGGGGGACGGTGTGGCGCTGACTACGAAGAAGTAAATGGGTGGATGGCACAGGCTGGGAAAGGAATAAGTGATGATACGAAGAAAAAAACCTGAATTGCTGGTTCCGGCAGGAAGCCTGGAGGTACTGCGGACAGCGGTTATCTTTGGGGCGGATGCGGTTTATATTGGGGGCGAGGCTTTCGGGCTGCGGGCAAAAGCGAAGAATTTTTCCATGGAAGAGATGGCGGAGGGGATTGCTTTTGCACATGCCCATGGGGTAAAAGTGTATGTTACGGCAAATATTTTGGCCCATAATGAGGATTTGGAGGGAGCGGCGGCATACTTTAAGGAACTCAGGGATATGAAGCCGGAGCCCTGCGACGCTTTGATTCTTTCTGACCCTGGCATGTATACTCTTGTAAAAGAGGTATGGCCCGGAGCGGAAATTCACATTTCAACCCAGGCGAACAATACCAATTATCAAACATATCTTTTTTGGTGGAAGCTGGGAGCCAAGCGGGTTGTAGCCGCCAGGGAATTATCTTTGCAGGAAATTCGCGATATTCGGGAGCGGATTCCGGAAGAGATGGAGATGGAGTGTTTTGTCCATGGTGCAATGTGTATCTCTTATTCGGGAAGGTGTCTTTTAAGCAATTATTTTACGGGAAGAGATGCAAACCAAGGGGCGTGTACCCATCCTTGCCGTTGGAACTATGCTGTGGTGGAAGAGACAAGACCGGGGGAATATTTTCCGGTATACGAAAATGAGCGGGGCACTTTTTTGTTTAATTCCAAAGACTTGTGTATGATAGAACATATACCGGAATTGGTGGAGGGGGGAATCGACAGCCTGAAAATTGAAGGTCGTATGAAAACGGCGCTTTATGTGGCTACGGTAGCCAGAACATATCGCAGAGCCATTGATGACTATTTCCATTCGGAAGAGACATATGAGGCTCATATGGACTGGTACAGGACTGAGATTGCAAAGTGTACCCACCGTCAGTTTTCAACGGGATTTTATTTTGGCAAGCCTGAAAAAGAAGCACAGATATATGACAGTAGCACTTATGTGAATGAATATACTTATCTGGGAATGATTGAAGCGCTTTGGGCGGAGGCGGAACAATCCTGGTCCGGGGAGCCGGGGCTGGTTCGGTTTGAACAGCGGAACAAGTTTTCTGTGGGAGATACCATAGAAATTATGAAACCCAATGGAGAGAATAAGACAGTTTTGGTAGAGTGTATGTATGATGAAGAGGGAACGCCGGTAACAAGCTGCCCTCATGCGCGGCAGAAATTGTGGGTGAAGCTGTCGGAAGAGGCGGAGCGGTATGATCTGCTGCGGCAGAAGGTTTGAGAAGAATTATTTGTGCCGCCGCTGACGACATATTAAGAAGTGCGGCGGGTGAAAGGAGGAATTTGGTTTGCGGATAAAATATTTGATTGGGCTGCTGGCTGTATTGTTGTCTGTGTCTATGGCAAGCGGCTGCGCCGGAAGCGATGGAACAGAGGGAGAAAATAATAGCGCGGCAGAAGTAGGAGGTAATTCGCTTTCGGATCAGGAGGCAGCTTCAGCACAGGTAGTTTTTGAGGGAAAGGATATTGACGGAAACACAGTTTCTTCAGATATTTTTGCAGAGTCAAAGATCACAATGGTGAACGTATGGGCTACTTATTGTAATCCCTGTCTGAGGGAGATGCCGGCAATCGGAGAGTTGGCGGGAGAATATGATGCAAGCCAGTTCCAGGTTATCGGGATTATCAGCGATGTGCAGGAAGGGGCGGCGCCGGAGACATTGGACATGGCTGCGGATTTGATTGAAATGACAAGTGCGGATTATGCGCATCTGCTTTTGAATGAATCATTGTATTACGCACTGCTGACGGATGTGTCGGCAGTTCCCACGACTTTTTTTATCGACGGCGACGGTAAGATTCTGGATGTGGTAATAGGAGCAAGGGACAAGGACGGATGGAAGGAAATGATTGATGAATATTTGGAAAAACAGTAAAAAACATGCCTGGATTGGGGGTGTTTTGGCCGGGGTGTGTTGTTTTGGTCTGGGACTGGCAGAGGGACAGTTTGCCGTGATTTGGAAAAAGGCGGTCATGATTTGCCTGGAGTGCATTGGAATCGGGTAATGTGCCGGGAGGGTATGGGATTAGGCGTATGAAGAAGATACGACTGGGAGTTCAGTTACTTTTTACAATTCTTACAAATGGATATGTGTATGGGTTTCTCAACGGGAAAATATATCAGGGGCGTATGAAATATGTCTGTGTTCCGGGATTAAACTGTTATTCTTGTCCCGGAGCCATTGGTTCCTGCCCCATTGGAGCCCTGCAGGCATTACTCAATCAAAAAGGATTTGAAATCCCTTTTGCAGTGCTGGGCTTTTTCTTTTTGTTTGGAAGCGTTCTGGGACGGTTTGTCTGCGGGTGGCTTTGCCCTTTTGGACTGGTACAGGATTTACTGCATAAAATTCCTGTTTTTCGCAAGAGGAAGAAATTGCCCCTTCATCATATATTGAAATATGGAAAATATCTGACGCTGATTTTTCTGGCAGGAATTGGTTCAATGTTCTTGTTTGACGGATTTGCAAAGGTGCCGGCTTTCTGCAAGTACTTATGTCCTTCGGGGACATTTTTCGGAGCGCTGCCTTTGCTTAGCACAAATGAACTGCTGCGCAGTCAGTTGGGAGGACTTTTTTTCTGGAAGCTGGGCGTTTTGTTGGTGATTGTGTTTTTGTCCATAAAAGTTTATCGGCCGTTCTGCCAGTATCTATGTCCATTGGGCGCCATTTACGGTTGGTTTAACCGTTTCAGTCTTGTTCAGGTGCATTGGGAGAAGGAGCGTTGTATCTCTTGCGGTGCCTGTGAGAGGGCTTGTCCGGTATCAATTCCGGCAGAGGAAATCTCCCGTTCGCCGGAGTGTATTCGATGCGGTAAATGTGTGCAGGTATGTCCGGCACATTGCTTATCTTTTAGAAAAAGACAGGGTGAAAGCCTTCCATGCGGCACTGAGGAATAACATTTGACAATTGTGAAAGAATAGTTGTGAAAAAATAATGGAATCAATGGTAAAATGGAGGTAAGCGTATGTGTACTGCGGCAACTTACAATACAAAAGATTTCTATTTTGGGCGCACGCTGGATTATGATTTTTCCTATGGGGAAGAGGTAGTGATAACGCCTCGTAATTATTTTTTCCGCTTTCGTAACATGGGGGATATGGAAAGGCATTATGCTTTAATTGGCATGGCTCATATGGAGGAAGGGTATCCACTCTACTATGATGCGGTAAACGAAAAAGGACTGGGAATGGCGGGTCTGAATTTTGTAGGAAATGCTTGTTATGGGGAAAAGGTACAGGGCAGGGATAATGTGGCAGTGTTTGAATTTATTCCATGGATTTTGTGTCAATGTGCAACGGTCGGGGAGGCAAGAGAGCTTTTGGGGAGAATCCATCTGACGGATGAAGCTTTTAACCATAGGCTGCCTGTGGCGCAGCTTCATTGGCTGATAGCGGACCAACATGAAGCAATCGTGGTAGAGTCTGTGCGAGAGGGGCTTCGGATTTATGATAACCCTACCGGAGTGCTGACAAACAATCCTCCTTTTGATGAGCAGATGTTTCACCTGAACAATTATATGTCTTTATCAGCTAAAGACCCGGAAAATAATTTTTCACCCCAATTGCCCTTGTATATTTATTCTCGCGGCATGGGAGCCATTGGGCTTCCGGGTGATTTGTCTTCTCAATCCCGCTTTGTCAGGGCTGCTTTTGTGAAGATGAATTCTGTTTCAGGGGATTCGGAAGCGGAGAGCGTCAGTCAGTTCTTTCACATATTGGGCGCTGTGGAGCAGCAGAGAGGGTGCTGCAATGTGGGAGATGGGAAGTATGAAATTACGATTTATACATCTTGCTGTAATGCGCTGAAGGGTATTTATTATTATACCACCTATGGGAATCATCAGATTACGGCAGTGGATATGCACAGGGAAAACCTGGAAGGCATTGTGCTCATAGGCTATCCTTTGGTTGAGGGTGAGCGGATTTATATGCAAAATTAATTTCAGGTATTGCATTTTTTTACAAAATGGAGTATGGTATAGGAAATGAAACGGAAGCCTTTGGCTTTGGCGTTTCACATATCAGAATGGTTGAGCGAGGAGGTTCCATGGTAACTGGTTTACTTTGGAACTCTTTTTTGCACATGGACGCGGAAAGGGAGAAAAAGGGAGAAGATGAGTGATGTATTGAACCTGAATGTGGAAGAAATTTTTGCCAGCAAGGTATTCACCTTCGGTAAGATGAAAGAGAGGCTTCCAAAGAGTGTGTACAGGGAAGTTCGGCGGGTGATGGACCATGGAGGTGAATTATCTCTGGCGGCTGCCGACGTGATTGCAAAAGCTATGAAGGATTGGGCTGTGGAAAATGGTGCAACCCATTATACACATTGGTTCCAGCCATTGACCGGTATCACCGCCGAGAAACATGATGCTTTCGTGACGCATCCTGACGAGGACGGCAAGATGATTATGGAATTTTCCGGTAAGGAGCTCATCAAAGGGGAACCGGATGCTTCCTCGTTTCCTTCCGGCGGTTTGAGAGCTACGTTTGAGGCCAGGGGGTATACCGCATGGGATATTACATCTCCGGCATTTTTGAAAGAGGATGCCACAGGGGTAATTCTCTGTATTCCAACAGCCTTTTGTTCTTATACGGGGGAAGCGTTGGATAAGAAGACTCCTTTGCTTCGTTCCATGGAGGCTATTAGTCAACAGGCGCTCAGGATTGTTCGTTTATTCGGCAATACGGAGGCGACAAAGGTGGTGGCAAGCGTGGGAGCGGAGCAGGAATATTTCCTGGTGGACAGAGAGAAATATTTGCAGCGGGAAGATTTAATTTTTGCAGGCCGTACATTATTTGGTGCGCCGGCGCCTAAAGGACAGGAGCTGGAGGATCATTATTTCGGCACAATCCGGGAACGGGTCGGCGCGTACATGAAGGATTTGAACATAGAGCTATGGAAGTTGGGAGTAACGGCCAGAACCCAGCACAATGAGGTTGCGCCGGCCCAGCATGAACTGGCGCCGGTGTATGAGTCGGCCAATATTGCAGTTGACCACAATCAGCTAGTGATGGAAACGATGAAAAAGGTAGCGGGCAGACATGGCTTGACCTGCCTTTTGCATGAGAAACCTTTTGCCGGGGTAAACGGTTCCGGCAAACATAATAACTGGTCGTTGGGTACTGACAACGGAGTTAATATGTTGGACCCCGGAGATACGCCCAATGCAAATATTCAGTTTCTTTTGGTGCTGGCATGTATATTGAAAGCGGTGGATACCCATGGGGATTTACTTAGGCAGAGTGCCTCGGATGTGGGAAATGATCACAGGCTTGGGGCAAACGAAGCGCCGCCGGCCATTATCTCCGTTTTTTTGGGAGAACAGTTGGAGGATGTGGTAAAACAGTTGGTGGAAACCGGTGAGGCAGCGCACTGTCTGGAAGGCGGCAAATTAGAGACGGGAGTGTCTACCTTGCCGGAATTAGAAAAGGACGCTACCGACCGGAATAGGACGTCGCCGTTTGCTTTTACAGGCAATAAATTTGAGTTTCGTATGGTGGGAAGTGCGGATTCCATTGCCAGTCCCAATACTACCTTGAATGCGATTGTGGCGGAGGCGTTCTGTGAAGCGGCGGATTTGCTGGAACAGGCGGATGATTTTGAATTGGCCGTACATGATTTGATTAAGGAATATATGACAAAGCATCAGCGGATTATTTTCAATGGGGACGGCTATTCCGATGAATGGGTGGCGGAAGCCGCAAGGCGCGGTCTGCCCAATATTAAGTCAATGGTGGAGGCAGCGGAGACGTTGACCACTGAAAAGGCTGTGAAATTGTTTGAAAAGTTTGGGATTTTTACAAAGGTGGAGTTGGAATCCAGGGAAGAAATTATTTATGAAATTTACGCCAAAACTATTAATATTGAAGCCCTTACCATGATCAATATGGCTGGGAAAAAATATATTCCGGCAGTTATAAAGTATACAAAGTCTCTGGCAGATGCAGTGATTTCCGTCAGGGGGGCCGGAGCGGATGCCTCGGTTCAGGAAGAATTGCTCCAGGACGTGAGTAAGAGGCTGGCGGCGGCCAAAGCGGCGCTTTCCAAACTGGAAAAGGCGTCGGTTCAGGCTGGAAAAATCCATAACATAAAAGAGCAGGCATTCTATTATAAGGATATGGTTAAAACAGCTATGGAAGAGTTGCGGACGCCCATTGACGAGCTGGAAATGATTGTGGATAAGGCAATGTGGCCCGTGCCTTCTTATGGTGAGCTTACTTTTGAGGTATAAAGAAATACGTTTCTGATGTAAGAATTGTTGGGGAATAGAGAGACCGGAAGCAGAACTGTCGCGTTGAAGGCAACATATACGGAAAATTGTATGCCCTTTGGGATAATACAAGATCTTGTATCTGAGCCTCTGAAAGCGACAGTTCTTTGCTTATATTATGTTTTGGATATCAGAAGTCTATGATGGTTCTTTCAATGTCGGGCGTGCCATTGTGGAAGTATCAGGTCTGCTGTAGATAAGTTTCCACATCTTTGCGAATTGCCATAAATACTTCTACGATTTGCGGATCAAAGTGACTTCCGGATTCTTCTTGTAAAATGGTAAAAGCTTTGTCCAATGGGACTTCATTTTTATAAACGCGCCTGGATATTAGCGCGTCGAATACATCGGCCACCGCCATGATTCTTGCACATAGAGGAATATCCTTTCCTTTGAGACCTTCCGGATATCCGGAACCGTCCCATTTTTCATGATGAAAATGTGCTACATCGCTTGAAATTTGCAATAGATTTTTATCCGCATTTTCGCCTAAAATATCTTCAACGATTTCGCTGCCCAGGCGTGAATGATTTTTCATGATCTCGAATTCTTCCGGTGTAAATTTGCCGGGTTTGTTTAAGATGGTGTCGGATATCATGATTTTGCCCACATCATGAAGGGGAGCGGCGTTGGTGATTTTGCTGATATAATCTTTGTTTACTTCTTCCGGATGAATGTGATGTTCGTACATATATTGGACAATCATTTCCACATATTTTTTAGTGCTCATCACATGACGTCCTGTATTGTTGTCGCGGCTTTCTATTAAAGTAGCCATTCCTTCAATGACATGTTCCTGCATTTGCAGCATGTGCTCTGTCTGCTTTTTGATTTCCAATGTCTGTTCTTCCACCCGTTTTTCCAGAGTGCGTTGGGATTGCTGCAGTTGTTGTGCGTAGTGTAATGCTTTGATTCTATTGAAATAGCTTGCGGTACAGAAATAAACCACAAGTGCAAAAATAAGCAATGAAATAATTAGATTATGATAAAGATTGTTTCGTACACGTTGAAATAATTGTTCTTCGTCGATGACCATGACCACATACCAGTCATCCTGTACTACATTGGAAAATATGGTGGAGGACTTGCCGGAAAGTTCTGTTCGGATTGTGGTTCCGGCGGCCTGTATAATCTGGCTTGCAAGATCATGTAATTCTGTATCTTTCATGTCCTGGTCTGTGAGAAAGTTTCTGCCTTTCATCTGGCGGTCGGAATGGGCCACTATAAAACCTGTTTTGTCAATAATGAATCCATATCCGTTACCGTTCAGATTCATTTCCTCTGCAAGGAGCTGCATCTCATCCATGACAATATCAAGAGAAACCACGCTTTCTCCGTCCGACAGCGTTTGGCTGACAGATATCATAATGCTGTCGGTTTGAGCGTCCAGATAGGGTGAAACTACCACCGGTTTACCGTTTCCTTCCATTGCGGCTGTGTACCAGGGTCTTTCCTTGGGGACATAACCTTCCTCAGGAACCCAGCCGATTCCGTCAATATAATCGTCGCGAAAAAGTCCGTAAATGCCGGTAAAATAAGGGTCCATATGTATTTGGTAAGCCTGGGATTCATACAGGAGATATTGCGTAATCTCATCGGAACTTTTCCCTTCCTGCAGCATATGGTCGATGGTCAGACCGGTTACTTGCAGCACATCCAGGCCACGGAGCAAAAAGTTGTTGAGCTTCTCTGATTCCTCCGAGACAGCCAATTCTCCGATGGTAACGGCGTCATTGCGGGCAATGGAATAAAACGAACCAAAACTGTAGCATACAATTGCCAGTAATGCTGCCAAAGTAAAGAAAAGTGTTAATACATAGTGCATTTTATCTTTTCCAGCCGCGTATATTTTTTCGCCGGTTTCTTTATTCATAATTTTTGTTTCCCTCAGTTTTGTTTGTTGAAAAACGAACTATGGTTTACGATAAATAAAAAGAAAATAATATTTGCTTTTTTATTTTCTCACAACTGCCCATAGGATGTCAACCTTATGACAGGGATAATTGAGACTTCTTTTATGGATTGGGAAGAGTGAAAAAAATTTAAAAAAATTAAATTTAGGTATTGCAAAATGGAATAACTTAGTGTATAATAACTCAAGTAATGATTCATAGGGCTATCGCCAAACGGTAAGGCAACGGACTCTGACTCCGTCATTTCAAGGTTCGAATCCTTGTAGCCCTGTTTTAAAACCTCGGTGGAGAGATTCATCGGGGTTTATTTTGTTGTAAAATTAAGAGTTTTCGGGATTGGGGATTGTAAATTGTGCTGTGAGATGAAAAATGTTGTGGGCTATACAAATGAAAAAAAGTGTGTTACACTGAAAAAAAGAAATTACGAAACGAGGATTGAAGTATGGAAGAGACAAGAGATTCCGTATTAATGGAAGAGAATGGTATGGAGATTGATTTAAAGGGGGCCAAAAAGCATTTTTCCAAAATTGGCTGGATGTTTGTGCTGGGGACAATTGCCATATATGCTGCACAGTTGATTCCTCTCACAATTGTACAGTTTCTGCGGCCGGAATGGATAGCGGACGCCAATATGTCGATTTTGGTTTCCATGCTTCCCATGTATCTGATCGGGATGCCCATATTGATTTTATTGGTGAAGGGAATTCCTTCGGAGAAGCCGGAAAACCATCCCATAAAAGCAGGACAGTTTATCGTAGCGGCAATTATGTGTTTTGCCCTTGTGCATTTGTCTAATATAGTGGGCACCATTACTACAACGATTATTGGGGCGTTAAAGGGCGGGGAGGTTCAGAACCAGATACTAAATGCCACAGTGGGTATGGATCTGTGGATGATATTTATTTTCATGGTAATCTGTGCCCCCATTATGGAAGAGCTTATATTTCGCAGACTGATTGTAGACAGGACTATGCGCTATGGGCAGGGAGTGGCCGTTTTGGTGTCAGGGCTTATGTTTGGTTTGTTTCACGGCAATTTGAACCAATTTGTGTATGCGTTTGTGCTGGGCGTGTTTTTGGCATATCTGTATGCAAAAACAGGAAATTTAAAGATAACCATTGGGCTGCACATGCTGATTAACTTTTTTGGCGGTGTGGTAAGTACCTGGCTGATACGGCTTATTGACCTGGACGAGTATTACAGTCTTGCCATGGATGCGGATACGGATGCCTTGATGAACTTTTTGGGGGAGAATCTGGTAGGGTGCGTTGCCTATATGGTATATTTTTTATTTATCATAAGTGTTATGATAGTTGGCGCCGTATTGATCATTGTGAGTCTGGCAAAGAAGAAATTTGTGTTAAATCGCGGATCTTTTGTGATTCCGAAAGGAAAAAAGTTTTCTACGGTGATTCTGAATGGGGGAATGATTGTTTATTCTGTCATATGGATTATTACAATTGTTTTGCAGTTGTTTATGTAGAAGGGGCCTAAAGTACCGTTTTGAAAGGAATTATTGCATGTATACATTTAAGAGTAGAATCAGATATAGTGAGACGGACAGTGAGGGGAAGCTTACAATGGCTTCCCTTATCAACTATTTCCAGGATTGCTCCACATTTCATTCAGAGGATTTGGATTTGGGGGTGGAATATCTAAGGAGAGAACATTTGGTATGGGTACTGTCATCCTGGCAGATTGTAGTAAATCGTTATCCCGGATTTGGAGAGAATGTGCTGATTGGCACATTGCCCTATGAAGTAAAGGGATTTTTGGGATATCGTAATTTTGCAATGACAGATGAAAAGGGGGAATATATTGCAAAGGCAAATTCCCTGTGGAGTTTGCTCAATACGGATACGGGGCGGCCGGCATCGGTAACACAGGCGATGATGGACGGTTATACTCTGGGAGAAAGATTAGATATGGAATATGCGCCCCGCAGGATTACGCTGCCTGGAGAAGGAATCACAGGGGAACCGATTGTGGTGCGCAAGCATCATCTGGATACCAATCATCATGTGAATAATCAGCAGTTTATCAATATGGCAATGGATTATCTGCCGGAGCATTTTGTGGTAAGGCAAGTGAGGGCGGAATATAAGAAACAGGCATTTCTGGATAATGTATTGATACCCTATGTGGCGGGGGGCGGAGACAGATATACGATTGCTTTGCAGGATAAAGAGGCGAAACCTTATGCGGTGGTGGAAATGACAATGTACCGAGAAGATATGACAGGATTGAGAGAGGAATGAGAGGATAGGGAAATGATTCGACTGGGAGAGAAACAGAAATTGGTGATAGTAAAGGTGGTAGAATTTGGCGTATATTTGGCGGCCTCACCTGAAACTGCCGCAGAAAGGGTCTTGCTGCCAGCCAGACAGGTGCCGGAGGGAAGCCAGGTTGGTGATGACCTGGAGGTATTTATTTATCGTGATTCCAGCGACAGACTGATAGCCACTACAAGGGAGCCGAAGCTTACACTGGGGCAAGTTGCGGAATTGACCGTGGCGCAGGTGGGAAAATTTGGCGCGTTTCTGGACTGGGGATTGGAAAAGGATTTGCTGCTGCCTTTTAAACAACAAAGAGGCAAAGTGGAACAGGGGCATAAAGTGCTGGTCACTCTTTATATTGATAAAAGCGACCGTCTCTGTGCTACCATGAATGTGTATGAAAATCTTCGCACCGACAGTCCGTATAAGGCGGACGACAGGGTGAAGGGGCGCGTCTATGAGTTAAGCAAAAATTTTGGCGCTTTTGTGGCGGTGGATCATCAATATTCGGCGCTGATTCCACAGAAAGAATTGTATGGAAAGGTGGAATTGGGAGAGGATATCTCAGCCAGAGTGGTACAGGTTCGGGAAGACGGCAAGCTTACTCTGAGTATTCGAGAGAAGGCGTATGTGCAGATGGATCAGGATGCCCAGGAGCTGCTTTCTATTATTGACGGTTATGACGGGGTGCTTCCCTTTAATGATAAAGTATCTCCCGAAATCATACGCAGAGAGACAGGAATGAGTAAAAATGAGTTTAAACGTGCGGTGGGAAGACTTTTGAAAGAAGGAAAGATAGAGTTAAAGGGAACTGTGATTCGACGTTTGGGATGATAAGTTCAGCGGGGGTTGTATGATAGAAATCCGGCTCAGAAGAGCCGGATTTTTTCACATCACTTTTCTTATTGCATTTATAGAAACATGGTAACTTCATAGGCTTCCCAAGAGCAGGGAATTTCCAGTTTTCGTATCATTGACTCAAGGACGTTTTCAGGAATATGGCGTGCCCTGGTGCGGTTCCTGGCAATCAGTTCCGTGTAAGGGACTTCTAAGTAGAGGATATGCACACGAGCCCCATAACCTGAGAATAGCCCTACCAGTTTTTGTCTGGTCTCCCCAATGAGATTGGTTGCATTCCAGATAAAAGACTGTTCCTTTCGCAGATACCCCCGCGCAAGTTCCAGGGCGGCTTGCACTACCCGGCCTGTGTCTTTGGACGGTGCAATCCCCATTTTCTCCCGAAGGTCGTCCAGCGATATAACGGGAATATCTTGTGCAAAGTTTCCGGCATTTTGCGCGATCCAGGTATCTTTGCCCGACAGAGGGAGTCCTGACATGAGGATTACATCAAATGAAGTGTTATCATATAAGGGGGTATCGCACCATAGGTTCCCTTTTTGATAAAATTGAAATCGGGTGTAGGGGTTTGCAAAGGTGTGGGGAGTTTCCCATATATTTAGTTCTCTTGCAGTTTCACCAAATAGTTCCGCTTGTTCCAATAGTTGTCCGGGAACGTTCTCGATTCGTCCTAAAATGTCTGCTTTGGACAGTAAATATAAAAGTTTCAAAGGGATACTTTCGGCGGCTTTGTATAATTCCAGCTCAGGATGCTGTTTTGTCCAAAACCACACAGGAAGACCATGGTAGCGGATTAGTTTGGCTGCAAGTTCCCTCTGCGGGAAGGTAAGACCGAAACGGTGGGCTTCCCGATAGGTAATTCCGCGGAACATTTTCTCCCCCAGGATAGTATGTCTGGGGGAAATCCATTTTCCGTCTTCTTGTCGAGTGCAGGCGGATTTCCCTATATCGTGAAACGCGGCGGCCAGAAATAAAATAGCTTGCGTATCTAAGGGCAGTTGCTGCCAGGCGTCCAGTTTGCAAAGCTGGCAGCATACCATTTGAGTATGGCAAAATACGTCCCCTTCTCCGTGATATTCAGGATTTTGTGGCACATTTTGCAATGTCAAAAGCTCCGGGCAAATGGTGGTAAGCAGAGAAAAAGAAAAGCCGCTGTCAATGAGTTCTGTAAGGATATTTCGGTTCATTCAGGCGCCTCCTTCCGGGATGGAGAAAAGGTCCACGCCATCTGCCAGGCGGTTTGCAATGATCGGGCGGCTTGCCCAGTGACTTTCCGAATCAAGTATGGTGTTTAGGAAGGAAGGGCGGACATATTTCAAACGGTCTACCACATAATCCCCTTCTTCTACTTTAATGTAGACACCTTCCATTGTTCCGGACAGGTCCGTCTGTGGGATAGCCCGTTCTGAATCCACGCCGCTTTTTTTACATTGGGCAAGGAAGCTTTGCTGCGCCAAATTTGAAATGAAAAGGCTGGGACCTATAAGGCGGGCAATGTCCTGAGAATTATTGTAATAACCCTGTTCCAGTACACGGACGGATTGGACAAAGGGAAAGTCCTGCAAAAATTCCTGACGTTTTGCAGTGGAATAGAATTTTCCCGTTGTTTTGTCAAAAATGTCAAATTCCATAAAATAATGTGGAAGACAGTCGTAAAAAACCGTATGCTTTGCATACAGCCATTCTCCATACATTACAAATCTGTCTCCTAAAAGGCAGTGCAGTCTTTCTTCAAAGCAGCCAGCCCAAAGTTTCAATAAATCAAACTGGCGTTCGCTGTATCCGCCGTTTAAGAAGTGCCCTCGACTTTGGAGATACATGTTCCCATCGCTGCTGAAACTGATGCCGCAGTTAGCGCCGTCTACTTTTTCTTCCAATACCAAATACTTTCCCTCTATTTCACAGAAGGGAATACATTTTAAATCCTCATCACCAGTCTGTTTTCTGGAGCCTTCCAAGTGACGGGTGCGGGGATACTTATAAATCTGTTCCATATATACTTCACGTTCCTTTCCGGGGCGTGCGTTTTTTGCAGCATAATTTCTTTTTACTGATTTCCGGATAATTATGCCGATAAAAAACGCCGTGAAGGAATATCTTTCACAGCATCATCAAAATTTATATGGGGTAACGATTGCGGCCTATGACAGGTCTGACAACTGAAACATCCCATGCTGTTCAAAATAATCCCAACTTAACAGGTACACAAAAAACACCGATTGCCAGACAAAGATTTCTCCGGCATCCGCATGTTTTGTCTATTTGTTTGTTGGAATCGTATTACATGGGGTCCTCCAATCTGAAGCCAAAAGATGGCTGACTGATATTTTTACTCTTTTAAATATATCATCAAACCGAACTTTTGTAAATATGTAATACACACAAAGACAAAATACACTGTGAACGGTGGTAATCAGAGCCTTTTCTGAATTTAAGGAATTTTTAATCATCTATGGACAATTTTCATAAAAGTAGGTATAATGGAACAGGATGGCAGAAGGATGCGGACAGAGTAGAGGTGTGTATGAAGCAGCAAAAGGATAATGACAGAGTTGTGTTTCAATCGCTTGCCATGGTAATGCAGTTTGGCCTGAATATGTTGGTGCCAATCTGTATCATGTCTGCTCTGGGCATATGGATTGACGGAAAATTGGGGACTTCCTGGGTTACAATCGTGCTGTTTGTGGTGGGAGCCATAGCGGGAGGGCAGAACATTTACCATATGGCAAGACGAATAAGCGGCGGAACGGACGGGGAGGGACCCATAGGTGAAGGGGAACCGGGGGTAAATAAGGTTCAAAAAGGTGGTTCTTGTGAAAATAACCGGGCGGCTGAAAAAGATGAATAGGACGCTTCTGGAAATGCAGGCGGGAATGTTGTTTTTCGGTCTGGTATGCCAGATAGCGGGTGTTTTTTTTGTGGATAATCAGGGGTATTATGCGGCCAGCCTCTGGTTTGGGATTGCGTTTGCCTTTGTGGCCAGTATTCATATGTACAGGACGTTGGATAGGGCGTTGTTATTCGGCGCGGATGCGTCCAAACTGGTGACGAGAGGATATATGTTCCGCTATGTGGTATTTGCGGCGGCGCTGGTTCTGGTGGCGCTGACGGAAGTGATGAATCCCATAATCTTCTTTCTGGGTTATATGAGTTTGAAAGTAACGGCATATCTTCAGCCGATTACTCATAAATTATGCAATAAGCTGTTCCATGAGACGGACCCGGTTCCGGAGCCATTACCGGAAGAGGATGGTTTGCAGTCATAGTTCATATCCTTTGGATGTATGAGGCTTTGAAGGAATTTGGACAGCTACCAAAATATTATAAGGAGGAGGTGATAGGATGGAACATGGCATTTTGCTATCTGGTGGGTCTGATGTGGATTTTATGATTCATGGGGTATTTCAATATTCCTTTTTTGGTCATCAGGTGTGGATTACAACTTCTCATATCTGTGTGTTCATTGTAATGCTGATTCTGGTGATTTTTGCCATAGCGGCCAACAGGTGTATGGCGAAGGCTTCTGAGGTACCGGGCGGTTTTCAGAATGTATTGGAATTGATTGTGGAAATGCTGGATAATATGGTAAGTAGTTCCATGGGGCAGGCTGCGGCCAGATATTCCAATTACATCGGAACCATATTTATTTTTATTTTGTTCAGCAATATATCAGGTTTGCTGGGACTGCGGCCGCCTACTGCGGACTATGGCGTGACGCTGCCTTTGGCGCTTTTGACGTTTTCATTGATTCATTACAATAAATGGAAATATCAAAAGCCGGTGACAATCTGGAAAGACCTGTGTTCACCGCTGCCGCCCTGGCTGCCAATCTGGCTTCCGATAAATGTGGTGAGTATGTTTGCGGTACCTGTATCGTTGTCTTTGCGTTTGTTCGCAAACGTTTTGTCCGGTACGGCAATGATGGCTTTGATTTATGGGCTGTTAGGATGGATTGCCACGGCATGGCCGGCGGTGCTGCACGTATATTTTGATTTGTTCTCCGGAGCAATTCAGACTTATGTGTTCTGTATGCTGACAATGACGTACATTTCAAATGAAATCGGTGACGGCACCAGAAGATAGTGTGCGGAATGGATGTTTCGTTTGAGTTGTCGCAAAACGGCAGGTGAAAAAGGTTCCAAATTAATTTTTATTTATATTTCAGGAGGAAAAAAGAATGGATTTCAATGAAAACTTTATCTTAGGTTGTTCTGCAATTGGTGCGGGTCTGGCAGTTATTGCCGGTATCGGACCCGGTGTTGGTCAGGGTATTGCGGCAGGGCATGCGGCTGCGGCAGTGGGACGCAATCCCGGTGCACAGTCTAAGGTTATGTCAACCATGCTTCTCGGACAGGCTGTGGCGGAGACCACCGGTCTGTATGGTTTGTTGGTAGCAATTCTGTTATTATTCGTGAAACCTCTCCTGCCTTAAGATAAGTGGAGAGCTTATAGGAGGCAGAAAGGAGGCAAAGAATGATACTTTTAACAGGGGGCGAGTCCATGTCGAGACTTTTTGACCTGGACTGGCAGCTGATGGCCGATGCTATTCTGATGATTATCGCTATCTTTTTCCTGTTCCTGATTATGAGCTATTTTCTGTTTAATCCTGTGAGGAAGATGCTCAACGGCCGCAAAGAGAAAATTCAAGGCGAGCTGGAGACGGCAAAGCAGGATATGGAGAATGCGCAAAAGCTGAAGGGGGAATATGAGGCAAAACTGAAAGAGATAGATAAGGAAGCGGAAAGTATTCTCAGCGAAGCCCGCAAAAAGGCTTTACACAATGAAAACCAGATTATTGCCCAGGCGAAGGAAGAGGCGGCGCGTATTCTGGAGAGGGCACGTGTGGAGGCAGAGCTTGAGCGGCAGAAGCTGTCAGATGATGTAAAGAGAGAAATAATTTCCGTTGCATCCCTTATGGCCGGCAAGGTAGTAGCAGTTTCTATTGATACTACAGTGCAAAATCAACTGATTGACGAGACCTTAAAGGAAATGGGTGATAAGACATGGCTAAATTAGTGTCCAAGACATATGGTGAAGCTTTGTACGAAATCGCTATGGAATCAGGTGAAGGCAAGGCTTTAGAGCTTATGGAAGAAATACGTTGTATTGACCAGATACTGACGCAGAACCCTCAGTTTGACGAACTGATGAAGCATCCGGGAATTCCAAAGCAGGATAAGCTGCATGTGGTGGAAGATGTTTTCAAAGGGCATGTCAGCGACGAACTTTCAGGGCTTTTGAACATTGTGGTGTCCAAAGAGCGATATAAGGATTTACCGGCTATTTTTACTTATTTTGCAGACAGGGTAAAAGAGCGGCAAAAGATTGGTGTGGCATATGTGACAACTGCGGTGGCGCTTGGCGAAGGGCAGAAGAATGCACTGGAGGCAAAGTTGCTGCAGACCAGCGGATATAAAAAGGTGGAGCTGCATTATCATGTGGATTCATCGATCATCGGCGGGATGATCATTCGTATCAACGACAGAGTGGTGGACAGCAGTATCCGCACAAAGTTGGATGATTTGACGAAACAATTATTACAAATTCAGCTAGGGTAACCGGCTGGAAGAAAGGTGCGACAGATCCATGAATTTAAGACCGGAAGAAATAAGTTCAGTTATCAAGGATCAGATTAAGAGATATGCTTCCACACTGGACGTATCCGATGTGGGTACTGTGATTCAGGTTGCGGACGGCATTGCCCGTGTGCATGGTCTGGAAAATGCCATGCAGGGTGAATTGTTGGAATTCCCCGGTGAAGTATACGGCATGGTGCTGAATCTGGAGGAAGATAACGTGGGCGTGGTATTGCTGGGAAGCGCCAGGAATATCAATGAAGGCGATACGGTCAAAACCACCGGGCGTGTGGTGGAAGTACCGGTAGGGGATGCAATGCTGGGGCGTGTTGTGAATTCCCTGGGGCAGCCTATTGACGGTAAGGGGCCTATTCAGACCACGAAATACCGCAAAATTGAGCGTGTGGCAAGCGGCGTTATCACAAGAAAAAGTGTGGATACCCCTCTTCAGACAGGTATCAAGGCAATTGACGCCATGATTCCTATTGGAAGAGGACAGAGAGAGTTGATTATCGGTGACCGTCAGACAGGTAAGACGGCCATCGCAATTGATACCATTATTAACCAGAAGGGTCAGAATGTAAAGTGTATCTATGTTGCCATTGGGCAGAAGGCTTCTACAATTGCAAATATTGTGAAGACTCTGGAGGAATATGGTGCAATGGCATACACTACCGTGGTGGTGTCTACTGCCAGCGACCTTGCGCCGCTGCAGTATATAGCGCCTTATTCAGGCTGTGCAATAGGTGAAGAGTGGATGGAGAATGGTGAGGATGTGCTGGTGGTGTATGATGATTTGAGCAAACATGCTACTGCATACCGTACACTCTCCTTGCTGCTTCGTCGTCCGCCCGGCCGTGAGGCGTATCCTGGAGACGTGTTCTACTTACATTCCAGATTGTTAGAGCGTGCTGCCAGGATGAATGAGGAATACGGCGGAGGATCTCTGACCGCGCTTCCTATCATTGAAACACAGGCGGGGGATGTGTCCGCTTATATTCCCACAAATGTTATTTCCATTACAGACGGGCAGATTTACCTGGAGACAGAGATGTTTAACTCCGGTTTCCGTCCGGCTATCAATGCGGGACTTTCCGTATCCAGAGTGGGTGGAGCGGCGCAGATTAAGGCAATGAAGAAAATTGCGGCGCCCATTCGTACTGAGTTAGCCCAGTACAGAGAGTTGGCAAGTTTTGCACAGTTTGGTTCCGAGTTGGATGACGACACCAAGGAAAAGCTGGCTCAGGGCGAACGTATTAAGGAAGTACTGAAGCAGCCGCAATATGCTCCCATGCCGGTACAGTATCAGGTTATCATTATCTATGCGGTAACGCGCAAATATTTGCTGGATGTGCCGGTGGATAAGATTACCCGGTTCGAGAAAGAATTCTTTGAATTCCTGGATACGAAATATCCGGAAGTGCCTGGTAATATTGCGACAGAAAAGGTGATTTCCGATGCTACCGACGAGGTGCTTCAGAAAGCGATTGCAGAATTCAAGAAGCAGTTTAAGTAGAAAGAGAGTAACTTTTCGGCGCTGTGAAGGGCTGAAAAGGACAAGAGGGATAGAATATGGCATCAATGCGTGATATAAAGCGCCGCAAGAGCAGTATTCAGGGGACACAGCAGATTACGAAAGCGATGAAGCTGGTGTCCACGGTAAAGCTGCAGCGGGCCAGGGCAAGCGCAGAGCGTTCCAAGGACTATTTTACCTGTATGTTTGACACGGTGAACAGTATATTGAAACGTGTAGGACATGTGGAGCATAAGTATCTTGCGTCTAGTACCTCAGAGGACTCTGCGGGAGCGGAACATCCGGATGGAGCAAAGAAAAAGGCTGTGATTGTGATTACCTCTAACAGGGGGCTGGCCGGAGGATATAATTCCAATGTAATTAAGCTGATTACAAGGCATCCTGTGTGGAAAAAAGAGGATTTACAGGTCTATTGTCTCGGAAATAAGGGGCGGGAGGCATTTACACGGTCCGGTTACGAGGTGAAGGACTGCAACAGTGATATTGTGGAGAGTCCGGTTTACGCGGACGCAATGGTATTGTCGGAGAGACTTCTGAAATCATTTGCAGAGGGTGAGATCGGAGAGATATATCTGGCATACACCGCTTTTAAAAATACGGTCAGCCATATACCTACGCTGCTTCGTCTTCTTCCGGTGGACACAGGCAATTCTAAGGAGGAATCGGGAGAAAATACTGAGACCAAAGAGGCGTCTGCGGTAATGAATTTTGAGCCGGAAGATACGGAAGCGTTGGATATGCTGATACCAAAGTATGTCACAAGCCTGATTTATGGCGCGCTGCGGGAGGCCATTGCCAGTGAAAACGGAGCCCGTATGCAGGCCATGGACAGTGCTACCAGCAACGCGGAAGAAATCATAAGCGATTTGACGTTGAAATATAACAGAGCCCGTCAGGGATCTATCACACAGGAGCTGACAGAGATTATTGCCGGAGCAGAAGCTTTGGGATAAGGATGGCGGTCTTCGGGCGGCACTGTGAAAATGTTGTAAAACAGATGGTTCTGATGTCGTTGGCGGAGGATGCTTCCGGTGTGTGGCAAGATAAATGACAAAATAATACATGAATAGATTTTTGAATGTAATGAATTAGAATTTGTCCGCGTATGCGGGCGGGAAAGAGGTAGAAATGGCAGGAGAAAACAGAGGTAAGGTTACCCAGGTCATCGGTGCGGTGTTGGATATCCGCTTTGATGAGGGGAAGCTTCCTGAGATTAACGAAGCAATTCGCATTCCTACCAGTGACGGCGGTGAGCTGACGGCAGAAGTCTCCCAGCATTTGGGAGATGATACTGTCAGATGTATTGCGATGGGAAGCACCGACGGTTTGGTGAGAGGTATGGATGCAGTTGCAACCGGCGCGCCCATTTCCGTTCCGGTAGGTGAGAAGACTTTGGGGCGGATTTTCAATGTATTGGGTCAGCCCATTGATAATAAGCCAGCGCCCGTAGATGTTTCCTACGAACCGATTCACAGAGCCGCGCCGAAATTTGAGGAGCAGGCTACGGAAAAGGAACTGTTGGAGACGGGAATTAAGGTGGTTGACCTACTCTGTCCCTATCAAAAGGGCGGTAAAATCGGATTGTTCGGCGGTGCGGGTGTGGGCAAGACCGTATTGATTCAGGAGTTGATTCGTAATATTGCCACGGAGCATGGCGGATATTCCGTCTTTACCGGTGTTGGAGAGCGTACCCGTGAAGGCAACGATCTTTATCATGAAATGACTGAGTCCGGCGTTATTGACAAGACAACCATGGTATTTGGTCAGATGAACGAGCCCCCCGGCGCCAGAATGCGTGTGGGATTGACCGGTTTGACTATGGCAGAATACTTCCGTGATAAGGGCGGCAAAGATGTGCTTCTGTTTATTGATAATATTTTCAGATTTACTCAGGCAGGAAGCGAAGTGTCCGCATTGCTGGGACGTATGCCTTCCGCAGTGGGATATCAGCCAACTTTGCAGACAGAGATGGGAGCGCTTCAGGAGCGAATTACTTCTACCAGGAATGGTTCTATTACATCCGTTCAGGCAGTTTATGTGCCGGCGGACGACCTGACGGACCCGGCGCCGGCAACAACGTTTGCGCATTTGGACGCAACAACGGTGCTTTCTCGTGGAATTGTGGAATTGGGTATTTATCCGGCGGTAGATCCTTTGGAGTCCACTTCACGTATTTTGGACCCCAGAATTGTAGGAGACGAACATTATCAGACGGCCCGGGGCGTTCAGGAGATTTTGCAGCGCTATAAGGAATTGCAGGATATTATTGCAATCCTTGGTATGGATGAGTTGTCTGAAGCAGATAAGCTGGTGGTATCCCGTGCACGTAAAGTGCAGAGATTCCTGTCGCAGCCGTTCTTCGTTGCAGGTCAGTTTACAGGTCTGGAAGGTAAGTATGTGCCGATCAACGAGACCATTCGTGGATTTAGAGAGATTTTGGAAGGCAAGCATGACGATATCCCTGAAAGCTATTTCCTGAATGCGGGCAGTATTGATGATGTACTGGCAAGATGCAAAAAGTGAGCATGTAAGAGGGATTTCGATGGAGGGAAAATATGGCAGATAAAAATGGCTTTCTTCTGCGTATCATTACTCCTGACAGGGTATTTTATGAAAATCAGGTTGATATGGTGGAATTTAATACCACGGAAGGCGAGATTGGTATATTGCCGGGACATATTCCCATGACAGTGATCGTGAAGCCCGGTATATTAAATATCAGCGAGCCGGAGGCGGATAAAGAAGCCGCACTGCACGCAGGTTTTGCGGAAATTCTGCCGGAGAGTGTAACAATTCTTGCGGAGATTGTGGAATGGCCGGGCGAGATTGATGAAAAACGTGCAATGGCGGCAAAAGATCGTGCGGAGGAACGTCTGCACAACAGGACGCCGGAGACGGACATTGCCAGAGCTGAGACCGCATTACAGAGGGCTTTGGCCAGGATTCAGGTATTGAAGTAGATTTGACAGACGTAAGATACCGTTGTGGGCGGGTGAAGAAATATTTGGTGTGGCCGGATAAGTAACAATTGGATGAAAACACGCATATGCTGTTAAAAAACCGAAAGAAGAATGCATATGGAATTTCATTCTAAATTATTACAGCCGTTGCCCGAAAGTAAAGAAAGGGGCTGGAATGGGCCCCTTCCTTTTTATATGACCTATCCTGGTTATTGCGGAGGGAGACAGGAAGAGAAACTGTTACAAGATTTGGAATATCTGCAACAACTGTACCCCAATGATGTAAAACGCTGTCAAATCAGGATAGCGGAGATTTTAGATAAAGCAGATTATGAAGGCAGTATGATATATGATGAATACCCTGACAGATGCAGCCTGCAGGCTTTGGCAAGCTCAATTTGTGGAATTCTGGAGCGGGAAACGCAGAAACCTCCTATGGAAGATATGATTATTATACTTTTGTTTAATGAGGTCTATAAACGTAGGCATGGAGGACGCAGGGGAAAAATATATTATTGAAAATATAAGGAAATTATGGATGAACTGAGAGAACTGTTCCGGCAAGTGCTGGACGAGAATTTAATAAGGATTGTACTCAGCAATACCCGTGATGAGGCACAGGGGACGAAAGTGAAGATTCGTCCGGTGATAATCAGGGGAGTGCTGAGTTTTCAAGAGACACTGTATCGAGGGACACAGGTATTTCATTCTAATTTTGGCAAGGATGAAATGTCCCATCGATTACGGGAGTATATGGAGAGATTGTTTCGTCAGGCCCAGGTGGACGGACGTTTGGAAGATGCGACTGTTTTGATCAGCAAAAAAGGAGCGGTCAAGATAAAGCGCCGCCGCAAACCTGACGGTAAAGCGGCGCGGGAACAACAAGATTTATCCCATGACCGTACCAAACAATATATTTTGCAAGAAGGAACACCCATTGATTTCCTGATAGAACTGGGGGTCCAAAATACGGACGGGCGTATTGTAAAAGCAAAGTATGATAAATTCCGGCAGATTAATCGTTACCTTGAATTTATAGAGGATATTTTGGATAAGCTTCCTGCGGACAAAACACTTCACATTGTGGATTTTGGCTGTGGGAAGTCTTATTTGACGTTTGCACTATATTATTATCTGCATAATCTGCAGCAAAGGGATATTCATGTTACCGGATTGGATTTGAAAAAAGATGTAATTATGCGTTGTCAGAAATTGGCTGATGAGCTGCATTATCATAATCTGGAATTTCTGCAAGGGGATATCAGCAGCTTTCAGGGAACGGAACATGTGGACATGGTGGTATCTCTTCACGCATGTGATAAGGCTACGGATTATGCTTTGGAAAAGGCAGTCAAGTGGGGGGCTGGAGTTATTTTGGCGGTACCTTGCTGTCAGCATGAATTGAATCAACAAATATCCTGCAGCAAACTGCAGCCCATCTTGAAATATGGAATTATCAAGGAGCGTATGGCGGCGTTGATCACGGATGCAATCAGGGCGAACTTGTTGGAAGAAAATGGTTATGAGACACAGATTTTAGAGTTTATTGATATGGAACATACCCCTAAAAATCTTATGATTCGGGCGGTAAAAGCGTCCGGAATACGGCCCAAATCTGCCGTTTGTCCGGATGGAAGCCGGGAAGTCATGGAGTTTTTACATTTGAATCCTACCTTGAAGGAGTTGCTATGAGAAAAAGTTTGATAAGGCTTTTTGTTTTTTGCGGCACTTTTCTATTGGCATTGGTTGCTATCAGTAAAATTATGAATAAGGATCATGATAATTTGACTATGGAAATGGCACCGGCGACGCTGCCCTTAGTGACTATGGTAATGGATGGGATAGAATACAATCAGCTTCATGGTGTCGCCAATACTACAGACATTGCTTTTCAGAGGGATACTATCACATTGCTGGGTGAGACAAGAAATACCGGTTTTGTGGTTGATACTTATGGGCAGGATGTAAGCGGAGTTTCCATAGAGGTAAGGACCATAGACGGCGAAAGGCTCATTGAAGACACGGAAATCGGAGAATTGACAAGAGAAGGAGATCAAATCAAAGGGGATATTGCATTAAAGGATTTGATTGAGAAGGACAAGGAGTATGCGCTGGTAATTGTCTTGCATCTGGAGGGAAGGCAGGTGTCATATTATACCAGGGTTCTGTGGAGCGACCGGGTGTACGGCGAGGAAAAACTGAGCTTTTGTATTGATTTTCATGAGAAATTGTACGACAGAGAGGCTGCAAGAGATCTGGCAATCTATTTGGAGACAAATTCTAAATTGGAGGATAACAGTTCCTTTCATAAGGTGAACATTCACAGCAGTTTCCGACAGATTACCTGGGGGAATCTGGATGTGGAGCAAGTGGGGGAGTTTTCCATTCGGCTGACGGAGATTGCGGAACAGACCGCATCCTTGCGGGCTAATTATATTGTGTCTACAGCGGAGGGAAATCGTACAACATGGTATCTGGTTGAAGATTTTTATCGTCTTCGTTATACGGTGGACAGAATGTATCTGTTGGATTATGAGAGAACTATGACGCAGATACCTGATGCGGAACAGATTTGTGCCAATGATAAAATATTGCTGGGAATCACCGGTGTGGATGTACCCATGTTGGAAAGCGATGACGGAAATGTTGTAGTGTTTCAGGCCGCCAACCGATTGTTCAGCTATAATTCCTCCAGCAACAGTCTGGTGAAAATTTTCAGCTTTTACGATAAAGAGAATGGGGACGCCCGTACAATGTATGCGGGACATGCCATAAAGGCATTGGCTGTGGATGAGGGGGGAAGCGTACAGTTTGCCGTTTATGGTTATATGAATCGCGGGAGACATGAAGGAGAGGTAGGAGTACAGCTTTATACCTATAATGGCTCCCAAAATACCATAGAAGAGTTGGTATATATTCCATATGATAAGACATATGCTGTTTTAGCTGCACAGATGGAACAGCTTTTGTACCTGAACCGTGAACAGCAGTTGTATCTGGTATTGGATCATGTTTTATATGGAGTTGACTTGACGGAAAAGACATATTCAAAGCTGTTGGAAATTACCCAGGATGAGGGGCTGTTAATTTCAGATAATAACAGGATAGCAGTGTGGGCGGATGGAGAGGACATCTATGATAATACGGCTTTATATATTAGAAATCTGGGGAATGATGTGCAGAAAACCATTTCCGTTCCGGAAGGGGAGTCTATTCGTCCTTTGGGATTTATGGGGGAAGATGTAATCTATGGAGTGGCATATACGGAAGATATCAGAGAAGAAAGTTCGGGCGGAATGTTTTTTCCTATGTATAAGATATGTATTCGCAGCGCTTCGGGAGAACTGTTGAAGGAGTATAGTCAACAGGATATCTATGTGACAGACTGTACAATTACGGATAATCAAATTACGCTGGAGCGGGTAAGACGTTTGGAATCCGGAATATACCAGGAAGATGTGCAAGACCATATTATGAATAATGTGGAAGAGGATGAGGGAAGAAATCATATTGTGTCTGCGGATATTGACAAATATGAGCGCTATGTGGAGATACAGACCAGAAAGGATATAGACAATAAAAGTTTAAAGATTATGACACCGAAAGAAGTGGTGTATGAAGGTGGGAGAAGGCTGCTTTTGCCCAGAGAAAAAGAGAAAGAAATCAGATATTATGTCTATGGCGCTTATGGAGTAAATGGAATATTTGTATCGCCCGCCCAGGCTGTGGAACTTGCTTATGCCGATGCCGGAGTGGTGGTGAGCGAACAGGGAGATTATGTCTGGCTGCGCGGAAATCGTTTGCCCAGGAATCAGATTATGGCAATTAAAGAAGCTTCTGCAACCGATGAACGGGGCCCATTGGCGGTGTGTATAGATGCAATGCTTGGTTTGCGGGGCATTAGCAGAAATACCCAGGAAGAATTAAATCAGGGGAAAAATGCGGTCAGAATTTTACAGGAAAATTTGCATGAGGATATTGTATTGGATCTTACAGGCTGTAGTTTGGATGCAGTGCTTTATTTCGTAAATAGAGATATTCCGGTGCTGGCGCTGTTGGAAGATGGTTCGGGAGTGTTGCTGGTGGGCTTTAACGAGACAAGTGTGGGAATCATGAATCCTCAGACGGGAACCATTTACCGAATGGGGATGAATGATGCTAAGAACTGGTTTGAAGAGAATGGCAATCAATTTATTACGTATAGAGAATCTTAAATCCATACCATAGATGGCTTGTGGATGGTCATGTTTGCTTGAAAACAGAGGATGCAACCAATAGTTGCAATGTTTTTTTCTCAGTTTCAACCTGAAATTGGTAGCGCAACTGAAAGAGAAGTGTTATTATTTAGAGTAAGTATATTGTCAATGGTTGTGGGTTGCAGCATGAAGCGGAGCCGGAACAGGAGGATGAAATGAATATTGAGATTGCAAAAAGGCTTACAGAATTGAGGAAAAGCAATAATCTTTCTCAGGAAGCTTTAGCTGAGAAAATGGGAATTAGCAGACAGGCGGTGAGCAAGTGGGAAAGGGCGGAGGCGTCGCCGGATACGGATAATCTAATCTTGCTGTCAAAAATCTATGGCATTTCTCTGGATGATTTATTGAGAACCGAAAATGAGCTTCCGGTGCAATGTGACATGACAAAGATGGATTGTGTGAAACAGGAAGAAACAGACCCGGTGATTATTATTGAAGAGGAAAAAACTAAGATAGATTTTGGATTTCTGCGCCACTTCCCTATATATTTTGTGGCAGTCATTGCCTTTTTGATTTTGGGTGCCTTGTATAATGCATGGCATCCTGGGTGGCTTTTGTTTTTTTTGCCGCCCATATGGCATTCGGCCATAGTGGCATTGGAAAAAAGAGATGCCAGAAAATTCGCGTATCCTGTGTTTGTGACTTTTTTCTATTTATGTATTGGCTTATTTTATGGTTTATGGCATCCAGGATGGATTGTTTTTCTGACAATTCCATGTTACTATCCAGTGGTGAATTATTTTCGGAAGTTATATATCATCCAGAAGAAAGAATTGGACGAAATGATAGGAAATCCGGCAAAAAGGGAACAAAATCTGAAAGGGTGAGCGGATACTTAAAGCGCACGTTTTTGTATGCAAAAACGTGCGCTCTGTAATTCAGCCAATGGAATTTGTAATTGGGGAACCAAATAGAGTTTTGGCATATTTCTGAAGGGTAAAGAGCAATGCCATACCTAGAACCCCGCAGGATAGAACTTCTCCAATGGTTACTGTGATAAAAGAAGCCCAAAGAGGTTCGATGTTATAGGCAAACAGCAAAACAGGCGGGATAATGATGGCGTTGGCAAGAATGGGGGGAAGCGGCGCCAACCACTTGTGTCCGCGTAACATCCATGTAAGTACCGCGCCAATCAATGTGGCCAGGGAGCCGAATATAATATCCGGAAGTGCGGCGCCTACAAAAAGATTGGATAAAAGACAGCCAACAAACAGTCCTGGTATGGCAGCAGGTGTAAAAAAGGGTAAAATGGTGAGCGCTTCCGAGAAACGAAGTTGGATGGCATAACTTGCCAGTCCAAGGGAGTTGGCCAGAAATGTCAGCACAACATAAAGAGCAGCGATAACCGCCGCATGAGTGAGGTACAACGTTTTTTTGTTCATTTTTTGTTCTCCTTTAGTTTTGTTTTACGTGAGGAAGGTCTCGAACTCACGATTAATAGTCTGTGAATGCTTGATTTATAAGCATTTCAGCCTTTGTTACTATAGCACGGTCTGCTGTAAAAGTCAAGATTTGTCCGAGAAATGTCCGTGATTGGAAAAGGATGGAGAGTATTTTGGCGGTAGACAGCAGCAGGATTTCAGTTATATTCGCTGATTGTATCACATTCCACATCGGTATAAGTGATCTTTTCAAAATGTACGAATTCTTTATATTTTTCATAATCCTCAAAAAAATCATTATCCTGTGCATCAAAAACGAGCCAGTCTACCGAATCAAGTCCTGGAATTGTAAATTTTGCCTGGGCACAGCCTTGTACTCTCCAGATAAATTCGGAATCCAGAAATGTCTGCAAAATAAATTCCATTTCGTATTCAATATGGATCTCATTTCCTGATACGGAATAATTATCCACAAAAGAACTATCAATGCCCAAAATCTCACATCTTGTAGTTTTGGCAATCAGTTCCTGCTTGTCATTAAGATAATGGATATCTTTTAACATTTTCGGCAATTCCGAAACTTCTTCGATTTTATCACCAACATATTGCAAAAAAAATTCTTCCAGCGTATCATTCAATAATTGTTCCAAATCCATAAGCGTTCCTCCTGTTAGTTCCGGATGATAATGCTACGGGCAATTTTTGTCAATACTATATCATATATTTCTGCAGAAGTCCACTGTTTTCCGGAACAAAAATCTCTGCTGGTAAAACGCTCTATGAGAGGCTAATTTTGCTAAAAAGTGACCATTATTTTCTGCATCTGGACGAGAAAGGAAATATGTGGTAAAATGTTATTATTTCAAGTAGGATACTGTCGAAAGGCTATCCTATATATCATATGTGCTAGGAGGCAGAAAACGTGAAGACAGAGAAAATTCCTATGTTAGCGGGAATTGTTTTGATTATCCTGTTGGCTTTTTTGATTGTTTGGAAAGCGGATATTTTTGGCGTGTCAGGGAGCAGGCTGGAACAAGATGCCAGGGAGAGGCAGAATGTCAATTATGATTGGGAACAAGTACAATCCATAAACGATGATGTGTGCGCCATGCTTTTTTATGATGAAGACAGGAAAGAATATGCGTATTCCATTTACTTGAGCAGAGAAGGTCTGTCATATGGATACTTTTATGCAGAGGGAGGCGCTGACAGCCAAATGACGGAGAAAGTAAAGGGAATTGTATTTGAAGAAAAAGGAATTGTACTATTGTCCTTAAATGGGGATGAGATATGTAAAGTGGTGATAGACAATCAGAATGGAAAAGAGACTATTTTGGTCGATCCCCAGAAACCTTTTGCGATGATATTGCCTGTTACATGTCATGAAATTGTCATGTATGACGAACAGGATAATGTAGTGACAATGTATGATACGGAATAGAGACTGATACTAATAATGAATGTTACAAAAAAGGCAAGCTGTTAAAGCTCGCCTTTTTTGTATCTTGCTACAATACTTTGAATTCTTTCGTTTGGATTCAGTAAATCGCTGATAGAAGAATCGTGATTCAGGGTATCTATAATGTAAGCAATGTATTTACTCATATCACAGTTAATATACCACTCTCTCTTTAAAAGTTCCGGGGTCTGGTAGATCAGATTTGTGGTAAGTACTTTGGTTATAATACCGGATGCAAACGCATTGTCAAATTTATCCAGGCCACTTGTAAACAGGCCGAAAGTGGAGAAGACAAAAATTTTATTGGCTTTGCGTTCCTTAAGGGCGGCAGCCACTTCCAGAACACTTTCACCGGAAGAAATCATGTCGTCAATGATAATCATATCCTTCCCTTCCACACTGGTGCCAAGAAATTCGTGGGCAACAATGGGGTTTCTTCCATTTACCACTTTTGTATAGTCTCGTCTTTTATAGAACATACCCATGTCCAAACCCAACACGTTAGCAATATAAATAGCACGATTCATACCGCCTTCATCAGGACTGATTACCATCATATGGCTGGAATCCAATTTTAAATCTTTTTCGTGAAGAAGCAGCCCTTTGATAAACTGGTAGGCGGGCTGTACTGTCTCAAAGCCATGCAGAGGAATTGCGTTCTGCACTCTGGGGTCATGGGCATCGAAAGTAATGATATTATCTACTCCCATCTGCACCAATTCTTGTAAGGCCAGGGCGCAATCGAGAGATTCCCTGGCGGTTCTCTTGTGCTGACGACTTTCGTAGAGAAAAGGCATAATCACGGTTATGCGGCGGGCTTTGCCTCCAACTGCGGCAATGACCCGTTTCAAATCCTGATAATGATCATCCGGTGACATATGGTTTTTATGACCACACAGAGAATATGTCAGGGAGTAATTGCACACATCAACTAACAAATACAGGTCGGTTCCACGGACGGACTGAAGTATCATGCCTTTGGCTTCGCCCGAACCGAAGCGGGGGACGGCTGATTTTAACAGATAGCTTTCCCTTTGATAACCGGCAAAAGCCAGAGATTCTTTATGCTCGCTTTCTCGTTCGGCTCGCCATTTGACCAAATATCGGTCAATTTGTTCGCCAAGGGGTTTACAGCCTTCTAATGCAATGATTCCCAGTGACCCCACCGGGATAGTTTCCAAATTTCTTTTTTCTTCGCGGTTGCCCATGAGAATATCCTCTTTCTATTCATTATTGTATTGTAGCCGTTTTATTTTGATTTCATCCGCCGTTTTTTTAATATGCGGATGTCGGGACCTGTCAGTTTGCACAGAGTAAAACTGCTGGTGACCCTGGAAAAAATCCGGTCCGAATAACGGTCGCGAAGTTCTCCCAGACTGAGATTAGTAGAAATCAGTACGGCTTTTTGGCGCAAATGCCGTTCATTGAGACAGGAGAACAGTTGTGAAGTCACAAAACTGTTGGTAATTTCCGTACCCAGGTCGTCAATGATGAGCAGATCACAGGTGTATAAGTCTTCGTTCAGATGATGCAGAGATTCTTTTGATTTTGTTTCAAAAGAATAACGCGCTAACAGTTCAAACAGGCCGGAAGAACTGAAATAAATGACGGAACGGCCCTGTTCCAGCAATTCCTTTGCAATACATCCGGACAGAAAACTTTTGCCTGTACCTACTGTACCATAAAAAAAGAGATTGCGGTAGTCCTGTTTAAAATTTTCTACAAAGTTTTTGCAGAGTTGTACCGCGGATTCAAAATGTTTCAAATCTTCTTGTTGGTAGTATTCATAGGAAAGGGTGGAAAAGTTTTCCGATTGAATCAAATCCTGTATATTGGACTGGGCATACAGAATGGAAATTTCCTGCTGCCGAAAACAATGGCACTTTTCCTTTAACCCCTTTGGTGTAGAGATATAACCCGTATCCCGGCAGTCAGGACAACAATAGATTGGTTCCAGATAATCAGGAGGAAACCCATACTGCGCCAAAAGCTGTTTTTTGGATGCGGCAATTTGGGCCAATTTTGTATGAAGCTTGGAGAGTGCGTCTTCATCTCCATCCAACATGCTGCGGGCGCTGGCTGCGGAATAAGTACTGACAGAGGCCAGAAGGTCCCCCATGCCCGGTATTTTTTCACATACCTCTTCTCTGCGGGCCTGAGAGAGAAGATGATTTGCATGGGCGGCCTGCTCATAGCGATTCATAATTGATTTATATTGATAATTGGTAAGAGCCATTTTATTCTCCTGGAACATGCCTTTTTGTGCGGACAGGCGTATGAGCATCATTGTCAATTGCTGAGTAATTCCTGTTCCAATTGGTCAAAATCGTATTGGTTTTGTGTAAACTGGTTAAAACGGTTAACGCTTTGTCGCTGCTGCGTCGTTCCGGTATTCTTTTTGCGCTGTTGATACATATCGTCTATTTGCAGAATATCCGATTTGTGCCTTACATTTTGAGCTTTCCAACTGCTCAGGATACCATCCGCATATTGAAAGCGGTGTGTGTCTGTGGCCAGAACGGTGCGGTCACAGGCTTCCATAATGATATCGGTGGAAAAATGATATTCCTTCAGCCAACGAGTAATATAGTCCATTTCCGCTGAGGTGGGAACGCCGCTTTTGCCAAGGCCGTTCATAATGGCATAGACATTTTTGTCGTATTTTGAGGCTGATTTCTGAGCCTGTTTTGGCGTGGTAATTCCCTGTTCCGCCCAGCTTACGGCTACTTTCTCTATGTACCTGAAATCTTTCTTGTCCCTGTCCACGCAGTATTGTAATAAATAGTCGATGAGGTCGTCCGAAAAATGAAGCACATCCATAAAGTAAAGCATGGTCTTCATTTCCCCAATGGTCAGCGGTCTTCCGATATAAGATTCCGCAATAAAGAGAAGCTGTGCGGTTCCCTCCTGGTTCTTAAATTCCTGAAGCTGGTCAGCCGAGTAAGAGGGCTTCTCATAAGAAGGAATTTCAGCGGGAGCGGATACAAAAGCAGCCACCACCTTCCCCGAAACCGCGTCTGATGGGGCGGGGGATAGGGACTGAAGCTTTGCTGCCGAAGAGGGTACAAAACAAGATGCCATGGGGACGTTGCATTCTTCCTCTGTTCCGCTTTGGGGGGACAATTCACGGATATGGATTCCGGTCAGATTTTGTGCGCCGTCGTACTCTAAGTCCAAAAGCTGGCGTTTTTCCCAGTAGGCCAATGCGCGAAGTACATCCTTTTCCGTATAATTGAACTTGTCCGCCATATCGGATACGCTTGTGGCTTGATGCGCGTCCATCATACGAAGCAGATAGAGATACACCTTAATCTGGGCATCATTGGCATCTTCCATATACAGATCAATAAAAAGATTGGAAATCACAGTGGAGTCCTTATGATTGTTTTTGTAAATAGTCAAGCGTGACATTGGATGCACTTCCCTTCCCGTATGGCCGAAGCGAATAGCAAGGGCTTCTGACCGTTAAAATTTTTATAAATGAATGGTAATGTTTGGTAACCCGAATACAATCAGAGTATAGCATAAGGCATTTGAAAAAGATATAGGCAATTTCCCGAAAGATTTCAGGGGCGGAAGGGAGATGGAAAAATGTGTAAAAGGTGGAAAATGTGGATAATCGTTCCATATCTTAGCGTTTGCAAAGGTTTGTGAAGTTAGATATCCACAGGTTGAAAATGTGGTTTTGAAAGTTTCAACCTGTGGATATTGTGGATAAATTATATGCCAAGCAGCTTTTCGCCGATTTTCAGCACATCCCCCGCACCCATAGTTATCAACAAGTCATCCTTTATGCAATTTTCCAGTAAGTAGTTTTCAATTTCATCAAAAGTAGAAAAATATTCACATTCGTGCCCAAGGGCCCGAATTTCATTTTGAAGCGTCTGAGAGCTGATTCCCAGTTGATCAGTTTCCCTTGCCGCATAGATATCTGCAAGTACAATTTTGTCTGCAAGTGTTAGCGCTTTTGCAAATTCTTTCATAAATGCTTTTGTCCTGGAATATGTGTGGGGCTGGAATACGCACCAAAGGGTCTTGTGGGGATATTTGGAGGCAGCCTTTAGGGCCGCTGTGATTTCGGTGGGGTGGTGAGAGTAGTCGTCAATCACAGTAATTCCCCCAATGGTTCCCTTATATTCAAATCGGCGGTCCGCACCTTTAAATTCGTGCAGGGCGGCTGCGGTTACAGCGTCGTCAATGGAGAGTAGATGGGCCAGCGCCGCGGCGGCTGTGGCATTGTAGACATTATGTTCTCCAGGCACTTGCAGAGTGATACGGCGTTCTTGTTGGCCGGGGCCGTGCAGAGTAAACGCCGGCAGCCCCTTTTCGTTATAGGAAAGGCCATCAAAATACCAGTCCAGGCCGGAATCGCTGCCAAAGGTAATGACCCTGCAAGCCAGACCATTTGTAAGCTCCGGTAGATTTTCAATTTGACCATTGATAATCAGGCATCCGTCTTCCGGCAGCAATTCGGCATACGTTCGGAAAGAGTTGCGGATGTGTGCAAGATCTTTAAAAAAATCCAGGTGGTCTTCTTCTATATTAAGAATCAGCCCTATTTTGGGGGAAAAACTTAAAAAACTATTGGTATATTCACATGCTTCCGTCACAAAATAGCCGGATTTGCCTATGCGCAGACAGCCTTGAATAGATTTCAGATTCCCTCCTATAAAAAGGGTGGGGTCCAGATTGGCATGAAGCAGGATTTCGCTTATCATGGAAGTGGTAGTGGTCTTGCCATGGGTTCCGCTGATGCCGATAGGAGTCTGGTAGTGCTTCATAATCTGCCCCATTAATTCCCCTCTTGTGAGGCAGGGAATCTGCAGTTTATGCGCGGCGATATATTCCGGATTATCGGGATGTACGGCGCTGGTAAAAACTACACATTCGATTTCTTCCGTAATATTTTCTTCCCGTTGTCCATAAAATACGGTAATCCCTATTGATTCCAAATGTTCGGTTCTGTCGCTGCGGGACCGGTCGGACCCTGAGACGGAAAAACCCGCGTCCCGGAGCAGTTCCGCCAGACCGCACATACTGACGCCGCCGATGCCTGTAAAATGTATGCGGACAGGATTGTTAAAATCAATTTTGTACATGTTTTCGTACTCCTTTATCATATATATATTTATTATAAGCAAATATCTTGCAAAATACAAACGGAAAATAGTATAAAAAGGAATTTTCACTTTTTTTAGTTTTTGATACGAAATATGGTGAAAATGACAAAAAAATAAAATATACATTTTTGCTTTATTGGAAAAATAAACAAATAATTTATGGTGATGCTGTAAAATATGTTAAAAGTTAATAATAAACTGAGGAAAAAGACATAATTTTAATGTAAAAACATTCCATTTTCGCAAAGTGTGTGTTATAATGGACATACCAGGAAACCTGGAAGAAGGCTAGACAGAGGTGATGACATGATCAAAAAAGAAATGATTGCCATGTTGTTAGCAGGTGGACAGGGCAGCCGTCTGGGTGTGCTTACATCCAAGGTAGCAAAGCCTGCTGTAGCATTTGGAGGTAAATATCGTATTATAGATTTTCCTCTCTCCAATTGTATTAATTCGGGTGTGGACACAGTTGGCGTTCTGACCCAATATCGGCCTCTGAGGCTGAATGCACATATTGGAATCGGCATTCCGTGGGATTTGGATCGTAATATTGGCGGCGTTACCGTATTGCCTCCATATGAGAAAAGTTCAAACAGTGAGTGGTACACAGGTACGGCCAATGCCATATATCAGAATCTGGAGTATATGGAGAGTTATCATCCGGAATATGTACTGATTTTGTCGGGGGATCATATTTATAAGATGGACTATGAAGCCATGTTGGATTTCCATAAGGCCAACGGCGCGGAAGTTACCATTGCGGTTATGCCCGTTCCCATGGAAGAGGCCAGCAGATTTGGAATTATGATAGCCGATGAACACAGGAAAATTACAGAGTTTGAAGAGAAACCGGAGCATCCTCGCAGCAATCTTGCCAGCATGGGTATTTACATTTTCAACTGGAAGACCTTGAAGGAAGCGTTGGTTGCTATGGCGGAGCAGCCCGCGCTGGATTTCGGCAAACATGTGATTCCTTACTGTCATCAGAACGGGGCCCCCTTATATGCCTATGAATTTACGGGATATTGGAAGGATGTGGGAACGCTGAATTCCTATTGGGAGGCAAATATGGAACTGATAGATATTGTGCCGGAATTTAATCTGTATGAAGAATACTGGAAAATTTATACCAAGAGTGAGATTCAGCCGCCTCAGTATTTTGACAAAGACAGTGTGGTGGAGCGCAGTATCATTGGAGAAGGAACGGATGTATACGGAAAGGTATACAATTCCGTAATCGGCTGCGGGGTCACCATAGGGAAAGGTACGATCGTCCGAGATTCCATCATTATGAACCAGACGCAGATAGGGGATTCGTGTGAAATTAATAAAGCGATTGTGGCAGAGGAAGTGCGGATTGGCAGCAATGTGCGCCTGGGTGTGGGCGAAGAGGTGGAAAATGAGACCGCGCCCCATATCTACAATCACGGAATTGTAACCATTGGTGAGAAAAGTGTGATTCCTGACGGCGTTTCGGTGGGTAAAAATACGGTTGTCTTTGGCGAAACCACCCTGTCCGATTATCAGGATTCAAATCTGGCAGGCGGTAAAACTTTGATTAAGGCAGGTGAACAGTAGTGAGAGCAATAGGAATCGTTTTAGCAGGCGGCAATAACCGAAGGATGCAGGAGCTGTCCCAAAAAAGAGCTATCTGTGCAATGCCCATAGCAGGCAGTTACCGCAGCATTGACTTTACCTTAAGTAATATGGCCAACTCCCATATTCAGAAGGTGGCGGTGGTTACACAGTATAATGCCAGAAGCCTGAATGAACATTTAAGTTCTTCCAAATGGTGGGATTTTGGCCGTAAGCAGGGTGGTTTGTACGTATTCACCCCTGTTATGACTGCGGATAATAGCAACTGGTATCGGGGAACGGCGGATGCTATCTATCAAAATCTGTCTTTCTTAAAGAGTAATCATGAACCTTATGTGGTGATTGCCTCCGGTGACTGTGTATATAAAATTGACTTTGGCAAAGTACTTGAGTATCATATAGAGAAAAAAGCGGATATCACCGTGGTGTGCAGAGACATGGAAGAAGACTTCAATGTGGAACGCTATGGTACCGTTCATATGAATTCGGAAAACCGTATTGTAGAATTTGAGGAGAAACCGCTTCGGGCAAAGTCCAGAACCATATCTTGCGGAATTTATGTTCTTCGACGCCGTCAGCTTATTGAAATGCTTGAAAAGTGTGCCGAGGAAGAAAGATATGATTTTGTAGGAGATATTTTGATACGATACAGGGATTTGAATCGAATTTATGGCTATAAGATGCAGGATTATTGGAGAAATATTGCATCGGTGGACGATTATTTCAATACCAACATGGACTTTTTGAAACCGGAGGTCAGAAATTTTTTCTTTAAACAATATCCTGATATTTACTCAAAGGTGGACGACCTGGCTCCGGCAAAGTATAATGTGGGCGCCAGTGTAAGGAACAGCCTGATTTCCAGCGGTTGTATTGTAAACGGACTTGTGGAAAATTCTGTGGTTTTTAAAAATAGTTACATTGGAAATAATTGCGTCATAAAAAATTCTATTATTTTGAATAATGTTTATATAGGCGATAACACATACATTGAGAATTGCATAGTGGAAAGCCGTGATACCATTCGTGCCAATTCCTGTTATGTGGGTGAAAATGGGAAGATCCGCATTGTTGTGGAACGCAATGAGAGATATACAATATAGCATACTGACAGAACACACTGAAATGATCATTGCTTTTCAGGCAGAGTTTGCCTGGACCATTAACTGCAAGGAGGACATGTCCATAATTGGAATGGCGGAAGTTACGGTTCCCTTGGGATTTATGGAAAAGGAGGTTACAAATGAAGGTTACGGATGTTCGGGTACGTAAGATTGCAAAAGAAGGCAAGATGAAGGCTATTGTGTCAATTACCTTGGACGAAGAGTTTGTTGTGCATGACATTAAGGTAATCGAGGGGGACAGGGGGTTATTTATTGCAATGCCCAGTAAGAAGATGGCAGAGGGGGAATACAGAGATATCGCCCACCCAATTAATTCCTTTACCAGGGATGCGATTCAGAAAGTGATTCTGGAGAGCTATGAAAAGGCTCTGTCAGAGCCGGATGAGGAATGAGATTTGCAGGTGTGTATCTGTCTCGCTTTGATGCCGTGGCGTTTGTGCCACGGCATTTTGTATGTCTAAAGTTGTATAATGCTTGCAACTTGTGGGTAAATCATTTATGATAATACTGTTGCAAATTTGGGTAAAAATATGATAGAAATTGTACAAGGTGGAAAAAATATGTACTTGATAGTTGGTCTGGGAAATCCCGGCAGGGAATATGAAGGAACACGGCATAATATTGGATATGATGTGCTGGGCATGTTGGCGGCACAGGAACAGATATCAATTTTGGAGAAGAAGCATAGAGCGGTGATTGGAAAAGGAGTTGTGGCGGGAGAGAAATGTATTTTGGCCCGACCTGTGACTTATATGAATCTAAGCGGGGAAAGTGTCCGGGAAATGATCGCGTATTATAAATTGGATCCCTCATCGGACTTGATTGTGATTTCCGATGATATTAGTTTGGATGTGGGCAGGATCCGTATCCGCAAAAAGGGAAGTGCGGGCGGTCACAACGGATTGAAGAATATTATTGCCAATTTGGGCAGCGATGTTTTTATGCGTGTTAAAATGGGCGTGGGGGAGAAGCCTCCGGGATGGGATTTGGCGGACTATGTTTTGGGGCGTTTTTCATCCCCGGAGCGTAAAATGATGGAAGAGGGAGCGGAACGTGCTGTGGACGCCATCCGTATGATGATTGCCCAGGGGGCGGATACGGCCATGAATCATTTTAACTAGAGGGGGAGAAAATGCAGGCATTGTTATCGCCGCTTCAGGAGCTGGCAGATTATAATAATATCAGGGAAGCCATTCGTAAAGGGATACCGGTTTCCGTAACAGGTTGTGTGGATTCTCAAAAACTTCATATGATGTATGGATTGGGCGATGGTTTTCGGATGAAAGTCATCGTTACTTATAGTGACATAAAGGCAAAGGAGCTTTTTGAGGAATATAAATTTTATGATAAAAACGTTATGCTTTATCCGGCAAAGGATTTGATTTTTTTCCAGGCGGATATCCATGGAAATCAGTTGGTCAGAGAACGTGTAAAGACGCTTCGCAGGCTGATGGAGAAAAAGCCGGTTACCATTGTAACAACCTATGCGGCGCTGATGACGCCGCAGGTGATGTGGGACAGACAAAAAGATGTGGTAGAGGTAAACAGAGGAGGAACGCTTCGGGAACAAAAGGTGTGCCAACAGTTGGTGGCAATGGGATATGAGAAGAGTTACCAGGTGGAGGGGCCGGGACAATTTTCGGTGCGGGGAGGTATTCTGGATATTTTTGATTTGACGGAAGAGAATCCTTATCGAATCGAGCTGTGGGGGGATGAGGTGGAATCTATCCGCAGCTTTGATGTTCTGAGCCAGCGTTCCATTGAGAATTTAGAGAGTATTTCTGTTTTTCCCGCTACGGAGTTTGTGCTGGAGGAAGAACGTATCCGGGCCGGGCTGGAGAGGCTGGAGGAAGAGAGTAAGAAGCAGGAAAAATTATTCAGAGACGATTTTAAGACAGAGGAAGCCAGACGGATTGTCATGCAGGTGGCGGAGCTGAAGGAACAGTTGTTGGAGTTTAAAAGTAAAGTGAATCTGGAAGGATATATCCGGTACTTTTATGAGGATACGGTGACGCTTCCGGAATTGCTTCTGCGGGCGGCAGAGATAAACGGCGGCCCCCGGCCTGTGTTTTTTATGGAAGAACCGGCCCGTATTAAGGAGCAGGCCGGGGCAGTGGAACTGGAATTTCGGGAGAGTATGGCCAGTCGTGGGGAAAAAGGTTATATTCTGCCCGGACAGATGAATATTCTCTATAGCGGGGAACAGGTGGCCGCAAAACTGCAGCGGGGCAGTGTGGTAGCCATTTCCACAATGGACGTAAAAGGGGGATATTTTAAAACGGACCGAAAGATGGATGTGGCGGCGCGAAGCGTAGCTTCTTATAACAATAGTTTTGAAGCGCTGGTGAAGGATTTAAAGCGGTTTCGTAAGAACGGCTGCCGGGTATTGCTTTTATCCGGTTCCAGAACCCGTGCAAAGCGGCTTGCGGAGGATTTGCGGGACCAGGAACTTGCGGCGGTATATACGGAGGATCCCATGCGCCAGGTGCAGGCCGGGGAGGTTATCACCTATTACGGACATGTGGATAAAGGGTTTGAATATCCCATGTTAAAATTTGTGGTATTGTCAGAGACGGACATTTTCGGCGCAGAGAAAAAGAAAAAAAGGGCGAAAAAGCTTTATCAGGGCCAGAAAATTAAGGATTTTAACGAACTGAAAGTTGGGGATTATGTGGTTCATGAAAGTCATGGGCTGGGGATTTATCAGGGAATTGAAAAGGTTGAAATGGAGGGCGTGGTCAAGGATTATATTAAGATAGAATACCGGGACGGCGGTAATTTGTATGTGTTGGCTACGGGATTGGATGTTATCCAGAAGTATGCTTCTTCCGAGGCAAAGAAACCAAAACTGAACAAGCTCGGTTCCAGGGAGTGGGAGCGCACGAAGACGAAAGTCCGGGGAGCAGTCAGCGAAGTGGCAAAGGATTTGGTGGAGTTATATGCGCTGCGCCAGAAAAGTTCAGGGTATCAGTATGGAAAAGACACAGTATGGCAAAGGGAATTTGAAGAAATGTTTCCCTTTGAAGAGACGGAAGACCAATTGGAGGCCATTGCGGATACAAAGGCGGATATGGAGAGTGACAGGATTATGGATCGCCTGATTTGCGGGGATGTGGGATATGGCAAGACGGAAATCGCCATACGTGCGGCTTTTAAGGCAGTTCAGGAGGGGAAACAGGTGGTGTATCTGGTGCCCACCACCATTTTAGCACAACAGCACTATGCTACTTTTGTCCAACGCATGAAAGAGTTTCCCATTCGGATTGATTTGATGAGTCGTTTCCGCACTGCCGGGGAGATGAAGAAGACCATAACCGACTTGCAGAAAGGGATTGTGGATATTGTGGTGGGCACCCATAGAGTGCTTTCGAGTGATGTAAAATTTAAGGATTTGGGATTGCTTATCATAGATGAGGAGCAGCGTTTTGGTGTGGCCCATAAAGAGAAAATCAAAAAGATGAAGGAAAATATAGATGTTCTGACCCTGACAGCCACACCCATTCCCAGAACACTTCACATGAGCCTGATTGGAATTCGGGATATGAGTGTATTGGAAGAGGCGCCGGAGGACAGACAGCCCATTCAGACCTTTGTGTGTGAATATAATGATGAGATGGTGCGTGAGGCCATATGGAGGGAAATGGCAAGAGGCGGACAGGTTTATTACGTGTATAATCGGGTAAATAATATTGCGGATGTTACGGCACAACTGGCAGCGCTGGTGCCGGAGGCGGTAGTATCTTATGCCCATGGGCAGATGAAGGAGCATGAACTGGAGAAAATCATGTATAATTTTATTGAGGGAGAGATTGATGTACTGGTGTCCACTACAATCATAGAGACGGGGTTGGACATTCCCAATGTAAACACTATGATTATCCATGATTCCGATAATCTGGGGCTTTCACAGCTTTATCAGCTCAGAGGGCGCGTAGGGCGTTCTAATCGGACCTCTTATGCTTTTCTCATGTATAAGCGGGATAAAATGCTCAAAGAAGTGGCTGAAAAGAGGTTGGCAGCCATAAAAGAATTTACGGACCTTGGGAGCGGATTTAAAATTGCTATGCGGGATTTGGAAATACGGGGAGCGGGGAATCTGTTGGGTGTGCGTCAGCACGGCCATATGGAGGCCGTAGGTTATGATTTGTACTGTAAGATGCTGAATGAGGCGGTGAAAGTGGAGAAAGGCATTACCGTAGCACAAGATTTTCAAACCCTTGTGGATTTGGATGTGGATGCTTTTATTCCGCCCGCTTATATTGTAAACGAAGTGCAGAAATTGGATATTTACAAGAGAATTGCTGGGATAGAGAACCGGAAAGAACGGGACGATATGCGGGATGAGCTTTTGGATCGTTTTGGGGAAATTCCGAAATCGGTGGATAATTTGCTGCGCATAGCGCTGATTCGAGTGGCGGCGCATAAATTGTATATGACGGAAATCAGAGGAAAAAACGAAAAGATTACGTTTAATCTTCGCGCAGACGCGGGACTGGATCCGGCCAAAATACCGCCCCTGTTAAAAAAATATGAGAAAAAGCTAGGGTTTACGGCATATGGCAATCCCTTTTTTACGTACAAATATAAAAAAACCGGGTTGACGGAAAAGGATGGGGAGCTTTTGCTGGGCAGTACAGAAAAATTGCTGGAAGAGATGGCGGAACTTTTGCCGGTTGAATTGTAATAACAGGAACTTATGACCTGGTAAAATAGTTAAGAGAATTTTTAAATGATATTTTGAGAGAGTTTTATTACCCTTAAAATATGTTACCTTTTATTCAGAGTTGAAAGCAGATAGTTCTAGGATGCAGGGTATTGGAGGCTGTGAGAGTACTGTAGGACGGATGCGGAACTGGTGAATAAAAACAGCATCCGTCAGGAAGTACTCAGAACGATTTTGGGGCACATCATTGAGTGACCCGAAATAGTTCTAGGCTGTGAGAGTACTGTAGGACGGATGCGGAACTGGAATAGGAGGTAATGAACATGAAAGGGTATTATACTGCAGAGGGGTACATGGGTTTGGTGGAAGGAAAATATATGCTTTTTTCCTGTGAGAGAGATTATGAGGAATATGTGGAATAGCGTTCAATGGTGGTATGGTGAAGTGAAGATTCAAAGGAAGAAGAGTAATGCCTGGGCCTGACAGCTCAGGCAATCTTGAATAATCTATATAAGGGTTTGTCAAGTAAAGTGTGTAAGTTTTTTTTGATTTTTTATGGCGGTCAGTATAACCGCCATAATTACTTTATGGAGATCAATCAAATGGCAGTTCCTCTCCATTACGATATGCCTCATATAAAAGCAGCATATCACGTTCTTTGAGGTATTGATAACAGGTTAGGAGTTC
>JAAWCE010000080.1 GCA_022793065.1 Lachnospiraceae bacterium
AGGGACTACTTCCTCCTGATGAGCCATTAGCTTCTTAATCTAATTTTCTAACTCTATAACACTTTAAAAAGTTGCCTGCCATAGACAGCTTATTCAAGTGCGCCCATTTATGGTTTTCCTCTACTTTCTTTCACACTAATCTCACCCTGATGATAAGCAAACCGGCATAACTTTCCATTCTCCTTTACCCCGCAGCGCAGACCTTCCGCGTCATACATATTCTCCTGGCTCCGACCATCACTGCTGCTTACCTTTGTCTGCCGGTTCCTGCTGTCATAACCAAAACGCAGGCTCCTTTCCGTCCCCGCTGTCTCCAGTATACTTCCCTGGCTGTCATAGGTAAAGGTATTTTTCCCTTTATCCCATATTTCGCTTATGAGCTGGTTCTTCTCATTGTAAACATACCTTGTTTCCCTCTCCTGGGCTTTCTTCCATATCCGGTTCCCCGCGCTGTCATACCCATAGCTGGTGCAGGCGTCTCCATCCCGTTCCTCCGTCAGCTGTCCCCGGATGTCATAGCGGTAAGCGGCGGTTATTCTCTGGTTCCCATCTATCGCCGCCTGTTCTCCCCACTTCGCCACCCGGTTTCCGTTCCCGTCGTACTCATAACGGAAGGACAGCAGGATCTCTTCCCCGGCCTTTGTCTCCAAAAAACTTACATTCCCGTCCCCGTCATATTCATAACGGGTATGTACGTGGTTCCCGTAAGTAATCTCCTCCACCCGGTCCAGGCAGTCATACCCATACCGGACTTCCAGGCCCTGGCCGCTCATGATACGGCTTGTCCTGCCCAGGATATCGTACTCATAGACCGTCTCCGTCCCCGACGGGTCCGTCAGCTTCGTGATCTGGCCGGCCTTGTCATACTCATAGGATACCAGCCGCTTTCCGCTGGAGCGCTTCTCCTTTAAAAGCCCCTGGTCATTGTACTCATACTCATAGGAATGCCCGTCCCGGACAGCCTGTTTTAGCCTGCCAAGGCTGTCGTAACGGCAGGTGGTGATGACGGCGTTCTTTCCATCTTTATCCACCGCCTTTTCATATACCACGTTTCCGAATACATTGTAACTCCGAAAAACCTGATTCCCGTTCCGGTCAATATAACGCTTTAAGTTTCCCTCTCCGTCATACTCAAACTGTTCCGTGTTCCCCAGCTGGTCCGTCCGGCTCCTCACTTTGCCCAGACTGTTGTACTGGTAACACACAGAGTTCCCGTTGCCGTCCGTGGCCCGGCTCACCTGGCCTGACGGCGTATACGCATACCCTTCTTTTACGCCGTCGGAGAAACCGATTCCCGTGATCCTGCCCCAGCCGTCCACGTCATAGGTTACCTTTTCCCCGACTCCGTCGATGATGCCCGTGATCTGGCCTCTGGCATTGTACTGGTAGCTCTGCAGCGGCCTTCTCTCACCCCCTCCGCCTCTTGACACGCTCTTTATCTGCCCTTCCGGCAGGTAGGTAAACTCCGTCTCATGGCCCAGGCCGTCCTTCTCTGCCACCGGCTGGCCCGCGGTATTGTAGGACCGCTCCCGGACTACCTGTCCCAGACCGTTGGTCTCACGGATACGGTTCCTCTGCTGTCATAGCTGTATAGAAGAAATTTTTTTGATATACTCACCGATTCCTGCTACACTATTCTTCCCAAAATATCTAGAAGATTAGGGTTTTTATTCATCCAAATAGTATCCTTATTTATCTTTTTAGCACAATTACGAAATTAACTTTTCATTTAATAAAAATCTCATGCTCTTTACAATATTGCATTACATCCGCTTCAAAATCTATATAGTTAATTTTTGCTTTTTTATGTATAGATTTCATTGAAGTTAAAATATTATTAATTATCAGTTTCTTTTTTTGTTTTGTATCTGCACGAATAAATTCTTCATAGTCAATTTGCAAACTCACTGATGCAAATCCATATTTTAATTCACATTTTTTTATTTCTTTAAATAAACCCGTAGATAAAATATCATATGGTGCAATTATTGGAGTAATTCCCACTATGTTAATTACAGAACTATAATTTTTCCCTTTTGCCATATTCCGTATATCTTTACACATATCATATATTTCATCAATAACTCCAAATTTTTTCGTATAATACGATGGTGAGTTTATATTTAAATCCATTTTTACCATCCTCCTTTATTTAATTTTGGAAATTCTCCATATTTATCTTTATAATACATATTCATATCATGTTGCCAATAATGTATATCCTCCTTTGTTCCTTTCTCTAATATCATCATTTCCGCATTATTACTATCTAAATATTTTTGCGTATAACGAGACTCAGGAGCTATTGATTCCCCAAATTTCAATATATCTTTTGTATCTTTATCTACTAGTACATAACCATAATTCGTGCGAGTATCGCTTAATGAATTACCATGTGTTTCACCACTAATATTAGATTCCTTCACAGGCAATCCCACTTCTGATTCGAAGCAAATTCACCATTAGGTCTACGCCATTTTCCATTAGAATCTTGATAATAACCAACTGGTACATTATTTTCTCCGATTCCACATTCTTTCCCCCTAGACAACTCAAGTGCTAGTTTTTCTCCCTCACCACCATCTCCACTTATCTCCGATTCATCATACGCATACCCACTAGGATCATAATACCTCACCGGATTATTCCCGCAGTACGCGTAAAGGTTCAATCCATCCCCCTCATACACGTCTTCCTGCAGGAATCTCCCCACGACCGGATTATAATACCTGGCCCTCAGGTAATACTGCTCACTGATCTCATCATACTGCTGCCCTGTATACCGGATCCGGTTGCTGACGCCTTCCTCTCCCGCCAGCATCCCGCCAAAAGCATCATACCGGTAATAGTTCTTCACCCTTCCAGTATTATCCGTAACCAGCGCCGTACTCAGCTGTTCGTCCTGATGGTAGTAATACAGCTCACTCCCCATCCGGGCCGCTTCGATTCCGCCTCCCAGATGGTAGCTTACCTCCCGTTCATCACTCCTTTCATATAAAATAGACTCTCGGAATCTCTAAGCCTTATTTTATGCGGCTTTTGGGATTCCTTTTTTATAAATTCCCCCAGCTTTTAAAAAAAAGGGGTTGACAAACCGTACAAAATGTGCGGCGCTTCGCGCCCTTGATTAACAAGGTAT
>JAAWCE010000112.1 GCA_022793065.1 Lachnospiraceae bacterium
GCTAACTCTCTTGAAATCGTTGTCTTTCCTCCACAAGGTGTTCCTGTTACAAAATAAACATTTTTTAAATACTCTTTCAGTACATTGTCTTGAAATATCATTACAAAATCTCCTTTATTAAATAGTTTTTAGTATTCTGATTGTACATAAAACTATTTAACACAGCCTTATGTACTTAGATATTTCTTAATCTTAAAAATCTTAAACATCCTGACATATTTGCCACCTCCAAATTTTGAATGTCGATAGCTTTATTATAGCACTTATTCCTTAAATATGGAATAGATTTTTTTGCGCTTGACTTTTGGTCTTTGGCTTTTTTGGTTCGGAATAGTGTGGTGCTGGCGGTCTATCTCTTGTTTTCGGTTGTTTGCTTCTTTACCGTACATGAGCATTATGGTAAAATCAAAAATATTTTGTACGATTATTGAGTATGGAAGAAAAAACGTGTTATAATGTTGACACAAAAGGTATTGTGTCAACTGTTGATTCCGTATGCGCGGCGGAAATACATAATTTATAAATTGGAGAATCAAATGTCAGCTAATACGAAAAGTATGACCCAGGGAAGTCCTGGAACATTAATATTTACTTTTGCATTGCCATTGATGCTGGGCAATATATTTCAGCAATTGTATACGGTTGTGGATACTATGGTGGTGGGAAAATACCTGGGTGTAAATGCTTTGGCGGCGCTGGGCGCATCCGATTGGATGAATTGGATGATGCTGGGAATCATGCAAGGTTTTACCCAGGGATTTGCTATTTTAATGGCACAAGAATTTGGTGCAAAGCGATACCACAGGCTTCGTAAGGTAATTGGAGTATCGGCAATTTTGTCCTCTTTTTTTGCTCTGTTTTTACTTATTTCAGGACAGTTTCTTGCAAGGCCAGTACTTTTATTGCTGCAGACGCCCGATGTCATTTTGCCGGATACCCTGTTGTATCTTAGAATTATGTTTATGGGTATTCCGATTGTGATGGCTTATAATTTATTTGCCTGTATTCTTCGGTCCATGGGAGACGGAACAACGCCATTGCAGGCTATGGTGGTGGCTTCCATAACCAATATTGTATTGGATTTCCTATTTGTAATGGTGTTTCAATGGGGAATTGCAGGCGCCGCCGGGGCAACTTTACTTGCCCAATTGGTATCAGGTATTTTCTGTCTGTTCCATATTAGAAAGATTGAAATCATACATATGTCCGGAGAGGATTTTCAAATAGGACAAGAGATGTGTCTTAAGCTTTTAGGGCTTGGTTTTCCTATGGCGTTTCAGAATTGTATGATTGCTGTAGGGGGCATGATTCTACAGTTTGTAATCAATGGCGTGGGGGTAATTTTCATTGCCGGATATACTGCCACCAACAAGCTTTATGGAATTTTGGAAATTGCAGCAATTTCTTATGGATATGCTATGATTACTTATGTAGGTCAGAATATGGGCGCTGCAAAGTATGGGAGAATTTCACAGGGAATGAGATCCGCAGTAAAAATTGCTATGGTTACTTCTATTGTCATTGGGGGAATTATGCTTTTGTTTGGTAAGATCATTTTGAGCTGTTTTATTTCAGGTTCACCCCTTGAGGCGGAGCAAACACTGCAGGTTGCGTATAGATATCTGGCTATTATGAGTGTATTTCTTCCTGTATTATACATACTGCATGTGACAAGATCGGCAATTCAGGGAATGGGAAATACGTTGATTCCCATGATTTCAGGAATTATAGAGTTTATAATGCGAACAGGGACCGTATTAATCTTACCTTTTATGATAGGGGAAAACGGTATTTTTATTGCAGAAGTTGCCGCATGGGTGGGAGCGGATGTGGTGTTAGTGTTTGGGTATTTGTATTCGGTGAAAAAGTATTGTAAGGAATCCATATCTCATTTGCCGGAACAAGAGACGGCAGGATAGATATATAATATGGAATAATAGATACAAAATGACGGCAGAAAGGAATTTATATGAATTTATCTTTTTCAGTGACACAAAATGAATTGTTGGATGTTCTTTTAAATATTGCGCCAATTCGTCCGGTATTCATATGGGGAGCGCCAGGAATCGGAAAATCATCTTTGGTTGAGCAGTTTGCAGAAACTGTGGGATTGCCCTGTGTCTCTTTGTTGGGAAGTCAATTGGCGCCGGAGGATATTATCGGAATTCCACAAATCAAAGGGGAAACCTCAGAATTTCTTCCCCCTAAAATGATTGCCAGGAAAGAACCCTATGTATTATTTCTGGATGAGTTGAATGCTTGTTCTCAGGAAGTGCAGAAAGCATTTTACAGTTTAATTCATGAAAGAAGAATCGGAGAATATCATTTGCCGAAAGGGAGTGTGGTAATAGGTGCAGGAAATCGAGCCAATGACAGCGCAATTGTGAAAACAATGTCGTCTGCGTTGGTTAATCGTATGTTTCATGTACAATTAAAAGCAGACTCGAACCAGTGGCTTCAATGGGCTTATGAGAATCATCTTCACCCCTGGATTACGGATTATATTGCACAGAGGCCCGATCATCTGTTTTCCGGCGCTCCAAAGACAGAAGAACCCTATTCTACGCCCCGTTCCTGGCACATGCTCAGTGACGCCCTTAAGGCATATGGGGCGGGAGAACAAGAGATTGGGGAGGAAATACTGCGAGTGCTGGCTTATGGTTCTATTTCTGCCAACCATGCAGGAATGTTTTTGGCATTTATCAAACAGATTGGAAATAAGCATTTACTGTCGGATATTTTGGCAGGAAGAGAAAAATGGCCTTCAAAACCGGAAGAAAGGGATATTTTATATTTTGTGGCTCAATCTTTTCGTGCCAGGCTGCTTCGTGAACTGCCTGAAAGCAAACAAAAGATGAGCAAAGAAGCGCAAAATCTTACCCATAGAGCAAAGGCTTTAATTAAGGAATTGTCTCAAATAAACCATGAAATTGCACAGATGGTAGTATCTGCGGATGAAGGGGAGATGCTGCCGGAATGGTTTATGGTAGAGATTGTGCGGGATTTGCCTCGATTGGCAAATTACGGTGGGTTTCAATAAGGAACAAACAAAAGGGTAAAACAGAGAGGATGAAAAGTAAAAAAGGCAATATTAATGTAAACAGACAGAGTCTTGAAAACGGGATTGCATTATATAAATCCAATCCTTTGTTTTCAAGGCTGCAGGGATATCTATATATCTATGACAAGAGTAGGATGGGGAAGAAATCTGCCGCCTATGTGGACAGTTACGGCTGTATATATTTAAATCAGGATGTGGCGCTTATGGCTGCGCAGTGGGCCTATGTCATTGCTCACTGTAAACTGCATTTGGCTTTCGGGCATTTTGACGGAGAAAAAATGCCTGGTTATTGGAAAAAGGATTCTTTTGAAAAGAAAAAGGATGAATGGAAAGTAAATTGTAATACATATATCTGGAATGTGGCCTGTGATATTTATATTGCCAGGTTTTTGCATGATATCAAGTTTGGTGCCCCTTTGAGTATGACGCCCATAATGAGTTTTCCGGGTTCTATGACGGATGAGAAAAAGATATATCAATATCTGATCGATGAGGGATGTGTGGAGCAGTATCAGGAATTTGGCACTTCTTATGTAGGAGGTTGGGATATGCAGGGGTTGGATAAACCTCTTTTTTATGATGAAGCGAAACATGAAAAGAACAGCTATGTTCTGGCATTTGCATATGCGTTGGCGGATTCTGTATCCCATGTTGTGAGCACTGCGGGAGGGCATGATTCTATTACCAGTAAGAAATATACGCAATCTCAAAAAGCAGCAATGTGGTTTATCAACCATTATCCTCTGTTGGGTGGATTGGCTTCCGGTTTTCGGGTGATAGAAGATTATCATGTATGTATTGAAAATGATATCTCGGTTGCGGCAGTGGATGTGACTTGCGGAGAAATCTATGTCAATCCGGCAGCAGGATTGAACATGGAAGAATTAAAATTTGTATTGGCTCATGAATTTCTTCATGCAGGGCTGCAGCATCATGAGCGCTGTCAAGGCAGGGATCATGAGCTATGGAATATTGCCTGTGATTATGTAATCAACGGTTGGCTGCAAGAGATGCAGATAGGCAAAATGCCTGAAAGGGGATTATTGTATGATGAAAGTCTGAAAAATATCTCCGCAGAGAGCTTATATGATCGTATGGTGAAGGATTTAAAAAAATATGCAAAACTGGAAACATTTCGCGGTTATGGAAAGGGAGATATAATCGGAGATGCAAAAGGATCCTCAGGCTTCCGAAATTCCAGCACAACTTCTCTGGACGATTTCTATAAAAGTGCATTACAAAGCGGTCTGGAATATCATAATCAGCAAGGGCGGGGATATATTCCCGCAGGTTTGATAGAGGAAATTCGTGCTCTTGCAGTTCCGCCCATTCCATGGGATGTGGAATTGGCAAGATGGTTTGACTGTCATTTTGACCCCGTAGAAAAAAAGCGTTCTTATGCCAGACCGAGCCGTAGGCAAGGAAGTACTCCTGATATTCCCAGACCTAATTATGTAAAAGGGGATATTCCGGAAAACAGCAGAACTTTTGGCGTGGTGGTGGATACGTCCGGTTCCATGGGCGTAAAGTTGATAGGTTATGCGTTAGGCGCCATTGCCAGTTATGCGGCTGCCAAAGAGGTTCCTTTGGTAAGAGTGGTATTTTGTGATGCCTGTGCCTATGACGCGGGTTATTTGTCGCCGGAAGAGATTGCGGGAAGGGTACGGGTGAAAGGGGGCGGCGGGACTGTCCTGCAGCCCGGCGTGGATTTATTGGAAAATGCGGCTGATTTTCCGAAAGACGGCCCTGTATTGATTATCACAGATGGGCGCATAGAAGAACATATGACCATACGACGGAAACATGCGTTTTTGATACCAAAAGGAAAGAGGCTTCCTTTTCGGCCCCGTGGAGAAGTATTCTATTTCTCGTAACCTATTCATTTTGGCATATGGTTTTGAATGGTAAAGTTTATACATATTGAACTATTAGAAGTCAAAATACCCATTTTCATGCTCTGTGGTACAAGGAATAGCATGAAAATGGGTATCTGTTTACATTTTTCCTGAAGCCCGGCTCATGGTCAGAAGTTTCTGGCGCATTTCATCCTCAATTCGTACAAGTTCAACTTCGGCGCTCCTTCGCTTTGCGCGTCCGTCCTCCTGAATTTTTAATACTTCGTCCAGGGTGCTGATAAGAGTTTTATTGGTGGCGGTGAGTGTCTCAATGTCCACAATGCCTCTTTCACTTTCTCTGGCTGTCTCAATGGTGGCTATCTTAAGGGTCTCCGCATTTTTTCTCAGAAGCGCGTTGGTCATATCCGTCACTTCTTTTTGTGCCTTTGCCGCTTCGCTGGAATGGCTTAATCCAATGGCAATTACCATTTGACTCTTCCACAAAGGTATGGTGTTCACCAGTGTGGATTGTATTTTTTCTGACATGGCGGTATCATTGCTTTGAATCAGTCGAATTTGGGGTGCCATCTGCATAGAAATTGTTCTTGTCAATTCCAAATCATATATCTTTTTTTCAAAGCGTTCACACATTGACGCAAAGTCATTTGCTGCCTGGGTATCTTCCGGAAGACCACTCTTCTCTGCTTTGGCAAGAAGTTCCGGAAGTTCCACTGTCCGGGCCTGCTCAAGCTTTTTCTTGCCTGCCAGAATATACATGGACAATTCTTTGAAATAATTCAAATTCAGCTCATACATTTTATCCAACATTGCCGCGTCTTTTAATAATGTCACCTGATGATCTTCCATCACTTTACAAATCCTATTAATATTTGACTCAGCCTTATCATATTTAATTTTCAGATTTTCAAGTCGATTGCCGGTCTTTTTGAAAAATCCCAGAAATCCTTTTTCTTCTTCTTCATTAAAATCTTTCAGTTCGGATACGACGCTTGTAAGCATCTGACCAATTTCTCCCATATCTTTAGTGCGTACATTATTCAACGCATTTTCGGAAAAATCAGCAATCTTTTTCTGGCTTCCCGCCCCGTACTGCATGACCAGCTGCGTATTTTTCAGGTCTATCTGTGCGGCAAAATCATCCACCATTTTCTGTTCCGCCGGGGTTAGTACTATCTCCGGAACTTTAGGCGGTTCTTCAGTGACCTGTGTGTTCTGTGTTCCCGCTCCCGGCGTTTCTTCCTGTGCAAAGGGATTGAGAGTCAGGGTAGGGGCTTCTTTTAACATTTCATCTAAATTGGTGCTCATTTTTCCTCCTCCATATTACGCTTAATTTGTATAAATTGCAAAATTATTCCCTCATGTATTGAGGCTGTTTTGGCTCATCCTGTTCCTGGCGCGGCACTAATTCCATTTCCCGCATCAGTCCTTCTCTGGCAAGCATGGTTTTCAATACTTGAGCGTCAGTGGTAACATCAAATACGGTATCCTGGAATAAATTATTTAAAAGTTCCGTAAAAGCTTGATTAATTGTTTCCAGTGTATTTTCTATTTCAGCCTTTGCCTTGAGGATTTCTGAGCCGGGGGAACTGATGCGGTCGAAATTTTCATAGGCTTCCACCAGCTTCAAAGTGGTGGGAAGATAGTAATTCATCAATTTATGCATACGGTGCATTTGTTCCGGATGTTCTTTCAAGCTGTCAAAAATATCTTTTAACAGGTTTTCCAGTCGGAATAATTTTGCTGAGATTACTTCTCCCGAAATCCTATCGTTTAAATCTCTCAATTTGCGGATACATTCCATACCTTCGGCTATGATAGTATCCAATTCAGAAGTTTGTTCTTCCATAGTTTCCTGTGAAGCCTGCTGTTGGGTGGAAGACAGGTTTTCTTCCTGGGGCAGAGAAAGTCTTTTTTCTGCCTCCATTCGTCTGACATTATTTTCCGTTTCAAGATATTGTCTGTAGATGGAATCATTGAGCATCAGACAGGTTTTATGTTCATCTAAATGTCCTTCGGGAAAGAAGCCAAGTTCCAGCATTTTATGAAGATCTTTTGCTACAAAATGAACGTTTTTTCCAATGGCTTTTGCCAGATTTTCTACATCTTCATACATTTTATGTCCGCAGAGCTGTACATAGCGGACAGCACGCTTCAAACGATGTCTTTGTCCAACGCCAAGTCGAATCATACCGTAAAAAATGGCAAGAAAAATGAAATTGACAATCCATCCTCCCAGAGTGGTCTCTCCGGCAAGGAAAACGAAAAGCCGTATAAAAGTAATAAGTCCTGTAATGCCGAGACCGATTCCTCCGAAAACCTGGTAAAGTACGTTGGAGACTTTGCCCACTCTTCTCATTTTTACTGATGGAAATTTTACCATACCACCCTGCTGTGTTCTGGCCAGTTCATTGACGACCTGGCGGTCGTATTGGGATGCGTTGTTGGTTCCGGTCAAAGACGCATCATAAGGATGAGAGGGCGGATTCTCATTTTCCATGTTATTTTGAACATTTTGTAATCTATTCTGCCAGTCCTGACGTAATTTGTTTTGTTTTTTCTGTGCTCGTTCCCATGCTCTCTGCTGCCAGAGAGGTATGGCGTTTTGTTGTGCGCCTTCGTTATCAGTGCCGCCGGCGTAAGTATTGCTTTGACTGGAGCTTGTATTCACATGTATGCCCACTTCGTTTAAGGCTACGGTTACACTCTGTGCTACAAGGGTGTTCAATTCCTTGAAGTCACCGGTGCTTAAGGCGTCTGAGAGAGCAATTTTAATTTGTTCCCCTGTGTTGTTCCAAGTTTGATTGTTATTCATATATTACAACCTCTTTTTTTGATTGAAAGACATGTTTAAGTTTTATAATTTTATGATTGGTACTTTCTATTATCACACAGGAACCCTTATACCGCAACAATTTCTTTTGTATAAATTTTTAAATTTTTTCTAAGTTTTTTCTGTGTTATTTATAATCAATGAAATATCGGCTTTAAAACTTAATATGGCCATTGTCTGAAAAAGAAATGTGTGCTAAACTCCATTCATGGGAAGCTATAGAGACAAAAGAAGTAAATGAGAACTTATGGATTATGGAAAGCAGGAATATGACCGAAGAAAAGAGAAAAATCCTCATAAAATTGTTTTTCAGTACATTGTATATCAGTGCGTTTACTTTTGGCGGCGGTTTTGTCATTATTACTTTTATGAAAAAGAAATTTGTGGATGAATATCATTGGCTTGAGGAAGAGGAAATGCTGGATTTGGCGGCATTGGCGCAATCTTCTCCGGGAGCGATTGCAGTCAATGGGGCCATATTGGTTGGATGGCGCATGGGAGGATTGACAGGAATGATAACGGCAGTGATTGGTACAATAATTCCTCCCATGGTTCTGCTGTCTGTAATTTCCTTTTTTTATGCAGCTTTTGCATCTAATTATTTTATTACTTTGCTGCTGAAAGGCATGCAGGCAGGAGTGGCGGCCGTTATTCTTGATGTGGTATGCAGTTTGGGATCAGGTATTATCAAAAATCGCAATATAATTCACATTATTGTGATGTTTTCAGCATTTTTTGCAGCTTTTGTGTGGAATATCAATGTTATATATATTATATTGGTGTCTGCATGTGTGGGTATTTTTATGGAATTGTGGAAAAGGAAGAATAACCATAAGACAAACAGTTGAGTATTTGGGTATCAATGGGAGAATGAAGTGATTTATTGGGAGTTGTTTATCAGTTTTATTCAGGTTGGAATATTTAGCATTGGGGGCGGATATGCGGCAATGCCATTGATTCAGAGTCAGGTGGTGACAAAGTATGGATGGCTTACTATGAGTGAATTTACGGATTTGATCACCATAGCGGAAATGACCCCCGGTCCCATTGCAATCAATGCGGCAACTTTTGTAGGAATTCGTATTGGAGGGATTTTTGGGGCTACTGCTGCGACCTTTGGATGTATATTACCTTCCTGTATTATTTTATCCATATTATTTTTTGTATATTATCGTTATAAGCAGGTATCTACGCTGCAAAGTGTGCTGGGCAGCCTGCGTCCGGCAGTGGTAGCCCTGATTGCGGCAGCAGGTTTATCCATATTAAAAATTGTGGCTTTTAATGGAGGAAAAATCAGTGTAATCAATATACATTGGTTGGAATGTGGTATATTTTTAGCGGCTTTTTTGGTGATACGCATTTGGAAAAAGAATCCCATTATTGTTATGGTCTGTTGTGGTATGGTTAGAGTTGTTTTGGGCAGTTTGCCTTCATTTACCGTTTTCACAGACTTGTAACCGGGGAGAAATCATGGTACAATAAGAGGCAAGGGTAAGGGAACTGCAAGGCGACTTCCGTGAAATAGGCAGCGTTAAAGCAAAAAATCCTTATCGGTACAGGAGGATGGATTATGAATCTGGTAATTACAATGAGCCGCAGATTTGGAACCGGCGCTAGTATGATAGCGAAAGAGTTGTCTCAAAAGCTGGAAATACCAGTATATGACAGAGCCTATATTGAACATGAACTGGAAGAAGACAGTTATGTGAATGAGGCGGAAGTGATTAAGAAGCTGGCATCCGGGGCTTGTATTATTTTGGGAAGGTGTGCATCCGAGATACTGAAAGATCAGACCAATGTATTCAATATCTATGTCTGTGCTGACAAAGAGGATCGTATTCAAAGAATTATGAACAAAGAATCTTTATCCTATGAAGATGCAAAGGAGTTGCTTGAAGAAAACGACAAAGCTCGTTCAGAATATTATTACCAAAATACGGGAAAAGTTTGGGGGGATGTCAATAATTATCATATGATTTTAGATACCTCCAGGTTAGGAATTGACAACTGTGCAGATATATTGATTAAGTATTTTGAAAGGGTAGAAATTATCTAAAATATTAGCTTTCAGTTGATAGGCAAAATATAGGGGGCTGTCGCACTAAGTAATTTGTGCGCAGCTCCTTTGACTAACCTGTATTCTGCTTCTGAAAGCATAAATTCTGTATCCAAAAAATCTTCTTAAGATTGTACTTTACTCTTACATGAATGGAGTTAAACTAAAAAAAGGATATTGATTTCATGTCCTTAATTTTTCAGAATCCCTTTAACTTGTCCCTGTTACAACGCCAGCTTTTGGGTCTGGGCATTTGCATATAATGCTCTCTCTGCTTTTATATATTCAGCTTCTGTATATCCCATAGATAATATCAACTCTTTTGTAATATTGGCCCTAATCATTCTCTCAATAGCATCAATTCTTTCTCGTTCTATAATATTTTCTGACAAATTACACATAATCTGGATTCTCCCTTCTAATTCGGCAGTCATACTCATTCCATACTCATCCGCTAATATGCGTTTCTTTTCTGCAGCATTTTTCCCAGAAAGCAGATCTTCCAACATAGATATTAATACGTTTTGAGATTTTTTCATGCCCTTGCCGGAATTTTGTTTCTCCCCATTCCTTATATCATCGCCAATACAGCCAATGATATCTACAATGCACATTTCTTGAAACTCTTCAACTGTGTATTTTAAAATCCATGATAATATCTGCTTGTCCGAAAGTAAATATTTTACATTTGTATCATATGCAGAACCAGAGTCATTTGTAGCATTGACTGTCTGCGCTAAATTTGTCTCTATCATTGGCATTCCCTCTTCTTCATTATATGTGAAATAAATGATAAAATCAACCGCTTCTCAACGAATCGGTTACTGCTGTTACTGTCAAATAAACGTTGGCATTTTTGTTTAAAATTTTTCGCGGTAAAGCTTTAAAAATGGAATATTTTGTGCTAAAATGTGAAAATTGTAAGGAAGAAGTATTCAGAAGTGTTATGTATTTCATGGAGAACAGTTTTTGTCGCACCGTAGAAAGGTGGTTCAGGATTATGTTTCTTATATATTTTATTTTATGGGTAATTTTTAATGGTAATTTTACATTGGAAATAGGAATATTTGGTTTGGCCATTGCCGGAATATTATTGGCTTTTACATGTAAATTTATGGATTATAGTTTTGCCATAGAATTGTGGGTATATAAGAAGTCTGTATTGTTTTTAAAGTATGTGTGCCTTTTGGTGAAAGAAATTGTGAAAGCAAATATGAATGTAATTCATTTGATACTGACACAAAAGGAAGAAATAGAGCCTGTTTTGGTTCGTTTTCATTCAGATTTGAAGACGGATGTGGGAAGAGCTTTTCTGGCAAATTGTATTACTTTGACGCCGGGTACAATTACGGTAACTTTGGAGGATTCGGATTATACGGTGCATTGTTTGGACAAAACTATGGCGGAGGGGCTTGAGGAAAGCGAATTTGTTGAAGATATCAGAAATCTGGAAGGAAGTGCAAAGACCCAAAGGAGGGGTGGCTGAATGGAACAGGTATATCACATTTTCTTTATGGCAGTGCTGATTGTATTGGCTGTTTTGTTGATGCTATGTCTTGTACGCGCAATTATTGGGCCCAGGATTGCAGATAGAATTGTGTCTGTGAATATGATGGGAACCATGGTAATTGTGATAATAGCCATATTGGCATTAATGTTAGGGGAAGGGTATTTGGCGGACATCTGTATCATTTATGCCATGATTAGTTTTCTTGCAGTGATTGTATTGACAAAAGTGTGTATGGGTGTATATTTGGAGAAAAAGGAAGCGAAAGAAGCCGGCAAGTCGGTGGAGGTAGAAGATGGCAGTCATTGAATGGATACGGTTTTTAATTGGCGGAGGTCTGTTATTGTGTGGACTTGCTATTTTTATCATTGAAATTATTGGTGTATTTCGTTTTCGATATGTATTGAATCGGATGCATGCGGCTGCAATGGGAGATACTTTAGGAATTGGATTTGCTTTGTTGGGATTAATTGTCATAAGTGGTTTTAATTTTACATCCTTAAAATTGTTTTTGGTCATTGTATTTCTTTGGTTTTCATCGCCGGTTTCTTCTCATTTGATTGCAAGATTGGAAGTAACCACAGATGAAGAAAAGGAAAAACATTATGATATTATAAGTATTAATGATCATGATAAAGGAAAAACATGAAATAATCAATGAAATAAAGATAAAATTAGAAAATAACAGTATAGAAAATAGCAAAAGAGAACAGAATTGGAGGCGCATATATTTTGACTGTTTTTACTTGTATATTATTAGGGTTTTTGGTGGTATGTGCAGTTGCAGCAAGTTTATCAAAAAAGTTATTGAATACCATATTGATTTTTATGTCCTATAGTCTGGTGATGTCTATTATCTGGATTTTGCTGGAGTCGCCGGATCTGGCTATTACGGAGGCTGCAGTCGGCGCAGGTGTGACCACGGTTCTCTTCCTTGTAACATTGAAGAAAATAGACGCCATTATGAAAAAGGACGAAGGTGAAAAGAAGGATGAGTAGAAAGGTTTCGGAAGAAGAATATCAGCGCACTTTTTCCTATAAGTTCAGTCGGTGGCTGGAGGGGGATGAAATCTTTCCCTGTGATGACACGGTTGACTCTAAACAGGAAGGGATAAGGAAAGAGAATGTGCGGAGAGATGAAAAGCTTCTTCGCAGGCGGAAAGAGAGAGAAAAGAAGAATTTGGTAAAACGTGTCTATGATTTAGAACATAACACGGAAATTCGTATTTTCAGAAAGATTTATCGTATATTCAGTGTATTGTTCTGTGTCTTTTTAGTGGCAATGCTTCTTACGGCTGTGTCCGCACTGCCGGATTTTGGAAATGCGGAAAATCCGGTCAATAACGAAGTGGCTGCCCGTTATATTGAAAAGGGGCTGCAGGAAACCGGAGCGGTTAATATTGTCACAGGAATGATATTGGATTATAGAGCGTTTGATACGCTGGGGGAATCCCATGTACTCTTTATTGCTACATGTACGGTATTGATTTTGTTAAGAAATGATAAAAGGAATGAGGAAAGAAGCGACAGAATCCATGAGCCGAAAAATGATGTAATATTGCAGACAGTGGCAAGAATTTTAGTTCCTCCTGTTTTTATATTTGGTATCTATGTGATTTTGGCCGGGCATTTAGGACCTGGCGGGGGATTTTCCGGCGGTGCCGTTATTGGAGCGGGTCTGATTTTGTATCTGAATGCCTTTGGTTTTAAGAAGACGGAGAAGTTTTTTACCGCAAAAACCTATCGTCGAATTAGTTTCTGTGCGCTTGCCTGTTACAGCATTGCAAAAAGTTATTCTTTTTATACGGGCGCCAATCATATAGAAAGTGTGATTCCTCTGGGGAAGCCTGGTGCAATTTTGAGCAGCGGTTTGATTTTATTGTTAAATATTTGTGTGGGTACAGTGGTGGCAGGTACCATGTATACTTTTTATGTTATGTTCCGAAAGGGTGATTATTGATGAGTTTTGGAAATTTGATTCACAATTATGAAGAGGCCGTTGCAATGATTTTGTTCGGCATTGGCTTTTCCAATCTGCTGTTGCAGAAGAATTTGATAAAGAAAATTATTGGTTTAAATATTATGGATACGGCTACTTATCTTTTCCTGGCATTAAAGGGTTATATTGAGGGAAGAAAGGCTCCGGTGGTGGTGGATGGAGTGCAGAGTGTGGAAGCATATGTCAATCCCATTCCAAGTGGACTGGTGTTGACGGGAATTGTAGTATCCGTATCGGTGACGGCATTAATGCTTTCTCTTACCATACGATTATATCGCAGATATCATACGCTTGACCTGGATGAAATATCCACCCAGTTAAAAAGGGAGGGAAAATAATGGATTTTGTGTGTAATTTCCCTTTTATTTCAATTATTTTATCCTTGTTTTCCGGTCCCCTGTGCTCGGTTCTTTCCGGTAAATGGGCAAAGCGTATTAATACAGTTGTAATCATAATGATTGGTATTTTATCGGTTTTTGTGCTTGCATATGTGGGAAGAACAGGGGAGGCTTTTGTCTATCGTATGGGACATTTTCCGGCGCCATGGGGAAATGAAATTCGTGTGGGCATATTGGAAGCTTTTATGGCATGTTTCTTTTGCGTGGTCATGTTATTGTGTATGGCAGCCGGCGGGAGAGAAAGAGAGGTTCAAATTCATGAGAATAAACAAAATCTTTATTATGTCATGGTGAATCTACTTCTTTGTTCTCTTTTGGCTTTAATATATACCAATGATCTTTTTACCGCATATGTATTTGTAGAAATTAATACCATATCCGCCTGCGGACTGATTATGATACGGCAGAATGGGCGGACAATTGAAGCAGCTACCAGATATATGATCATGAGCTTGTTAGGTTCAGGTTTGTTATTGCTGGGTATCTGCTTTTTATACGATTTGACGGGGCATTTGCTGATGAGTAATTTGAAGGAGCAAGTGCATATTCTGGTAGAGACGGGACAATATCATATTCCACTGATGGTATCGGTAGGATTAATGTCGGTGGGATTGGCCATGAAAAGTGCTTTATATCCCTTTCATGCCTGGCTTCCGGATGCCTATGGATATTCTACTTTATCTTCGGCGGCAATTTTGTCTTCTCTGGTGTCAAAGGGATATATTTTTCTGTTGATTAAGATATTTTATAGGGTTGTGGGATTTGAGATTCTCACAGAGAATAAAGTTGCCAATGTATTATTTGTATTTGGCATTGTGGGAATGATTATGGGTTCTTTGAATGCTATTCAGGAAGAACATATTACAAGAATGATTGCATATTCGTCCGTTGCCCAAATAGGGTATATTTATATGGGGATTGGTCTTGCTACACAGGAGGGAATGGTAGCAAGTATTTATCATGTGGTTTCTCATGCCGCTACCAAATCTCTGCTTTTTGTAGCCGCATCCGGTTTGGCTGCGGCTTCTGGCGGGGGAACCCGATATCGGGATTTGGTTGGTTCTGGTTATCGAAATAAGCTGGCAGGAATTGCATTTACCGTGGGTTCACTGTCTATGGTAGGAATGCCCATGTTTTCGGGTTTTATTTCCAAGCTGTTTTTTGCCCAGGCAGCAATAGGACATACTCATAAAATGCTGCCTACCTTTATCGCTTTGGCAATTAGTACCGTTTTAAATGCCGCTTATTTTATGAAAATGGTGATTTGTATTTATTCTCCCCGTTATGGGAGAGATGAGTATGCTATCCAAAATTTGAATTTGGTGCCAAGTAAAGATATTGAAGAAAAAAGGGATATTGTATCAGATAAGGATGTTGTGCTGAAAGAGGATTCCATATCAAAAAAAGTGGATATGCAACAAAAGAATGACATGGACAAAAAGGTTGATACCGCAAAAAATGTGGCGTTACTATGTTTTATTATATTAAATTTTGTATTGGGCTTAAATTCCGAACCGATGATTCGACTGATTCAGAAAGGTCTTTCAATGTTTGGATAAGGGGGTGATGGAATGGAAAGTTTGCTGTTAATATCCATGGGATTTCCGGCAATGGCCGGGATAATATTGCTCGTTTTGGCTTTTTCCGAACATTTGCGGGTAATTGGTTCCGGGAAGGATTTTCCGGGGGTGGAAGGTGAAAAAACAGCGGAAGAATTGCCCGATAGGGAACATGAGAAAGCTGCACAAAGAATGTCAGGCAGATCTCTTTCTGTATATGTGGGTGTTACATTGATTTTATCCGTTAGTTTTGCTATGGCTGCGGCGTGGACAGGAAATTATCATATTGTATTGTTTCAATTTTTAGATAATATACCAGTATACTTTCATGTAGATGAAGCCGGAAAATTTTTTATAACCATTGTGGCCATTGTTTGGCTGGCTGTGGGAATGTATTCCATACCTTATATGAAACATGAAGGTGGAGAGAAAAGATATTATGGTTTTTTGTTATTATGTTTTAGTATACTGACCGGTTTTATTTTTGCGGGAAACCTGATTACCATGTATTTTTTTTATGAGTTGATTACCCTGGTATCCATGCCTTTTGTAATGTTTCACGGTACGAAGGAAGCGGTGCGAGCGGCAAGAAAGTATTTGTTTTATTCCCTGTGCGGCGCTTACGGAGGTTTGTTTGGCATTTATTTTCTGTATCGTTATTGTGGATCTTTGACTTTTGCAGCAGGCGGAACATTGGATATGGGGGCAATCCATGGACATGAGGGGATTCTTCTCATTGCCATATTTGTTATGCTGGTTGGATTTGGGGTAAAGGCTGGTATGCTGCCAATGCACGCATGGCTGCCCACAGCGCATCCTGTTGCGCCGTCCCCGGCCTCTGCGGCATTGTCCGCCGTCATTGTCAAAGCGGGCGTGATTGCTATTTTCAGAGTGGTATTTTATATTGTGGGAGCGGATTTCCTGAGAGGTACATGGGTACAGTATGTATGGATGATATTTACTCTGGCAACGGTATTTATGGGTTCTATGCTGGCATTTCGGGAGCAGGGGTTTAAAAAAAGGCTTGCCTATTCCACAGTCAGTCAGATTTCATATATTTTATTTGGATTTTCCATGCTTACGCCCAAAGCCATAGAGGGAGCGTTGCTTCATACGGCGGCTCATGGGGTGATAAAATGCGGTTTGTTTTTGACGGCGGGTGTATTCTTATATTGCCTGGGATATACAAAAGTGGATCAGCTTGAAGGAATAGGGAAAAAATTTCCAAAGGTAATGTGGTGTTATACCATATGTTCGCTGGGATTAATTGGAATACCTCCCACTTGTGGTTTTGTCAGCAAATGGTATCTGGCCCTGGGGTCGCTGCAGTCGGATATTGCTGTATTTTCCTGGTTGGGGCCTGTGATTTTGTTGGTCAGTGCTCTATTGACTGCCGGATATCTTTTGCCCATTACTTTAAAAGGATTCTTTCCTGGAAATCAGGAAGAAAAGTGTTCTAATCCAAAAGAAAGTTTAAAGGGAAAGGAAATTTCCTATGGTATGTTGATTCCATTGATGGCATTATCGGTATTGGTAATTTTGCTGGGCATATTCCCCAAACCATTTTTATCTTATATAAACGAAATTGTAATTTCTGTGTTGGCACATTGACTGGGATGAACTTACGGAGGGTATTTTGCAAAGATGAGAGAAATTATGATGTTGATTGTAGTAATTCTGCCTTTGTTGGCAGGGATAGCAATGCCCATGCTGCCCTTTCGGACACGAAAGGATATGTTAATTTATCTGGAAGCCGCAGTCTGTGTGAATTCTCTGTTGGTTTTGTTTTTACTGTTGTATATGCCGGAGGGTAGTCTGACGCTGTTTCGATTTTCAGGTAATTTAAGCGTAACGTTCCGACTTGACGGCATGGGAGCGGTGTTCGCAGGGATGGCTGCGGCGCTTTGGCCATTGGCCATGCTATATTCTTTTGAATATATGAAGCATGAGGATAACGAGGGGTCCTTCTTTCTGTTTTATATAATTACTTATGGAGTAACACTGGGAATTGCTTTATCGGAAAATATTTTAACGATGTATTTTTTCTTTGAAATGTTAAGTTTGGTTACACTGCCCCTTGTGCTCCACACCAGAACAAGGGAAGCGATTCTGGCAGCAAGAACCTACCTTTATTATATGTTGGGCGGCGCGGCGTTTGCTTTTATTGGAATGATATTTATATTGGTGTATGGCACTACTTCTTCCTTTGTGCCGGGAGGTGTGTTGCATGTGGCCGGAATGGGAGAAAAATCAAACATACTTCTGTTGATTTATGTATTTTGTTTTTGCGGTTTCAGTGTGAAAACTGCAATGTGGCCTTTTTCTTCCTGGCTGCCGAAGGCAGGAGTGGCGCCCACGCCGGTAACTGCGCTGCTCCATGCAGTGGCGGTAGTAAACACAGGAGCCTTTGCAGTGATGCGTGTAACATATTATAGTTTTGGCATTGAACTTTTGCAAGGTACATGGGCGCAAAAGGCAGTGATGACGCTTGTCATTTTTACCATTGTATATGGCTGTAGCCGAGCTGTGAAGGAAACACATTTAAAACGGCGGTTGGCCTGGTCAACCATCAGCAATCTTTCTTATATTCTATTTGGTGTGGTGCTTATGACTCCTTTAGGATTGGTTGGGGGAATGACACATATGATATTTCATTCCTTTATGAAAATATGTTCATTTTTTTGCGTAGGAGCGGTTCTATACCGGACGGACAAGCATTATGTTCATGAAATTCACGGTCTTGGCTGGAAAATGCCAAAGGTGTTCATATGCTTTACCGTGTCAGCGCTGGCTTTGATGGGAGTGCCGGGGTTATGTGGGTTTGTCAGCAAGTGGAATCTGGCAAAAGCGGCCGCGGCAAGTGAAATGCCCCTTGCTTATATGGGAATTGGAGCACTTTTAATATCCGCCCTATTGACAGCAATTTATATGATGGATATTGTAATTCGGGCATTTGGTTCGGAAAAGGGGCAGGAATCCGGAAGAGAAATAAAAGATCCGGATTGGAAGATGATGGCGCCCCTGGGCGTTTTTGTAGCAATCATTGTTTATTTTGGTTTACATTCAGCGCCCATAACGAAAGTATTGGAAGAGATCATTATCGGGGGATAAAGGAGTGGTATAAAATTGGAAACAAGTTTGGCAGTTTTGGTGTTTTTTCCTTTTTTGACAGGAATATTGGCCTATGTTGTGAGCAGGGAGGATGGTCCGGCAGCAGGAGGTAAAAGGCTGCAAAGCGGCGTGGTTGTACTGACGGCAGCAGCGGAATTTCTGGCAATGGCGGTGTTATCTGTCATTGGTATTTTCTGCGGAGAAGGCGCCGGAGAACAGGTTGTATTTTTGCAGATTCCTGAAATTTGTGGTTTGGGAATTCGTTTTATATTGGATGGTTTCCGGTGTATTTATGCCGGTATTGCCGCATTTATGTGGTTGATTTGTTCCATATTTTCCTTAGAATATTTTCAGGGACACAAGAACAAGGGACGTTTTTATCTATTTTGGCTGTGGACATTAGGAGCAACATTGGGCGTATTTTTATCTGCCGATTTATTCACTACATTCCTCTTTTTTGAAGTGATGTCATTGACTTCTTATGTATGGGTGGCACAGGAGGAAGATAAGGCTTCTTTGCGGGCGGCGGGAACTTATCTGGCGGTGGCGGTATTGGCAGGTCTGGTGATGCTGATGGGCATATTTCTGCTGCAATATCATTTGGGGACTCTGGAATTTGGTGCGTTGGCCCAGGCTGTTTCGGAAGGCGGCAATCAAAAGATATTGTATGCGGCAGGCGCATGTATATTGTTTGGCTTTGGAGCAAAAGCAGGCGTATTTCCTCTGCATATTTGGCTGCCCAAAGCGCATCCGGTGGCACCCGCGCCGGCGTCAGCATTGCTTTCAGGTATTTTAACGAAGACAGGAATATACGGAATATTGATTATTAGTTGTAATTTGTTTCCTTTTGATTGGTATTGGGGCTGTCTGGTTCTGATGCTGGGGGTAATTACAATGTTGGGGGGAGCATTGCTGGCTGTCTTTTCGATTGATTTGAAAAGAACGTTGGCTTGTTCCTCCATGTCGCAGATTGGATTTATTCTTGTGGGGATCGGTATGTTTTGCTTGTCCGGATCTCATATATCGAGTACGGGGGATATATCTGCGGTGTCCATTGCCATGACAAATGCTCATATGTTTGCAGTACATGGAGTGTTTCTTCATATGGTAAACCATTCTTTGATTAAGCTTGTGTTGTTTTTGACAGCGGGCGTGATTCAAAAGAATGTTCACAGCATAGATTTGAATGTCATCAGAGGATTTGGAAGAAAGAAGCCTTTGCTTGCGGGCTGCTTTCTGACCGGCGCTCTTGCAATTGGCGGAATTCCTCTTTTTGGAGGTTATATCAGTAAAACCTTGCTGCATGAAAGCATTGTGGCGTATGGCGGCGGTGATATTGTGAAAGTGGTAGAATGGCTGTTTCTGATATCAGGTGGTTTGACAGTTGCTTACATGGCAAAATTATTTATTGCGGTATTTGTTGAGAAAAATGAAGACATGAATCTGCAAAAAGAATATGATGAAAAAATCAGATTTTGGAATTCTGCATCTGCTTTTGCAGTGGTTGGCAGCGCCAGTGTGCTTTTGGTATGGGGATTACTGCCCTATGGACTGATGGATAGAGCGGCCAGGCTGGCAGAGGGATTTTTCGGATGTCATGTGTTTCCTGTGGGGGAAACAATTCATTCTGTACAGTATTTTCATGTGGAAAATTTAAAAGGGGGATTTATATCCATTGCCATCGGAGCAGCAGTATATTTGTTTTTCATTCGTAAAGTGTTGATGAAAAAGGAACATAACAGACAAAAACAGTCAATGGGTAAGTCGTATGTGAATTTATGGCCCCAATGGCTTGATTTGGAAGAGTTGATATACAGGCCCTTATTGCTTAAGGTATTCCCTTTATTTTTAGGTGTGGTGTGCAGAATTTTTGATAGCGCTGCAGATGGTTTTGCGGCCGTACTGCGCAGAACCATCTACCGGAATTCTCCCATATATCATGAACGTACTGAGGGAAATATTTTTACGGAAATATTGGGCAAAGTATTGAATTTGATACAGAAGATTGGTAATCATACGTGGAAGAAGAAAAATACTTCCCATATAGATTATGTCCATTTGGCGGCGTTAAAAAATGAAGAATTTAAGGAAAATAATTTAATTATCCGAAGAAGCCTGTCCTTTGGATTGCTGCTGTTTTGTGTAGGATTATCGTTGACTTTGTTATATTTGATTTGGTGGTAAAGAATCATATTTCATATTGAGGAAATATCTCTTTTTAATCCCTCAAAATCCAGATAGTCTTCAATAAATTGTTTCCGCAGCAATGAAAGGGGAATAAATTCATTATATTTTCCTATAATCTGTATTTTTTCAGGCAATGGAAGCCCATAAGTATCCAGTGGAGAATTCAGTATATCTGCAATTATCCACTCCAATTCTTCCTTTGTTCCATTGAAAATGACCTCTAAATATACGCTGATTTCCCATGGAATTTTACTTTTTATGTTTCGCTGCAATAAAGCGTAATGGAGCGTGATCAGTTGCCTGGTGCCTACCCAGGGGAAAATAGCATATTTTTTCTCTGAAAGAGGCGTTATTAGGTGTTCCAGAATCCCGCTGTTGCGCGTAATGTAACGAATTTCGTTCAGTCGTTCCTGACACCGCTGGCTTAAATAAGGATAGGAATCTTCTGTTTGCAGTACATTGCGAATTTTCCGTACCAAAACGGTATGAAGTTCCACTTCAAAGTCCACATCCCAGTCCACAACGGATATACCAGGAACTCGTTTCACAAAGATGACTTTGGACTTTTCGTTAATATCAACGGTTTCCCAGGAAATTCCGGCCAGGGAGAAATGAGTTCCTACAGGATATACTTTGTCTACGGTACCAATGGTACGATTTTCATCTTTTACCAAAAAGTATTCAGGCGCCAGAAAAACCGTCAGAAATTTGTGACTATTTACAATTTTTTCTCCTGCCCGGCCAATGGCCAAACCGCCGCTTTCTGTCCGTTCCAATTGTTCTATTTGAATCAAATGTGATAAAAGAAGCTTGTAATCATCCTGGGTAATATGGCGAAAACATCCCAGGCTTAACATGGATTGGGCAAGTCCGGCAGGGGACATTTCCCCATTGCTTTTTAGGAAGCTCATGGTCTGATGGTATAAAAGGTTATAGGCATGGTGGAGAGGGGGAATGGGCTCAATCCAATGTGCTTTCAGGTACAATTCGATAATGGCAATGGTACGTATATAATTCCAGTTAATGGGGCCTAAAATATCGGAGGAATTGATTTTCAGGCTTTCTACAAAGGTGAAAAGTAATTGCGGTACCTGGCCGCGTCGGCCGCAGCGACCAAGACGCTGCGCAAAACTGGACACACTTAAGGGAGCGCCCACCTGTACTGCCTGGTCCAGGGAGCCGATATCAATACCAAGTTCCAGGGTTACGGTGGCGCCGGTGACTATTTTCTCATCCTCAGATTTCATTTCATCTTCTGTATTTTCCCGAAGCAGAGCGGATACATTTCCATGATGAACCCGATAAATGTCAGGGGCTTTATGTTTTAGCGCAATTTCTCGCAAATGGGCCATGATAAGTTCGATTTCTTCCCGGCTATTTGCAAATATAATAGTTTTTTTGTCAAGAGTTTGTTTAAAAAGATATTCATAATGTTCTCTGTTGCCAATATCACCGCCGGAATCCGTCCGTGTCACATTGCCGATTGCATCCCGTTCCACCATATCCCGGTTGTCCGCATAATTTACAAAGCGTTCAACGTGAAGTCGGACACGTTTTTTTCCTTCCTCTGTTATGGGAGCGGCACATTCTCTTCCGGTTCCAGTGTTTAACCAGGACTGGGCCAGGGACATGTCTCCTAATGTGGCGGATAGACCAATTCTTCGAGGATTTACATTGGTCAGGGCTTTCAACCGTTCCAGTATACATAAGAGCTGAAGTCCTCGTACATCCCGCATGAAATGGTGTACTTCATCAATTATAACATAGCGCAGATCAGAAAACATGGACAGACAAGCGCCGCGTTTGTTCGTAAGAAGGCTTTCTAAGGATTCGGGTGTAATCTGCAGGATGCCTTCAGGTTTCTTGATCAGTTTATTTTTTTGTGTTACAGAGGCATCCCCATGCCATTTTGTAACCGGAATATGGGAGTCTAAAAGCAATTGTTCCAAACGTTTGAACTGGTCATTGATTAATGCTTTTAGAGGAGAAATATAGATTACGGCCACGGAACGGGATGGGTGTTCATAAATATCGGTTAATACGGGAAGGAAGGCGGCTTCTGTCTTGCCGGACGCGGTACCGGAAGAGAGAAGCAGATTGTGGTCGCTTTCAAAGATTACTTCGCATGCGGCTACCTGATTTCCACGCAGTTCATTCCAGTGATTTTCATAGATAAAGTCCTGTATAAAGGGGGCAAGCCTGTGAAATACATCCATTTCATATCCTCTTTAAAGTTTTATTTTGTTATTAAAATTTAGGGTAAATCCTTTTTTGTCTTTTGATAAATTTCCTGTAGTATTATATTTCAAAATCCTGGAATTCGTCCCGTATTTCTTCACCCTCAATGCCGCCTTTGGCCAGTTCAAAACTATTATCTCCTAAAATTTCAGAAACGGTTTTTTGTGGATTTTGATATAAAATATTGATTAATTCTATAAAATCACGAATAATTTCTCTGGGTGTAATATGTGTGGAAGCTCCCACACGGTTGTATTCCACCGTAAGAAAATACACCAGGTCATCCTGAGACAGAACAGGAGTATAATCATATAATTGGGCGTGGATATTTAACAGTTTTTCCACAAGGATATACATTTCTTCCTGAGTAAGCATTTGAAGCCTGATAATGGGAGCAGAAAAGTCCCGTGTGTCTGCGGTGGAAAAATGTCCTTCTGCCAGGCGGGAGCGCAGTGCTTCATAACTAAATACACCTTTATATTTATCTTCAATACATTGGGGCGTGCCTCCCATAAGAAAACCGATATGTCTGGCTTTGCCTTGCAGTACATCGTTGTACATCGTGAGAATTTTCTCATAATTGTTTGCTCGTGTGATGGAATTTGGTATTTTATATAGATTCACCAATTCGTCAATCATGACCAACATTCCTTTATAGCCTGCGCCAACCAGAAAGGCGGCAAAAAGTTTCAGAAAGTCATACCAGGTTTCGTCAGTGACAATGAAATGAATACCAAGGTCTTCTTTGGCTTCTTTTCTGGTGGGGTATTCTCCTCGAAACCATCTCAATACATTAGATTTCAGTGCGGCGTCGTCCATTCTGTACGCTTTCCAATAAAGTACAATGGCTCTGGCAAATTCAAAGCCGTTTACCATACTTTCCAGAGAGCCGGCAACGGCATATATTTGTTTTTCTACCAAAGCATCAAAATTATCATCATCTGCAGAAGACTGCATTTTTACAGAAGTCTGTATGCCTGAAATCCATTTTTCCAGTATGAGGGGGAGTGCGCCGCCATCGGGTTTTGATTTTGTGGATAGGTTCTTGATCAATTCTTTGTAAGTGGCAAGTCCCTGTCCTTTTGTTCCGGCAAAGCGGCGTTCAGGGGAAAGGTCCGCATCCACTACCACAAAGCCTTTTGCAGTGGCATAATTGCGTATGGTTTGAAGCAAGAAACTTTTTCCGCTTCCATATTTGCCTACGATAAAACGGAAGGATGCGCCGCCTTCCTCAATCATTTCAACATCATGCAGAATTGCTGAAATCTCCTGTGTACGTCCCACCGTAATGTATTCTAATCCTGCGCGAGGGACCACGCCGCCTTTTAACGCATTAATCAAGATATTTGCTATTCTTGTGGGAACTTTTCCTGCCATATAAATTGCACCATTCCTTTTATTTGTTCTATATAATCTTCAAAAAATATAAATTCTCCATCCAACAGACTGTCTCCAATACAATCCGCAGCTTTTTCATTGATACCGTCTATAAGCACTTCGGGCATAACGTTGTGTTCTTGGGCAAATTGGATTATATTGACTGTCTCTGAGGTATGGGATGGAGGATCTGCCCTTTGATTTTCCCATAAAATTAATATAGCTTCTTTTTCCAAACAGGTAAAAGAATTTCTCAGCAATTCCCAGGGATCGTCTATGTCATTTATGGGAATTGGCTGTATAACATCTGTGTTTTTTTCAGGGTAATTGTATTCGGTGGATAAAATATTTTCGTCGTTTGTCTCTTGTTCCGGCATTATTTCAGGTACAATGAGTTTTTCCTGAGTAAGCAAGGCTTCTTTGCGAATTTTTGCCAAAGCCTCAGGGTTGACTTTTACAACTGTCTTTGTGGCTTCCCGGTAAAATTCCATGGCAGCTTCCGTGACAAGTTTTTCTAAGGACATACCGGCCTGATTTAAAAAATCTATCGTCATGGGGCTAAGAGAATTTATGTTTACGGATAGTTTGTATTTGTATTTTGTGGCTTTTCTTAAGGTGGCTTCCATTTGTTTCAATAGATAACCAATTAATTTTTTTCCGCTTTCCGTAGTAATGGAAGAATGAAACATCCATTTATTTTGTTGGCGCACATATATTTCTTTTTCGGATAGTACGACTTGTTTATCAGGATGTCTAAGTCCGGGATAGAATAGCGCGTTTCCAAAAGGAATCCAGGGAATCATATTTTTTGCTGTCTGAAATAAAAGGTTATCCAGCACCAATTGATGTTTGGAGAATGTTTCCCGTAATTGATAAATCACGAAATCAAAACAATCTCTGATAAGCGCTACGGTATCGTCATTGTAAAAACCGGATTTTCGGATATCATACTTTGAAATAGAGCAGTATAAATCAAAATTGTTTTCGGGATTTACTACTTGTGGAAAGTGTGAGCCAAGGTTATGTTCGGTAACAAAATCTTTAAAAGTCCAGGGTAAATCATAATAAATATGATAGTCTTTCAGCCATTTCAGGATATATTTATCCATTGACTCGTAATATACCCGAAAATCGTTCCAGGCAGACATGATTTTATGCAAACCGTCCTCAGGGTTGTCCACACCGATATTATTAAGCAATTCATAAAGGTATAAAAAAAGATAAGAGGGAGAAATAAAAGTAATTTCTCCTTTGCGCACTTTGGTACGCCAGGTAAAATAGGTACGGAGCTGATCATATCCCATCATCTGGTAGTCAGGAAAATAGGAGGAAAAGGGTGCAGTATTTTCATAGGTGTCTTCAAAATCTTTCATAAACATACCCTGTTTGTAAAATATTCGGGAATTTTGCTTCCAGGCCTGTTTATCATATAACTCGGAGCGACCATAATTCATATATCGGTCTTCTCTGGCAATATCTCTCATTTGATAAAATAATTCCCGAATTTCGTCTTTTTGGGGCGGGTCTATTTTCTGTGATTTTAACACAAACTTGCCTACGCCGGGTATGGGGCATGCGTCATATTCGATCTCATAGTATGATTCTGAAACAGATATATTCTGTTTATGGTTTTGAAAATTTTTTTTCTCCGTTAAGTTGGTCTGTTCTGATTTTTGGGGTGGTGTGGGAATTTTTACGGAGTTATATTTTTTATTAAACTGATTCATAATCACATCTCATTTTTATTTTTGGCACTATGGTCATACATAGTATGAGAGTAATAGTTTAAATTGGTATGCGCCATAGTATTTATTGTTGGAAAATTTCATTGGATGAAGTATGTTTTGTATGGGGTATAAACATTGTGGAGGTATTGATTTTTTCAATGTTCAGCAACTTTATTTTTTTATCAATTCCACCAGCATAACCAGTCAGATTTCCGTTTGCTCCTATGACTCGATGACATGGAATAATCAAAGAGATAGGGTTATGTCCTACGGCTCCGCCCACCGCTTGGGGGGACATTTTAGCGAGTCCGTTCTTTTGCGCAATTTTCTTAGCAATTTCTCCATAAGTCGTTGTCTGACCGTAGGGAATGGTAAGCAGAATATCCCATACCATTTTCCGAAAGGGAGTTGCTTCTAAGGAAAGTGCGGGTGTGAAATCCGGTATGTTTCCTTTGAAATAAATATCCAGCCAATTTTTGGTCTGGGCAAAAATGGAGAGATTTTGCTCCTGGTATTCATCCAATAATGCAGAAGCACAACATTTTGGAGTTACAAACCATAGGCCCGTAAGAGAGGTAAGGGTACCTGTCATGAAAAGTTGACCAAGAGGGGATTCATAGTATTGTAAATATTGCATAGATTTATTACTGAAAACACATAAAAAGACTTTTTATAATGTTACCTGTTTACAGTAATACCCTCCTTCCTTATATATTATGGGTTTTGGCAAGTATAGAATCAAAAGTTGGTGCCATGCTTTTGTGTGTCAACATTATATCATGATGCTGGGGTCAAAAGCCCCAATTGTTCCTTGAAACTTAATATTTTACAATAAATACAAGCTTTTTGGTCTTTCATGAGCTATAATAAAAGTAGCTTTTGAAAGGTGGTATGTTTCATGTCGTTTAAAACAAA
>JAAWCE010000089.1 GCA_022793065.1 Lachnospiraceae bacterium
TCGATTATAAATATTTTCTTACTACCCACAATGCATGTTTATAAGTCTTTTTTACATGAGTACACAATGCTGAAAAGGAGTTGCAATAATTACATATTTATTCGATGCTATGCCTAATCAACACAAGGAAAAATTGGGACATTTTATAAAGCGGGAAAATCAGGAATCCTCTTTCAATGGAGCAGTGTCTTCTGTGGATTTTTCTTTTCCGGAGGCATTTTCCGCCCCATCCTCTGCAGGAGGTTCTTTTGGAAGCGTCATTAATACCTTTACAATACGATTCTGCTTAATTCCCTGTACTTTTAAGCGAATACCGTTTTCTAAAGTTACTTCCTCGTTGTCTTCCGGCAGGCGGTCAAGACTTTCAATAATAATGCCGCCGATAGAATCATAATCCTTACTGTCAAGTTCTGTTTCCAGCTCATCGTTAATATCGTCAAGTTTCATACTGCCTTCCACAAGGTAGGTGTATTGATCGATTTCTTTGATCAGTTCTTCTTCGTCAGCATCGTATTCGTCACGGATTTCTCCTACAATTTCTTCTAATAAGTCCTCCAGCGTAATCATACCCACTGTGGCGCCGTATTCGTTGAGCACAAAAGTAGCACTGGTGGTTTTTTCCCGTAATTCGTACAGTAGGTCAGCCACTTTTTTGAATTCGTATGTAAAGTGAGCGTCCCGCAATATGGATTTGATGTGGAAATCATCTCCATTTCCTGTGAGAATGAAATCTTTGATATTAATCAGACCTATGATATTATCCATGTCGTCTTCATACACAGGAAGACGGGTGTACATGGATTCGCGAAATACGGCAAGAACTTCTTCATAGGTGGAATTAAGATCTACCGTTACCATGTTGATTCTTGGAATCATTATGTCTTTTGCCAGCGCGTCTGAAAAATCAAACACGTTATAAATCATTTCTTTTTCTTCGGTTTCAATTACGCCGTCTTCATGACTTACATCCACATAAGTGCGAAGCTCCGCCTCCGTCATGGTAGTAATCTTTTTGCTGGGGTCAATGCGCAGCAGGCGCAGAATACCGTTTGACAGCTTATCTACCACGAAAATAACAGGGGTCAAAAGCTGCATTAAACCATAAATGATGCCGCTGTAAGCTAAGGAAATTTTCTCAGAGGAAGTCATAGCCCATGTTTTTGGGACGATTTCACCACACAGAAGTATGGTAATGGTCAAAGCGCCCGTAGCGATACCCACCGGCACACTGATGCGCATAGCCAAAGTGGTAGCCAGGGAAGAAGCATACAGGTTCACTACATTGTTGCCTATCAGTATGGCGCTCAACATTTTGCTGTAATTTTCCAATATCTTGTTGACACGCGCCGCACTCCTGTTGCCTTCTTCCTCAAGGGCACGCATCCGCACACGGTTGACAGTGCTGAATGCTGTCTCTGCCGAAGAGAAAAAGCTTGATAGAATCACTAGAGAAATCAGAAATACAAATTGTATGACACCTGGAACGTCCAAAAAAAATTCACTCCTTTTTTATTATATTTTGTATAGACAGATACTAATATACTATATTCCAAAGGTAATTGTCAAGTTCCGGGACTTGCGTGCATATGATTTTATAAAAAGTTTATAGTGTTGGGAGGAGGGGATTAAGATGCTGCATACGGATCAGGAAGAAAAGGGATTTGATATGGAAGGAATCCCGGTGTGGTTTTTGCTTAAGAGTCTGCTTTTTTCGTACATACTTACGGGTGTTTTGCTTGTGGCGCTTGCCTTTTTGCTGTATAAGCTGGGATTAAGCGAAAAAATTGTGTCCATAGCAATTATTGTCATCTATGTGGTCTCGACCTTATTCGGAGGTTTTGTCACAGGAAAGCGGATGGGCAATCGTAGGTTTCTGTGGGGGCTTTTTATGGGAAGTGCTTATTTTCTTGTGCTGGCCGCGGTGTCTCTTTGTATGGGAGAAGGCGGTATTCAGGTGGGGAATTCTTTGCTGACCACGTTGGTATTGTGTGCCGGGGGCGGAATGCTGGGCGGAATGTTAAGTTAAAGTTACCATATAAATTTGAAAAAAAACCTTTTACAATTTAGATTTTTATGGTATACTACATAAGATTTATAAATTTACGGATGAAAGAAGCACATAAGGAGGCTATATCATTATGAAGCATATTAAGACTTTGACGACCAGAAATTTAAAGGAATCCATGAAGAAGGGCGGCTGCGGTGAGTGCCAGACTTCTTGTCAGTCTGCATGTAAGACTTCCTGTACTGTTGGGAATCAGAGCTGTGAACAGGTGAAGGCAGAATAGTACCGTTGGTTGCTGTCTGCGTTTTTTGTGGCGGCGGACAGCGGTTTCAGGGAAGAATTTTGAGATTCGGTTCAAGCAGCGATTTTATCGCTGCTTGAACTTTGTGAAAGGGAAAAAAGTGATACACCAATACAAAAGTAACGGGTATAATATTGTAATGGATGTAAACAGCGGTTCCGTTCATGTGGTGGATGACATTGTGTATGATATGATTCTGCTGGTGGAGCCGCTTGTAAACGAGGGCGTCAAAGATGGGGATACCATCAGGGCGGCGGTACTCAATATTGCAAATCTACCCTATCCGGAGGATGAGATTATTGAAGCGGTGGACGAGCTGTTAGCGTTAGAAGCAGAAGGACAGTTGTTTGCACCGGATATTTATGAGGATTATGTCTTTGATTTTAAGAAGCGGAAGACAGTGGTAAAGGCGCTTTGTCTTCATATTGCCCATGACTGCAACCTGGCCTGTCAGTATTGTTTTGCGGAAGAAGGGGAATATCACGGCAGACGGGCGCTTATGAGTTTTGAGGTGGGAAAGAAAGCATTGGATTTCCTGGTGGAAAATTCCGGCAGCCGCGTAAACCTGGAGGTGGATTTCTTCGGCGGGGAACCGCTGATGAATTGGCAGGTGGTGAAATCGCTGGTGGAGTATGGAAGAAGCCTGGAAGGACCTAAAAATAAGAAATTTCGTTTTACCCTGACTACCAACGGTGTGCTGCTTGACGATGAGATTCTGGAATTTGCCAATCGGGAGATGGCAAATCTTGTTCTAAGCATTGACGGACGAAAGGAAATTCATGATGCAATGCGTCCGTTTCGAGGTGGGCAGGGAAGTTATGATCTGATTGTTCCTAAGTTTCAAAAGGCGGCTGAGAGTCGGCAGCAGATGAATTACTATGTCAGGGGAACTTTTACGCATCATAACCTTGATTTCTCTCAAGATGTATTGCATCTTGCGGATTTGGGATTTCGGCAGATTTCCGTGGAGCCGGTGGTGGCAAAGCCAACGGATTCCTATGCCATAACTTCCGCAGATATTCCCATATTGAAGGAAGAGTATGATAAGTTGGCTCTGGAGATGATAAAGCGCAGAGAGGCCGGGAGAGGGTTTCATTTTTTCCATTTCAATATAGATTTGGAAGGCGGACCCTGTGTGGCAAAGAGACTTTCCGGCTGTGGATCGGGGACGGAGTATCTTGCCGTAACGCCCTGGGGGGACTTCTATCCCTGCCATCAGTTTGTGGGAGATGAGAAATTCCTTATGGGCAACGTGGACGAGGGGATTGTCAGAGAAGACATCCGTGATATGTTCAAATGCTGTAATGTCTATGCGAAGGAAAAATGTAAGAAATGCTTTGCAAAGTTTTATTGCAGCGGCGGCTGTGCCGCCAACGCATATAATTTCCACGGAAATATCAACGATGCATACGATGTGGGATGTGAACTGCAGAGGAAGCGGGTGGAGTGCGCGATTATGCTGAAGATTCACGAGAATCAGGCAAATTTGGAATAAACAGTTCCAAAATGAGGTGAAAAGAAAGGCAAAAGAAGTGTTAAATGGAGGTAGCATATGAATTTGAAAAAGAACAATGCGATAGTGATTATACTTTGCATTCTTCTGATTCTGGCCGGTGTCACATATATTGATATCTTTGGCGTGAATCCGGAGGGTGAAGGAAGTGCTTCGGATATTAATCTGGGGTTGGATTTGGCGGGCGGTGTCAGTATTACTTATCAGGTGGTAGGGGATGAAACACCCAGCGCCACCGATATGAGCGATACGATTGCAAAGCTGCAGAAGCGTGTGGAGAATTATAGTACGGAGGCCATTGTATATCAGGAGGGAACCGACAGAATTAATATTGAAATTCCTGGGGTCAGTGATGCCAATGCGATTCTGCAGGAATTGGGAAGACCGGGAACACTGTATTTTATTGCGGAAACCGATCCGCAGGGCAATGCAAACTATACACAGCAGTCGGTGCAAAATTATGACGGTAGTTATGGATTTACTTATGTGCTGAACAAATCCATAGACGAATTGCTGGAAAACGGATCTATTCTGGTTCAGGGCACTGATGTGCAGGATGCCCGCGCCGGTTCTACCAGAACCAACGACACTTTGCAGAATGTGGTGTATGCGGTGGATTTGACCATGACGGAAGAGGGACGGGAAAAATTTGCACAGGCCACGCAGAATGCGCATGATAAAGGGGAAACGCTTGCCATTTATTATGACGGCAATATTATCAGCGCTCCCACGGTAAATGTGGCGATTACTGACGGCAATGCGCAGATTTCACCCATGGAATCCTATGAGAGAGCGGAGAACCTTGCTTCCACCATCCGTATCGGCGGATTAAAACTGGAACTGGAGGAATTACATTCTAAAGTGGTTGGCGCACAGCTTGGTGTGGAAGCCATTGACACCAGTTTAAAGGCCGGAGCCATCGGATTGCTCATTGTAATTGTATTTATGATTGTGGTGTATCTGGTGCCCGGTGTGGCGTCAGCCATTGGACTGTTGGCATATGTGGCGCTGGTAATACTGCTTCTGAATGGTTTTGACATGACCCTTACCCTGTCGGGTGTGGCGGGTATTATCCTGTCAATTGGTATGGCGGTGGATGCTAATGTTATTATATTTGCACGTGTGCGGGAAGAACTGGCAGGAGGAAAAAGTGTCAGAAATGCTGTGAAGAGTGGATTTGATAAGGCATTGTCGGCCATTATTGACGGAAATATCACCACTTTGATTGCGGCGGGAGTGCTTCTGGTGCTGGGGCCGGGTACGGTCAAAGGCTTTGCACAGACGCTTGCACTGGGTATTGTACTTTCTATGTTTACCTCTTTGGTAGTGACCAGATATATTATATATGCCTTTTATGCGCTGGGGCTGAAAAGCGAGAAGTTATACGGCGTGGGGAAGGAACACAAGGTATTGGATTTTCTGTCGAAGAAGGGGATTTGTTTTGGAATTTCCCTGGCATTGATTGCGGCGGGATTTATTTTCATGGGTGTGAACAAAGTATCCGGCGGGGATGCGTTAAACTATAGTCTGGAGTTTAAAGGCGGTACGGCCACCACGGTTACTTTTGGCCAGGCAATGACTTTGGAGGACGCCAATACCCAGGTGGCGCCGCTGATTGAGGAGATTACCGGAAGTGCGGTACAGATTCAGACGGTTCAGGATTCTAATGAAGTCATCTTTAAGACCAATACTTTAAATGTGGAACAGAGAGAGGCACTGAACAAAATGTTTGTGGACAATTTTGGCGTGGAGGAGAAGATGATTACTTCCGAAACCATCAGTTCCACCATTAGCAATGAAATGAAGTCGGATACCATTATTGCTGTGATGGTTGCCATACTCTTTATGCTGATTTATATCAGGATTCGTTTCAGCGATATCCGTTTTGGTGTCAGCAGTATTGTTGCACTGCTTCATGATGTATTGGTAGTATTGGCCTTTTATGCGGTGGCAAAGGTTTCCGTCAGCAATACCTTTGTGGCATGTATGCTGACCATTGTGGGTTATTCCATCAATGCAACCATTGTAATCTTTGACCGTATCCGCGAGAATATGGCAACCATGAGCCATAAAGAAGATTTGAAGGATGTGGTAAACAAGAGTATTACCCAGACCATGTCCAGAAGTATTTTTACTTCTCTGACAACTTTTATCATGGTGGCAGTGTTGTATGTTATGGGTGTGACAAGTATTCGTGATTTTGCATTGCCGTTGATGGTTGGTATTGTCTGTGGTACCTATTCTTCTATTTGTCTGGCAGGAAGCTTATGGTATGTATTACGAATGAAATTTGTTCCGAAAGTAAAGAAGGAAAGTTAATTGTTTTAAAGGGCAGAAGGAGAGTTGAGAAACTCTCCTTTGTTATATTTTGCAACATGAATCCTCAGCATTGGTCCCGTTTCGTCTATATATTGGAGATATAAAATCAAATCTGGTTCTGTCAAACAGCGACAAAAATAAGGTATCATCTTCTGGCGCCAATTTCCCCAAAGCGTTTTCTATAAAAGCAGCAAAACCATTCTGATCTTTTCTGAAAAATTGTTTACAATGTAGACAATGCGTGTTATAATGTGTCTACATTGTAAACAATCGAAGGAAAAGAGGCGCATATGAAAGAGTTAAGTGAAGCGGAATGGAATGTGATGGAGAGTTTATGGGAATCCTTCCCGAAAGTGGGAAGCCAGATTGTGGCGGATATGGTAAATCGTACCGGATGGAGCCGGAGTACTACGCTCACCATGTTACGACGGATGACGGATAAAGGTCTGATTTTCTGTGAAGATAATGGTAAGATGAAGACATATACGCCTTTGATTGAGCGTGAGACAGCGGTGAAAAAGGAAACGGAAAGTTTTCTGAACAGAGTTTATCACGGCAGTATCAGTATGCTTGTATGCGGTTTTGTGCAAAGGCAGCGGTTGAGTCAGGATGAAATTGCGGAGCTTCGCCAAATTTTGGATGAGGCGGAGGAGGGGAAGTATGATTGAGTGGATACTATCTTCCAGTGTATTGATTTTAATGTTTGTTTTATTGCGGTGTCTTTTTCGGAAAAGGCTGTCTATGCGGGTAAGATACGGATTGTGGCTTGTGGTGGCGCTGCGCCTGCTGATTCCGGTGCAGATCTTTGAAAGTAATCTGAGTGTGCTGAATGTATGGAGGGGACTGACAGAGGAACAAGAACTTATGACTTTGTTGGACGAAAAGCAGTACCACAAGCAAGAGGGGGAGAATCTTGTACTTTTGCCAAAAGAAATAGGAGAATTTGGGGATGAAGTTGAGAGAAGGGGCAGTATAGCAGGGACAATCCCCAATGTAGAGGATGAGGGACAAAATAAAGATCTGGTCATGGCACTGGGTAATGTGTATGCGGCACCGCTGAGCGAAGAACAAAGTGTGCCATTGGACAGTGCAGAAATTATAACATTGGGCACAGAAATAAGTACAGCACCGGATGAGGAGCAGGTCAATGTAAATATGAATGGGGTCAGCCTATGGGAGGACCCAAAAAATAACGTGGAAAACTTATGGCATGATGTGGAAGTGGGCATGAGACAAGAATTGACTGGTTATACAAGAATCATATGGGTATCAGGCATGTTTTTATTTCTAGGGCTTGTAGTGATAGTGAATGTCAGTTATTGGAGACGTGTGTATCACTCCAGAAGGCGTTATGAGGGAGAGGGGGAGAGCGAGCTGCCCGTATATGTATGTGTGGCGGTTGGGATGCCTTGTATGTTTGGTTTGATACATCCGGCTGTCTATCTGACGCAGGATGTGCTGGATGAAAAGACATTGCGCTATGTCCTGTGCCATGAGAATACTCATTATATTCACAGAGATCATCTGTGGGCGTTGGTTCGGCTGTTGTGCGTATGTATTCACTGGTTTAATCCCCTGGTATGGATGGCGGCATATTTGTCCAGACAGGATTGTGAGCTTGCCTGTGATGAAGAAACCATAGCGCGTCTGGGAAATGAGAACCGAATTTCATATGGAAGGGCATTGCTTTCCCTTAGTGTGCAGGGAAGAGAGATATTGGGGGCATTGCGGTTTTCTACCACCATGTCAGGAAGAAAAAAACAGTTGAAAGAAAGGCTGCAAATCATAGCCCTCCAGCCGAAAAGATATAAAAGCGTTCTGATGATGGTATTGGCAGGACTTTCAATTATAATTGTGACTACTTTTACCGGCGGCAAAGATGTGAAGGCAGTTGAGGGAACGGTGTTTGAAGAGCCGGATGTGGGAAATTCCATCATTATTTGGAACCACCAGAGTGAACACAGGGGAGACTTTGATGAAGTAATAATCGGAAGCCAGGATGGGTACGAGGATAACGAAACCGGGAATCAGGCAGGCGCCAAAGATGAAAGTATCGTGAACCAGGAAACGTCTGAGCGTTACAACACTGCATCCGTATCCATTGATTTGAATGACAAAGGCACCTATGTATTGCAGGTGGTTAGTAAAGTTCTGGAAGAGAGTGGGATATATGAAATCATTCAGGTCAATCTCTGCCAGGCGGGCGAAGGGGAGGCAGAAGTGCTGCAATCTATTTGTCCCGGTGATGTGAAACCGCTGTATACGAAAAATCTGCAGGAGAGCAGGCAGACAGGAGAAGGTACTTTATTTCATGCGGGGGGAGAATCTTTGTATGCAAAATCCCTGTGCAGCATTACGGATTTACCGGCTTATGTTATAAATCAGTATGGCGCGGAGGGCGGCAAGGGGGCAATCTCTCCCTTATCTGATGGAGGAATCCAGGTAGGTGATTTTAACTTTGACGGTTATGAGGATTTCTGCCTTCAAATAGGAGCGGAAAGTGTAAACCAGCCTTATTATTGCTATCTTTGGAATCCGGAAGAGGAATGTTTTGAGCATAGCGTTATGATTCCGAATCTATCTTTCAATAAGGAAACACGGCTGATTGAGAGTGCAACGGAAGATGGTGAAGGACAGCATAGTGTAAAGTATTATATGTTTGACAAGGTGAATCATCTCCATATGGTACGTTATGTGGAAGAAAATGAATCTCCGGACGCGGTGTTTCCTTTTCTGGATTTGACTTACCATGAAGCAAGCTATGCGCTGCCGGCAGTGGATGATTGGGATGCGGGGACGGAATATGGCGGCGCGTTAAATGAAAGATTTGTCTATTGGGCGAAGGAAGCTTTGACAGAATTGTATGAATATAGCGGAACAAAAATAGATACGGCCTGTTTTTCCGTGACTTCTTTTGGCGATTATGTTTTTGCCAAAACGCCCCAGGATTTAGATGCTTCCAGGAGTTTTTATGACAGATGTTTTGGAGAGAAAGCAGGCTTTTCATCTTGCATTGAGCATATGAATCTGGAGACGGAGAGGACAGTATGGTTTTCCTCGGTGGTTCAGTGGAATGTGCCGGAACAGATTAAGGAAATGTCCGATATCCAGTTGGCAGAATGGTATTTCACGAGGTCTGCACTTTCGGAGGGAGAAGTAGCAGATACCATTGAGCAAAGTTTTGAGGACACTTATGTCATTAAAACGGAGTCCGGAAAATATTATGAAATTACTTTGTCTTTGGGGTCACGGGAAATGAACTCCATGTATGGGCCTTATGACAGTTATCCGCAGCATTGACAATGCGGACAGAGGGAAAACAAATGAAAATAGAAATGAGTAATGGAAGGTGGGTAAACAATGGAGAAGAGGGTATTGGTATATAATAATGAGACAGGAATTGTACAGAGAATGGCTTCCATGTGCAGGGGAGAGAATTTTAAGGTGTTGGTGGCAGAAGATGTGGAGCAATTATACGATTTGTTGGAGCATACAGAAATACATCTGATGGTGGTAGATGTGGCGCTGGATGATAAGGGATGGGATAAGGGACTTGAAATGATTGTAAAGTTACGGCAAAAGAGTCAGATTCCGCTGATTGTGGTTTCAGCCCAGTCGGCAGAGACTGCGAAGATTATGGCGTTAAATTCCGGTGCGGATGACTACGTGACGGCTGACTGCAATCCCCTGGTACTGTTGGCAAGAATGAAATCCCAGCTTCGCAGATATACACAAATGATGGAAATGTGCGAAAAACAGGACCGGATTTATAGGTCTGGCGGCCTTATGCTTGATGATACGAAAAAGAGCGTTACGATAGAGGGAAGAACTGTACATTTGACTCCGGTGGAATACAAGATTCTGCGGCTGTTGGTGCAGCAGAGGGGGAAAGTATTTTCCAACAGCCAGATTTATGAAAGTATCTGGAATATGCGGGCTATAGGGGTGGACAATACCATTGCCGTACATATCTGCCATTTAAGAGAAAAAATCGAAGAAGACCCTAAGCAGCCTAAATTTTTAAAGGTGGTATGGGGAAATGGCTATAAAGTGGTATAAGTAAATAAGGGAGATATCAATATGAAAAAATTAATCGGCAGATTCATTATAGGGGGCATAATATGTGTATGTATTTCAGGAGGCTGCGGGCAGGAAGAGGGACAATCACAGAATACGCAATCTTCAGACAATGGGGCGCTATTGGGAAGCGAGGTTATTCCCGGTGGGACAAATGTGGGCGGCATGTGGCTAAAGGAGAATACAACTGCGAACAGTGCGGCAACGTATGGAAATGGGGCGTCGAGCGGGACGGATGATGTCGGGAATACTGGCAGCGCAGAGGGACAGATTTTAGATCAGACATTTGACGTAACCCTTGACGGATGGGGGGATGTGACCTTTGCCTGTTTTGAACCGGCATATTTTATGGAGACGGATCAGAATGGGAATCAGCGTTTTGGAGATGTAAGAATTATGCTGATGCAAAACAATCAGGCGGTCTATACGTTTCCGGGGGTCAATGAAGAAAATGCCTGGTTTGGACAGCAGTTTGGTCAGGTTACATCTGTTGCATTTCGAGATTACAATGAAGATGGCAGAATGGATATTTTAATGCTTTTGGAGTATGCGGGGGTACAAGGTCCCAATATTGATGTTCCTTTTTCTATGGCAAGGCTATATACACAGAAGAAGGATGATAAAGAGTTTTTGGTGGACGAATACCTTACGGCGTATGTGAACGAAAGCGGACAGATGGTTCATATGAAAGAGGTATATAGGAGACTGGAAGAGTATGCTTATAGTTATAAGGCCGGTACTTCTAAATCCGCATGGGAAGTGGAACGTTTTGCAGAGAAAGTGAAAGAACTGGTCTTAGATGGTGACTTCCAGGGATTGGCAAAGGAGATAGCATATCCTATTGGGATAAACGGCGTTATATATCAGAACGAAGATGAGTTTCTGAAGGCGGATTTTGTAGGAAATTTGAGTCCGGAGATTTTGACGGAGCTTGAGGCGGAATCATGTAAAGGAATGTTTGCAAACTGGCAGGGGGTTATGCTTGGAAATGGTTGTGTATGGATTGGGGATTGGGGATCGGAATTGAAGGTAATCGCACTGAACAGATTTCTGTCGGCGGGAGATTGATAAGGGTTGGAAAAAGATGAAATATATGATGGTGAAGATGCAAGATCATGGAGAATATATGGAACGGGCGGCGGATTGGTTTCATGAGAAATGGAAGATTCCCAGGGAGGCTTATGCGGAGAGTATGGAATTGTGTCTGCAAAAGATTTCTCACATACCCCAATGGTATATTGTGTTGGACGGACAAAAAATAATTGGGGGTATGGGGGTCATTGAAAATGATTTCCATGACCGAAAGGATTTGACGCCCAACGTTTGCGCTGTTTATGTGGAAAAAGAGTATCGATGTCAGGGAATTGCAGGAGAAATGCTGCAATATGTATGTGATGACATGAAGGAAAAAGGGGTTGATACGCTTTATTTGGTGACAGATCACGACTCTTTTTATGAGAGATATGGATGGGAATTTCTGTGCATGGTGCAGGGGGATGGTGAACCGGAGATGACAAGGATGTATAGGCACAGGACTTAGGGAGTAAAAGTGAATAAGCTGTTGGTTTTGGTCTTAAGTATGATTGATAAAGGATGAAATGTAATATTAACAATAAAATATCAAGTATCAGGAAGCAGTTTTAGAATTTTGCTGATGCAGTACAGGCGGTATGTGTCACATGTGAGAACATACCGTCTGTGTTGTTTGAAGAATTTCTTTGTAAATCATGAATTATTTGGTATAATGACAGATAAGGCGTTGACAGGCGGGCAGGGTACAATGTAAATAAAACCAAAAGCGTAGGATGTGCTTACAGCAGAATTGGAAAATGTAACTTTTGAAATCAGCCCTGTGATTTGTATATTTTTTATGGATAGCATGGAAAGGAAGTTGTGATGGAGAAATGGTATGTGGCGGCAAAAAAGGCGGATTTTGACGCCTGGGCGGAGAAATTTCATATTACGCCGGTGTTGGCACGAATTTTGCGAAACCGTGATTTGACCACGGAGGCGGAAGTGGAGAAGTTTTTGCAGGGTACATTGGCGGATTGTTATTCCCCCTGGCTGTTAAAGGATATGGATAAGGCGGTGGAGCAGATTTTGGAGGCCATAGAAGGGGGAATGGTCATTCGGGTCATAGGGGATTATGATGTGGATGGGATATGTTCTTCCTATATATTGACAAAAGGGCTTCAAGTTCTGGGGGCAAATGCGGATACGGCCATTCCGCATCGTATTCATGACGGGTATGGTTTAAATGACAGTTTAATCGAAGAGGCAAAGAGGGATGGCGTTGGAATGATTGTGACTTGCGACAACGGAATAGCAGCAGCAGCGCAGATTGCCCTGGCAGGTTCTTATGGAATCAGGGTGATTGTAACGGATCATCATGAAGTGCCATATGCTGTGGAGGAAGGCTGTGCCCGCAGGGAACTGCTTCCGCCGGCCCAGGCGGTAATCGACCCTAAACAAGAGCAGTGTCATTATCCTTTTCCGGGAATTTGCGGAGGGGTGGTGGCATATAAACTGATGTCTGCATTGTGTGAACGGACGGGGAGCGGGGCTTTGCGTGAGGCCATGGAGGAATTTTTGGAATTTGCCGCCCTGGCAACAGTGTGTGATGTTATGGAACTAAAAGACGAAAATCGGATTCTTGTGAAAGAAGGGCTGAAACGTCTTAAAAATTCAAGGAATCAAGGTCTTAAAGCATTGATGGAAGTCAATGGTATTGTGGCGGACAAATTAAGCGCATATCACCTGGGATTTATCATTGGTCCCTGTTTGAATGCCACAGGGAGGCTTGATACTGCAAAACGAGCGTTGGAATTGCTGCAGAGTCAGACCAGAGTGGACGCTATGAGTGCCGCAAGGGAGTTAAAGGAATTAAATGACAGCAGGAAGAATTTGACGCTCCAGGGAGTGGAAGAGGCGGAAGCATATATTGCCGGACAACATATGGAAGAGGATAAAGTTATGCTGATTTTCTTGCCGGAGGTTCATGAAAGTCTGGCGGGGATCATAGCCGGACGAATTAAAGAACGCTATCATCATCCGGTTTTTGTCCTGACCAGGGGAGAAGAAGGGGTAAAGGGTTCCGGACGTTCCGTGGAAGGGTATCATATGTTTGAAGCTATGACAGAAGTGAAACAGTATTTTACCAAATTTGGTGGACATGCTATGGCGGCGGGCCTTTCCATGCGAGAAGATGATTTGGAGCAACTGCGGAGGGAGATGAACCGCAGATGTTGTTTACAGGAAGATGATTTTATTCCAAAAGTACATATTGATGTGCCTATGCCCTTGGATTATGCCAATGATAAGGTGGCGAATGAAATGGAATTGCTGGAGCCTTTCGGTGTGGGGAATCCCAAACCTCTTTTTGCACAGAAGGAATTACTTTTTCTGTCGGGCGTTAAGATGGGGGCCAATAAAAATTGTGCCAGATTTCAGGTGCGGACGCCCGGTGGCATGGAAAAACAATTGGTCTTTTTTGGAGATTTGGAGAAATTCGGCAGTTTTTTGGATGAGAAATATGGCGCGGGCAGTGAGAAAGCCTTGTATAACGGTAAGGGAAAGTGCCTGGTTTCTGTGGTGTATCAGTTGGGGAAAAATACTTACAGGGGCAGGACGGAATTACAGTATGTTATGCAGAATTATTGCTGAAACAGGATTGTAATGAGTGACAATTGGTTGGAGTTTATACTATTTTTCAGACATACACTGGGATAAAGAGACAGGTGAAAAAGCAGAGTGAATGAGGGAAAGGGCGGGGCGGAAATGATTTTGACAGTAACATTGAATCCGGCGGTGGACAAGACTTGCGAGCTTGAGAAGCTGCTGCCGGGGGAAGTGAATCGTCTGACAAAAAGCAGCAGTGTGGCTGGTGGAAAAGGAATCAATGTGACAAAAGTGCTTAGACAGTTTCATATGCCGGTGGCGGCGGTGGGGTTTTTAGGCGGCAGCGGAGGCAGGTTGATAGAAGATGCCATGGAGAAGATGGGAGTGGAATGTCATTTTACGAGGATTCAGGGGGAGACCAGAACCAATGTAAATGTACTGTCCCAGGACGGCACTGTGACGGAGCTTTTGGAACCGGGGCCGGAAATTCTTACTAAGGAGCTGGAGCATTTTAGAAAACAATTTACTGGCTGCCTGGAGCGGTGCGAGATGGTAGTGCTTTCCGGCAGTGTGCCGGCGGGGGTACCTGTGGATATTTATGGGCAATTAATTGAAGCATGTCATAGAGCAGGGCGAAAGGTTTGTCTGGATGCTTCCGGGGAATTGCTGTGGGAAGGCGTGAAGGCAAAACCGGATATTGTGAAGCCCAATGAGAGAGAGTTGGAATATTTGGCAGGGAAGATCCGGGCGGGCGATGTTTTGACAGAACAGGTATCAGCAAATCCTATATCGGTTGATAAGCCATTGGCTTCAGGCGTTCCGATTGGATATCATATGCTTGCAGCGGAGGCGAGAAAGCTTGTTTCGGCGGGAATTGGCAAGGTGGTTCTCTCTATGGGCGCGGAGGGACTTTTGTACGTGGATCACGGACAGGAATTGTATCAGGCGGCAAAGCAGGTGCGGGCTGTCAATACGGTGGGGTGCGGGGATACGGTGGTAGCTTCCCTTTGCATGAGCCAATTAGAGGAAGACGAGCCGGAGGTTCAGCTTCGGAAAGCTGCGGCGCTGGCGGCGGCAAACGCGATGACATGGGAAAACGGCAAGATTTCCATGGATGTTTATTTGGAATTGCTATAATTGTGGGAAAATGTCCATGTCGATGTCTTACATTTATAAATGTTGAGAAAACGGGCGAAACTGCAGAGTTCTATTGGTGGATTATTATTTGTAAATCATTTATAATTTATCTCATCAAAACACAGGAGGTAAATAGTATGAATTTAGGAGGCAGCCTTTTTCAAGCACGAAAAAGAAGTGGGTTATCACAAGAGGAAGTTGCTGAAAAGTTAGGGGTAAGCAGGCAGACAATTTCCAAATGGGAGTTGAATGAAACCTTGCCGGATATCAGGCAATCTAAACATTTAGCGAATCTATATCATGTGACCATGGACGAATTGATTGATTTTGACATTGATGTAAAAGAGATTGAACAGATGATCCAGAACACAAGCGAAAAAACGGAACAAAAAATTGACTGGACAAGCGTATGGGGGAAAAAATATCCTGTATTAACCACGTATCAGGAAAAAGTCGAAGTTGATGATTATATCGTTAAGATAAGAGAATTGCTTGACAGTCTGAAGAACAGGTACGGCTATAATGATTTGGATGCTATGTTGGTATTAAAAGATATTCTGTCACACGCATAGACTGACAAAGCGGAATATGCTGTCAACAAAAGTACCCGGAAAGCGGGATGAAGAAGAGCTCAGTGTAAGCGCCCGTATGTGGGAACTTTGAACAGGAGTAGGAAAATGTTTGAACAAGATTATATTATGCGTTTGATAAAAGAAATGGTCAGAACATTGTTGAAAATGCTTTTTCATATTGATACGGAATCTCCCATAGAAGAAATGCTGGAAGACAGGGAGGAAAAATATGTATTGGAGAGATTGCTGAAATTGGTGGATAAAGGAAAAATAAATGAAGCCGAAAATCAATTGATAGAGATGCTTAACAACGATATGCAAAAGTTAAAAATGGCATTGCTGTTCTATGCTTATCTAAACGAGAGAACGGACGATTTTCTACTGGAGCATGATTTCAGCCGGGAAGAGATAAGGTCAGGGATTGAAGATGCCGCCGCAAGATATGGAATTGCAAATGTGTCAGAAATTTTTCTGGATAATATATGAAAAATGATAATAGGGAGGGGAGGTAAAAACCTCCCCAAGATACTGTAAAAGTAAGCTTTCATCATAAATTAATTGATAGTTTTCTGAAAAATCTGCCTTTAATATTTCTTCCACAAAAGACTCCGTGATTTTCAAATCATTCCCCCCTAACATATTTTGATTTTGCATTGGTTTTGCGTTTTTTTTCTTTTATTAAGAGTTTTCCATTGTATGTGCTGGCAATTCCAGTGCGACGCAATCCGATTTCAAAGTATTCTTCATTTAAATCAATCCCTATTCCTATTCTGCCCAAGCGTACAGCAGCTGCAGAAGTTGTGAAGGAACCGGAAAAAGGGTCTAAAATTATGTCACCAATATTTGATGATGCTTTGATGATTCTTTCAAGTAAGGATTCCGGTTTTTGAGTTGGATGATTTTCGTATTCATCCATTTTAAAACGAACACGACTGAATTCCCAAACATTACCTGGAACTTTTTCGATATTATATGGTTGTGGGGGATTTTTTCTGTAGTCAATTAATTTTCGTCTTGCCCCTGTTTTGGCTTCCACCAAAATATCATTTTGATTGAATGTATAATGTGCCTTTGCAGTTTTATTTATCATAAGAATGGGCTCGTATAGTGAACCATATATTTTTTGGATTGTACACCGGAACTGTCATAAGCCCACACAATGCGGCAAAGGACATTATATTTTTCGGAAACGTAAACATCAAGGTATGGCATATGCTGTGTTGCAGTCATAAAATACATTGTTCCAGTGTCGCTTAAAACGCGCATACATTCATCAATCCATGTTTGACATCATTTTATATAGTTTTGAACGTTATTCCATTTATCTCGATTATTTCCAAAGTCTTTACCAATATTGTAGGGAGCATCTGCAAATATTAAATGAACGGAGTTAGCTTTTATAAGCTTTAAAACTTCAATGCTGTCACCTAGAATAGCCATAGAATTATGGTTATAAAGTTTTTGGCCTTTAAATTCACTGATGAATAATTTTTCAAAATCATATACATGCGGAATGGTAGTTGAAGATGATGTGTTATGAACAGCAGGAGTATTTTTGTCGGTTTGGATTGAATTATCGCATAAGTCATCCAGTGTTATCTGTGTAGCTTCTATCATTCAGCTAACCTACTTTCTTTGAAACATTGTATGTGTTGGCACAGTTATCAGTATAGCACATTGTTGGAAAATCTACAATTATGATTCTTCAATACCGGGAAAAGTTCAATGTCATGATGCTGGGGTCAAAAGCCCCAATTGTTCCTTGAAACTTAATATTTTACAATAAATACAAGCTTTTTGGTCTTTCATGAGCTATAATAAAAGTAGCTTTTGAAAGGTGGTATGTTTCATGTCGTTTAAAACAA
>JAAWCE010000044.1 GCA_022793065.1 Lachnospiraceae bacterium
ACAGGGGACAGCACCGCTCTTACAGCAGGGCGGTGATCGCCGCCGTCAATGACTATTTTGAGCGCCGGGGGCGGTTGGCGGCTGACCCGTATCTGGAAACCCGTGAGAAGGAGGACTCTTTTCTCCTGCGGGTGCTGGAAACCATCCGGGCCGGGTTCAATCAAGCTGCTCCTGTCAGCACGGCGGATACGCTCCTCCGATTTTTGCAGGGGGTTCAGCCACAGGCCGTTCCCGCTGGGGAAGTTATTCAGGAGGACCAGCAGGAGGCGGACGATACGGCGTTGGATTTCGTGGACAGTTTTTGATACCACAGCGGGCCATTTTGATACCATAACGAATTGAATTAGCACCAAAACCATAGGCACCAGATACCAGATTTCTTGCATTTGCGTGGGAAATTTGTATCTGGTGCTGTTTTTTGCTCTTTATGATACCAACTTGCAGAATCTTGGTATCAAAATCAGGCGTTTTCGGTGCTAAGGGGCCAATTAAGGCCGGAAAGGAGCGGCTATGACGGATAATGAAAAGAAGCTGACCCAGGCCCGACATCGTTTGGAAGAAGCCCAGGCCCGTGACCGGGTGAAGCAGCGCAAGGCCCGGACGCGGCGGCTGATTCAGGAGGGGGCAGTTCTGGAGAAGGCTCTGCCGCAGACGGTGAGCATGGATTTGAACGAGTTGGAAGCATATCTTCGCGGGCTTGCAAATTGAGTACGCAAAGCAGGAGCGTCCCGGTTCGCCGGGGCGCTCCGCTATTTTTATCCCGAAGGGCGCACTTACTCACCACCCGCTACGCAGGCGGTGGTACTGCCTGCGGCAGTCGTGCGCTCTCCGAGGGGGATGCGGCCCCTGCGGGGGCCTGCCGGGAATGACTGCCGTCATTCCCGGTGCGTATGGAACAGACCGGTGCGCCAACCTGTTCCATACGCCAGCGAAAACCCGCCACTGGCAGCTTTTCGCTGTTTACGGGGGACGAAGGACGATGGACGGGGGACGGAGGTAATAAAAACTGGCGATTTATCATTTAGAGGCAAAGGTAATCAGCCGGGGAACGGGCCGTTCCGCTGTCGCGGCAGCGGCCTATATGAGCTGTTCCCGGATGTACAATGATTACGACGGCGTTCAGCATGACTACATTCGGAAGCAGGGGCTTGTCTGGCAACAAATCTTTCTGCCGGATATGGCACCAACAGAGTGGGCAGACCGGGAAGTTCTCTGGAACGCTGTAGAAGAAGCGGAGAAAACGAAGGACAGCCGCCTCGCCCGCGAATTTATCGTTGCTCTGCCGGTCGAACTGAACCGGGACGAGTGGATTGCCCTGCTGACTGATTTTATCCATGCCAATTTTGTGGCGGAGGGAATGTGCGCTGATGTCTGTATTCACAATACGGACGGTCATAATCCTCACGCTCACATCATGCTGACCGTGCGGCCACTGGCGAAGGACGGAAAATGGCAGAACAAAACGGAGAAAGAGTACCTTTGCGTCCGGGGCATCGAAGAACGGGGCTTTACGGCTGCCGAGTTCAAGTCGGCGCAGGCGGAGGGCTGGGAGAAGCAGTATCAATATAAGGTTGGCAAAAAGAAGGTGTATATGCCGCTCTCTCAGGCTGAGTCGCAGGGATTGGAGCGTGTATCCAAGTATCCGAAAAGCACCAAGTACGGGCGGCAGAATCCCATCACCGCCCACTGGAACAGCGAGGAGCAACTTGTCCTCTGGCGGGCGACATGGGCCGATGCAGTGAACCGCTGTCTGGAACGCTCCGGGCATGAGGAGCGTGTCGATCACCGAAGTCACGCGGAGCGCGGTTTGGATGAGCAACCTACTATCCACGAAGGGGTAGTTGCCCGTGCGCTGGAGGAGAAGGGAATTATTTCTGACCGCTGTGAGTTGAACCGGCAAATCAAGGCGGACAATGCCCTGCTGCGGGAGCTGAAATTATTGGTTAAGAAATTGGTGGACACAGTAAAAAGCACTATCCCGGTTCTGGCTGAGGCGATGGAAGCTGTACGCCAGAAAATGATTATCTTCCGGTATCAGCTATTGCATATCGGGACAGGGAAAAGACAGATTACCGATACGCTCCATGCTGTTCAGCCGGACATCCAGCGGTATGAGGATATCGTTAAGCAACTCAAGGCCAAGATTAAAGAGCGCCGAGTTTTACTGGATGAAAAGAAAACGAAGCCCGCACTCCAGGTGTTCCGGCATCGGGAATTGACGCAGAAAATCTCCGGTCTGACAGAAGATATTGAGGAATTGAAAAGCGAGAAAGCCCTGCTGCTCAATCAACTTCACTGTGCGGACGGTCATGGTATGTACGAGATCAAACAGTATATTGCGTCCATGGAGTCTTTCTTGGAAACGCTGAACCAGCAGGAGAAAAAATATACTGCTGAACTGGATACGGCATTGGCGCAGCATACCGAGCTGCAACAACAGGCGGTGGATATGGATGCCATGGAACTGGATGCCGCCCGTTACGCTATCCGACCTGATAAGGAGCGGGAAACAGCCCAGCGGCTGCAAGCTGCCTATGGCAAGAAGTTTGATTCTGGAGCGCTGGCGCAGAGCCGAATGGACGTTGCCAAAATGTTGAGCGAAACAGCAGAGCCGGTATCTATCCGCCAGAAGTTGCAACAGTTGCAGGGACAGCAGAATAGACAAAATCATGGAAAGGAACACAGCCAGGAGCGGTGACGCTCCTGGTTTGCTACTTTATCTCAGGCTCAAGATTTTCAAACAGTGGATCATCGAAAAACTCACGAACGCTGATTTCCAGGCCATCACAAATCTTTTGAATAGAAACAATTCCGGGGTTCTTGCTTTTGTTGTTCAACATACTGTAAATCGTGGAGGGCGCAACGCCGCATTGGTTGGCAAGGGCGTTGATTGCGATGCTCCGCTCCAGGCATAGCGCATGGATACGGCGAGCAACCGCTGTCTTGGCATTCATTGCGGCACCACTCCCTCCTATGTGATGCTCCTATTTTAGCCAAATTTGCGATTTATCGTGTGGGATATATCCTAAATACAAAATCTATGCTATAATGGAATTTGCGATATGTCGTAGATAAGTGAGGAGAGATACTATGTCGAGCTGTTTCTTCATTGGACACCGTGAGGCCCCGGACGCCCTGTTGGGTAAACTATCTGCTGAGGTTGAGCGCCACATAACCGAATACGGCGTGACCGATTTCGGTGTAGGCAGATATGGACGCTTTGATGCGCTGGCGGCAAAATGCGTCAAAGCAGCAAAGAAGCGCCACCCGGAGGTGACGCTTACATTGCTGCTCCCTTATCATCCGTATGACCGTCCTACCCCAACACCACCCGGTTTCGACGGTACGTTCTACCCGCCTGGAATGGAAACAGTCCCGAAGCGAGCAGCTATCGTCCGTGCCAACCGATACATGGTGGAACACAGCGATTATCTGATCGCTTATGCGTGGCATCCCGCCAGTAATGCGCAGGATTTGGTGGTGCATGCCCAGCGGTATGAGGAGTTTGGGCATATTAAGATTGCTCTGCTTCCCCCAATATAACATTTCAATAGGTTTTTTCCACAATATTCGCAGTCTGCACTATTATAGTCAAAATTAAGAGCCAATAAGTTACGATCCACGGAAATCAATTTTGAGCATAAATATTCACAATATTCAAACTGTGTCCAAACAAGGTCCTCAATTTCAGTTGTTCTGCCCTAAATCTGTCACTGGCAGCATCCCTTGGAAAAGGCTTTTTTGTCTGCACAGGAGGACTTTGGATATTTTCTCACAAAATTGATTTCCGTGGTTACGACCTCTTGAATATTTCGAGAAAATGTAATATAATAATAAAATGGGTTGTTGTGTGACGCAGGAGGAAGAAATATGGAATATTGTACAGTTAAAGAAATTGGAGAAAAGTGGGGCATTTCCTCGAGAATGGTCAATGTATATTGCGCAAATCACCGAATCCCTAATGCAATCAAAAAAGGTAATCTTTGGCTCATCCCCTCAAATGCAAAAAAGCCGTCTGATTTGAGGAAAAAGGAAAGCGAAAAGGATTTATGATTGAATTTATTTTTATACAGGAAGTATCGACTACATAGCAGGGATTACTTTCCTGAAAATAAAACGAGAGGGGTACCCTGATAATGTTAAACCGAGAGATTCCCTATCGGCCAAGGCTGGAGGGCAACTTCCGAATTAGATTTTATAATGCTGTTTCAGAAATTTGTGAGACCACCCCTATAACTCGAATCGAAGCCATTGTAGCTAATGAATTAGATTGGGTCGAAAACAAATGTGCGTATAATCCCGAACAAAGGAAAAAATATAGATCAGTTTGGCTCCTTTTTAGAGATTTGGTACGATCCTCATGGAATGCTTGCTATCGTGAGGGTGTCCTATACATGAGCTTGCCTACATTAACAAATTCTCAGATGAACGAGGGTTCAACGCCAGAAATTAAAAGCTTGATGCGTAGTTGGATGAGTGAGAGCAGACACGAACGTCTTATATCCTACACAAATTTCATTGGGAGGATGGAACGAAATAATCCTCAGAACCATAACATATCAGAGCTAATTGCAGACGGCAATGAGCTTGCATCAAGATTACAAGCAGTTAAAGCTGGAAGCCTTTATCTTCATGATGCCGTAAAGCCCTATCTACAGCTTGTCACAGAAAATGAGCGAGATCATTTTACAGGAATTAAAATTTCAGAAATTTGGAGATATTTCCGTTTAACTTGGTCTACCCCTGCTGAAACTACACCGGGGCGAACAATGCAGTATTTGATTCGAGATGCAGCAAATCCAATGCATGCGGTAATGGGAATAGCCTCTTTAGAAAACTGCGCAGTACAGATTACATGCAGAGATGACTATATTGGATGGAACCAGAAGGCATATATCGAAAGATTGCTGTCCCTTAATTCTCAAGAGGTCAAGGCTGAGCTTAAGATTCTTCTTGGCTACATTGAAGATGGAATAAACGGGATAGACTATCATGAGCTATGTACTCAACGTAGCATTGAGGTTCCGAACGGTGAGGACATTCAGCGACTGCTGGATAGTGCCATGAGTGCAGAGCAGCGCAGACAACAAAGTCTTAAAGAATCTTCTGCAATCGGGTACGATGAGGAAAACAAAAGCGATCTTGGAAGCATTTCCAGAGAAACTGAAGAGGCGCTTTATTCGAGAAAGCGTGCCGAGCAGCTTGCCAGACTGCTGATAGCAAAAAAGGCAATGACAGAGGTTTGTGAGGCACCGAACTTTGAGGAGATTTGGGTAGACTTTTGCAAAGGTGAAGCCGGGAATTCTGCTATTAGAACAGCGTTAGTTGCTCAGAAAACAAAGCATATTGGTTCTAGCCTAATGGAGTTGAACGTTTGTGGTGCGATTCCTCCTTATAATGAAATCCTTGGTGGTAAATTGGTAGCTCTGCTTGCCACCTCTCCACAGGTTATTCATGACTATAAGGTTCGCTACACAAACAAGCCTAGTGAGATAGCGACAAGATTAAAGGGAGAACCTGTTTGTCGTCCAGCTGATTTAGTATATGTCGGCACTACTTCACTATATTATGTTGGTTCTAGTCAGTATAATCGGCTCAAAATACCGGGCAAGGTGTTTGACTCCGATTTTGATGTTGTTTGGAAGCAGTTAGGAATGACCATAGGCTTTGGAACTATGCATATAAGCAAGGCTACCACTTTGAGTCTTGCCGAAGCGACAAGTGATGGCTTCAACAGAATCAACCACGTATTTGGTGAAGGTGCAAGTCCTAAAATGCGCCTTCTCACTATGTCTATACGGGAACTTCTCGAAGCGACAAATGAGGATTCTAAGGATTTTTCAAAGCATGCAATGTCTCGAATAGTTTATGGAGCATGTCTCGCCAAAAACACCTTTGACTACCTCCTGGGTAAGGATAATAAGCCGGAATACTATACTGACATGGACAATTATCAGGAAGGTACTCAGCGCATCATCGACTATTGGATTGATCGATGGCTGGCGAGTCGTCTGAAGTACGATCCTATCTACGAAAGAATAAGAAACTTCAACAAAGCGGATCTACTTGTCGGAAATCAGATACAAGAAAAGGATGAATGGAAATTCAAGCCATTGAAGGAGGTTGAACCTATGCCAGAGCCAACTGAAAGCAGTGTAAAGGATTTGGATTTTGTTCGTGACTTCTACCGAGGAATGAGTGCATATGCAGATCATGTTGAAGATGGACTCTTGGCAAAAATACATTTGGAAACAAGGCTTGACGACGCAATTGCTAATGCGGTTAAGGCAGGAAAGGATATTGTCTTGACTGGTAATGCCGGAGATGGCAAAACGCATATTATACGTATTCTCAAAAAACGCCTTATGATGGCAAATGATTCAATTCAGATCGAACTGGACGCAAGCACTTTGTCCGATGAGAAGATTTTTCAGAAATGGCAGCAGGCAAAAGAGGATTACAAGCCTTTTGTGATCGCAATTAATGCGGCAGTTCTGCATTCTGTTTACAAAAAGCATCCAGATTTTAAACCACTTCAAGAAGTATATTATCAGATGTGTAACTCTGTCGTGTTCCATGAAGAACCTGTACGAGAAGCAGAGGTCATTGTTTTTGATTTAAGCAAGCGGGAAACCTTGACCCAGGATACTTTGAAGCGTGCAATTGATAAACTGACCGATAGCCGTCTGTATACTATCTGCCAATCCTGTGCGATAAGGGATGGCTGCTCTGTCGGGAGAAATTGCGAACTGCTAAAGGACAAATTATTTCAGGAGCGGATATATAACGTTTTTCAAAGGGCTTCTCTCCAGGGGTATCATGCAACTCTCCGTGAATTGCAGGGCTTTATTGCCTATCTGATTTTTGGGGATAGGGACTGTTCAAAAATCAATCGAACTATGGGACGGTCAGAATATGATATTGTTAACCTGATTTATTCAGGATCTGGCAATATTTTCAGAACTTTGAAAAAAGCCTTTGATCCAGTGAATATCTCTCATCCAGTATGGGACGAGCGCCTGCTGGTTAACGATATTGCGGATGACAGTTGGGTTGACGGCTATAGTGTTGCTGCTGAAGCAATCGCCTTTGATAACAGCGAGCTATTCCAGTTAAGAAAACGTCAGTTCTTCTTTTTTAATAAGAATGGAAATGAATTACTTAATATCTCCGATGATGTAGCAACACGGTTCCAAGAGTTCCTTAAAGAACCTGATAAAAAGATTATCAAGGAACTTATTCGAAGGCTGAATAGGTTTTTTGGAGCCGAGCATCCAACTAATTCAGAACTGCAAGTTTGGACAGGCCACAGATTTGACAATGAACCCCGCAAGGTTCTTGTTTCTGTTGGTTCACTAAAAGCAAGTGCTTTTAGAATTGGTCATCCTACACTTTCTATGTTGATGCGAGCAGGACTGGAGATGACTGCGAACTATGTACGATTGGAGAAAAAAGATTCGCCAGAAGTATTCCTGAAGATTGACTTTGATATGTATCTTCTCCTAGACGAGGCAGAGCGGGGAGTACCGGTACTTTTTACTGAGTCTGATCTTGTTAAGAAGGTATGGAGATTTTTTGAACAACTTCAAAGCTATGATGTGGACGATATGGATGATAATCTTGAGGTTTCCATTATGGACATCCAGAACAAGAAAAAAATAATCGTTGGGATTGATCTTGAGGAGAAGAAATACACCTCAATTGAAAGCGTTAAAAATTAGGGAGGGTTGAGGCTGTGGAGGTAATCGCTTTACACGACATAAGAAAAGAAGTTGATGCCAAATACGTTGGCTTCATGCCCAATGGAGGTGCTATCAAGCCTGTTCACATTGCAGGTGGTTCCCTTCGGTGCATTTATGGAAAATGCAATACGTCTAAAGGAATAAAAAAGCTTGCACTGGTAGCCGACAGCAAAGGAAATATTCCTAATGGGAATGAGATAGAAGCAATATACAGAGAATGTATCGAAGATGAAAAAATTGAGGAATCTGTCGAGGCAGGTTCTCTTGAGTCGATGCGCAATGTTATGCAGCGTATGCTCTCAGCAGATAAAGGCGTTTATGTGGTAAAGGGACTCAAGGATAATATGCTTTCTTATTCGGCTGGGTCAAAATACTTTATCACCAAAAAGTCCATGTATGAGGACACTGGGGAGTTCATCGGAGGTCTTGTTCGTACATACTGCCCCAAGCTTGCTGACTATTTGTATAACTTGCTTGAGAAGGCCTATGACCCGATTTCGATATTGTTTTCTCCGGTGCTTTCTGATGAAACAGAGGAATACTCTACAGAATATCGGCATGAGGATATTCCGGCCTTTAGTGCTCCCAATGCAACGATGCAGTGGTACATTGGAGGACTAAGGGCTGCTGGAGAGTGCTTGCTCAAGAATTTTGAAAGGCATCCTAACCCATTGACACAGTTGAGAATCTTTAACTTTTTCTGCATTTTTCAAATTATGCGGTATATTACTCTGCTTGAGGCATTTTATTGTAGTGGAAGCGTCAGGCCAATTCTCCTGGATTTCAGTATGCTGCCCCCCAATAAGAGCAGTGTGGCCCGTTCATCTGAAATGTCGTATACGCAGATGCACAAATCTATCAATCGTTTCTATGCCTGGGGCTATTCTCAACAACTTTGTGAGGATGGCTATAGTATAGAGACCCTGCTCTCATCCGTTCCAGTTTATGATAAAAACAAAGCTCCCTCTAAGGCTGTTCAGGACGAACTGAATACACTTTGGAATATTGCCAAAGAGCATGCGGCAGAGGCCGAGAACTCAGAGGAAGCATACCTTGCTATCGGCGAAGCCATGTATGATATGCTCGCTCTGGTTGCTTCATCTCATCCTGTTAATTTTGTTAAAACGCTTGGGACATCGGCGGGTATTCTGTATCCGCCGGATGCGATGCATCCAAATAAGCGCTTCGTAATTTCTCAGGATATTTTAGAGATGCTTTTACGGGCATCTGTTGAACCTGGGGAGATAATTAGTGGCCAAGAAATTCGAGAAAGAGTGTGGAACCGTTTCGGAGCAGTCATTGGTGGTAGCCAGTTTGAGCTGGATAAGCTTCAGAGAAGCGGTTTTATTCTACAGGTTGATGAGGATGCCTTAGAGAGTAACTTTGCAAAATTTGCAAGTATGCTAGAAAATATGGATTTTGCGGAGATTATGGCCGATGGCATTCTTCAGATTAGACTTGGAGGTAACGAAGTGAGATGAAAAAGCAGGATGTCATAACCCGGCTTTTGTTGGAGAACCTTCAGGAAACAAGAGTTGGCATTATCGTAAAGGGCATTGGTGAAATTAATCCCATTGAAATCGCTACTACCTTGGCTACGCAAACCGGAAAGCACTATTTCATTTCTGCTGTTGGTTATGATGCTTTGAAAGAATCAGAGTGCGATGCCTACACACTTTCTCCTGCAATCGAGGAGGCGGTACTTTGGCGGAGCAATCCTGAATGTGCGGGCAGGATTATTGCTTTCGTTAAGAATGATACTGACAAACTTCATTCACTTGCAGAGTTTGATATTGTCACGACCAGAAATCTTAGCCTGTTCATTATTGAGCAGCAAATTGAAACGGATACAAATACGCCAACACTGAACTTCTGGAATGCATTGAAGGAAACCTCAGACTATTACTCTTTTGAATCAATGCTTGATTTTGTTAGTGCGGTTGAAAAAAGTGCTGACAAGGCAAATGCCATCCCAGATAATATGTGGAGACTTAACCTCCTCCGCGATCAAGAAATTCTGGGGACAAAAGTAAACGCTCGCGACCGGTTAGCGCAGAACAGAGACTTGATTTTCAAAATTGCTCAGTTGAGCGAGGAGTCCAGAAAAGCGCTTAGCAGATCGCTGGCCTCAACAAAGGTGGCAAGTAAAGAAAATCTCACTGCAACATACAGACAACTACAAAGCTATTACAAATACGGAAAGGCAAGCGAGCTAAGAAGCCTTGAACTTTCGATGGTCAAGGAACTTTTCTCTGCCTCTCAGAGGTCAAAAAAGAATGGGAAAAAGCAACCTACACCATCCATTGAAAGTTCCAACCCAGAGGGCCAGACCGAAATTGATAATTTGCCAATCCGTCCAAAGCAGATGGCAGAGTTGATTTCTGATGCGGTTATCTCTGATGACAATGGCGCAAACGAGGATATTAAAACGCTTTTAGCAGAGTTCAAGACCTATTATGACAAGGAATCGACCAGCGGCCACGAAAAGCTTATTCCTGTTGGAGGTATTTTCCAGGAGCGAGAAATTGTCTTGGATAGTCACAGTGACGATCTTCGTAAGTTGGTGGGAAAGGCATGTAATTACAGTGCGTGGGGTGGATTACTTGAGACTGAGGAAAGTGTTCTTAAGGATGTTATCTCTGCAGATATAGAGGCTTTTCACACCTTTGATCCCAAGGCGACTGATTCCATAATCTCCTTTTCCGGTGGAATAGACGGTAGCCAAGCCCTGTTTGATTTCCTCGTACAATTTGATGCCCAGTTTAATGCCAAAGGAATTGAAAACATTGACCTGTTTGAGGAGTCTGTCCAGAGCCTATCTTCTCTTCGTGATAGGCTTTTGGAAAATCTTGACCTCATAATGTATCAACCGGTGTTGCTGTTTGGCGCGGATAATGAACTGAGAAATACTCTTATTGCTTATGTGGAGGCGTGGGGGCAACTTTATCATGCATTTAGCGTTAATGAGCCCATCATGCGACAGATAAGTGGAGCGGGAACAAGCTATGCGGCCCGTGCATTACTGCTGCTTGACATTCTATATATCAAGACACCTACAGAATGGAAAGCAATACTTCTCCCTCTGCATCCAATTTACTTATGGAGGTACTTTGAGGTTTTCAAAGCACTGCCAAAAAGCAAACAAAAAATGAGCGACGAGGACAAGGCAGCATTGAAGGAGGTTTTGACAAGGCTTCCACAGGTGTTAAGCTTTGTTATTGCGAACAGTGTTATTACTGGAACTATGGACGATAAGGTGCTCCCATGCTCTGGAAGCATTGAGATGCTCCCGACCTTTGAAAACAAAACCAATCGATATTTAGGTGACGATGGGATTGAGTCCTTTGAAGAAGTGCTCAACCGCTGGATTGGCTTTGCGCCATACACCCAAAATGAAATTAGAATTTGCTCTGTTGATGCGCCAGACCTAGTTGGGTGCATCAGACAGATCAAGAGCTTTATGGGGCGGAGTAATTGCAAGCGAGTCGTCTATAGTGTTTATTTGACTAGAAACCAAAACGGGAATACGGAACTATCTAAGTTGGACTACTCTGGCCGAGATTATGAAATTGGAGAGTATATCCGTCATGGTAGGATTAGTATCAGTATAAGAAATGTTGCTTCTAATGCTGAGGTCAAGGAGGACCTCAACAAACACCCGGTCCATATAGCCTTCTATTTTGATCAGTCCTCCTATGCCATAGAATACGGTCCAAACAACCACAGTCTGTATATTACGCCGTTAGTAATTAACTATGATTATGAGTTTGACGAGATGCAGCATAGGGGAAGTCTGTTCCCATCCTCGGAAACCGATTCTGGAATCATTGGCGATTATCATAGGTTGATGCGGGCAGCGGATGTGATCAGCAATAATATGAATCCGAGAACCACCTATAGCGGAAATGCAGACATGACAGCTGTGGTGTCCACCATTAAAGAGGGCCTTACGCAATGGTTAGTTGTTGCGGACCGTGATACCAATAATTATCAACCAGAGGATGCCATCCCAATCGGCGAGATGCAGTATGAAAAGCGAATGGTTAATGTTTGGACCTCAAGTGAATCTCGCATTATTACACAGTATTTGACAATGCTTCGGGGCTATAATCTTTATCCGCAATCTGATACGCTCGTACAGATATTAAAGCAGTTTGGTCATATTGCGTCTAATGGCTTAATTAGTATTCCGCACTTTGGTGCGGATCAGCAGGCAATCAACAATAAGAAAAAGGGACTGCTTGGTACTCTTTTTGCAGCCTCTTGGTATACAAATCGGTATAAGGAAAACTCAATGGTCGCATCCCTTGACGATGATCGAGCAAGGATTTGGCTTCAGGAGAACCCCCATGGCGATCAAAGGGCCGACCTAATTGGGCTTCACTACGATGAAAATAAGGATGTTCTTTGCATTGAGCCAATTGAGGTTAAAACACGTGATGAAGCCCCTGATGCATCGATCAAAAGAGGAGAGTCTGGCGATGTAGAAATAACAAACCATGCTGCGGATCAGCTTGCCACTACCATCAGTATTCTTCGGGATATTTTTACTCTGGATGAAGCAGAAGCTGACATGTTTACTGCTGCCCGTCGTGAGGTTCTCAAATACCAGATTGTATCTGAGTGCTTCAGAAATGTACATGAAGTCGAGTGGCAAAAGAAATGGAAGGGTCTGCTGGATCGAGCCTTTAGAAAAGGCGATGCTGCGCAGATTGAAATCAAGCTTTCTGGTGTTCTGCTACATATTAAGCTCAATGAAGCGGGTGCGGGAGAAAGGATAATTTGTAAGCATCCAGACTATGAGGGTTGTGAAATCGAATACAACAAACTCACTGCTCGTGATATTCAAAAGCAGGTTCTGGGAGATACAACTGTAATAAAGGAGTCCTTTATAGCCGACTTTGACGAAACTTTGCCAGACGCTGTAGTTAATAGTGATGACGCTATTGTCGATGTGGATATTGAGATAAAGGATGTTCCATCAACAGATCTCGAGCAATCTGAAGCAATGAAAACTGTTGTCACTGAAGCTATAGAATTGCAAGAAAGGCCAGTCAACACACCACCTCAGCCTACTGAGGTAAAGCATCAGGGGCCTGAGGTATCAAAGGACGAAATTGACCAGCTTGTTAGAGATTTTAAGCACTCCTGTAGTAATTATCATGTAGCGCTTAAGGAGTGTGATGCAAGTAAGGTCGTTGTTGGCCCAAGTGTTATTCGTCTCGACTTCAAGCTGGGACAGGGGCAGGCACTTCAGGGGTTGTCCTCGCATCTTGATGATATTGGCCGAGAAATGAAGCGCAGCGGTGTTATTATTCAGCGAATTCCCAATTCTGATGAACTTCTGCTTGATGTACCTCGCCTCCAAAAGCAGAAGGTGCTTTTCAAGGATGTAATTGAAAAAATGCCGAGAGTAACCTCTCCTGAGCAGCTTTACTTTCCGCTGGGCAAAACTCCTAACGGGAAGGACTTGATTGAAGATCTTGGTCAGATGCCCCATATGCTTGTTGGAGGTAGCACGGGTTCTGGTAAGTCCGTATTTCTGTTTACAATGTTGGCATCTTTGCTGATGACACATCCCCGTAAGGAAGATATGCAGTTAATTTTATCTTCCTCAAAGTTGGAGGACTTTATTCACTTCAGTGGCCTACCCCATTTGTATGCGGACAACATTATTTCTGATGCTGTTGAAGCAACTCGGGTAATCAAAGAAGTGATTTTTGAAGAATCTGAAAGACGTGGGGAGCTACTTGCTAAGGCACGAGTTGCAAACATTACTGAGTACAATAAGAAAATGGAGGAAAAGCTGGCCCCGATTGTTGTCATCATTGATGAGTTTGCTGACCTTGCAGATCAGTTGGAATCTAAAAAAGAGCAGAATGCATTCTATAAGCCAGTTCAGAGAATAGCACAGGCGGGTAGAAGCAGAGGGATTCATCTTGTAATCTGTACGCAAAGGCCAGAAGCAAAACTGGTTCCCCCGACAACTAAGGCGCAGTTGAATGGTCGCGTTGCCCTACGAGTCAACGATGGAATTTCATCCAGAATGATTATCGAGTCACCAGATGCACAGTATCTTCAGAAGTATGGTGATCTGATTTACAAAAACGGAGATAAAATTGAACGTGCTCAAGGATATTTGATTGAGGTACCTGAACTCGATGAAATTGTGCAAGGAGTAATTAGCGGCAAATACAATAAATAGGGGGCCTTAAAATGGCATCTGAGCAAGCAATTGTATATGGGATATTTAAGGAAGAAATTAAAAACAGGTTCCTCTGTCTCGTTACAGTTGGCTTCTCAGATGTCGTTTGTTATATTCCTTCCTCTTGTAGACTTAGCAATTTTTTGGATTTAACCGGTAGAAGGGTGATGTTAGTACCAACCGCTTCGAAAAAGGCACGAACTCAATATTCGGTTTATGCTGTAGAATATAGACATCGCCTTATCCCTTTGAATTTGGCTCTGGCCAATCGTGTGATAGAAAATCAAATAAGAAGTAGGCGGTTTGCATTCCTTGGAAAACGAGGCGATGTGTTGCGAGAGCACTTTGCCGATGGCTATAAGGCAGATCTATACATCGAGAATACAAAAACTATTTTGGAAATTAAAAGTATTCTTTCTTTTGATAGGGAGGCAGTTTTCCCTACGGTATATTCGGAGCGAGGGGTTAAGCAACTAGAAAAATTGCTGAAACTTATAGATAAAGGATACAAAGTCGCGTATATATTTATTGCATTGAATCCGCAAACGAAGGCTGTGCAGTTGAATCATGAAATAGTCGAATACGCACGTCTATTTTCCGCATGTATTCAAAAAGGAATGCACTGCCACGCATATGCCGTTAGGCTAACAAAGGACAACACGCTGGAAATAAAGAAAGAAATAGTAGTAGAAATCTGATGTATTTGGCGCTTATTTGTGATACATCAAAGAAATTCCAGGTTACGAACTGTTATAACATAATGCTGTTTTGTGTTACTGAATTTTGAGCAAATAAAGTTCATGTTTGATAAAGGTGAAAATACCCTTGACAAATGGCTTCTCAGAAAAACACGCTCCACCAGTATGTTGACGCTATGGAGGGTGTTAAGAATGTGGAGGTCTTGGAGTTCATCGACAACGGGTACAGCGGGACCAACTTCGAGCGGCCAGCCGTCCAGGAATTACTTGACCAGATGCGGGA
>JAAWCE010000066.1 GCA_022793065.1 Lachnospiraceae bacterium
AGCTTTATTAGCTGCTCTCCTGCAATCTTTCCAATGGCAGCTTCATGCACCAGAGATGCATCCTGATGATTCGCATGGATTTCTGGTATGGCTCCGACATAGGCATCGTCCATAATGATAGAATCACACTCTGTATGCCCGGTGCAGTCTGCATTTCCGTATACTCTGGAAAGAAAAAGCTGTCTTGACATATCTCTTGCAACGGAACGGGAAACAATATTTGCCGAGGCTTTTTTCCCATTCAAAACCACGCTAAAGCTCGTTTCAGCCGTCTGCGAATCATGGGTCATAATCTTCTCTTTTACCACCAGAGTAGCGCCTTCCTTTAAGTTTGCTTCGGTTTCCCTGATTGTTGAGTCTACTCCCTTTATCTGTACTGAATTTATTTCCATATATCCATCCTCGTTTATATGGATAACTGTTTTAGGGTTCAAAACCCTCTCTCCAGTACCTTCGCCCTGTCCATAATGCTTTTCAATATATTTTACTTTAGCACCCTTTTCTATATAAAAAGTATGGATACCATCATGCTGCGTTTTCTTTGAACCTCCGTTATGGATTCCACAGCCTGCGATAATCACAATGTCGGCTCCTTCACCTATAAAAAAATCATTGTATACTGTATCTTCCAATCCTGACTGGCTTAACAGCACAGGAATATGCAGGCTCTCTTTCTTTGTTCCCGGCTTCACATAAATTTCAATGCCGCTTCCATTTTCTTTTGGCACAATATCAATATTCGCTGTTGTGTTCCACCCTGAACTCTCTCCATTTGCCCGTATATTATAGGCTCCCGTAGGGATTTCATGAAATCCCGCCACTTCTGCAAGCAACTGCTTTTGTATCTGATCCACAGCTTATTCCTCCTTCTTGCAAAACTTGCAGCAGCCTCCGTTTTCTATGATCCCACCCAGGATTTCCTTTTTACCGCCAGATGTTTGTATCCTTCCATCTGCTACCACAATAATCTCATCTGCAATATTCAAAATACGCTCCTGATGGGAAATAACCAGAATGCTGCCCTGAAGCTCCTTTTGCATTTTCTCAAAGACACGGAGCAGATTCTGGAAACTCCACAAGTCAATCCCCGCCTCTGGTTCATCAAAAATAGATAACTGGCTTTTACGTGCCAAAACTGTTGCTATTTCAATCCGCTTTAGTTCCCCTCCTGACAAAGAATCGTTCACTTCCCGGTTGATGTAATCTCTGGCGCATAAACCAACTTCGGAAAGATATGTGCATACCTCGTTTGTATTTAATCCCTTACCTGCCGCAAGTGTGATTAAATCTTTTATGGTCACACCCTTAAACCGAACGGGCTGCTGAAAAGCAAAGCTGATTCCTTTTGCCGCACGCTCTGTAATATCCAGTGGCGTAATATCTTCCCCGTTTAATAAAATCTGTCCTTCATCCGGTTTCTCAATTCCCACAATCACTTTGGCAAGGGTAGACTTGCCTCCGCCATTGGGACCTGTAATCACCACAAACTTATTTTTATTGATGTGTAAATTGATATTGGAAAGAATGGTTTTTTTGCCGTTCTCTCCCTCTACCTTGAAAGTAATATTTTTAAGCTCCAGCATTTTATGTGCCTCCTGCCCTCCACTATGCATAATACTGAAGCCAAACCATTTTTGCATAGCTGTATAATGACCTTGCCTCATCTGTCCGCAAATATTTTATATCCAGCCCGTCCGGTCCTAAACGGAAACGGTCAAGGGCATCCGCATCTTTAAAACTCTGGTACAGCAGCACTCCATTCTGCTCCTTTGGATTCCTGCCTGCAATGGCATCTATCCCAATCTGGTCATCACGGTCATGATAATACATAATGTCATAACACACCTGCTCAAATGCCAGTTCATGAGTCGTGCAGTATTCCCGGTAATAATCCGCCGCCCTCTGCCCATGCCCCACATCATACCAGTCATCCTGCCTGCGGGAATCATGGAAAACAGCAGCCATACATAAAATATCGGTTTCCTTTTGCGATAGCCTCCGTTTATCAGCAATCAGCAGGCAAAACAGTAACACTCTGGAACAATGCTCTTTTGTATGCTTTTCACTGGTTTTCAGCCAGAAATCAACCTCATTTTCCAAAAATGAATTCCACTTCTCGTAATCGCCTTTTACCTGTTCGGGAATGATCATTCCTCACACACCTCCCGAAGCCTGCTTAAAATTTCCCCAAGATACCCGTCAAGACCAAATGATTTTTCTTTGATATTATCCATGATATAAATTTCGCCAAGATTGATCGTAACATAGGCTGCATTTGGTTCCATATCCACAAGCCGCATAAGCGGAGCCTTGATCAACTGGTTACGGGGACCTATGCCAAGTTCCAGAACTACCAGCTTTTTACCATGATATTCATTCAGGAATGCCTGAAAGCGTTTCTGCCCTGTATTCTCCCGGATATAATTCCGGTCAACTTCCAAATGAATCTGCATGGGACTACCGCACTTTGGACAATATGGAACCAAATTCGACGGCACTTTTCCATCCTTTTCTGCCGCTGCCATTTTTTCTGCTATCTCAAGACTCGGATACAAGGTGTCATGGCAGGCATGGGAGCATTGCATTGTCAGCCAGTTCCCCTCCACCTCATAAATATTTTCCGGAGCAAATCCACTCATCTCAAAGTGGCACTCGCCGTTAGACGTAACCACAAAATAATTTTTACTTCCCACAATCGCTTTCAAATCCTTCATGACCTGGCTCTCTTTGTACTCCCCACAGTAATGATGGATCAGGCGGCTCCAAAATGCCCACTTTTCTTCTTCGGACGACCAACGGATAGTCATTCCATGCAAAATGCTACGAATCCCATATTTACGTTTAAAATCCCCAAACAGCTCCTCCAATGCCTGATTATCTGCAAAAAGATGAAGTCCTTCTGTAATAGACAGCCCATTGCTGGCTCCGATTAAAATGGCATCAGCACTTTTGATTTTATCTGCAATTTGACTTAATTCACGCACAGCTAACAACCTCCTTTTTCATTTCCACCATCATATGAAGGGTTTCCAAAATATCTGCATCTAAGGCAATGGTCTTTTCGGCAATCTCCGCCAGCGGTTCCGGTTCCCCCTTATTGACCAGAACCAGCCTTGCATCCGGCAGGCTGTATGTCATATTGATAAAAGGGATTTTAATAAATTCCGGTGTCATGCGCCCAATCCCCAATGCCAGAAAGAGGACTTTCTTGTGTGCATGGCTCTCCAAATAACGCCGATAACAACCGCCTCCGCCTCATCAATCCACTGCAAGATTGTCTTGAGCTGCTCCTGTTTTGTATTCTTCTGATTTTTCAAATGAAACATAATAAATCTTCCTACTCGTTTTAATTTTCAGACTGATTTCTTCCTGATTCTCTATAAGTCAAGGCTCTTATTTTTCTGCCGGACTTTCATGTGTATAGGACAGTATCTTGATGCCATCCCCGATATTCTTTGAAACCACCTCCTGCATTTTCTTTC
>JAAWCE010000038.1 GCA_022793065.1 Lachnospiraceae bacterium
AATGCAATCCCCATATACCGGCTAAAGTCCCGCGTCTTGGTACAATCGTGAAGAATCACATTCAGGGCAGCTTTATCATTTGTAGAAGGCTGCTCTTTCTTTCTGCCCTGAATATGATACTTCACTTAAGAATTATACCATAAATAGTAGAAATGTTCATATTTTATTCATTCATGCGTTTGTCGTGGGAAGTTGACACAATGAAAGTAAGTCCATTTTGCGATGTGATTTTTATCTGTATTTTTCTGGCAGTTATGGTATAATGTTGACACAAAAGGACGTTGTGTCAACTACTGATTCCATATGCGCTAAAGCGCATCAAATTATGGTATAATGTTGACACAAAAGGGCATTGAGTCAAATGCTGAATAAAAGATATTAACGTTAATGGGGGCATGAATGGAAAATGAATAGGAGGTGCGGCGTAGAATGATAAATGACAGAGATGACCTTACATGGGAAGAAGTAAGAACGGAACATATTATACAGGATAAGTGGATAGATTTTCGGCGGTCGGCATATCGATTTCCCGATGGAACAGTATTTGAACCATATTATAGTTATAGCCGCAGGGATTATGTTGTTATAGTGGCATCTGACTGTGAGGGAAATTATCTCTGTGTGAGGCAGTTTCGACAGGGGATAAAGGAAGTCACCACAGAGTTCCCGGCAGGAGGTATAGAGCCATCTGATGGATTGGAATATGGGACTGGAGATGGCAAAAAGAATGAACTGTCTGAGGATGCGTTAGACGCAGCAAAAAGGGAGCTGTTGGAAGAGACAGGCTATTCATCATCTGATTGGACGCATTTGATTACGATTCCTTCCAATGCAACTATAGGTGACAATTATGCGCATGTGTATAGGGCAAAAAAATGCCGTAAGGTCAGTGGACAGGATTTGGATGAGACGGAGTTCTTGAATGTGGAACTTCATACAGAACAGGAGATTGAGGAATTGATTCATACCGGCAAGTTCCAACAGGCGGTTCATGTGATGGCGTGGCTGTTGGCGAGAAGGTAAGAATAATCATTGCATGGGGATAGGATGTATTAAATATGTGATGTATACGAGTTTGGAGAATAGAATATATGAGCAAATACATAATGAAAAAGCTAATAGATCAATCGGTGCTGAATGAAGGGTTGACAGTTCCAATAAAAAAATATCAAGTGTTGTTGGATGGACTGGGAATCACACTTCAAAAGGGTGAAAAACAAAACATCAAAGTTTGGCTGAAAGGAATCGAATATCAAGCTGTTATAAAATTTGTAGACTTAAAGGGAAAAAATTCCCAACGAACTGTAATTCAGATTAAATATAGTACGCTAAACCCTTTATGTCAGGCACTAAATTCTATATTTTCTTATAGTGCAAATGATATTGCCAAACGAAAGGAAGAGCTTTCCGGAGAAAAAAAGAAGTTATCGGTTAAAGATGAGTATATTGATATTTATGCTAATGATGATAAGACTTTGGAATTTATATGTCATTGTAAACAAGTAGATGATTTTGGGGGAGAGATGCAAGATTCTTTTTTGGAGCCAGAAATACAAAAAGAAGATATAGTGAAGACAGAAATTGATCAGGAAGAATTGTTCCATGACGTTGAGGAAAGTGAAGATATGTTAGAGAATGGTGAGATAGAAGAAAATTGGGATACAAAAGAAATTCTATCAAGAATAAAGTCATACATATCATCAAAAGGATTTTGCTATGAAGACGGACTGATAGAAAATTTTTACCTCAGTTTAAAATCTAAGCCTTTTGTTATTCTTGCAGGTGTAAGTGGGACAGGAAAAACAAGACTGGTAAAGTTGTTTGCAGAAGCAATAGGCGCGAAATATAAAATGGTTCCTGTAAGACCTGATTGGTCTGATTCATCAGATATTTTCGGACATATAAATCTCAATGGAGAATTTGTTCCCGGAGCAATTACACAATATGTTTATGAAGCAGCACAGAATTTGAGAACACCTTATATGTTATGTCTGGATGAGATGAATTTGGCCAGAGTGGAATATTATATGAGTGATATTCTGTCTGTAATGGAAAGCCGTGATTTTGGTGAAAATAGAAAAATTAGAACTGCACCATTAATCACAAAAGAGCAATGTGGAAGTAAGCTTGATGGTCATAAATATGCCGATATGTGTTTTCCGGAGAATTTATATATAATTGGTACTGTAAATATGGATGAGACGACATTTCCATTTAGCAGAAAAGTTTTGGATCGGGCAAATACCATAGAGTTTTCAAATGTGGATTTGAAATCTCCATTTGAAGAATCCGTTGTGAGTTTTGATGGTAAGGTGGAAAGGGTTGGAAATTCATTTTTGAAAACACAGTATCTCATACTGCAGGAGGATTGTGTGGAGGAAGCGGAAGTAGTGGGAGTGTATTGTTCAGAGTTGCAGTCAATAAACAGGATACTTCAGACTGCAAATGCGCATGTGGGATATCGTGTTCGGGATGAATTTATATTTTATCTTTTGAATAATAAAAACGCAGATTTCCTTTTATCTGACACAGAGGCGATAGATAATGAAATTATGCAGAAGATTCTACCGCGGATTCAAGGAAGTGGTATAGTAATAAAAGAAATGTTGATAAAATTATTTCAATATTGTGTGGGTAGTTATGATATAATGCAAGCGGGACAGACGGATTTGGTGAAACAAATGTTGAAAAGAGCCAGAGATTCTGACTGTAAATATAAGAAAAGTGCTGAAAAAATAACATTTATGGTAAGGAGATTAGAAGAGGATGGATTTACTTCCTATTGGTTCTGATGAACTGCTCTATATTCAGGCAGAGAGAGCAAATGTTATAATTAAGAGTATTGGAAGACATTCCTCATTTAGCAATACGATTCATGATAAAACTGAAGCTGTTCTGAAAGTAGTTAGTGAAGATTGTGTTAAGGTAGCTGTTTGGGATGGTACAGATTCTCTATTTTATGATAATCCAGAGATGAATATTGTGAATTGTATGGTACATCCCATGTTTTTTGAACAGCAAAGGTATGAAATTATAATCGAGGCTGATTCTAATCAGGATATAGTAAGCTTTTGGCATGATAATATAAATATCAGGAATAAGATTACGCGGGCGAGCCGCAAACATAATCTTTTGTCCGGCGTTATAAATTTTGGAAATGAAATTGGATTTTCGGATTTCGTTATCAAGATAAATGGAAATGAGTACATAAGAATTGTAATAGAAGTATATCCGTCAAAATTAAGCTATAAGGAGGATTATCAGGCAATTTTAGCCGATGTAACAGCAGAAATTTATAACCTGGCATTCGATTTCTTGAAAAAAACGTATCATGGATATGGACAAGGGGATAAAGTCGAAAGCAGTCCAGTGGAATTTTTCGCGGTAATACGAAAAATTTATCAGGATTTTATCAGGGCGGTAGATAAGATTATAGGACAACCACATCATATTTTGAACAACTGTTATGAAGTATTGCCAGAGCATAAGGTTGCCAGAGTGGATAAGAGAGGATACCGCTGGTTGGAAAAGCATCCGGATCATGTTATGAGGGGTGAAGGCAGGATCATGGCGGATAGGGCACTGGCGGCCAGGAAACAGGTCACATATAATACAAAAGAAAATTGTATGGTCAAATACATTCTTCAAATGATTGCAAAGAAACTGGAGACGTTTCGGGCAAATTATTTGCTGATGCAAAGAAACAAAGATGAAAGTATTTTAAATGAAATAGATAACATGATATTTAGTATTAAAAGGCGTATGCGGACTTCTTTCTTAAAAGAAATAGATGCGAAGGAAGTAAATACGGGAATGTCCCTTGTATTTTCCATGGCGCCCGGATACAGAATTCTATACAAACACTACCTGATGTTAATGAGAGGCTTGTCTGTTTCAGGTGGGATATTTGATATTTCATTGAAGGATATGTCGCTTTTGTATGAATATTGGTGTTTTATCAAATTAAATAGCATATTGAGAGATCGGTATGAATTGATTTCTCAGGATATTATAAAGATAAAGGAAAACGGACTGTTTATTTCCCTGGTAAAAGGGCAGGGTTCTCAGGTAAAATATCGGAATATGAATAATGGGGATGTAATAAAACTTTCTTATAATCCCAGGATAGAAAATAGTCCCACTATTACACAAAGACCAGATAATGTGCTTTCTCTTAAGAAATATAATGGGTTGGGCAGAGAGCAGCAATATGAATATGTATTTGATGCAAAATATCGGATAAATCCCGCACTTCCTGGCACGGACTATTACAATTTAGTTTCATGTGACCCTGGACCGGAAGTGGATGATATTAACACAATGCATCGTTATAGGGACGCGATTGTTTATCAAAAGGGAGCGATGTCTTTTGAAAGAACTATGTTTGGAGCATATGTCTTGTTTCCTTATGCGGACTTGGAAAGATACAAAAAACACAAATTCTATAAAAGCATAGAAGAAGTAAATATTGGTGGAATACCGTTTCTTCCGTCAGCTACAGGGATGGTTGTTGAAATACTGGAAGAACTAATTGCAGATTCACAAGAATCAGCATTTGAAAGAACTATATTGCCCAGAGGAATAGAAGAAAAATTGGCCAGGGTAAACTGGAAATACAGGGATGTTTTGGTTGGCAGTTTAAAAAGTAAAGCGCAGCTTAAAGTAAACCTGCAACATAAATTTTACCACATTCCAGCGAGTAAATTGCCGGAAAATATGTTGCCAATACATTATGTTGCCATTTATCAGTCAAGAAATTTATTTCAGGAGGAAGCGGGAATTCGATATTATGGTATGGTGACAAAATGTATTCCGGTCAGAAGAAATGAGATAACAGAGATACCATCTAATTCAATAGAGGATTATTATCGGATTGAAGTTGAAGCGTGGAAGCAGCTTTCGCAGGTGGTGGCGCCTGGGGAATTTGGGCAGGTAAGGTGTTTTACAAATTTGTTTCTTTTGGAGCATAGTGTGGAATATCCGGAGATTTTGCTTAAATCGGAGGAAGAGTTTAGACTATATTCGGAACTAAAGCGGGTGGTAAAGAACACAGAGATAGATGGAGAAGGGAATGAGATAGGATTTCGGATTAGCAATTTACTCATACTATTTGAAGGCAAGGAAATACATATTTATCATGAGCACAAATTGATTGCCAGGTATGATATCAATGAATTTGTCAGGAAGCCCAATGTTATTTTCAGGCGGATACGAAAAAGGCTTGTATGACAAGGCGTAGGGGTGAAAATGAAATATCTTACAAATATATGATGTTTGTAGTATTTAATCAACAATCACCCCCCCAATCGAAACTCTCTGCTGGATTCCAGGCGTTCTTTCATAATGTGTTCCATCCCTTCATCCGTGGGCAGATAATAGCGTTTATTCTTCAAACTGTCCGGCAGGCAGGTCATGCGGGCAATTTTCTCTTCGGTATCGTGGGCATAGGTGTAGTCTTTTCCGTACTGCAACGCTTCCATTAATTTTGTAGGGGCATTGCGGATGTTCAGGGGGACCGGTTCGGCAAGCTGTGCCAAGGCATCTTTTTTAGCCGTCTCATAGGCGCTGTATACGGCATTGGAACGGGGCGCTAAGGAGAGATAAATGACGGTTTGCGCCAGGTTAATATTACATTCGGGCATACCGTTAAAATGACACGCCTGGTATGCCGCAACGGCAAGCTGCAGCGCATTATTGTCCGCCAGTCCAATATCTTCACTGGCAAAACGGATTAGTCTGCGGGCGATAAACAGGGGGTCTTCTCCGGCTTCTAACATGCGGGCTAACCAGTATACTGCAGCGTCGGGGTCAGAGTTGCGCATGGATTTATGCAGAGCGGAGATTAGGTTATAATGTTCCTCCCCTTTTTTGTCGTATAGTAAAGTTTTCTTGCCAAGGCATTGTTCCAAGGTGTTTTTGGTTATAGTAATGGAACCGTCGGGAGAAATTTCTCCATTCAGGACGGCCATCTCCAGTGTATTCAGTGCAGCGCGGGCGTCTCCGTTTGCGAAACCGGCAATGGTGCCAAGCAGTTCGTCGGCAATATGAATGGTAGTGCTGCCAAAACCGTTTGTGTCGTGCAGTGCAAAAGAGAGTAGTTCGGTCAAGTCGGAGGGCGTCAGTGATTTCAGCACAAATACCTTGCAGCGTGACAGCAGGGCGGCATTGATTTCAAAGGAAGGATTCTCCGTTGTGGCGCCTATGAGGGTGATGCTGCCTTTTTCAACATAGGGAAGAAAGGCATCTTGCTGTGCTTTGTTGAATCTGTGTATTTCGTCCACAAAGCAAAGGGTGCGGACGCCAAAAATACGGTTTTCTTCCGCTTGTTTCATAATTTCCTTAATTTCTTTGATGCCGCTGGTGACGGCGCTGAAATTTACAAAGGCGGATTGGGTACGGTTTGCAATGATGCTTGCAAGGGTTGTTTTGCCCACGCCGGGGGGACCCCAGAAAATCATGGAAGGAATCATATCCTTCTCCAACATTTGGCGTAAAATCATACCTTTTCCCAAGAGATGTTTCTGGCCGATATAGTGTTCCAAATCAAGAGGACGCATACGGTCGGCAAGGGGCGTTTGGGCCAGGGTATGGGGGGATTCTGTTTGCATATCAAATATAGATAGTTGATTCATTTGTTTCATCTCAGCCGCCCTTTCCCCAGAGAATATGATTGCCGTTATTTCCAAAAGTGGATCTTTTTGTGCGCCGTAAAAAGTGTGGAATTGCAAAACGTATGTTCATAAACTATTTTAACATATTTTGTACAGGTTGACAACTATCTAAAATCATTTTATATGCGTTGGCTTTTCGTTCTGGGGGCTGAAATCATATTTTACCAATCGGTATGCTTTGCTCTTGATGATTGTCTCCTATTGTGCTGCGCATATGAAGGATAACAGTTTGGGGATAAGAATTACAAAACTAATATCTTTAAAACTGCTTTTTAAGTTTGGAGCGGATCTATTGAAGATTTGCATGTAATTCCTGATGAAGATGAATAAATTAGAGTATCAACTGCCAGATAAAGAGAATTCCGGCAGTTGTAATAGGAAAATTTATGAAAATCTTGCTGATACAATAAAAACATAGTTTGGGAAAGAGAAGTATTAAAGCTTTTCAGGTTCCGGATATTCCACTCCAAAGCAGTCAACAGTGACCTGTTCCATGACCTGATTCTCATAGGGCCGGTCTGCCAGGTCATCTGTGGGGGTTTCCGCAATGCGATTCACCACATCCATTCCTTCGATTACTTTTCCGAAAGCGGCATATTGTCCGTCTAAATGGGGTGCATTTTTGTGCATGATAAAGAACTGGGAACCGGCGGAGTCAGGGTCCATTGCCCTGGCCATGGATAGTACCCCCTGCGTATGTTTCAGAGAATTTTCTACGCCATTTTTAGCAAATTCTCCTTTAATGCAGTAGCCGGGGCCGCCCATACCCGTACCTTCGGGACAACCGCCCTGAATCATAAAGCCCTTAATGACGCGATGAAAAATTAACCCATCATAGAACTTTTGATTGATCAGACTGATAAAATTGCTGACAGAAATGGGTGCGATCTCCGGATAGAGTTCCAGACGGATAAGTTCTCCGCCTTTCATAGTAATGGTAACAATAGGATTTTGTGCCATATCGTAAGATTCCTTTCCTGATTTCATATAATATATCATTATTTGATTTTGGGATATATTATTGACTTATCTTTTTATTCTATATCAGAAACAGTACAAATACAAGAGGTATGTTGTATAGGGCTGCAGGTTTGATGATATATCATGCGGAAAATGGTAAGTAAAGTGATATGGAAAAGGGAAATCAGGGATTTTGCAGCATGATAACATATCGGCCGTCCATATACTGAAAGCCGTTTTCTATGTAATATTGTATCAGGGGCTTATTTTCCGCAAGTAAAATAATGTAAAGATAATTTTTATATTTTTCTTTCATGCGCCGCAGTAATTCCTTTCCGATTCCCTGACCCTGGTAAGTGGGATTGACACATATGTAATGTACATATGCTGTCAACTCGCTGTCGTCGATGGCGTTTGCAAGCCCCACCAGTTTATCCTGGTCCCATGCAGTGAATACGGTCTCACAATGGTCGAGCGCTTTTTTTAATCTCTCAGGGTAGTTGCCGGAGATCCAGTCAACAGATTGAAATAATTCCTGCAGATCTTTGGCGGTATATTCTTTTGCGTCGGTGTATGTAATATTCATTGGGGGTGTCTGCCTTTCTTTTTCTTATTAACATGTCAATTATAACTTCTATTTTATAATATGGTAAGACAAATGATAACCGAAATGAAGGATATTTTTAAAAATATTTTCCTGTTCGGAACTGTGTTTAATTTTGTCGATGCTCATAGTTTATCACATCTTTTGCCATATGGCTACCGAAAGTAATCATTTTGAGTGTTAAGGTAATTTGTTCGAGAAATTTTAGAGAAAATACATTGCAAATCATCAAGGACTATGTTAAACTTATAGCCATGAAATGATAAAAAAATAACAATCATCATTTACAGTATTGTAATAACGAAATGTGGAGGAAAGACAAATGGCAAAAAAAGTAGTTTTGGCAGGCGCATGCCGTACCGCGATTGGCACCATGGGCGGTACATTGAGCACTACTCCCGCAGCCGAGTTGGGAGCAATTGTGATTAAAGAAGCGTTAAACCGTGCAGGAGTAAAGCCGGAGGATGTGGATCAGGTGTACATGGGATGCGTCATCCAGGCAGGCCAGGGACAGAATGTGGCCCGCCAGGCATCCATTAAAGCAGGACTTCCCATTGAAGTGCCGGCTGTTACCATGAATGTTGTCTGCGGTTCCGGTTTGAACTGTGTCAACCAGGCGGCGCAAATGATTTTGGCAGGGGATGCGGATATTGTTGTGGCCGGCGGTATGGAAAATATGTCTATGGCGCCCTATGCCATTCCCCAGGCTCGTTATGGATATAGAATGAATAACGGCACTCTTGTGGACACCATGATTAAGGATGCCTTGTGGGATGCGTTTAACGATTATCACATGATTACCACTGCGGACAACATTTGCCGTGAGTGGGGGCTGACCAGGGAAGAATTGGATGAGTTCGCGCTGAAGAGTCAGCAGAAGGCGGAAGCAGCACAGAAATCAGGTGCGTTTGATGCGGAAATCGTTCCTGTGATGGTAAAGAAAAAGAAAGAAACAATTGAGTTCAAAGTGGATGAAGGCCCTCGCGCCGGTTCAACCATAGAAGGATTGGCTAAACTTCGTTCTATCAATCCTGACGGATTTGTTACCGCTGGTAATGCTTCAGGCATCAATGACGGTGCGGCTGCCATTGTGGTGATGAGCGAGGAGAAAGCGAAGGAGCTGGGTGTGAAACCTATGGCTACTTATGTGGCAGGGGCTTTGGCTGGTGTTCGTCCCGAAGTTATGGGAATTGGTCCTGTGGCATCGACGAAGAAAGTTCTGGCTAAGACTGGCATGAAGATTGAGGACTTTGATATTATTGAGGCAAACGAGGCTTTTGCGGCACAGTCTGTTGCAGTGGGCAAGGATCTTGGTATTGACGTAGATAAACAGTTGAACCCCAATGGCGGCGCTATTGCGCTGGGTCATCCGGTAGGCGCATCGGGATGCCGTATCCTTGTGACGCTGCTGCATGAAATGCAGGCAAAGGGTGCGAAGACGGGTCTTGCTACGCTGTGTATCGGCGGCGGCATGGGATGTTCTACCATTGTTAAGATAGAAGATTAAAACAACAATCGGCCAAAAGGAACAAAATGAGCGGATAGAATCCGGACAGGATTGTATCCGCATGTGTTGGGCGGCATAAATTGCCTTAATTGATTGGGAAAAATGGAGAAGAAAATGGAATATATCGTATATGAGCAGAAGGGAGAATATGCTATTGTCACAATTAGTCGTGAGAAGGCATTGAACGCCCTGAATTCTGCAGTGTTAGAAGAACTTGACAAAGTTTTGGATGAAGTGGATTTGGAGACTGTGCGCTGTCTGATAGTCACGGGAGCAGGACAGAAATCCTTCGTTGCCGGCGCTGATATTGGAGAGATGAGCAATTTAAGCAAGGCGGAAGGGGAAGCGTTTGGCAAGAAGGGGAACGATGTGTTCCGCAGACTGGAGAAATTCCCCATTCCTGTAATCGCAGCAGTAAACGGTTTTGCCCTGGGCGGCGGCTGTGAACTTTCCATGAGTTGTGATATTAGGATTTGTTCCGAAAATGCCGTATTTGGACAGCCGGAAGTGGGATTGGGTATCACGCCGGGATTTGGAGGCACGCAGCGTCTGGCGCGTCTGGTTGGCGCGGGTATGGCAAAGCAGATGATTTATACGGCACGCAATATTAAGGCGGAAGAGGCGTATCGAATCGGTCTGGTAAACGGGGTATATCCTCAAGAGGAATTGCTTCCGGCAGCGGAGAAAATGGCGGCCGGAATTGCTAAGAACGCGCCGATAGCCGTTCGCAATTGTAAGAGAGCCATCAATGAAGGTCTGGATGTGGATATGGATGAGGCGTTAATCATAGAAGAAAAACTCTTTGGCAACTGCTTTGAGACTGAGGATCAAAAATATGGTATGGCGTTCTTCCTGGATAAGAATAAGGAGAAAGTGAAGGCTCCTTTTCAGAACAAATAATTTTTAGAGAAAATAGCATGGAGTGAACATAGTAAAATCAGATGTGAAGGAGGAAATGAGAATGAAAGTAGGTATTATAGGCGCGGGCACCATGGGAGCCGGAATTGCACAGGCATTTGCAATGACAGAGGGATATGAAGTCTGTCTGTGCGACATTAAGCAGGAATTTGCCGACGGCGGTAAGGCAAGGATTTTGAAGAATTTGAATTTCCTTGTGGGGAAGGAAAAGCTTACACAGGAGCAGGCGGACGGAATTTCTGCCAAGATTGTAACAGGACTGAAGGATATCTGTACGGATTGTGACCTGGTGATTGAAGTAGCGCCGGAGAACATGCAGATTAAGAAGACGACTTTCAAAGAGTTGCAGGAAATTGTAAAGCCTGAGTGTATTTTTGCAACCAATACCTCATCTCTTTCCATTACGGAAATCGGAGCCGGACTGGACAGACCCATGATTGGTATGCACTTCTTCAATCCGGCGGATAGAATGAAGCTGGTAGAGGTGATTGCGGGCGCTAATACGCCTGACGAGCTGGTGGAGAAGATCAAAGCCATTGCGGCAGAAATCGGCAAGACGCCTGTGGAAGTGAAGGAAGCACCCGGATTTGTGGTAAACAGAATTTTAATTCCTATGATTAACGAAGCAATCGGTATCTATGCGGAAGGCATTGCCAGCGTTGAAGATATTGATACGGCAATGAAGCTGGGAGCATCCCATCCCATGGGACCTTTGGCGTTGGGAGATCTGGTGGGACTGGATATTGTGCTTGCCATTATGGAAGTACTGCAGAATGAGACAGGAGATTCCAAATACCGTCCTCATCCGTTGCTCCGCAAAATGGTTCGTGCAGGCAAGCTGGGCAAGAAGACAGGAGAAGGCTTCTACAATTACAAAAAGTAGAACGGCGGTATAGAAGGCTGATTTGCTGCCGGCAGCAAGAAACATAATTATAGTTTAATCAGAAATAGATGGAGGAATGTAAATCATGGATTTTACGTTGCGCAAGGAACATGAAATGGCGCGGACTCTGTTCAGAGAGTTTGCTGAAAAAGAAGTAAAACCTCTTGCACAGGAGGTAGATGAGACGGAAGAATTCCCCAGGGAGACCGCTACGAAAATGGCAAAGAACGGTTTCCTGGGAATTCCGGTTCCAAAGGAATATGGCGGGCAGGGCTGCGATCCCCTTACTTATGTAATGTGTGTAGAAGAATTGTCAAAGGTTTGCGGCACCACAGGCGTTATAGTTTCGGCTCATACGTCTCTGTGCTGCGACCCTATTATGACGTTTGGCACAGAGGAACAGAAGCAGAAATATCTGGTCCCTTTGGCAAAAGGTGAAAAGTTGGGCGCATTTGGCCTGACGGAGCCAGGAGCTGGTACGGATGCACAGGGACAGCAGACCAAGGCTGTGCTGGACGGGGATGAATATGTGATTAACGGTTCCAAAATTTTCATTACAAACGGTAAGGAAGCAGATGTATATGTGATTTTTGCCGTTACAGGCGTAATTGAAAAAAGAGGAAGAAAGATTAAGGAAATCTCTTCCTTTATTGTAGAAAAGGGAACACCTGGCTTTAGCTTCGGCACCAAGGAGAAGAAGATGGGTATTCGCGGTTCTTCTACCTATGAGTTGATTTTCACAGATTGCCGTGTGCCCAAGGAGAATCTGCTCGGCAAGATAGGGCAGGGCTTTAAGATTGCAATGCACACTCTGGACGGCGGCCGTATTGGTATTGCGGCGCAGGCATTGGGCATTGCAGAAGGTGCTTTGGACAGAACCATTGCCTATACCAAAGAGAGAAAGCAGTTTGGCAAGTCCATTGCCGCACAGCAGAATACACAATTCCAGCTTGCCGATATGGCTACAAAGGTGCAGGCAGCGCAGTTGTTGGTATATAAGGCGGCTATGGCAAAGGCAACCCAGAAAGAGTATGGATTTGAAGCAGCACAGGCAAAACTCTATGCCGCAGAGGTTGCCATGGAAGTTACCACCAAAGCAGTACAGCTTCACGGCGGTTATGGCTATACCAGAGAGTATGATGTGGAGCGTATGATGCGCGACGCTAAAATTACCGAGATTTATGAAGGTACCAGCGAAGTACAGAGAATGGTAATCAGCGCAGCACTTTTGAAATAATAAGGCGCTTGTTCCAAGGACATATGAGCGAAACATAGAAACAGTCCGGGAAACTGCCAAACGTATGTGTTCAGAGGTGCTTGCCCGGATGGTGCGGACTTCGCAGAGAAATTTATGACTGTACTTCCATCATAAATGGCGTGGACGGATGTGGGACAGCCGGAAGAAATGCGGAGCATTATATAGAATATAAGGAGTGAAGATACAATGAAAGTTGTTGTTTGTATTAAGCAGGTTCCCGATACCAAGGGCGGTGTAAAATTTAATCCCGACGGTACATTGGACAGAGCTGCAATGATGACGATTATGAATCCTGACGACAAAGCAGGATTGGAAGCGGCTTTGCGTTTAAAAGATCAGTATGGTGCGGAAGTTACAGTTCTGACCATGGGCCTTCCCAAAGCAGAGGATGTATTGCGTGAGGCAATTGCCATGGGCGCTGACAAAGGTGTTCTGGTGACAGACAGGGTGCTGGGCGGTGCGGATACCTGGGCTACTTCCCAGACTTTGGCCGGAGCATTGCGCAATATGGAGTTTGATTTGATTATTACCGGACGTCAGGCAATCGACGGCGATACCGCACAGGTTGGACCTCAGATTTCCGAACATTTGGATATTCCGGTGATTTCTTACGCACAAAATCTGAAAATAGAGGGAGATTATGTGATTGTAGAGCGTCAGTTTGACGACAGATATCATGTTTTGAAGGCAAAAATGCCCTGTCTGATTACAGCGCTGGCTGAATTAAACGAGCCCAGGTACATGACTCCCGGTGGAATTTTTGACGCATGCAAAGCAGTGATTACGAAGTGGGGCAGAGCTGACTTGAAAGATGTGGAGGATTCAAATCTGGGTCTGAAAGGTTCTCCCACACAGATTGCAAAGGCATCCGATAAGGTCAGGAAGGGCGCAGGTGAAAAGGTTACGCTTGATCCGGCCGAGGCTGTTGATTATATTATGGGTAAATTAAAGGAAAAGCATGTGATCTAAAAGAAAGCCAACAATAGTTCCCGTTTAGGGGAACTTTGAATCGTCCAGTAAGAAATGTTAAGAGAAAATTTAAAAACAGTCTCGGAACGAAGGCGCCCGGAAGGAAATTTTAGCTGCGTACTTTGCAGATGAAATTTCCTTCCCCTAAAGGGGCGCTGTAGTGTAGAGACGGAACTGGAATAGGAGGAATGACAATGAATTTAGAGGAATATAAGGGTGTGTTTGTCTTTGCACAGCAGGTAGATAATTGCATTAACAGTATTGCATTTGAATTGATTGGCAAAGGCAAAGATTTGGCTGGTGATCTGAACACCGAAGTGACGGCTGTTCTGGTGGGCAGCGATGTAAAAGGGCTGGCAGATGAACTTGCCGAGTACGGCGCAGATAAAGTAATTGTGGTGGACGACCCGGAATTAAAGGAATATCGCACCGAACCATACGCACATGCGTTGGCAAAGGTAATTGAGAAGTATAAACCGGAGATTTTCCTGGTGGGTGCAACGGCCATCGGACGTGATCTGGGTCCCCGTGTTTCTGCAAGGATTCATACAGGACTGACTGCAGACTGTACGCAGCTTGATATCGGAGATTTTCCCATCAATCCTGTGCCCGGCAAGGAGCAGAAACATAATCAATTGCTGATGACCCGTCCGGCGTTTGGCGGCAATACCATTGCAACCATTGCATGTCCGGATTTCCGGCCCCAGATGGCTACGGTACGTCCCGGCGTTATGCAGAAGAGAGAGAAGCAGGCGGGAGTAAAGGCAAATGTGGAAGAGTATAATCCTGGATTTACTCCTGACAATAAGTATGTGGAAATTCTGGAAGTGGTGAAAGCCATATCCGATACAGTGGATATTATGGATGCAAAAATTCTTGTGTCCGGCGGCCGCGGCATGGGAAATGCTGAGAATTTCAAGATGCTGGAAGAGCTGGCAGAGGTTCTGGGCGGCACCGTGAGCTGTTCCCGTGCGGTTGTGGATGCGGGATGGAAGCCGAAGGACTTACAGGTAGGACAGACGGGCAAAACCGTGCGTCCCAATGTTTATTTTGCAGTAGGCATCTCCGGTGCGATTCAGCATTTGGCCGGCATGGAGGAATCCGATATTATCATTGCAATCAATAAGGATGATACGGCGCCTATTTTTGATGTGGCTGATTTTGGTCTGGTGGGCGATTTGAATAAGATTGTTCCGGCTTTGACAGAGAAGCTGCGGGCAGAGATGGCCAACAAAAATTGAGCAGGGTCTTTCAGGTTCTGGTATGAGATAATATGATAAGTAAAAGGCGGGCAAATTGCCCGCCTTTTATCATAAATTATGTTTATTTCAGTGGTTTTGCACCAGCCTTTTCCTGGGCGCGCTCCAGAGCGCGTTTAAAACGACCTTTTTTCTTTGCGGGAGTTGTGGATTGTATCTGTTTGCCATGTAATCCCTTTACATCCAATACATAAATGCCGCTCACGACAGCTTTTACTTCTTTCTTCACAGGAACGGAATCAAAAATTTTCTCTTCACAGATTAGGGATGTAATCTGTGGACCGACTTTGGCTTTAATAATGGGCATTTTGGACCCTCGCATGAGTTTGGGAACCTGGTCAAGGACTATTTGGGGCAGCCCCGCATCCTTTAGCTTCATCCGCTTTTTGTCGATGATTAGCATGGAAACGGTCTGTTTGTTGGCTTCCAACATAGCCTGTTGTTCATTCTGCCTTTTTTGGGCTTTCTTTCCGAGAAAGTAAAGTACGATAACTACCGCAGCCAATATCACGGTAATTACGATTAATACAATCATCCATGGTCTCATAAACGATAAACCTCCTGTAATCTCTTTCCCATATTTTAGCACAGATACCAATGGATAGGCAACACAAAAGTTATTTTCAGGTGCTTTCTGCATAAAATGACTGAATCGTAACCATTGTAAAGTATGGCAGTAAGGCTTTTCATCTTTTTTGACTTATTATAAATTCTCCAAATTGTAATTTTACAAAAGATATGATACAATGCTTAACAAGTGTGGAAAACTATTACATGTTTTCAGGTTATGAAAACTGTGGCATGAAAACTAGGATAATGGGTTTTCGGGCGAAAGGGATCTGTATGTGCGCTGGAGAGGGTGCAAGAGGCAGCGTGGAGAACAAAATGGAGGATTTGAATGAAGAAAAAATGGATGAGTATAGCTGCGGTTCTTTGTATCATATGCGTCCTGGCAGGATGCGGTGAAGCGCCCGCTGTCACGAACCGCAGTTTGTATAGGATGGATGTGAGTAAGTATGTGACTTTGGGAGAATATGATAACATAAATGTCTCGGTGGAGCCGGCAAAGGTAGAACAGAGTCAGTGGGATGAACTTTTACTGGCGGTATACCAAAGCTATGTGACAGCAGAAAACGGCGGAATTGTTGACCGGGCGGTAGAAATAGGGGACACGGTCATTATAGATTATGAGGGCAGAAAGGATGGGATAGTCTTTGCAGGGGGGACGGCGTCCAATGCGGATTTGACCATTGGCTCAGGGAGTTTTATAGACGGCTTTGAAGACGGACTGATAGGTGTGATGCCGGGAAGTACGGTGGAGCTGAACCTGACTTTTCCGGAAAATTATAATGAGGAGTTGGCGGGACAGGCGGTGGTGTTTATGGTGACGGTGAATTATATTCTGCCCTCTGAAGAGGATAAAATGGAAGATTCGGTGGTAGCGGCGTTGGGGGTTCCTGATGTGAATACGGTGGAAGAGTTACGCCAGTATGTGTACGGATATCTTTATGACAATGCGGAAGCCAATTATCAATATATGGTGCAAAATGCGATTATGGAACAGCTTTTGAACGGGAGTGTCATTGAAGAGCTGCCGGAGACTTTTGTAGAATCCTATCACGACGGAATTTATAACAGCCTTTTCAATGCGGCGTCAGGGTACGGCATGGATGTGGATACGTATGTAAGTCTTATGGGAATGACCAAAGAAGAGTATGTAAATCATTATTCGTTGCTGCAGGCGAAGCAGGATGTGCTTTTACAAGCCATTGCAAATCGTGAAAATCTTACAGTCTCCGACGAAGAACTGCAGACAGAACTGGAGGGAGAGGCGGCAGCGGCCGGCATTACAGTGGAAGGTTTGCTGGGGAATTATGACAGAGAGGAATATCGTAATTATGTCATGAGTGAAAAGGTGATGAAGTATCTGATGGAAAAGGCTGAAATTACGGAACCATAAATGGAAGAAGACGGTTTCTTATTTCCAAAAAGCGGTATTGTCCGGATAGCCCAGTTGTAAATTGTAAATACTATGAAATCAGATTATTAGGTTTTGATGCAGAAAACTTTATTTAGGTATTGAGAAATCAAAATTAAGATATATTGTACTAAAACATAAGCATAAAATGCAGAAAAGAGGTAAATATGGGAATGGAAACGAAAGAAAGATTACATTTGACAGACATTAAGGCGCTTTATCGCAGCCGTGAAAACTACATTGGAAAAGAAGTGACAGTGGGCGGTTGGGTCAGGAGCAACAGAGATTCCAAAAATTTCGGGTTTCTGGTAATCAATGACGGTACGTTTTTTGAGACTTTACAGGTGGTATATGGGGATAAATTGTCTAATTTTGACGAGATTTGTAAAATGAATGTGGGGGCGGCTTTGATTGTCAGGGGAACCATTGTAGAGACGCCCAATGCGAAACAACCTTTTGAAATGCAGGCGGAGGAAGTGTTGGTAGAAGGACTTTCTTCGGCGGAGTATCCTTTGCAGAAAAAGAGGCATACATTTGAATATCTGAGGACCATATCACATCTGCGCCCCAGGACCAATACTTTTCAGGCAGTGTTTCGTGTGCGTTCGCTGATTGCTTACGCGATTCACAGCTTTTTCATGGAAAAGGGATTTGTGTATGTACACACGCCCATTATCACAGGAAGCGATTGTGAGGGCGCGGGAGAAATGTTTCAGGTGACAACCCTGGATTTGGAACAGCTTCCCGCCGGACAGGACGGAAAGGTGGATTATGGCAAAGACTTTTTCGGGAAACAGGCCAATCTTACGGTCAGTGGTCAGCTTAATGTAGAAACCTATGCTTTTGCATTTAAGAATGTATATACTTTTGGTCCCACATTCCGGGCGGAGAATTCCAATACTACAAGACATGCTGCGGAATTTTGGATGATTGAGCCGGAGATGGCATTTGCAGATTTACAGGACGATATGCTGCTTGCGGAGGGAATGTTAAAGTATGTCATCCGTTATGTGCTGGAAAATGCGCCGGAAGAAATGGCGTTTTTTAATCAATTTGTGGACAAAGGACTTATTGAGCGGCTGCAGCATGTGGCCGATGCGGATTTTGCCCATGTAACATATACGGAAGCCATTGAAATCCTTGAGAAGCATAATGATGCTTTTGACTATAAGGTGTCCTGGGGATGTGACTTGCAGACGGAACATGAGAGATATCTCACGGAAGAGGTATTTAAGCGCCCTGTATTTGTAACGGACTATCCCAAAGAAATCAAGGCGTTTTATATGAAGCTGAACGAGGATGGTAAGACTGTGGCGGCCATGGACTGCCTGGTACCCGGCATCGGTGAGATTATCGGCGGAAGTCAGAGAGAGGATAAGCTGGAAGTTTTGGAGCGTCGAATGAAAGAAATGGGGTTGAATAAAGAAGATTATGGATTTTATCTGGATTTACGCAAATTTGGTTCCGTCAGACATGCAGGGTTTGGATTGGGATTTGAGAGATGTGTAATGTACCTTACAGGTATGAGCAATATTCGTGACGTTATTCCGTTTCCCAGAACAGTGAATAATTGCGAGTTATAGGACATTTCTTAATTTTTTATAAGGTGATGCAAAATAGAGGGAAGTGTGGTATGCTTAATCCATGAGAAAAAAATATAAACCTTTATTTAACTTCATGTTGTCCATGAGCCTTGCTGCGGCATTGATGGGCACAAATGAGGGAGGAATGTTGACTGCGGAAGCATCCTCTATTGGAGACATCAAAAATAAAATTGAGGAAGATCAAAGGATCATCAACGACATTTATAACCAGATTTCCGGCCTGGAGGACGCACAGGATTTGCTGCAGGAGGAAATAGACGACTTAAATGCCGAAATACTGAATACCATGACCAGTATAGGCATGAAGGAAGATGAGATCGCAGAGAAGGAGCGGGAGATCGCTGAAAAACAGCAGCAAATTAATGAGAAAACCGAAGAGATTGCGCAGAAGAAAATCCAGATAGAAGAGACACAGGCAGAGTATGAAGCGGCAGTACAAAGGGAGGAGACGCTGAGAGAAAATATTGCCGCCTGCACCCGTCTGATTTACGAGGCGGGGGAAGGGTCTTTTTTGAATGCATTGCTGGAGGGAAAAGGATTGTCCGGCATGTTAAATCGCATGGACCATATTGAGAAGATGTACGAATATGAGCGGAATCTTCTGACGGAATATATTGATACGAAGAATCAGGTGCGTGATTTATGGGACAGGTTGGAAGAAGAGAAGGCTGGTCTGGAGAGTGATAAACTGCATCTTGAGGCTGACCAACAGGAGCTGCAAGATTACAGGCAGCAATTGGAAGCGGATAAGGCGGAACTCCAGAACCAGAAGACAAATCTGGACGCAATGCTTGAAAAGAAAAGGAAGGAATCCGCCAACTTTGAGGCTGAAATAGCAAGGGCAAGGCAGGAAGCGGCGGTAGCAAAGAAGGCGCTGCAGCAGGATCAGCAGAAGTTGAAGCAACTGGAATCGACGGCAAAACCAACCAATCCCACACCGAATACCAATACCTACACGCCGGCTATTTCCATTGCTGGGGGCAGTGAATTGGGGAAAGAGATTGCCAATTTTGCATGTCAGTATGTGGGAAATCCGTATGTATTAGGCGGAACCAGTCTGACCGACGGGGCGGATTGTTCCGGATTTACATACAGGGTGTATAGTAATTTCGGATATACGCTTCCAAGGACTTCCAGCCAGCAGCGAAGTGTGGGTGTGGGCGTAAGTTATGCGGAGGCGCAGCCAGGGGATATCATATGCTATGAGGGGCATGTGGCTATTTACATTGGAAATGGAATGATTGTACATGCCAGCAACAGTAAACCCTATCCCAGCGGTGGAATTAAAATCAGCAGGGCAGAGTATAAGACGATTCTGACAGTTCGTAGAGTGATTAATTAACAGTATAGGAGGAGTTCCGCTGTGAAAATAATTATTGCCGGCGACGGTAAGATGGGGGCAATTTTAACCCGTCAATTGTCTGCCGAGGGGGATGACCTGACTTTGATAGACTCCAACCCGAAGGTGCTTGAATCCAGTGAGGTACGTTATGATGTGATGGTAGTCCATGGAAACTGTGCGTCCATGGAAGCATTGCGGCAGGCAGGGGTGGAAGAAGCCAATTTGTTGATTGCAATGACAGGGCAGGATGAGGTGAATCTTCTATGTTGTATGACCGCGCATGGTTTGAATCCGGAGATTCATACCATTGCAAGAGTGCGCAATCCGGAATATACGGTGCAGATTTATGAAATGCGCGAAATGTTTGCCCTTTCCATGACGGTGAATCCGGAGCGGCAAGCGGCGGCCGAGATTGAAAGACTGCTGAAATATCCGGGTTTTTTGAAAAGAGACACGTTTGTCAAAGGGCGAGTGGAAATTGTTGAACTGCGATTAGACAGCAATAGTAAACTGTGTAATGTGGCGTTAAATGATTTGTCTCCTATTGTCAAGTGCCAAATTCTTGTGTGTGCTGTGCTGCGGGAGGGAAAGGCAGTGGCGCCGGACGGAAATTTTGTGCTGCGGGAAGGGGACCGTATCTTTGTGACGGCGTCCACAAATACTTTGGCGGTGCTTTTGAAAAATTTAGGCGTTATCACTCATAAAGTAAAACGGGTGATTTTGTGCGGAGGCGGGCGTGTTAGTTATTATTTGGCCAAACTTCTTGAGAAAAGCGGCATGGGGGTACAGATTATAGAGAGGGACCCGGAACGCTGTACGCAGCTTGCGGCCATGCTGCCTTCCGCAAGCATAATCCAGGGCGATGCCAGCAGTCGTTTTTTGCTGGAAAGCGAAGGTTTTTCGGATTGTGACGCCCTGGTGACCATGACCGGGCTGGATGAATTGAATATGATTATTTCTCTCTATGGCACCAGCAGTCATGTGCCCCAGGTGATTACCAAACTGGGGCGAACCGATGACACTAATATTCTTGGAAATCTGTCCCTGGGCAGTATTGTCAGTCCCAGGGAATTGTGCTGTAATACCATTGTACAATATGTGCGGGCAATGAAAAACCAGACCGGCGCTGCCCTTACAGTGCATACCATTGCAGACGGGCAAGCGGAGGCCATGGAATTTCTGGCGGAAAAAAATACCAAACACTGTGGGGAACCTTTGAAGAAAGTAAAATTGAAAAAGGGCGTGCTTGTGGTATGTATTGTCAAAGGACCCAAAATGGAAATTCCCAATGGTGATTCCAGCTTTTATGAAGGGGATACGGTTATCATCGTCACCAGTAAAGGGAAAGGAATATATCAGCTAAACGATATATTTGAATAAGCACTGGGCGTAATATCTTTATGTAATATTTGATGATCCGGCAAAGTTTCATGTTTGTGCATATATGCCGGAAAAATAGGAATAACGGAGTCGAGGCTGCATTATGAACTTTAAAATGATGGGGAGATTCGTAGGCAAAATCCTGCTGGTAGAGGCAATATTCATGGTTCCGGCTATGTTCATTAGCTTATGGGAGAAAGAGTATGCCTCAGTGTGGGCTTTTTTGTGGAGTCTTGCTGCCGTTTTGGCTGCGGCGGGGCTACTCTTATTGTTGTGCAGAGGTTCCCGCAATCAGTTTTATGCCAAAGAAGGTTTGGCATGTGTGGGCATCTGTTGGATTGTAATGAGTTTACTGGGATGTTTGCCATTCTATATTTCAGGGGCAATTCCCAGTTTTATTGATGCCTTTTTTGAAATTGTGTCCGGCTTTACCACCACGGGTTCCAGCATATTGCCGGAGGTAGAAGTACTGCCTAAGGGAATTTTATATTGGCGCAGTTTCAGCCATTGGCTGGGAGGCATGGGGGTGCTGGTATTTTTGCTGGCGGTGTCCTCTGTAGGCGGCAGTGATAATGGTTTTACCATGCACTTGCTCAGGGCGGAGAGTCCGGGGCCTAACGTGGGCAAATTGGTGCCAAGAATGAGGAAGACCGCAAGTATTTTGTATTTTTTGTATGTCATATTGACCATTGTAAATGTGATTTTCCTTTTGGCGGGGGATATGTCTCTGTATGAAGCGGTATGTACTGCATTTGGAACTGCGGGCACAGGGGGATTCGGAATCAAAAATGACAGTATTGCCAGCTATAGTCCTTACATTCAAAATGTCTGTACGGTTTTTATGTTGTTGTTTGGAATTAATTTTACCTGTTATTACTTACTGATGCTCAGGCAGATTAAAAATGTTTTTTTTGATGAGGAATTGAGACTGTATCTGGGGCTGACTTTGGGAAGCATTGTGCTGATTGTGTTAAACTTAAGGGGGTATTACGCCACATTGGAAGAAACAGTGAGATATGTGGCTTTTCAGGTGGTTTCCATTATTACTTCCACAGGCTATGCAACAACGGACTTTGATCTATGGCCGGGATTTTCCAAAGCAATTTTATTGAGCCTAATGATTATAGGAGCTTGTGCGGGCAGTACGGGGGGCGGTTTTAAGTGCGGAAGAGCCTTGCTGGTAATCAAGAGTCTGCGCAGAAGCGTGCGTCAAGTGGTGCATCCTCAGAAGGTGCAGGTAGTCAGGGTCAATGGGCAGCCGGTGGGAGAGAAGGTACTGCAGAATACCAATGCGTATCTTGCCGCTTACCTTATTATTATTATCTTGAGCTTTTTGCTCATATCAGTGGACGGATACTCTATTACCACAAATATTTCCGCTGTTATAACCTGTTTCAATAATATTGGACCTGGATTTGAGATGGTAGGGCCAACTTGTAATTTTGCGGCGTATAGTACTTTTTCCAAATTGGTGCTGATAATGGATATGCTTGCGGGAAGGCTTGAAATTTTCCCCATTCTGATTTTGTTTTCCCGGAGCACATGGAGACATCGGTGAGAGGTCGAGAAGAGGAATATGCGGTTGATGATGGAAGGAAATGGGTTTGAAACAGAATAGAGTACAATGAACAGGCGCTCTGCACATAAGTGGATGGGCGCTGTTTTGTTACTGGAACTGAGTGGATTACGCAGCACTGTATTTCATATGAATCTGAATGAAAATGCGGTTGCAAAAATCGAACAAATGTGCTATAAAGGTAATAGGGAAAGTATATGAGAAAATGATGATAATGTCGCGGAAGGGTATTGGGAGGATAAGGAGAGACTTAAGATGCCAGAACAGAAAATTGTGGAAAAAGCCAGGAAGATACTGGTGGAAAAACTGGGATATCCGGACCCGGCTGATTGTGATAAATATGACGGAAACGGATTGGTAATGTATGCGCAGGATGAGTATAAGAAGAATGTAGAACTGGAAAGTCTGCTCAGATTTGCGAGTAAGTGTTCTTCAAGAGAATCAAGAGATAAATTGTGGACGGAGTCGGCTGATTATGGAAAACCGGAGTTTGTGATTCTAAATAATCAGTATAATTTAGCCATAGTAATTGAGTGTAAACCGGAAAAGAAGACCTCTCTATTAATCAGTCCCACGCTTCGGGACAAGAAGATGCTGCCTGTGCGAGGGGAAAATATTGCAAAATATGCCATGGATGGAGCGGTACATTATGCTAAATTTCTATCTAAGGAATATGATGTTATTGCCATTGGAATTACAGGGGTTCCAAACCATGACGCTTTGAATATAAAAACTTTTTTCTGGAAGAAGAATCAAAGTTTACAGTTTACGGAAGAAAAGGGTGAAAAGCTGTGTTATGGGCCATTCTATGATTTAAAATTAGAGCAGTTATATCCCTATGAGTATTATGTAAGTTTTGTACAAAACCGGTCAAATGCAATCATAAAAGAATTTAATGAAGAGAAGGCTACTCTGGCGGCAACAGAGCTGAATATTATGCTGGATGCTTCTTCTGTGAATCCGTTGGTGAGAGCATTGCTGGTTTCAGGTTTGCTGCTTGCTTTGCGGGATAAGACATTTCAGACTACATATGATAATCGGGAAATTTCTGTCAGTGAAGTACAGACAAATCTAAAGAATGCAATCATGCGTGTGATAAATTCCAGTGATATTGACGATGAATATAAGAAACAGGTGCTGCGGGATAAATTTACGGATACGTTTAATCAGCAAGAATTGTTAGAAAATAATGCGGATAAACTCAGACAAGTTCTGAAAAAGCTGCACGAAACCATTTATCCATGTATGAACGGCGATTATGATATAGATATTATCGGTAAGTTTTACCATGAGTTTCTGCGATATGCAAAAAATGGAGCAAACAATGGAATTAAGTTGACGCCTTCTTTTGTGACGGAGTTATTCTGTGATTTGGCGGAACTTGAAGTTACGGATATAGTTCTGGATCCATGTCTTGGAACCAGTGGTTTTTTGATAGCAGCAATGAATCACTTGTATGCGCTTGCAGAACAGATGAATCAGAATGAAATTAATACATTTTTTGACAAGGTGTTGGATGAGGGTAAACTGTCTCCTAAAGAAGTTCGTATGATGAAGAATTATAATAAGGTGTATTATGGGAATGACCAGTATACTTCAAAGGATGTGAAAGAATATATCCGTAAACATCAATTGGTGGGGTGTGAGTCTGATCCCACAATGTATGCGTTAGGATGTTCCAATATGATATTGCGCGGAGATGGCAAGTCTAACATTTTACATGGGGATTGTATGAAGCTGCGGGATAAAATTTTAGAATTTCATGCAACCGTTGGGATGATGAATCCGCCTTATAGCGAAACGGCATATAATATACTTGATTTTGTATATATGCTATGTAAATCTGTCAAAAAAGGGAAACGGACCGTGGTGATAGTGCCTACGTCATGTGCACATTCAGACGATTACTTAGAATTTAGAAATAGAATTTTAAAAGAAAATACGCTTCTTGGAGTTATGAGCATGAATCTGGATTTATTTAAAGGAATTGCAGGTACAATACCATGTATTATGGTATTTAAGGCAGGTGTGCCTCATGACTTTCAGAAGGCGGTTTATTTTGGAAATTGGAAAGAGGACGGTTTTATCTGGCATAAAACCATGGGAAGGATACCGGACAAGGAACATAGGGTATATCCGATGCTTCCTGGAGAATATCAAAGAAAATGGCTGGAATCTTTTCAAAATGAGGGAAAAGATGATGAATATGGAATATGGAGAAAACTGACCAAAGATGATTCGGGGCAGTGCAGGGACGAATGGCTTTGGGAATATTTTGTTGAAACAGATTATACATTATTAACACAGGAAGATTTTGAAGAAGTGGTAAAGGATTATATGATTTTCACGTTGAAGCAAATGGCTTTGGAGGAGGTGAATGGGTAATGCCAAATGTTCCTTTGCATACATTGTTTTCTGTAAAGTATGGCAGTGATTTGGAATTAAATAAACAGATCCAGAGTCCGGAAGGGATTCATTTTGTTTCCAGGAACAGAAATAATAACGGTGTGGTTGCCAGGATTCTGCCGCCGGAGGGAGTTGAACCAAATCCGCCCAATACGATTTCGGTGCCTTTGGGCAGTAGTTCTGCCCTATATGCTTTTTTGCAGGATGAACCTTATTATTCAGGGAGGGATTTGGCATATCTGGTTCCAAAGGAGTCAATGAGCAGACAGGTGATGCTTTATTATTGTATGTGTATTCGGGCCAACAGGTATAAATTTAATTGGGGACGTCAGGCAAATAAATCTATCGGCCACATTATGCTGCCGTCACTTGCAGAGATTCCTTCATGGGTTGAGAAAACAGAGATAAAAGATTTTGGTGTATATAAGAAGCGGTTTGTGGAAGAACCACTTCCGGATTTGTTTTCCGTTTTGTGGCATGAATTTATATATGATGAAATTTTTGTACTTGAGAGAGGGGAGTCTTATTATAGAAAATATTCTAAACAGGGTAAATATCCATATGTGAGTGCCACTGAAACAAATAATGGAATCAGCGGATATGTAGATACGTTTAATAGAGAAGGGAATCTTGTTGTAATTAATTATGATGGGAGTGTGGCTTCGGCATTTTATCAGGCCCATCCATTTTTTGCAAGTGAGAAAGTGGTCACTGCCAGGCTGAGGGACAGAGAGTGGAATCCCTTTCTTGCCATGTTTTTCATAGGGGTGATTAGGCTTGAGAAAGATAGATATAATTATGGGTATAAGTGGTCCGTGGAAAAACGCATGAAAAAAAGCAAAATTGCCCTTCCGGCAATACGGGAAAATGAATTTGACTATGTACCTGATTTTGCTTTTATGGAAGCCTATATAAAACGATTGGAATTCTCCAAAGGCTTGCATATGAACACAAAAGAAGCGGTGCAGAAATAGGATCTGAAGGCAGGGAGAGAAGCGGATGAGACGTATTATTATGATGGTGATTCGGTTATTTTTGAAGACACCGTATTATTTTTATAGTATCAACAAGTGCGGGAAGAGGAAGGATATCAGCCTGGAAGAGGCTTATGCGTGTGTCAAGAAAGTCACAAAAGCTGCAAATCGCGCAGGAAGAGTTAAAATAGAAGCGTTTGGACTGGAGAATATACCAAAGGAAAATGGTTTTATATTTTTTCCCAATCATCAGGGTATGTTTGACGTATTGGTATTCCTGGATTCTTGTCCCGTCCCGTTTTCGTTTGTCATAAAAAAGGAAGCCAGCAATGTGATACTGTTGAAGCAAGTGGTGGCGGCGCTGCGGGCCATTCCCATTGACAGAGAAGATTTGAAGCAGTCCTTGCAGGTAATTCAGCAGATGACGGACGAGGTGAAGAAGGGGAGAAATTTTCTGATTTTTGCCGAAGGAACACGCAGTCGAAAGGGAAATGAATTGCTGCCGTTTAAGGGAGGCACGTTTAAAAGTGCGGTAAAGGCAAAATGTCCGATTGTACCCTGTGCACTGATAGATTCTTTTAAGCCTTTTGACGAAAAATCCATTGCGCCGGTGACAGTAAAACTGATCTATTTAAAACCCCTGTACTATGAAGAATATGCGGGGATGAAAACAAATGAAATTGCGGCGGAAGTAAAAAGCAGAATTGAAGCCGCAATAAAAAACTATGAAGGATAAATTGCTCGTTCCTATGAAGAGGTGTAGGAATTGATTAAATGTAAACATTGATGATTCTATGGTTGACATTTCATCCTTTGTCCGTTATACTCTAAAGAAAATCCCCAAAGTACGCCGATGTGGAAAAATCTCCCTTTGATATTGAATTTTGGTTTTGATAGGGAAGCGTGGTTGTGGATTTGAATCAGTAGAGTGACGAGGTGGCTATGGAGACTGGAAGGAAGGTAAGAGAAATCACAATCACTGCATTGATGGCTGTATTATTGGCTGTTTTTGGAATGTTTCGGCTTCCAGGGATTCTTCCGGGAACAGAGTTCCAACTTTCGGCGCCATTTGCTGTCTGTATCGCCGCTTGTTTTGGTTTTAAAAAATATATCAAAATTGGTATTCTGGCCAGTGCTGTTCAAATGGTGCTTGGCGCATATTCCATTGTAAATGTAACAATTTCTATGATATTTCGTCTGGTTGCAGGGGGAATATTGTCAATATTCGGTGTGCATCCTGTAACAATTGTGGTGAGCGGTCCGTTGGGAACAGTGGCGGGAAGGCTGTTTCTTGGGTGGATGACAGGCACGAATCCTTTGACGTTGATTGCAGCGGCTTTGCCGGGAATGATATTTACTGCGGCGGGTTCCGTTCTTATGTTTCCGTTAATGAAGCGGGCTGTGGGGACGGAGATGAAACGTTGTCAATAAGTTTATTTGGGAAGATCAGGGGAGTGTTGGCACGAGAGATGGCGCCAAATGCAGTAAAGCGCTGGTATAAAAGATAAAGAGGAATGAAAATGAGTCGTTATAGCATTAAGATGCAGGCGTCGAATAAAGAAGAGGGACATATTTCCGGGGCTGAGAAGATAATTTCGGAGGAAGAACTGGAACAATACTGTTCAAGGCTGTTAATGCGGGCATTGAAGCACGGCAAGGGAAAGCCGGATTTTATCAATCTCAAGATTGAGGCTATCATAGAAGAGGAGATTCTGCATATTCCCGCACTTCCAGTCAGCACAGTTGAGACTGTCAGTGCATCGGAGGGGCGGAAGGTTGTTCTTGCGTATTTGCGTAAACTGGGGTTAGGGCAAGCAGAAGAAATTCTGGCAATCTGGGAACAGAGTTATGCCATGCGGGGGGCGATGCTTTTGGATGCGGATACACTGCAGCGTCTGGAACCGGACAGGGAAAGGGGAATTCGTGCTACCTACATGGATATGGAAACGGATGATGAGGCAAGAAAGTCCTCCTGTGAGGGGAAAAATCATTTTAACGAAGCGTTGGTTTTGGCTACAAAAGTGGTCAGTCATCCGAATATAGTGGCGGAACTGTGTATTTCCGATGATCCGGATTATGTGACAGGCTATATTGCCTCTAAGGAATTTGGGTATGTGCGCATAACCACATTGAAGGAAATGGGAAGCCCTCAGGGCGGACGGGTTTTTTTGTTCCGTGGAGAGGAAGGGGAATTGGAAGACTGTATTCGGTATCTGCAGCAGCAGAAAGTACTTGTTCATATGGATAGGAATATGGAAACAGGTTCGTGTTCTGAAAAGACTGCCGTACAAATGGATGAAAAGTGAGGGATGTGGGTGGATAAGTGGAAACGAATGGAAGAAGAATTGGGGATGCTAAAGGAAAAGCATCTGTACCGTCGGCTAAAGGTGCTTGAAAGCGCACAAAATTCCCATGTCAGATATCAGGGCAGAGATATGCTGATGCTGGCATCCAATTCCTATTTGGATTTCTGTAATGACGAGCGGGTGAAAGAATACGCGCTGAATGTACTTTTGGAATATGGCACAGGCTCCGGCGGCTCCAGGCTGACCACAGGCACAATGAAGATACATATGGAACTGGAAGAGGCACTTGCACGATTTAAGGGCAGAGAAGCGGCCATGGTATTTAATACGGGGTTTGCGGCAAATAGTGGAATTCTTCCGGCCTTATGCGGCGAGGGGGATATCATTTATAGTGACGCCAGAAATCATGCCAGTATTATTGACGGCTGTAAAATGTCAAAGGCGGACACGGTGGTGTATCAGCATAACGATATGGCGGATTTGGAACGAAAGATTTTGGAACATCCGGGAAGATGGGGCTTGATTGTCAGCGACGGGGTGTTCAGCATGGATGGGGATATTGTGGATTTGCCGGAGCTTGTAAGGCTGGCAGATACGTATGGTTTACTCTCCATGATTGATGAGGCGCATGCGACCGGAGTGATTGGTACCACCGGACGAGGGTGTGAGGAATATTTTCACATGGAAGGGAAGACAGATATTTTAATGGGAACATTAAGCAAGGCCATAGGCGCGGAAGGTGGTTATGTCTGTGGGTCTCATACGTTGATAGAATATCTGAAAAACAAAGCCAGAAGTTATATTTTTTCAACCTCCCTTTCTCCGGTCACAATGGCGGCTGCAAAGAAAGCGTTGGAATTGATAGAAGAGAACCCGTGGAGGGTACAAAGATTACAGGAAAATGTTCATTGGTTTTGCAGATGCCTTCAGGAACAGGGGATAGTTGCGGATTCGGACACTGCCATTATACCTATTGGGATTGGAGAGGAAGAAAAGGCATTGCAGGTGTCTGAAAGGTTGGCCCAACAAGGGTATTTTATTCCGGCCATCCGCTATCCCACGGTTAGGAAGGGGGAGGCCATGCTGCGCGCTGCGCTGATGGCCACCCATACCAAAGAAGAGTTGGCCAAAGCGGCACAGGCCATAGGGGAAGCCATAAGACTTTCCCGGTAATAGATACCAATGGAGCATGTATGCTTAAGACAGGGGAGATTTGTATGAGCATAGTACAGGAATTAAAGGAAAAAGTGTTGAGTTTTGGCAAAATTTCCAAAAAGGAGGCGCTGATGCTTGCGGAAGCGCCTTTGGAAGAACTTGCGGAAGCGGCTGATGAAATACGTGAAAAAATGTGTGGTCAGGGATTTGACGTCTGTACCATTATCAATGGTAAATGCGGACGATGTTCAGAGGATTGTAAATATTGTGCCCAAAGCATACATTATGAGACGAATTCCATGGAAGCTTATCCCTTGCTGTCCACTGAAAAGCTTTTGGAAGGAGCGAAATATAATGAAGCCAGGGGTGTATTGCGATATTCTATTGTGACATCGGGCAGAAGACTATCGGATTTTGAAGTGGAGCAGGCGTGTGAAAGTATTCGTGCAATAAAGGAAAACACCAATATTCGGATTTGTGTGTCTTTCGGTTTATTAGAGGAAGCGCAGTTTAGGAAAATCAAAGAAGCCGGCGCTTCCCGTGTGCACTGCAACCTGGAGTCATCCGAGAGATTTTTTCCACAGGTATGTACCACACATACCTATGAAGAGAAAATCATGACATTGAAAGCGGCGCAAAAGGCAGGTTTGTCTGTTTGTTCCGGTGGTATTCTGGGACTTGGGGAAACCATGGAGGACCGTATTGACATGGTTTTGACGGCAAGGGAACTGGGGGTGAAATCAATTCCTGTCAATCTGCTCAATCCTATTCCGGGAACGCCTTATGAGAGGAACAAACCGTTGACAAACGAAGAGGCGCTGCGCTGTGTAGCTTTGTTTCGTTTCCTGCTTCCGGATGCCTGCATCCGGCTTGCGGGCGGCAGAGGGCTTCTTGAGGATAAGGGAAAGGGCTGTTTCCAGAGCGGAGCCAATGGGGCCATTTCCGGCGATATGCTGACGACGGCGGGGATTACAGTGGAGACGGATATGAGCTTGATACATGATTTGGGATATGAGGTGAGGTTTTGTCATGAGTAAAAAGATTTTCATTACTGGAACAGGGACAGATGTGGGAAAAACCTATGTGACGGCGTTGCTTCTAAAGAAATTAAAGGAAAGCGGCAGGAAGGCAGGTTACTTTAAGGCTGCTATGAGCGGCAATGAGCGCCGTGAGGACGGCACGCTGATTCCAGGGGACGCCGTACATGTGAAACAGATATCGGGTATCACACAGCCTCTTGAACAGATGTGCCCATATGTTTATGAACATGCAGTATCACCGCATTTGGCTTCTCGGCTGGAAGGGCATCCAGTAGGGTTGGAGGTTGTGGAACAGGGGTTTCTGGAGGTTTGCAAAGAATTTGACTATGTGACCATGGAAGGCAGCGGCGGTATTCTCTGTCCGATTTGTTTCGATGAAGAGAAAATTTGGCTGGAAGATATTATCAAAAGATTAGGGCTGTCCTGTCTGGTCGTTGCAGACGCCGGGCTGGGAACCATCAACAATGTAGTGCTGACCGTGGAATATATGCGCGCTCACAAGATTCCGGTCAAGGGTATTATTTTTAACCGTTGTCACAAGGGAAATGTCATGGAAGAGGATAATATAAAAATGTGCCAGTATAGAACAGGATTGGTGACGCTTGCCTGTGTGGAAGATGGTGCCGCGGAACTTGCTATGGACGGAGAGCTGCTGGCATCTTTGTATGAGGAATGAAAGCTGTAAGAGCTATGTTTTGACTAAGAAGGGGGAAGACTGACATGATTTGGTATCCATACCAGCAAATGAAGACCATGAAAGAACCGTTTAAGATTATAGACGCCCAGGGAGTATACCTTTACACAGAAGAGCGAAGGATGATAGATTCTGTTTCCTCCTGGTGGAGCGTGATTCACGGATATAAACACCCGGCATTAACGGAAGCGATTCATGCTCAGGCAGAACGATTTTCTCATGTGATGCTGGGGGGGCTGACCCATGAACCGGTGCAAAAATTGGCAGATAAATTGGAAGCATGGCTGCCGGGAGATTTGGACTACTGTTTTTTCTCTGATTCCGGCAGTGTGGCGGTGGAAGTGGCATTGAAAATGGCTTTGCAGTTTTATGTAAATCGGGGAGAGATGAAAAGGACAAAGGTGTTATCTCTGACCCATGCCTATCATGGAGATACTTTTAAGGCAATGGAAGTAGGGGATGATGAGGATTATCATTTTATTCTGGAGGCTTATGGTGAGAAAAAGAATGTGATTCATATTCCCACCCAGATTGCAGCATTGGAAGAAGCATTTTCTGCCTTTCATGAGGAATTGAACTGTTTTATTGTGGAACCATTGCTGCAGGGCGCAGGCGGTATGCGGATGTACGAGCTTTCTTTTTTGCAGCGGGCAAGGGAATTGTGCGACAAGTACGGCGTTTTGCTTGTTTTTGATGAAGTGGCTACCGGTTTTGGAAGGACGGGAAATCGTTTTGTAGCAGACCTTGTTCTGCCGGATATTCTGGTATTGGGAAAGGCATTGACAGGAGGCTATGTGGGACATGCAGCTACCATTGCCAATCATAAGGTGTATGATGGGTTTTACGGAGACGATGCCCAAAAGGCGTTGATGCATGGACCTACATTTATGGGAAATGCCCTTGCCTGCAGTGTGGCGCTGAAATCTATTGCGCTGTTTGAAGAGGGCGGATACCTGTCCAGAATCCGCCGCATAGAAGAGATTACAAGGCGTGAATTGGAGGGGCTGGACCATCCGCAGATTCGTCAGGTGAGGATCATGGGAGGCTGTGTCTGCATTGAAGTTATAAATGGGGCTGTGCTGCAAGGATTTCAGCAATTTGCATATGAGAGGGGAGTATTCAGCCGTCCCTTCCTGAATTATATGTATGCCATGGTGCCCTATGTGATTACAGAAGAGGAATTGGTAAAAGTGTTAAGTGTGATGAAGGAGTGGTTTATTGGTCGTTAAATCACAGATATGAGGGCAGAATGTGAGAGTAGTTCCGAAAGTATATGGCGGGAGTAGAATTAAGAACTAAGAGATTGGGAATTGAATATACTGATGAATAAGACGAAAAGGGAGCGTTCCGAAAGATAAGGGGATGCTCCTTTTGTGCTTAAAACCATAGAAACTTGAAGCGTATATGTATTGGAGGTCATTTGGGTGAAAAAGTGTGAAGTAAATATTGTAATGATGGGCATGATTTGATATACTTTAAAAAATATCCAGAATATTTGGACAAAATCGCGCAGGATATGGCGTGCAAATAGCAAAAATAATTTTTCCAACATATAGTAAGGTTAAATACGAATGATAATCTGTAGTTTTTGGTTTATGTAGGGGGATCGGTATGAATAATGAACAGAATGAAAGAAAAATGGATGGAAGTATTTTTTTGCCTCTCTCTTTTTTGATGGTATTTTGTATTTTGGGGTTGGTTGTTTTTTTGATAGCAAACAAAATTTCCGCGGAGATGTCGGCATCGGCAATTCAAAACTTAAGCGAGAGTCTGGATTTGATAGAGTGTACCATTGAGGCTGTGATGAATAAGGAAGCTGAATTTCAGCAGTTGATGGCAGAGGAAATAGCGCTGGCAGAAGATCCGGAGGCGTATATTCAGGTATATGGCAATCATCAGACAATGGTGAAGATTTCTCTCATATATGCAGGAAAAACAGAGGGGGTATCCAATACAGGAGAAGCGTTTTCTGAGGCTGGTCTGAATTTTTCCGGTAAAGGAACTGTGGGCGGACTTGAGGTTTCGGAGTCTTATATGAATTATATGGGCACATGGGCATATACCATGAAATGCCCTGTGGTGAGAGAGGGGGAGGAGATTGGGCACCTTTATATTGAATATACCTACGACACATTTGACAGATCCCTTCCCGACGGATTTTATAACAAAAAGGCCATGCTATATATTATGGATGCGGAGAGCCAGCGCTTTGTGCTGAAGCCAAAGGGAATGGGGGAGCGCAGCGCAGGACATTTGAATATGGAAGATTTTTTCCGTGCAAATGATATTCAGGATAATGAACTTCGTGAACAGGTGGCTCAGAGTGTAAAGAACGGGAAAAATATTATGTTTCAACATGATATCCGCGGAAAACATTCTTTGATTTATATGTGGTCGGTAAATGACGGAACACTTTTCCTGATCGGATATGTGCCGGTGGATGCCATACAACAGGAGGGGAAGACGGTAAATCAAAATATTTTGATTGTAGTTGCGACCATGCTGATTGCATTTTTTCTGTGCTGTCTGTTGTATTATCTTACCCAGAGACAGCAGTTAAAAGTCAGAAAAGAGCGGGAACAGGAGCGGGAGATACACAACAAGCAGTTGACGGAAGCATTGCAGGCGGCACAGATTGCAAGCAATTCCAAGACGATGTTTCTGTCTAACATGTCCCATGACATCCGCACGCCCATGAACGCAGTCATTGGTTTTACCACGCTGCTTGCCAAAGACGCGGAACATCCGGAAAAAGTGAGAGAGTACACGAAAAAGATTATGGCGTCCGGACAGCATTTGCTTAGCTTAATCAATGACATTCTGGATGTCTCCAAGATTGAGAGTGGAAAGGTGGTACTCTCGGTAGAGGAATTCACTTTGAATGATTTGGTCTCTTCCGTGGATGCGATTATCCGGCCTATGGCAAGCTCCAAAGGGCAAAGATTTCATGTCCAGGTGAGGGACATTACCCATGAATATCTTATGGGGGACGAGACCAGGATGAATCAGATTTTGATTAATCTTCTGTCCAATGCTGTGAAATATACCCAGGAGGGCGGTAATATTTGGTTCCGTATTATTGGGTTGAAACAGCGCTCACCGCAATATGAACATATCCGAATTGAGGTGCAGGATGACGGATATGGAATGACACAGGATTATTTGAAAATTATATTTGATGCTTTTACCAGGGCGGAAAACAGTACCACGAACAAAGTACAGGGTACGGGGCTGGGTATGGCGATTACCAAAAATATTATAGAACTTATGGGCGGAACCATCGATGTGTCCAGTGAGGTGAACAAAGGCACACTTTTCCGTGTGGAACTGGAACTGCGTATACCGGAAGGGCAGGCGGACAGGCGATTGTGGGCGGACAGTGGAATATCCCGGATTCTGGCAGTGGAGAGTGATAAAGCGGCCTGTGAGACAATTTGTATGCTTATGAAAGATACCGGTGTTGTTATGGATACGGTTTCCGATATGGACAGGGCGGTACAAATGCTGCATGATCGCCAAATGGGTGAAACTTACCAATTACTTTTGATTGATTGGGGAGTGGTGGAGACGGATGGGGTTGAGAAATTGAAAGCAGTACGAGAGATGCTGCCGGATACGGTGTGGGTTTTGCTGCTGGCAGAGTCAGACACAGCGGGGCTGGACGAGGTGCTTTTGCTGAAGAATACGGAAGTTCTCATAAAACCCTTTTTCGTACGCGCGTTTTTGGATAAAGTAATGGAAATGAAGGCGGAGCAGTATATGGAAGCCGCAGAGAATACCCAGAATGGCGTCAGCCTGGAAGGACTTCGCTTCCTTGCGGCGGAAGATAATGAGATAAATTCGGAGATTTTGAAAGAGATATTGAAAATTGAGGGAGCGGAATGTGAGGTTGTGGAGAATGGTCAATTGGCTGTGGAGCGATTTAAAAGTGCGGAGGAAAAGGAGTTTGACGCAATTTTAATGGATGTTCAAATGCCTGTGATGAACGGATATGATGCCACAAGGGCAATCAGAGCTTTAGGACGGGCGGATGCAGTGGAAATTCCAATCATTGCCATGACGGCAAATGCTTTTGCAGAGGATGAAAAAGAGGCGTTGGATGCCGGAATGAATGTTCATTTGACAAAACCCATAGACGTAGAGCTTTTGAAAAAAGTAATAACCCAATATGTGCACAGAAAGGGATAGAAGATGGAGCGGAAAAGGAAAAAAAGGAAGGCGTTTTTTCTTGCAGGGGCGGCAGCGCTTATATTGACGGCTTGCGTAAGCAGGCCCTCACCAGGGGACAATGTGATGACTTTCGAGAGAGAAAATGAGCGTGCGGTGACTTTGTTCAGTCCTATGGAGAAGACGATGCCGGATGCTGATAATGTGGCCAGAAGCGCATCGGAAAAAACGGTGACTTTGGCAGAGGAAAAATTGGGAGTGACCGTGAACTATATCACATATACGGCAGAAGATTACCAAGATAAAACCTATGATGAAGTGGCTCTTGACAGAGCACGCAATGATTTGGATGATATGTATTTGCTCAATCCTGACATTCTTCAGAAACTGGCAGAAGAAGAAAAACTGATGGATTTATCTGAGCTTGACAGCGCAAAAAATCTGCGCGATGTGGTAAAAATGGCAAATGTGGTAGACGGAAAGTTGGTAGGGATTCCACAGGAGGTGGTTGCATACGGTTTGTTTATCAATAAAGATATGTTTGACCGATATGATTTGGAACTGCCGGAAACGCCGGAAGACTTTTTGGAATGTTGCCGGGTATTTCAAGAGAATGGCATTGACACGCCGGTTGGCGCAAATCGTTGGTGGCTGGAGACGTTTGTATTTGCCCAGGCGTATGCGGACCTATATAACGGCGGGGAGTTGGAGGCGGAAATTGCGGCGTTAAACAGTGGAGAAAAGAAGTACAGCGATTATATGCGGCCCGGATTTGAATTTCTCCAAAAGATGATTGACTGTGGATACATTGACGCTGAGAAGGCATATGTGAGCGAGGCCATTGAAGGGGAAGGGGCGGATTTCCTGGCACAGAAGACGCCGATTGTTATGGCGTATTGGAGTGCGGCAAATGCAGATACCGCATACGGCAAGCCGGACTTTAACATGCAGGTAATCGGCTTTCCCAGCAGCAGGGGACAGATGCCGGTTGTGTCCATAACGGGAATTTCTGTGGGTGTCAATGCGGAACATGCAGAGGACGCTATGCGTACACTTGATATTATGGTTTCCGATGAGGCTCTTCAGCTTTATGCGGAGACAAACAAGGTCATTTCTCCGTCAAAAAATGTTCAGGTGGAATGTATTCCTGCATTGCAGCCGCTCAATGACAGAATCAACGAAAATGTTTTTGTGCTTGCTACCAATGCGGGGATGAAGATGGAGCAGTGGGGCAATACTTGTATGATTGTGCGAAAATTATTGGGAGGCGCTTCTGTAGAAGAATGTATGGCGGAACTTGACAGACTTCAAGAGGAAGCTTTACAGAAGTAAAGAAAGCCTAAAAGTACGGTTTGGGAGATAAAATTCAGTCATACCCCTACAAAATACCTCATACAATGGTAAAAAGTATTCTTGAGGGGTATTCCTTTGAAGGATTATATTGAAGAGCGTGCCATCAGTATCGCTAATTATATCATTGACAGTAATGCCACGGTCAGACAGACGGCAAAAGCTTTTGGTGTGAGCAAGAGCACTGTGCATAAAGATGTAACCGAGCGCCTTGTTCAAGTGAATCCGGCGCTGGCAGCGGAAGCAAGAAAAGTGCTGGATGTGAATAAGTCCGAGCGGCATATCAGAGGAGGGCTTGCCACAAAAGAAAAATATCTGCATCAACATAGTGATATGCTGTAATTGTATAGAATGAGAAGCTACATAACAAATACCGACTTATGATGCAGGGCTTATGGGGAAGCCAAAAAGCTGCCGGAAACAGGAAGTGAAAGATTAAGCTATGGAAGGAGGGGGATAAAACATTTTAATATACGATCATTCATTGATAATAAGAAGAAATAAAATATGTGAAGAAAGGGAAAGCTGCGGGTAGAACCGTAGCTTTTTTACATAATAATAGTACGATTTCTCATATATGATAAACTGCTTGAGATGTAAAAGAAAATGGGATATAATGAAGGACAGTTGGCGTTGACAAGGTGAGGAACATTTTTCTTGTCTTGTATAGGATGTTGGAACGAATGAAAAAGGGTCTGAAAAGTATCCTGGAGAAAGCAGATGACGGGAGGCTGGAGGAAAGCGTATGGAAGAGACAAAAATATCTAAGCTTGCATGTCAGGTCATGGGGATTGCCAGGGATGATATTCTAATTCATCTGAGATTCTTTGACAGGGCGTTGGCCGGGCTTGTATGTAAAGAAAGACAGCGGACGGCGTGTTTTGCAACCGACGGCAGCACATGCTTTTATGATCCGGTTTTTGTGCTGCAATGTTATCAGGAAAATCCCAAACTGGTTACACGAAGTTATCTTCATATGCTGCTTCATTGTATATTTTTTCATAGTTTCCGATATGATAGGCTGAAACAGGATGAATGGGATTTGGCTGCGGATATTGCGGTGGAAAATGTGATATTGGAATTGGGAGTTACGGGGACGGTATTGGAAGAGGATGACACAGCGGCGAGAAAATTGAAGATTTTGCAGGAGGATGTGGGGGCGCTGACTGCAGAACGAATCTATCGGTATTTGGTCAAAAATCCCATATCGGACAGAGAGAAAGAGGAATGGAGGCGGTTGTTTGTACGGGACGTACACTCGTTATGGAAACCGGCCGAAGAGATTTCTATGACGAAAGAACAATGGGAGAAAATCAGCCAGCGGGTAAAGGCTGATTTGAAATCCTTTACCAAGGCCAAAGCGGACGCCGGAAGTTTGCTGAAAAATCTGGAGGAAGCCACCAAGGATAGGTATGACTATGGTGAAATCTTACGTCGTTTTATGGTCATGGGGGAGGAAATGGGAATCAACGACGATGAGTTTGACTATGTGTATTACACTTATGGATTGGAGCAATATGGGAATCTTCCGCTGATTGAACCTTTAGAATATAAGGAAAGCCATAAGGTGAAGGAGTTTGTCATTGCCATTGACACTTCCGCATCCTGCAGAGGAGAGATTGTAAAGGCATTTTTGAATAAAACATATTCTATTTTAAAGTCAACGGAAAATTTTTTCCATAGAATAAATGTCCATGTAATTCAGTGCGATCATAAGGTACAGAGCGATACGAAAATTACCAGTGAAGAGGAATTTGACGCATTTTTGCAGCATGGAAAGTTGACGGGATTTGGGGCCACAGATTTCAGGCCGGTATTTGATTATGTGAATTTGCTTCTGGAACAGAGAGAGTTCGAGAACTTAAAAGGACTGATATATTTTACGGACGGATATGGCATTTATCCGGAGCGTATGCCGGAATACCAGGTGATATTTGCTTTTTTGGGGGAGGATGAAAATCGGGCGGCTGTGCCGTCCTGGAGTATGAAAGTGGTTTTGGAAGAAGAGGGATTGGAGTAAGTTTGAAAGTAAACTTTCAAATATTGATTGGTATGTGCGCTAAAGCGCACAAGGGGTATAAAAATGAATGTAAAACAGGCAAAAGAATATATTAAAAATGCGGTAAAATTGTATCTGAAAAAAGATGAATTCGGAGAATACAGAGTTCCGGTGGTAAGGCAGCGGCCTATTTTTCTTCTGGGAGCGCCTGGAATTGGCAAGACGGCAATTATGGAACAAATTGCCCAGGAGATGGGGATTGCTTTGGTATCTTATTCTATGACCCATCATACCAGACAGTCCGCCCTGGGGCTTCCTTTTATTACACAGAAGGAATATGGGGGCGCTGCATACAGTGTGTCAGAGTATACCATGAGCGAAATTATTGCTTCCATATATGAGACAATGGAAGAGAGTGGATGGAAAGAGGGTATTTTGTTCCTGGATGAAATTAATTGTGTATCTGAAACCCTGGCGCCGGCCATGCTGCAGTTTCTTCAATATAAGGTGTTTGGAAGGCATCGGGTTCCGGAGGGGTGGATTATTGTGACCGCGGGGAATCCGCCCGAATACAATAAGTCGGTTCGGGAATTTGATGTGGTGACGCTGGATCGCTTGAAAGTGTTGGAGGTGGAACCGGATTATCAGGTGTGGAAGGAGTACGCGGCAAAGAAGCGTATTCATAAAGCCATATTGAGTTACCTGGAATTGAAAAAGGAGCATTTCTACAGTATGGAAATGGCTGCTAAGGGGCGCAGCTATGTGACTGCCAGAGGATGGGAGGACTTGTCGGAAATTTTGCAGCTCTATGAAGAAGAGGAACTTCCTGTGGACGAGACTTTGGTAGGGCAGTATTTGAGAAGTGAAAGAATTGTAAAGGAGTTTACCGCTTATTACGATTTGTATCAGAAATATAAGAGGGATTATCAGATTGGTGATATATTAGCTGGAATGCCTTCCCAGCGGGCTGTGGAGCGGGCAAAGAAAGCCGCTTTTGACGAGAGGCTTTCTCTGTTAGGGATGCTTTTGGACAGGGTGATGGCGGATATGAAACAAATCATGGAGAAATCAGCCTATTTAAGCGACTTAAGACAGTTGTTGAAAGGCGTGGGGAAAGCTGCTTCAGGGGACAATGGGCAGGCTGTGGCAGCACAGATGGAAAAGTATGCGGAAGGGCGAAGAACCGTATTGGAAAAACAGCAAATGGCAAATGCGCTTTCTGATGGAGACAGAAAAAAACATCGTCAAGTGATTGGATTTTTGGAGGAAGGCCGCAGGGAACTTTCGTCCGCCGGGGAAATGCAGGGGGAGGCTGCCTATGGTCTGGTAAAGGAGAAATACAATCAAGAGGTAGCGCAAATGAAACAGGATACGGGCAGAGTACAGGCAGAACTACATTCTCTGTTTGTATTTGCAGAAAAGGCGTTTGGAGAGGGAAATGAAATGCTGGTTCTGGTCACGGAACTGACGGTTGACAGTGAAGGGGCACAGTTTATCGCGGCTTTTGGAAGCGAGGATTACAACAGACACAGTGGGGAATTAATGCTCAGTGAGCGCCGTGACAATATACAGGAACAGATTGCAGCATTAAATCTGTAAGGGGGATTTATCAAGATGCAGGAAAAGCAGTTGGACGGCGTTTGGGATTATAAATTGACGGACGAAAAAGCATATATTGTGGGATACAAGGGATTGGATGCCAGAGTGGAAATTCCAGCACAGATAGAAGGATATCCGGTCATAGGGATAGGAAAAAAGGCGTTTTTAAGCAGAAAGAATCTGCGGGAAATCATTCTGCCGGATACGGTGGAAGAGGTTGGAGATTGGGCGTTTGCTTATTGTAACGGACTGGCAGGGGTGACTTTTTTGGGCGGTAACGTTCGATTCGGAAAAGATATCTTTAAGGAATGTGGGCGATTGGAAAGGATTCGGTTTCGGGCAGCTTCCGCTGGGGGAGAAGAGGGAATTGGGGCGCTTATGGCAGCGGCCGTACAAATGATGGACGCCTATTATCTATTGGATTTGGCTGAGGCCGGAAGCAGGGAGTGGCTGGCGAAATGGGATGCCAGACTTCTGACCATACTTCGCACATCGAACCAGGAAGGGTATTCAAGACAGGTATTGTGCGGTGAGGAGGATTATGGCAGTACAGATTTGGAAGCATTTATGAGCAGCAAAAGAAAGATGAAAGTCAGGCTGGCTTTGCTTCGGCTGCTTCATCCGCAAAGTTTGCTGCCGGGACTGCAAAGGGAATTGGAGGATTTTCTGCGCAGTCTGACCAAGGGAGGGAAGGGGGAGGAAACCTGGCTGGTTGTAAAAGACGAGTATGGAGACCGCAGAGAGTACTACAAATTATTTACTGATTTGAATTGTATTCATGAGGGGAATTATGAGGAAATCCTTGCCGATATAGGGGAGGAACATCCGGAGATGAAGGCGTTTTTCCTTAGATTAAGAGAGGAGAACAGGACTTCGGAGGATTTTTTTGCGGCGTTGGAATTGTAAGTTTCGGCAGGATATGGGGCAGAGGGAAACGTTAAGTAATATAACATTTCGACAGCCTCTTGTAACATATCAGTATTGAGAAATACCATAAATTTCGTTATTCTAATAGTAACTTGAAAACAAATAGTGAGTGCGGTATCAGAGGAGCCGTGCGGAAAAGAGGGAGCTATGAAGATTTTGGTAACAGGCGGGGCCGGATTTATCGGCAGCCATACGGTGGTGGAACTGCAGCAGGCAGGGTACGATGTGGTAGTGGTTGACAATCTGTGTAATTCCAGTGAAAAATCGCTCCAGCGCGTGGAGGCAATCACTGGGAAGAAAGCTTCGTTTTACAAGGCGGATATTTTGGACAGAGATGCGCTGGAAGAGGTTTTCTCCAAAGAGGATATTGGGGCAGTGATCCATTTTGCAGGCTTGAAGGCGGTAGGGGAATCTGTGCAGAAACCCTGGGAGTACTACGAGAATAACATTGCGGGCACACTTACATTGGTTGATGTGATGAGAAAACATGGTGTAAAAAATGTGATATTCTCTTCCAGTGCCACAGTATACGGCAATCCGGCAATCATTCCTATTACGGAAGAATGTCCTAAGGGGCAGTGTACCAATCCTTATGGATGGACCAAATCCATGTTAGAACAGATATTGTCAGATATTCAGAAGGCGGACCCGGAATGGAATGTGATTCTTCTGCGTTACTTTAATCCCATCGGCGCCCATAAAAGCGGTACCATGGGTGAAAACCCCAATGGTATTCCCAACAATTTAATGCCGTATATCACACAGGTTGCGGTGGGAAAACTGCCGCAGTTAGGCGTATTCGGGAATGATTATGACACCCATGACGGAACCGGAGTACGGGATTATATTCATGTGGTGGATCTGGCGGTGGGCCATGTAAAAGCATTGAAAAAGATTGAAGAGAAGGCAGGTCTTAAGATTTATAATCTGGGAACCGGAGTAGGCTACAGCGTCCTTGATATTGTTAAGAATTTTGAGGAAGCTACAGGAGTAAAGATTCCCTATGTAATCAAGGAGCGCCGTGCGGGGGATATTGCAACCTGTTATTCCGATGCAAGTCTTGCGAAAGAGGAATTGGGCTGGGAAGCACAGTATGGCATCAGGGAAATGTGTGAGGATTCCTGGAGATGGCAGAAAAACAATCCAAACGGCTACGAAGATTGAATATGAGGATATGAAGCTGCCGTAGGAAGGAGCACAAAGCTTTTTCCTGCGGCAGAATTTTATAGGTTACCTTATGAAGATATACGAAGGGACAATGGGCTTTAAGCCACATAGGTGTACATAAAGATAAAGTGGCATATGCTGCCGGCCATGACAAAAAGGTGGAAAACTTCATGAGAGCCGAAGTTTTGATGCTTAGAGTTAAAGATGGGGAGCTTCAGCGCATATACGATGCCGCCCACGGTGTATAGGAGTCCTCCGGTTAGAAGCCATAGAAACGCCCCAAGACTGAGTGTGTCAAGCAATCTGCCGAATACCAGTACACAGACCCAACCCATAGCAATATAGATTACCGAAGAAAACCATTTAGGACAAGTAATCCACAATGCTTTAATAAGCATACCGGCCAAAGCGATGCCCCAAACCAGGGCAAGCAGGGCATACCCCAGGCTTCCGCCCAATACAATCAGACAGACAGGTGTATAAGAACCGGCAATCAGAACAAAAATCATCATATGGTCCAGTTTGCGGAAGATGCGCAGGGCTTTCCCAGTCAAGTTTACGGAATGATAGGTGGCGCTTGCGCCGTACAATAAAATCATGCTGGCCATAAAAATTGCCATAGCGCTCAGGTTCGTAGTTCCCGAAGACAAGCCGGCCTTTACCAAAAGCGGTATGGCTGCAAATACCGCCATCATCATGCCTATGAAATGTGTAATTGCGCTTCCGGGTTCTCTTATTGTAATCTGCATATCACTACCTCCTTTTATGAATATAATATAACAACAAGTAGTTTTAAAAACTATGTGATAAAACGATATTATACCCAAATTGAGGAAAAGTCAATACTAATCTTCTTCAATTACTTGAATTTCCAGATAGTCAAATTCTATTGTTTCTATAAAATTATCTTGTGTAAAGCGTGCCTTGTTATGGCGTTTGAAATCGGAAATGTCTTTTTTTAACCAGACCGGCTTGCCCAGATCAAATTGATAACAGACTTCACTTAAGGCGTTGAAAACTTTATGTGTACGAGTGTCAATGCTGCTGTCTTCAATACAGACGTCCTGTACTATGCGATTGTCTTTGAATGTTTTTGCCCATAAACGAAACATGTAAAGGCTCCTTTCTTTTTCCATGGGATCGGTGCGCGGGGCTTCCATGGAATTACCATGAGGTTCACGGTCTATCATAATATATTTCCCAAGCAAAAACAAGTCACCTATTTGCCCAATCATTGTGTCGTTCTGCATGCAGAATGACAATTTATATGTATTTTTTTTCAGAATACCACATATATATAGAAGGTATGGCTTTTCTCCTGTAAGCGGCTGCAGGTATGAAACTCTGATATCAATCTTATTAAAAAAGGATTAACTTTTGTGGATAATATACAATTACGGAAATATTTATGGTATACTGATACCGAAAAATTTTTATTGCATTTGCAGCATGAAAGGTATGGTATAGCCAAAGGAGCGGAAATGGAACTGAAAGAAGACTATCGGGAAGACCGGGACGGAATCGATAGCTGGAAAGAAGTAACTCTCATATACAATGCGGCGCTTCGCCAGATTGAGACTAAGATGGAGATTTTAAATGATGAGTTTCAGCATGTGCATAGGTATAATCCTATTGAGCATATCAAAGCCCGGATTAAGACCCCGGAAAGTATTGTGAAGAAACTGAAACGTAACGGATATGAATCTACCATTGACAATATGGTGAAATACATTAACGATATCGCGGGTATTCGTATTATTTGTTCTTTCACATCCGATATTTACAGAATTGCCGATATGATCAGAACACAGAGGGATATTAAGGTACTGCGGGTAAAGGATTATATTACATTTCCTAAGTCCAGCGGCTATAAAAGCTATCACCTCATTGTGACAGTGCCGGTATACTTGTCGGACAGGGTTGTGGAGGATACAAAAGTAGAGATTCAGATCAGGACGGTGGCAATGGATTTCTGGGCCAGCTTAGAACACAAGATACATTATAAATTTGAAGGAGACGCGCCGGAGTACATAAAGAAGGAATTGGTGGAATGTGCGGAAATGGTGTCGGATCTGGATGCGAAAATGTTAAAACTAAACGATGAAGTGCTTGCCATTGGCAAGGAACGCAGAGGATAGAAAAAGGCCGATAACATGAGGAGTGCCCGGACGCCTTTCGGCGACCGGGCTGTTATGAAAAAATCAATCTTATAAGCGGTATCCTTTATGTAGATATTTATCATCTGCACCTGTAAAAAATTATAACAATTAAATATGAACAATCTATGAATATGATGTAAATATATGGTGAATTTTACAAAATATAAGATGTGATACTAAATTTTATGTACATTTTAGACAAAACACCGGAGAAACGTTCAAAAAAGTAAAAAGAAAAATGTAAAAAAGATGAAAAAGTTATTGCAAATTTAAGAATTACCATGTATACTAGATGTTGCTGTGGCATGATAGCTGTGAAGCGAGAGGTTGCCGGCTGTCAGAGATGACGGTTCGGGTTTTCCGTGGAGCGAATGTCAAGTTAGGAAACTGACGACAAGTCACTGTACCCAATGAGCGTCTACAATTATGTAGAAACGGACGTGTGATGTTAAGATTCGCAGTGGTTGCGCATGAATTTAGGACACACACGGGAGAGTGTACAGTCACCGCTTGTCGTACTAAAATGAAAATGAGAATTTTCATTTCGTTAAAAGTGCGAAAAGGAGGCGACTTTTTTTATGGCAAGTCAAGTAATGAGAATTACACTGAAGGCTTATGAGCATCAGTTGGTTGATGCGTCTGCTAAGAAAATTATCGAAACTGTGAAGAAGACAGGGTCCGAGGTAAGCGGTCCTGTGCCCCTTCCCACAAAGAAGGAGGTTGTTACAATTCTGAGAGCCGTACACAAATATAAGGATTCCAGAGAACAGTTCGAGCAGAGAACTCATAAGAGATTAATTGATATCATTGCACCCACCCAGAAGACGGTCGATGCGCTGCAGAGACTGGAGATGCCCGCAGGTGTGTACATTGACATAAAAATGAAAAATAAAAAGTAAAAAACCTCTACTTAGACGTATGAACACGGACACGCAGACCGGAGGGACTACGTGTCGCGGGGCAATGCTCCGGCGGTTATGGCGCAACGATAACCGGGTGGTCCGCTATGTAGAAGCTGTCTCCTTCCCGTGATATGGGAACAATTCTTATGGAGACAGCCAGAGAATGCCTTATGGCAGAAAGAGAGGAAATATGAAGAAAGCAATTTTGGCAACAAAAGTCGGAATGACACAGATCTTTGCTGAAGACGGTTCGTTGATTCCGGTAACGGTTCTTCAGGCAGGACCCTGTGCGGTACTTCAGGTGAAAACACAGGAAAATGACGGATACAGTGCAGTGCAGGTGGGTTTCGTTGACAAGAAGGAAATGATTGTCAACAAGGATGCCGGCGGAAAAAGAGAAGTAATTCACAGACACGGCGCAAATAAAGCTTTGACAGGTCATTGCAAGAAGGCCGGTGTGAGCGCTAAGAGATATATCCGGGAATTCAAGTTTGAAAATGCCGGCGAATACAGTCTGGGTTCTGAGATTAAGGCTGATATTTTCACGGCAGGAGACAAGGTGGACGCCTCCGCAATTTCAAAAGGAAAAGGATTCCAGGGAGCAATTAAGAGATTGGGACAGCATAGAGGGCCTATGAAACACGGCTCCAAGTTCCATCGCCATCAGGGGTCTAACGGTGCGTGTTCTTCTCCCAGCCGTGTGTTCAAGGGCAAAGGGATGCCCGGACATATGGGTTGTGTGAAAATTACTGTTCAAAACCTTGAGGTTGTAAGGGTGGATGCGGACAAGAATCTTCTTCTGGTGAAGGGCTCCGTGCCCGGACCTAAGAAAGGGTTAGTGACCATCAAAGAGACCGTCAAGGTTGAATGTTAAGTATAGAGCGAAAGGAGGGTCAATCAGATGGCAAGCGTATCTGTTTATAATATGGAAGGCAAGGAAATCGGTACGATGGAATTAAGCGACGCTGTGTTTGGTGTGGAAATCAAAGAACATTTAGTACACATGGCGGTGGTACAGCACCTTGCAAATAAGCGTCAGGGAACCAAGAAGGCTAAGACACGTTCCGAGGTGTCAGGCGGCGGCAGGAAGCCCTGGAAGCAGAAGGGAACCGGTCATGCAAGACAGGGTTCGACCAGATCTCCCCAGTGGAAGGGCGGCGGCGTTGTATTTGCTCCCGTTCCGAGAGACTATTCCTTTAAGATGAATAAGAAGGAAAAGAAAGCAGCGCTGAAATCCGCGCTGACCAGTAAGGTTCAGGACAGCAAACTGATTGTTGTGGATGAATTGAAGTTTAATGAGATTAAGACGAAGAATTTTGTGGCTGTGATGAATAACCTTCAAGTAGAAAAAGGGTTGGTAGTCATTGCCGAGAATGATGCAAATGTGGTAATGTCCGCAAGAAATATGGCTGATGTGAATACCATTTTGGCGGATACAATCAATGTATATGACATCATGAAGGCTAAGACATTAGTTTTGACCAAGGATGCCGTTACAAAAATCGAGGAGGTGTATGCGTAATGGCAGATATTAAATACTATGACGTTATCCTCAAACCGGTGCTTACCGAAAAGAGTATGTCGGGTATGAGTGAAAAGAAATATACCTTCCTGGTTCATCCGGAGGCAAATAAATCACAGATTAAGGAAGCTGTGGAAAAGCTTTTTGAAGGCGCAAAGGTGGCGCGTGTCAATACCATGAACTGCCAGGGTAAAAAGAAGAGACGCGGAATGATTGTGGGCCGGACGTCTAAAACCAAAAAGGCCATAGTGCAGCTTACCGAGGACAGCAAGGATATTGAAATTTATCCCGGCCTGTAATCGGAAGGCAGCGGCAGGATGATTTAAGTATGCGGCGCCAAAGGCACGGATGAAAAAAGCGTGTCTTGCCGCGCAAAGAATCGAAGAAAAGGAGATAATACGACAATGGGAATCAGGAAATATAATCCCTATACACCTTCCAGAAGAAATATGACAGGCTCCGATTTCTCGGAAATTACCAAGAAAACGCCGGAAAAGAGCTTGTGTACTTCTCTGAAGAATAATGCGGGCCGTAATAATCAGGGTAAGATTACCGTGAGACATCAGGGCGGCGGCAACAGGAAAAAATACAGAATCATTGATTTTAAGAGAAATAAGGATGGAATCCCCGCAACTGTTGTGGGCATTGAATATGATCCTAACAGAAGCGCTAACATTGCATTGATCTGTTATGCGGATGGTGAGAAAGCATATATCATTGCACCCCAGGGATTGACGGATGGAATGAAAGTTATGAACGGTCCTCAGGCAGAAGTGAGAGTGGGCAATTGTCTGCCGCTGTCTGAAATCCCTGTAGGTACTCAACTGCACAATATAGAATTATATCCCGGTAAGGGCGGTCAGCTTGTGCGTTCCGCAGGCAACAGCGCACAGTTGATGGCAAAGGAAGGCAAATATGCAACTTTGCGTCTTCCCTCCGGCGAGATGAGAATGGTTCCTCTTGTGTGCCGTGCTACAGTAGGTATTGTTGGTAATGCTGACCACAATCTGATCAATATTGGTAAAGCCGGACGTAAGCGCCATATGGGTATTCGTCCTACGGTACGCGGTTCCGTAATGAACCCTAACGATCATCCTCATGGCGGCGGCGAAGGTAAGACAGGTATCGGACGTCCCGGTCCCAGCACTCCTTGGGGCAAGCCGGCGCTGGGTCTTAAGACACGTAAGGCGAAGAAGGCTTCCAACAAGTTGATCGTAAGAAGACGTGACGGCAAGGCAATGAAGTAAGAGGAGGAAGAACAATGGCTAGATCACTTAAAAAAGGACCTTTCGCAGACGAAAGCCTGTTGAAGAAAATAGATGCTTTAAATGCTTCAGGGCAGAAGCAGGTTATCAAGACTTGGTCCCGTCGTTCTACAATTTTCCCTTCTTTTGTAGGACACACAATTGCAGTTCATGACGGCAGAAAGCATGTGCCCGTATATGTTACCGAGGATATGGTTGGTCACAAGTTGGGCGAGTTTGTTGCAACCAGAACTTACCGCGGCCATGGTAAGGACGAGAAAAAATCTAAAGTCAGGTAATTGGCGCCGGGACTTGGGACGAGAGGAAGCCCAAAGTCCGGTAATTGGCGCCGGGCTTTCTGTGTGAACAGATAGAAGTCCGAAGTCAGGTAGTAGATAAGGAGGATATGGATCTATGGCTAAGGGACATAGAAGTCAAATTAAGAGAGAGAGAAATGCCCAGAAGGATACCAGACCTTCAGCTAAGTTATCTTATGCAAGAGTGTCTGTGCAGAAGGCATGTTTTGTGTTGGACGCCATCCGCGGCAAGGATGTGCAGACAGCGCTTGCTATATTGGAATATAATCCCAGATATGCTTCCAGCCTGATCAAGAAGCTGATTCAATCAGCGATTGCAAATGCTGAGAATAACAATGGTATGAACAGTGAGAACCTTTATGTTGCAGAATGTTATGCAAATAAGGGGCCTACCATGAAGCGCATTCAACCCAGGGCACAGGGAAGGGCTTATCGAATTGAAAAGAGAACAAGCCACATCACTGTGGTACTGGATGAAAAGTAGGGAAAGGAGCAAACATTACAATGGGACAGAAAGTTAATCCGCATGGCTTGAGAGTCGGAGTTATTAAAAAGTGGGATTCCAGATGGTATGCAGAGGATGAGTTCGCAGATTATCTCATCGAAGATCACAAAATCAGAGAGTATTTGAAGAAGAAACTCTATGACGCCGGCGTCTCCAGAATTGAAATTGAGAGAGCTTCCGATAGAATCAGAGTTATTATTCACGCTGCAAAACCCGGTTTGATTATTGGTAAGGGCGGCGAAAAGATTGAAGTTACCAAAGCAGAACTTTCCAAACTGACCGATAAGAAGGTTCTGGTAGATATCCAGGAAATCAAGCATCCCGACAGAGATGCGCAGTTGGTAGCAGAAAATATTGCACAGCAGTTGGAAAATCGTATTTCTTTCAGACGCGCAATGAAATCTTGCATGGGCAGAACCATGAAAGCAAGAGCGTTGGGGATCAAGACAGCTTGTTCAGGACGTCTTGGCGGCGCAGATATGGCACGTACTGAATTTTACAGCGAGGGCACGATTCCCCTTCAGACCCTGAGAGCTGATATTGATTATGGCTTTGCCGAGGCTGATACCACATACGGCAAGGTTGGAGTTAAGGTTTGGATTTACAAGGGCGAGATACTTCCTACAAAAGGAAATCAGATGGAAGGGAGTGATGAATAATGTTAATGCCTAAAAGAGTAAAACGTCGTAAACAATTCCGTGGCAGTATGACGGGTAAGGCCATGAGAGGCAACACGATTAGTTATGGCGAATACGGATTGGTGGCTACGGAGCCATGTTGGATTAAGTCGAATCAGATTGAGGCTGCGCGTATTGCGCTTACTCGTTATACCAAACGTACAGGCCAGGTCTGGATTAAGATATTCCCTGACAAGCCTGTTACAACAAAGCCTGCGGAGACCCGTATGGGTTCCGGTAAAGGTACGCTGGAATATTGGGTGGCAGTTGTGAAGCCGGGTCGCGTGCTGTTTGAGATTGCCGGTGTTCCTGAGGAACAGGCAAAAGAGGCGCTTCGTCTTGCAATGCATAAGCTTCCCTGCAAGTGCAAAATCGTGTCTAAGGCAGATTTGGAAGGCGGTGTAAAATAATGAAATCGAATAAATTTGTAGAAGAATTAAAGGGCAAGTCACCGGAAGAACTGAATCAGGAGCTTGATGCTGCAAAGAGAGAGCTTTTCAATTTGAGATTCCAGAACGCAACCAACCAGTTGGATAACACTGCAAGGATTAAGGAAGTTAAGAAGAATATTGCGCGTATCTATACAGTCATTACCGAGAAGGCCAGGGCATAACCGCTGGGTGCGAGGAAAGGAGATCAATCGTGGAAAGAAATTTGAGAAAAGTCCGTGTTGGTAAAGTTACCAGCAATAAAATGGATAAAACCATAGTTGTAGCTATTGAAGAGCATGTGAAACATCCTCTTTACAAGAAGGTCGTAAAGCGTACCTATAAGCTGAAGGCTCATGATGAGAAGAACGAATGTAGTATCGGTGATACCGTTAGGGTAATGGAGACAAGGCCTCTCTCTAAGGATAAGAGATGGAGACTTGTGGAGATTGTAGAAAAAGTGAAGTAGTGAAACCAGCCGTAGCTACGGTGAAGGAGGAAAATCATGGTTCAACAGGAAACAAGATTGAAAGCTGCTGATAACACCGGTGCGAAAGAGTTGCTTTGTATCCGCGTTATGGGCGGTTCTACGAGAAGATATGCACAGATAGGTGATGTGATAGTTGCTTCCGTTAAAGATGCAACACCAGGCGGCGTTGTAAAGAAGGGTGATGTTGTCAAGGCAGTTGTGGTGCGCACTGTTAAGGGCGCTCGCCGTAAGGACGGTTCCTATATTAAATTTGACGAGAATGCTGCGGTGATTATCAAAGATGACAAGACACCCAGGGGAACCCGTATTTTTGGGCCGGTAGCAAGAGAGCTTCGTGAAAAACAGTTCATGAAGATAGTATCTCTGGCGCCGGAAGTACTGTAAGGAGGTGCCATATGTCAACTATGAAGATTAAAAAGGGCGATACGGTAAAGGTAATCGCCGGCAAAGACTGCGGTGCGGAGGGAAAGGTGATTTCCGTTGATGTCAAGAAGAACAGAGTGCTTGTAGAAGGCGTCAATATGATTACAAAACATGCGAAACCTTCACAGGCAAATCCCAATGGAGGCATTATCCAGAGGGAAGCTCCTATTGATATTTCAAACGTAATGCTTGTCTTCAAGGGTAAGCCTACCAGAGTTGGCTTTAAGATGGATGGAGACAAGAAAGTTCGTTTCGCGAAGTCAACAGGCGAAGTGATTGACTGATCAATAGGGAGGAGGAACGAGAAGTGGCAAGATTAAAAGAATTATACTATAATGAAATAGTAGATGCAATGACGAAAAAATTCGGATATGAGAATGCGTTGGAAGTTCCCAAGCTCGTCAAGATTGTTGTCAATATGGGTGTGGGCGAGGCGAAGGATAACGCCAAGATTCTTGAAAATGCCGTGTCGGATATGGAAATTATCACCGGACAGAAGGCTGTGCTCACCAAGGCCAAGAAGTCCATTGCGAATTTTAAGCTCAGAGAGGGTATGAATATCGGCTGCAAGACCACGCTCAGAGGTGAGAAAATGTATGAGTTCCTTGACCGTCTGGTGAACCTGGCACTGCCCCGTGTGCGTGACTTCAGAGGCGTGAATCCCAATGCTTTCGACGGCAGAGGTAATTATGCACTGGGAATTAAGGAGCAGCTTATCTTCCCTGAAATCGAGTATGACAAGATTGATAAGGTGAGAGGTATGGATGTCATTTTTGTAACCACGGCCAAGACCGATGAAGAGGCGCGCGAGCTGTTGACACTGTTCAACATGCCTTTCGCAAAACAATAAGGAGGTAAGTTTTTCATGGCTAAGACATCGTTGAAAATGAAACAGCAGCGCAAACCCAAATTCTCTACGCAGGCATATACCCGCTGCAGAATTTGCGGCCGTCCCCACGCTTACTTAAGAAAATATGGCGTTTGCAGAGTATGCTTCCGCGAACTGGCATATAAGGGAGAAATCCCTGGCGTTAAGAAGGCAAGCTGGTAGGAAGGAGGAGAAAAACAATGACAATGAGTGATCCTATTGCAGATATGCTGACAAGAATCCGTAATGCAAATATGGCAAAGCATGATACGGTTGATGTACCGTCTTCTAAGATGAAACTGTCCATTGCACAGATCCTTTTGGAAGAGGGCTATATAACAAAGTATGATATTATTGATGACGGAAGGTTTAAGACTATTCGCATTACATTAAAATATGGTGTGAATAAGAGCGAGAAGATCATTTCCGGAATTAAGAGAATTTCCAAGCCCGGTCTTCGTGTATATGCGGGCAAGGATGAACTGCCGAAGGTATTGGGCGGACTGGGAATTGCCATTATCTCTACCAATCAGGGTGTAATCACCGACAAGAAGGCCCGCGAGATGCAGGTGGGCGGTGAAGTGCTGGCATTTGTATGGTAAATATTCCCAGCGCCGATATATCGGAGTGAATGGAAAACGGACAATTTCATTTGTGCGACGGCGGCTGAAAAGCCCGGCCGCAGTGTCCGTTCAGGTAAGGTTTTCATATAACAATATATAACAGGAGGTACGGGCATGTCACGTATAGGTAGAATGCCAATCGCAATTCCCGCAGGTGTAACTGTGGATATTGCAGAAAATAATAAAGTGACTGTGAAAGGGCCTAAAGGTACTCTGGAAAGGGTACTGGCCAGTGAAATGGAAATCAAGGTAGAGGGTGCTGAGATCGTTGTAAACAGACCCAACGACTTGAAGAAAATGAAATCTCTTCACGGTCTGACCAGGACGCTGCTCAACAATATGGTAGTGGGCGTTACGCAGGGATTTGAGAAGAAACTTGAGGTAAACGGTGTCGGTTACAGGGTTGGTAAGGCTGGTAAGAAGCTGACATTGAACCTGGGATATTCTCATCCTGTTGAGATGCAGGACCCCGAAGGCATCGAAACAGTTGTAGAAGGACAGAACGTGATTATCGTAAAAGGTATTGATAAAGAAAAGGTTGGCCAATTCGCAGCTGAAATCAGAGACCAGAGAAGACCTGAACCTTATAAGGGCAAGGGAATCAAGTATGCTGATGAGACAATCAGACGTAAAGTTGGTAAAACTGGTAAGAAATAATAGATAAGGAGAGTATGAAGATGGTTAACAAGGTATCAAGAAAAGAAGTGCGTGTTAAAAAACACATGAGAATCCGTAACCGCTTCAGCGGTACTGCCCAGAGACCACGTCTTGCAGTATTCAGAAGCAATAATCATATGTATGCTCAAATTATCGACGATACTATTGGGAATACATTGGTATCCGCTTCCACTGTTGAGAAAGAGATCAAGGCAGAGCTTACAAAGACCAATAACGTTGATGCGGCAGCATATTTGGGTACCGTCATTGGAAAAAGGGCGGTAGAAAAAGGTATTACGAAGGTTGTTTTCGATAGAGGCGGCTTTATATATCATGGTAAGATTGCAGCATTAGCTGATGCAGCCAGAGAAGCTGGCTTGGAATTCTAGGAAAGGAAGAGGAATACACCACCATGAAACACACAATCATAGATGCAAGCCAGTTTGAGTTGACTGACAAGGTTGTAACCATCAAGCGTGTAACCAAAACTGTTAAGGGTGGACGTAATATGCGTTTTACCGCTTTGGTAGTGGTTGGCGATGGAAACGGCCATGTAGGGGCCGGACTTGGCAAAGCTGTAGAAATTCCGGAGGCAATCCGTAAAGGAAAAGAAGATGCAATGAAACATCTTATTGAAGTTGCATTGGATGAAAACAATTCCATTACACATGATTTTATCGGCAAATATGGTTCTGCAAATGTTTTGCTTAAGAAGGCTCCCGATGGTACCGGTATCATCGCAGGCGGTCCGGCCCGTGTGGTTTGCGAACTTGCAGGCATTAAAAATATTCGTACAAAATCTCTTGGCTCCAACAACAAACAGAATGTTGTCCTTGCGACTATTACCGGATTAAGTCAGCTTAAGTCTCCCGAAGAAGTAGCTAAGAGTCGCGGTAAGTCCGTTGAGGAAATAATGGCATAAAGCGAAACATAATGCCATTGTAGGAAGGAGAATAAGGATGGAAGAGAAGAAATTAAAAATCACTTTGGTAAAGTCCACCATTGGCGCCGTGCCAAAGAATAAGGCAATTGTTGAATCTATGGGACTCCGTAAGATTGGCAGATCCATAATACTTCCTGATAATGATGCGACGAGGGGACAGATTCGCAAGGTTAGCCATTTGTTAAAAGTTGAAGAAGCATAAAGGAGGTGTTAAAAATGGAATTATCCAATTTGAGACCTGCAGAAGGTTCCAGGCATAATGATTTCAGAAGAGGCCGCGGACATGGTTCAGGAAACGGTAAAACCGCAGGTAAGGGACACAAGGGACAGAAAGCTCGTTCCGGCGCGCCCAGGATCGGTTTTGAAGGCGGCCAGATGCCTTTATACAGACGTCTTCCGAAAAGAGGTTTTAAAAACAGAAATTCAAAGGAAATCGTTGCCATCAACGTAAGCGTGCTGGAGCGTTTTGAAAATGAGGCAACCGTGGATGTAAAGGCACTGATAGAAGCTGGTATTATCAAGAATCCCAGAGATGGAGTAAAGTTACTTGGAAATGGAGAACTTACCAAAAAGCTCAACGTCAAAGTAGACGCCTATAGTGCATCTGCAAAGGAAAAGATTGAGGCACTTGGTGGAACAGCAGAGGTGATGTAATGCTTGCGACGCTGAAAAACGCATTTAAAATTAAGGAACTTAGAGAGAAGATTTTATTCACCTTTGCCATGCTGGTTGTGATTCGTATCGGATCACAACTACCTGTGCCGGGGGTGAACGGCGAATATTTCAGGAGCTGGTTTGCAAGTCAGTCCGATGGGGCTTTCAGTTTTTTTGACGCAATCACAGGCGGTTCTTTCATCAATATGTCAATTTTGGCATTGAATATCAGCCCCTATATTACTTCTTCCATTATCATGCAGTTGCTTACGATTGCGATTCCAAAGTTGGAAGAAATGCAGCGCGATGGTGAAGACGGAAGAAAAAAGATTGTGGCGATTACAAGGTATGTGACCGTGGGCCTGGCATTGATTCAGTCTTCGGCTATGGCCATTGCTTTTGGCAGACAGGGCTATCTGATTAATTACAATGCGTTAAGCGTAATCTGTGCCATTGCGACTTTGACGGCGGGCAGTGCGTTCCTTATGTGGGTCGGAGAACAGATTACGGAAAAGGGAGTTGGAAACGGAATTTCTATTGTCCTGGTGATTAATATTATTTCCAGACTGCCCGAAGATTTAAAGAATTTGTTTAACCAGTTTGTATTTGGCAAAGCGCCGGCAACGGCAGTGCTTGCGGCGGTGGTGATTCTGGCGATTATTGTTGGTATGGTGGTGCTGGTTATTATCCTGAATGACGGCGTCCGCCGGATTCCTGTCCAATATGCCAACAAAGTACAGGGACGGAAAATGGTGGGAGGGCAGACTTCCAATATTCCGTTGAAAGTGAATACCGCCGGCGTTATTCCTGTTATCTTTGCACAATCTTTGATGCAGCTGCCAATTATGATATCTTCTTTTGCAGGATACTCCGGCACAGGTGTTTGGAGTGAAATCCTGAAGTATTTGAATTCAGGATATTGGTGTAATCCAAGCCAGTTGAAGTATTCCGTGGGATTACTGGTGTATATTGTAATGATTATATTCTTTGCTTATTTTTACACGTCCATTACCTTTAATCCCCTGATGATTGCAGATAATATGAAGAAACAGGGAGGCTTTATCCCAGGGATCAGACCTGGAAAGCCCACCAGTGATTATTTAAATAAGGTATTGAATTATATTGTATTTGTAGGTGCAGTTGGTTTGACCGTCATTGCAATTCTGCCTTATTTCTTCAGTGGTATATTCAATGCCAGCGTATCTTTTGGCGGTACAAGCCTTATCATTATTGTCAGCGTTGTGCTTGAGACAATGAAGCAGATGGAATCTATGATGCTGGTGCGCAATTATAAAGGATTTCTGGAAAAGTAGATATAAATAGATAGCATAAGAAACACACCCATGCCGGAGGCTGAACGCAGGGTGTGTTTTTTTGATTGTTTGATAAAATATACTTGCATTTCCGGTAGAAGACGTGTAATATAAGAACATACAAGCTGCATAACTGACGGAAGTAGGAGCACCTACAGGGAGTGCAGCGATATGAAAAAGCCGACCGTCTGGGCACAGTCTATTTTGGCTGCCCGGATAGTCGGTTTTGTGTATGGGTCGGTTGTGAACATGGTCATCGTTTGCATATGGTCCGGTTTTGCAGATCACTTGTGGGGGAAGCAAAAGTGACAAAGAAAAATGCGCAATAGTATGGCGCACAGGGAGGTGTAAAAATTATGATGCAACTGGAACACGAATTGAGGAACAATACTTATCCTGGCAGAGGAATTGTCATTGGACGTTCCGGCGACGGGAAAATGGCTGTGGCAGCATACTTTATTATGGGAAGAAGCACTAACAGCCGCAACCGTGTATTTGTGACGGATGGGGAGGGAATACGGACAAAGGCGTTTGACCCTTCCAAACTGGAAGATCCCAGTCTGGTAATCTACGCGCCTGTAAGGGTGTTAGGCAATCAAACCATTGTCACCAATGGGGACCAGACGGATACCATTTATGATGGTCTTGCAAAAGGACTTACATTTGAGCAGTCTTTGAGAAGTCGGGAATTTGAGCCGGATGCGCCAAACTATACCCCCAGGATTTCAGGGGTAATGAATGTAGAAAACGGCAAGTTTGACTACAATATGTCTATTTTAAAGAGTAATTACGGAGACCCTTCATGCTGTGACAGGTTTACTTTTTCTTATGACAATCCTGTACCAGGGGAAGGACGCTTTCTTCATACGTATATGGGAGACGGCAATCCGCTTCCCAGCTTTCAGGGAGAACCTGAACGGGTGGAAATCCAGGGAGATATTGACAGTTTTGCCTCCATGCTTTGGGAGAGTTTGAACGAAGAGAATAAAGTATCCCTGTTTGTCAGGTTCATTGACATTACCGACGGAAAGTATGAGACACGTATTCTAAATAAGAATCAGGATTAAAATTCATTGTACGGATGCAGAACCAGAACAACCTCATTCTTTAGAGCTGTCGCGCAGCGACTTAATGAAGGCTTGTAGGCGCACGAGAGCAAATTACATGAGATTATTTACGAATGAAATTTGTCTCTCCTGTGTGTGCGCCGAGAGAACTTCATTCTTTAGAGCTGTCGCGCAGCGACTTAATGAAGGCTCGTAGGCGCATGAGAGTAGATTTCATGAATGTTCTATTTCATGAAAGACATCTCTCCTGACCAATGCGCCGAGAGAACTACATTCTTTAGAGCTGTCGCGCAGCGACTTAAAATAGGAGAAAATCATATGAAAGAAATTGAATTGAAGTATGGGTGCAATCCCAATCAAAAGCCATCTAAAATCTACATGGAAGACGGAAGCGAACTTCCTGTTACGGTCTTGAACGGGCGGCCGGGCTATATTAATTTCCTGGATGCGTTCAATGGATGGCAGTTGGTAAAGGAACTGAGAGAAGCAACAGGGCTGCCTTCAGCCGCGTCTTTTAAACATGTGTCTCCGGCGGGCGCTGCGGTAGGGCTTCCTTTGGAGGAAACCTTAGCGAAGATATATTGGGTGGATGACCTTGGAGATTTGTCCCCGCTTGCCTGTGCCTATGCAAGGGCCAGAGGGGCTGACAGAATGTCCTCTTTCGGAGATTTCATTGCCCTGTCCCATGTATGTGACGAAGACACCGCAAAACTGATTAAAAGGGAAGTTTCCGACGGATGTATTGCACCCGGATATACGGAAGAAGCGCTTGCATTGCTGAAATCTAAAAAGAATGGCAATTATAATGTGATTCAAATAGACGAAAGTTATGTACCCCAACCGGCGGAGAAAAAGCAAGTATATGGGATTACCTTCGAGCAGGGCAGAAATGATTTATATGTTAGCAGTGAATTGCTTTCTAACATTGTGACAGAAGAGAAGGAAATTCCTGACGCTGCGTTGATTGATATGAAGATAGCTTTAATTACATTAAAGTATACACAGTCTAATTCAGTCTGTTATGTGAAGGGGGGGCAGGCGATCGGCATTGGCGCCGGCCAGCAATCCCGTATTCATTGTACCAGATTGGCAGGCACTAAGGCAGACAATTGGTATCTGCGCCAGTCTCCCCAGGTGATGGGACTTAAGTTTGTGGATAAATTGGGCAGGGCGGACAGAGACAATGCCATTGATGTCTATATGGGAGAAGAATATATGGACGTATTGGCGGACGGCGTATGGGAGCATATTTTTAAGGAAAAACCCCCTGTGTTTACCAGAGAGGAAAAGAGGGCGTGGCTTGACGGAATGAAAGATGTGACGCTGGGTTCCGATGCGTTTTTCCCGTTCTCTGATAATATTGAAAGGGCTCATAAAAGTGGTGTAAGATATATTGCACAGCCCGGCGGTTCCGTTCGTGATGATGCGGTGATTGCGTGCTGCGACAAGTATCATATGGTGATGGCGTTTACCGGTATCAGACTTTTCCACCACTAATATAAAAGAATTGCGGGAAATAACTCAGGTTGGGGAAAGGATGATATTTATGAGGTTGTCGGACCTGGAACGGTATGATCAAATCACCATACAATGTCATGATAATCCGGATGCAGATACTTTGGCGTCCGGATACGGCCTTTACTGCTATTTTAAAAGCAGGGGTAAAACAGTGCGTATGGTCTACGGCGGCAAATACAAAATACAGAAATCCAATTTACGGTTGATGGTGGATAAATTAAAATTGCCAATAGAGTATATCGAGAATCCGAAAGAATGTAAAGTGGAAGGGGTGCTGATTACCGTGGATTGTCAGTATGGTTCCGGCAATGTGACATGCCTTTTGGCCGAAACCGTGGCGGTGATTGACCATCATCAATTGGACCGGGAACCAATTCCCATGTGTATTATCAATCCTAACTTAGGAAGCTGTGCCACGTTGGTTTGGAAGCTTCTTTTGGAGGAAGGGTTTGATATCGGCAGCGATGCCTATTTGGGTACGGCCTTATATTACGGCCTTTATACCGATACCAATCAATTTTCCGAACTGTATAATCCATTGGATATGGATATGCGGGAGGCGGTGGATGCGGATAAAACATTGATTACACTGTTTCGCAATTCCAATATTTCTCTCAAAGAGTTGGAAATTGCCGGAATTGCATTGATACGTTATAGTTATAATGACGACTATGAATTTGCAGTGATTAAAGCACAGCCCTGTGATCCGAATATCCTGGGATTAATCAGTGATTTTCTGCTTCAGGTGGACGCTATTAAGACTTGCGTGGTGTTTAACGAGGGTAATGACGGATATAAATTTTCGGTGAGAAGCTGTATCCGGGAAGTGGATGCAAGTGAATTGGCGGAATTCCTGGCGGAGGGAATGGGTTCCGGCGGCGGTCATTATGAAAAAGCCGGCGGATTGATTTCCATGAAATTATATGAAGAAAAATATCCCACGCTACATTCGGAAGGTTATTTTAACAACAGAATGACACAGTACTTTGACAGTTATGAGCTGATATATGCCCATGAGTATGAAGCGGATATCAGTCTTATGGGACAATATGTGGAACGCAGGATTCCCGTAGGCTATGTGAAACTGGATGAATTGCTTCCGGTGGGCACGCCCGTAACCATCCGTACTATGGAGGGCGATATTGATATGAAAATAGAAGAGGATTTTTATATACTGATCAATAGCCGTGGAGAAGTAAAATCTGTCGGGGGAGAGACGTTTCGGAAAAGATATGAGTTTTGTGAGGGCGGTTATGGAATGGAGGACGGTACGGAGGGGCCGGATTATGCTCCGGTCATTAAAAACCGCAGCAGCGGAAGGGATTTGCGGCTGACAGATTATGTCAGAGGTTGTATTCCCATGAAAGATGAGAAAATCTATGCAATGCCTCTGAACAGGCCGGTGAAGGTATTTGTGCCGGAGATGAAACAAAAATATATGTCAGGGAAGCCCGGCGATTATCTGGCGGTGCGGTGTGAAGAGCTTCATGATATATATGTAATTCCAAAGGATATTTTTTTGCAATCCTATGTTCCTGTATAAAAAAGTAAAAAGGCGTTAAAAAAACGCGGTCAAAAAAGTTTATAGTACTTTTGGGCTAAATTGTATTGACTAATCTGAAAAATTGTATTGATAGCTTGTTAGGAGTTATGATATAATGCTGTACAGAAGGTGATTTTGCAACTTGTAATTTTATGCGAACTGAGAACCATGAAATTATATTGTATTGTTGTACAGAAGAGCATTGTATCAACCCGAACAGCACAAAGGAACGGAAAAGATGCATTGTGTTCGTACAAGGCGTCTTTTTTGCTAATGTATGGGAGGGGAAATCAATTTTAGGATTGGTTTTCTTATAAGATCAGGCTGTATGGTGTAATTAGAAAGGCAAGGACAGAGATGAGTGAGACAGAATCGAGAAATTTTATTGAATTGGCAATTGAAAAGGATTTGGCGGAAGGAGTGTACGATGAGGTAAAGACCCGTTTCCCGCCGGAACCTAACGGATATCTGCATATTGGCCATGCGAAAAGTATTCTTTTGAATTATGGACTGGCGCAGAAATACCACGGAAAATTCAATATGCGCTTTGATGACACCAACCCAACGAAGGAAGATGTTGAATTTGTAGAATCCATCAAAGCAGACATTCAGTGGCTTGGGGCAGACTGGGAAGACAGACTGTTTTTTGCATCCGATTATTTTGAACAGATGTATGAAGCGGCGGTGAAGCTGATTAAAAAGGGCAAGGCATATGTGTCTGACCTGACGGCGGAGCGAATCAAGGACTATAGAGGTACGCTCAGGGAGCCAGGTCGGGAAGACCCTTACAATACCCGTTCCGTGGAGGAAAATCTGGTGTTGTTTGAAGAAATGAAAGAGGGAAAGTACAAGGAAGGGGAGAAAGTGCTGCGAGCCAGGATTGATATGGCTTCGCCCAATATGAATATGCGGGACCCGGTGATTTATCGTGTGGCGCATATAAAGCATCACAATACCGGTGATAAATGGTGTATTTATCCCATGTATGATTTTGCCCATCCTATTGAGGATGCCATAGAAGGAATTACCCATTCCATCTGTACGCTGGAATTTGAGGATCACAGACCGCTATACGACTGGGTGGTCAGAGAATTGGAATATCCCCGTCCTCCGCGTCAGATAGAGTTTGCAAAGCTTTATCTGAAAAATGTGGTTACGGGCAAGCGATATATAAAGAAACTGGTGCAGGAAGGTATCGTGGACGGATGGGATGACCCCAGGCTGGTGTCCATTGCAGCTTTGCGCCGCAGAGGTTTTACGCCGGATTCCATTAAGATGTTTGTGGAGCTGTGCGGTGTTTCTAAGGCACAGTCCATTACGGATTATGCTATGTTGGAATATTGTATTCGTGAGGATTTGAAGACAAAAGCGGTTCGTATGATGGCAATTTTGGACCCTATTAAGCTGATTATAGATAATTATCCGGAAGGACAGATTGAAATGCTGCCTTCTGTGAATAATCCGGACAACGAAGCGCTGGGAAGCAGAGAAGTGCCTTTTGGCAGGGAATTGTATATTGAAAGGGAAGATTTCGTAGAAGATCCGCCCAGAAAGTATTATCGGTTGTATCCGGGGAATGAAGTGCGGTTGATGAATGCGTATTATGTGACTTGTACCGGATGTGTGAAGGATGCCCAGGGAAGAGTTACGGAAGTGCATTGTACCTATGACCCGGAATCCAGAGGGGGCACCAGCCCTGACGGAAGAAAAGTCAGAGGCACCATTCACTGGGTAACTGTGGAGACGGCAGTACCCGCCGAAGTGCGATTGTATGAAAATATTATAGACGAAGAGAAGGGGGTTTACAACGCGGATGGCAGCCTGAATCTGAATCCTAATTCTCTTACTGTTTTGAAAGACTGTAAATTGGAACCGGCTTTTGCAGGAGCAAAGGGCGGCGAAAGCTTCCAATTTATGCGTCAGGGATTCTTTTGTGTGGATTCAAAGGATTCCCGGTCGGAGGCGCTTGTATTTAACCGTATTGTGTCTCTGAAGAGTTCTTATACTCTGCCGAAGGAGAAAAAGTCTGAGGTATGAGTGTGGAGGAAGCAGCGTTTTACGTTTAACACGGATTTGGCATAGAAATGAGGAAAATATGGGAATCTTATCAGGATTAAAGCGTTTGGGACTGGGGAATTTGGAAAATGTAGATATTTATGAAAGCGAGAAGGAAGAGTCCCGGCAGAAGGCAAAAAAAACAACTGAAACGGCGCCGAAACCAAAGCCGGAAGAGAAGGATTTAATATATGAAAGATCATATACTTGCCCTGTTTGCGGGGCCGATTTTACCACAAAAGTCATGAAATCCGGAAAAGCGAGGTTGGTGGGGGCGGATCAGGATTTGCGGCCAAGATATGATGTCATTGACTCCTTAAAATATGATGTGGTATTGTGCCCTGTCTGTGCATATGCGGCATTGGCGAACTCTTTTACACATGTTTCTCCAGGGCAGACAAAGCTGATTAGAGAAAAGATTAGTGCCAGCGCCAGAATCAGCAACTATCATAATGATACGTACTCTTATGAGCAGGCGTTGGAAAGATATCAGTTGGCGCTGGCCAGCGCGGTTGTCAAGCGGGCCAAGGCCAGCGAAAAAGCGTATATCTGTCTGAAAACAGGGTGGCTGATCAGAGGATATGCGGAAAGCTTGAAGGATGCGGAACAACCGCCGGTGTCCGTGGAAGAATTGAACAATCATGAAAACGAATATCTGGAAAATGCGTACAAGGGGTTTCTGGAGGCAAGGCAGTCCGAAAACTTCCCCATGTGCGGCATGGATGAGCTTACAATGGATTATCTGCTGGCAGCCCTTGCCATGCGGTTTCAGCATTATGATGTGGCTGGACGCCTGATCAGTACTGTGCTGACGTCATCTTCCGCAAGTGCACGGGTCAAGGATAAAGCGAGAGATATGAAAGAACAGGTCCTGCAGGAATTGAAAAAGCGTTAGAGTGTGTAGAAAATGTATGAAATGACCATCCGTTTGCAGGCAGACGGGAACCGCTGCCTGTATGAGCAGATTTATGAACATATCAAGCAAGAGATTAAGGAAGGGAAGCTTCTCGCAGGCGAGAGGCTTCCTTCTACACGTTTTCTGGCGGAATATTTGCAGGTTGCCAGAAGTACCGTGGACTATGCCTATGGTCAGTTGCTCAGCGAGGGATATATTGAAGCAAGGCCATATAAAGGTCACTTTGTATGTCCGGTGGAAGAATTGTTTCGGATAGAAGATATGGAATTTGTAGGAACATCCCCATGGGAGCGTGAAAAAGAAGGAGATGTGCCCAGAGAGGTCTATATTGGGAGTAGAAGAGAAAAAGTCAAAGATTTGGAGCATGAAGGAAAATATAATGATCACAGAGTGATTGATTTTTCACCTTTTGACATAGATATGTCGGGATTTCCTTTTGGTGTGTGGAAGAAAATAACCAAAAATATTCTTAGTTATGCCAACAGTGACCTTTTTGCAAGGGGGGAGTCCCAGGGGGATTATGGTCTGCGGCAGACCGTAAGCAGATATCTACATTCTTCCCGCGGTGTGAACTGCAGCCCGGAACAGATTATTATTGGAGCCGGTAACGATTATTTGCTGCTGTTATTGGAGAAAATATTGGGTCCTCATATTCATATTGCAATGGAAAACCCTACCTATAAAAGGTCGTATCAGATTTTTCGTTCTTTTGGATATCACATTGCCACGGTAGATATGGATGAATGTGGCATGGAGGCAAAGATGCTGGAACGGCAGAACGTGGATATTGCTTATGTGATGCCGTCTCATCAATTTCCCATGGGGACGGTGATGCCCATAGGGAGGAGAATGGAATTGCTGAAGTGGGCGGGGAGGGCGCCGGGGCGCTACTTGATTGAAGATGATTATGACAGCGAATTCCGGTATCATGGAAAACCCATTCCGGCATTGCAGGCGTCCGACCAGCAGGGCCGGGTTATTTATATGGGAACCTTTTCCAAGGCCATTGCGCCCGCGATTCGGGTGGGTTTTATGGTACTTCCGGAGACATTGCTCCATAAATACTTAAAAGAATGTTCGTTTTATTCCTGTACCGTGTCAAGGATTGACCAGAGTATTATCAATGAGTTTATCAGAGAGGGCTATTTTGAACGTCATTTGAATAAAATGAGAAAAATCTATGGGGCAAAACATGAGCTTCTTCTGGAAGGTCTGCAGCCTTTGAAAGCCGTTTTTGACATATCCGGGGAAAATGCGGGGCTGCATATACTGCTTACTTCCAAAAAAGGGACGCCGGAAGGAGCGCTGGTAGAGAGGGCAGCAAAATGCCGTGTGCGAGTGTATGGGCTGTCGGAGAATATGGTAAAAGACAGAGAGGGCAGCAAAACGGTGCTGGCGGGATTTGGAGGGCTGACAAATGATGAAATCAGAGAAGGATTGGAACGGCTGCGAAGGGCCTGGCTGGATGCGGAATAAACAGTTCAAAAAGTAATAAATGAAAGGGGAAGCAGAACAAGAAAAGCGGCAGAATTACGTTCAATTTCAGGCTGTCAGGATTCATATGGGCTGATTTTGAAGTAATACTGCCGTAAACAATAGCATGTACAATATCAGATAAAAATGGTTATTTATTCATGGTCGATCACAGCAGGTTCTTCGTCGGAATTGTCTTCTTCGTCGAAAAATTCTTCAACAGTCTCGGTAGCTTTCTCAGCCGCCTGAGCTACTTGTTCTGTCAGTGGAGTGAAGGAATCCGATTCTGAATTTGCAGAAGATGGCGTTTCAGCAGCGGCCTGTGCATAGAAGCTGTCTTTGACGGAAGCGTCGTCCTCGCTGCTATCGGAAGTTTGGGCCTGATTTTCTGCGGAAGACTCCTGATTTAAGGGAACATAATTGCGGGAGCTGTCCCCGTCGTCATCCGGCTCCTCACTGAAATCATCATAATCTTCTTCGTCGGAATCGTTCCTTGCAGCGTCTTTTTTCTGGAGATAGAAATAGAAAGCGGCTGCGGCAGAAACTGCGGCTGCGGTTAAAAATAAAGTTTTGCCGAATTTTTTTGCCATGGTTTACTCCTTTCATGCTTTTTTTATCAACTCTATCTTAATACTATTTTGCAAGATTGAAAAGGGAATATACACAAATTTCTGAAAAATTTTATCATTTTATTTCAGTTTGTATGAAAATATGGTAAGATACAAAGAGGCAATACCGCATGTGTCATAAAAAATTGCGGTCCACCGGATTACAAAGGAGTATCTTATGAACAGCAAGTTTTTTAATCTGAAAAAGGAAAAACAGGACAGGATGATCAACGCCGCGCTGAAGGTATTTGCAACGCAGGGATATCGTCATGGAAGCACGGATGATATTGTTAGGGAAGCGGCTGTCAGCAAAGGGCTTCTCTTTCATTATTTTGACAGCAAATTAGGGGTATATTGTTTTGTATATGATTACAGTACCAGATATATGAAGCTGGAGCTGAATTCCACAGTGGACAAGAAGGAAAAAGACCTCTTTGAAGTGATGAAGCAAATTGAGTGTGCTAAAATGCACGCTATGAGGGGGTATCCCTATATGCAGCAGTTTTTAAACCGCTCCATATGGGAAGAAACCTATGAGGTTCTGTTGTCGGTGGAGGAGAAGCGCAATGGGTTGGAGGAAACTTATGACGCTTTGGCCGGACAGATTGATTATGGAAGGCTGCCGGCAGCCGTGGATGGTGAAAAGCTGAGGAAGATGCTGGAGATTACAAGCAAAGGATTAATGATGGAGCGTTTTCAAGATGCCTCTTTTCAGCCGGAGATGCTGTATCAGGAAATTTGTGATTACTATGATATGGTAAGACAGATCGTATATAGATAAAGGACATCGGATGATGTCCTTATTTTTCACTCTGATAGGGGCCGTCCGCCGGGTATCCCCCTTTTAATTTCTGCATCCCTCTCTGAATAGCATCTTTGGAATTGCGCCAGTCCGCGTCTGCGTTCCGGTAGTCAAATTTCTCCACCATCCAGGCCACATCTTCGGACAGGCGCTCCATATTGCGCTCCATCAGGGGAAGCATGATGTGGTAAAATTGGGTTTTGTCATTGTTGGACAGTCGGCTGTCGCAGGCTTCACATAATGCGCCGAAATGGTGAAGACAAAAGCCTTTGCCGTTTGTTATCTTTTCACGGAATGTTTCGTCCTGTTTCCACAGATAGAAAAAAGTATCCATATAACGTTTGAATGTATCCGAAAATTGGCTGCAGATATAGCAGGAAGCTTCCTTTTCATGAATCCACATGCCGATGGGGTTTCCGTTTTCCGTCGTCTTGCGAAATTTTTCTTTCAAAGAAGTTTTTCCAGGTTTAAAATGCGCAAATTCTTCTTTCATTTCGGCAATTATGTTCCGGTAATGGGTTTTGAGAATCCAGGCGTTGCCCAAAGTATTGCCATAATCGAACATTTTCTGAAAATGAGGTCTGCAGAAACCAGCTTTGTCCGTCATTTCCCGAATATCTGCTTCCATGTAGGATGAGCCGCTTCCGAGGACGAAATCAAGCAAATCCTGTTCTACGCTTCTCTCAATAAAGCAAAAAGGACATTCATCGTCAGCGTTTACGGCATCGTTCAGGGGGATAGTGTATAATTGTTCCTTCATAAAGAAATCCTTTCCGACCGGTGAAAGGTCTGGCATGCTAAGATAAAAGTTTGGTGACTTAAGTGAACTGTTATCATAGTATCATCCAAACAGAAATAAATCAATAAATTGTGAAAGACATTTTAGTTCGTTACAGATTTGATACAGCTTTGTAACATTTGGTAATTAAAATTAAGGATTTTTTAGTTGTAAAGTGGGCCGGGGCAAGATAGTATATAAGTAGGGAAAAAAACGAAAGATGTGATAGCATATGGTATTTAGCAGTATTGAATTTTTACTTTATTTTCTTCCGGTCTTTCTGATTGTGTATGGTTTGACCCCGGATAAGATGAAAAATTCGGCGCTTTTGGCGGGAAGTCTTATTTTTTATGCTTTTGGGGATGTAAAGTGTTTGCCTCTGCTTATGGTATCGGTTCTAATCAATTATTTTGTTGGTTTGCATTTAGAGCCGAAGGCGGGCGCGAAGAAAACGGTTGGAGCCGGAAACGGAACAAAACAGGGACAGAAGCGAGGCGGAAAAAAGAAGAGAAAAACTACATACAGAAAAACTGCCAGGGGCAGGTTAGAGAAAAGGCGCAGATGGCTGTTTATGACAGCGATTTGTTTGAATGTGGGGCTATTGGCGGTATTTAAATATTTTATCAAAGGGAGTCTGCCGCTGGGAATCAGCTTTTACACGTTTCAGGTGTTGTCATATTTGATTGATGTGTATTGGGGAGATGAGGAAAAGGAAGAGTCTTTTGTGAGATTTGCCACTTATATCACGATGTTTCCTCAACTGATTTCGGGACCTATTATCAGGTATGGGGAGGTTCGGCCGGAGCTGAATAAACGCAAATTTACTTCCAAAACGATTCAGGACGGACTGAAGGTGTTTACCATGGGACTTGCTGCAAAGGTACTTTTGGCGGATACCATTGGTTTACTCTGGAAGGATGCGGAGATAAAAGGCTTTGAGAGTATTTCCACGCAGCTTGCGTGGCTGGCGGCAATTGCATTTTCTCTGATGCTGTATTTTGACTTCTGCGGGTATTCGCTGATGGCGATAGGATTGGGCAAGATGTTTGGCTTTGAGCTTCCGGTAAATTTTCAGACGCCTTATATGTCCACTACCGTGAGGGAATTTTACAGGAGATGGCATATGACGCTGGGGAAGTGGTTTAGCAGATATATTTATATTCCTTTGGGAGGAAATAGAAAGGGTGCGTTTAGAACAGTCTGTAATCTGCTTGTAGTATGGGGATTGACTGCCATATGGCATGGAAGCACGATGAATTTCCTCATATGGGGGATGCTGCTTTGGCTTGCCATTGTGCTTGAGAGACAGATGGAGTCCATGGGCGTGCTGAAGGTGCTGGAAAAAGGGCCTGGAAAACTGGTGCCCCATTTGTATCTGTGGGTGGTGATTCCCGTGAGCTGGATGTGCTTTGCCATAGAAGATGTACAACAGTTACAGATATATCTGGGGAGAATGTTTGGCCTGGTGCCGGGCATCAAGGTCAGTGCCGGAGACTGGATCAGGGCGTTGGAGTCTTATTGGTGGCTGCTTCTGGCAGGATTTGCGGCGTGCACGCCCGTGGTGATGAAGTTGTTTAGACGGTTTAAGGACACTTTATTGGGGGGAATTGTTCTGGTATTATTGTTTTGGCTGTGTGTGTGGAGAGTGCAGATGGCAGGACAAAACCCTTTCCGGTACCTTGATTTTTAGGTTTTGCGGTGGGAAGCGATCAAAGGATACACAAGCAGGGCGGGCGTTTGTATAAGAGGTATGAGAGATGAAGCGATTGAGAAAATGGACTTTTTTGTTAATATTTTTGGGCACAGGATTGATTTACCTTAGTTGTGTGGACCATTGGCAGGTTTATGCAAAACCATTGGTGCAGGCGAAGAGCTGGTATGATGATTTGGGAGTGGAGGAAAAACTTCTGGCGTATGCGGATCATGTGCAGACAACAGGACAGCCCTCTTTTGTAGACGGCAATGGAGAGACGGTTAATGGGGATGGTCAGAGTGTGAATGGCCCAGGGCAAGAGAATGGAGTTGACGATGACACTGGAATAGGGAATGGAACAGGAACCATAGGAACGGACGGTGTAGGAGATGGTGTGGGTTCAAACACGGATAATGGCGTGGGAACGGGCGATCACGAAGGAGACGGAATCGGTCAAGGCACAGGAAATGATTCGGAAACAGGAAACAGTGACGTCAGCCAGACAGGGGAACCGGATGAAGGTGGTCAGGGAAGCGCCGCCGAAGGGGAAAACAATGGAGATTCTCCGGAAAACGGGCCGGAGGAAGTCGCTGCTCCTGAATATACCCAGGTGGAGGATGATTATTTTTCCGATGCGGTATTTATAGGAGATTCCAGGACAATGGGGCTGTTTGAATATGGTGGTCTGGAGGAAATTTCTACATTCTATTGTTCCAGAGGGCTGACAATTTTTGAAATGTTTGACGCGGAGCTTGCTGTAGACAATGAAACAAAGAAAAAGCTGTCAGTGGAAGAGGCTTTGCAGCAGAACACGTTTTCTAAGGTGTACTTAATGTTGGGCATAAATGAGATGGGAGGGAATTTTGAGCCTTTTGTAGAAAGGTATCAGGAAGCGGTTGCACATATACAGGAGCTTCAACCGGAAGCAGTCATCTATATACAGGCCATTATCAAAGTAACTGCAGAGCGTTCAGCGCAAGGAGATTACATTACCAATGAAGGAATTGAGCAGAGAAATGAGGCCATCTCCCAGATGGCAGACAATGAACAGGTGTTTTTTCTGGATGTAAATCCCCTTGTGTGTGATGAAACAGGGGGAATGATAGCCTCCTATACCACTGACGGCGTACATTTAAAGGCAAAATATATAGATATATGGAAAGATTTTCTAAAGTCCCATGCGATTTGTCTTGACGAATGAACGTGGAGATATTATGATGTCTGTAGCATAAAAGTCGCAGAAGTCCGAAAGGGCGTCTGCGTCTTTCATGCACAGGCCCGCACAAAGGAATATGCCGTTAATGCGGTGTGCGCGGCGAGTAGGTGAGAAAGGTCTTCCACTACTGGATTGGAAACGGCATTTATTTAAGACAGTATCGAAACGGAAGAAACCGGGACGGCACTGGGATAGGAGAAAAAAGTGAGCGAAAAATCAAAGAATGTTCTTGGAGAAAACGGTATTTATGACGCCAGAGCACTAGGTATGCCCAAAGTACTTGTACTGGGGCTGCAGCATATGTTTGCTATGTTTGGCGCAACCATTTTGGTGCCTATGCTGACCGGCCTGGATGTTTCCACAACTTTAATGTTTGCCGGTTTGGGGACATTATTGTTTCATCTGTTGACAAAGGGGAAGGTCCCTGCATTTTTGGGATCTTCCTTTGCTTTTTTAGGCGGATATGCGGCCATTGCGCCCATGGAAGGCGGAGCGGGCAATCAGGAATTGCTGCCCTATGCCTGTTTTGGTGTGGCGTGTTCAGGAATTTTGTACCTCATATTGGCGCTTTTTATTAAAATATTTGGGACGGGAAAGGTTATGAAATTCTTTCCGCCCATTGTAACAGGTCCCATTATCATTGCCATCGGACTGACGCTTTCCCAGTCTGCCATTGAAAATTGTTCGGCGGATTGGCTGGTGGCGGTGGTGGCTATTGGGCTGGTGATAATATGCAATATATGGGGAAGAGGCATGGTGAAGATTGTGCCTATTATCATTGGAGTGATAGGTTCCTATCTGTTGGCGGCAGTCATTGGAAGGGTTGATTTTGCGGCGGTAAAGGATGCGGCCTGGATAGGGTTTCCTATTCACTGGAATCAGACTGCGTTTTGGGCGTTATCACAGGGAGATGTGTCTTTGCTGGTAACTTCCGTGATTACGATTATGCCCATTGCACTTGCGACGATTGTTGAGCATATTGGTGATGTATCCGCAATTTCTTCCACGGTGGGGAAAAATTATATAAAGGAGCCGGGATTGCATCGGACATTGTTGGGAGATGGTCTGGCGACGATTATGGCTTCGCTGTTTGGTGCGCCGGCCAACACCACATATGGAGAGAATACCGGCGTCCTTTCTTTGACAAAGGTATTTGATCCTCTGGTGATTCGTATTGCCGCATTGTTTGCAATATTGTTTTCCTTTTCTCCTAAGTTTGCCGCAATCATTGGGTGTATGCCCACTGCTACTTGCGGAGGGGTATCCCTGGTACTTTATGGGATGATTTCGGCTGTGGGTGTGCGCAATATAGTGGAGACAAGGGTGGATTTTGCTAAGAGCCGTAATGTAATTATTGCTGCGCTGATCCTGGTATTGTCCATCGGAATCAAATACAGTTCCGCGGGAGCGGTGGGATTTACGGTGGGGAGTCTTACGATTAGCTTTTCCGGGTTGGCCGTGGGGGCGTTGACCGGAATTATACTAAATGCGGTTCTTCCGGGAAAGGATTATGAATACAATGATAATAACCCGGATCACACGGGAGTTAATTTTGCCGTAAAAGGATGAGAATGGAAAATGCCGGGCGAGGAAATCGTTTGGCATTTTTTGTATGAGCAGAGACCGGAAGGGGTACTGGAAAGCAGAGACGGAACAAGTTCCCGCTTGCGGGAACTGGAACAGTCCAGCTAATCCATTTATTAAAAATGTTTCGCTGGACAGGTGAGGCTGTGAAGGCGCACGAGAGCAAATTTCATGAGATTGCTTACGAATGAAATTTGTCTCTCCTGTGTGTGCGCCGAAAGAACCTCACCCTTTAGTGCCGTCGCGCAGCGACTTAAAATGGGAGGAATAAAATTGAAAGTAATTGATATGCACTGTGATACGATTAGCGAATTGTTACATAGGAGGGAAGGGGGAAAGCCTTCGTCATTGCGGGAAAATCAGGGGCATCTGGATTTGCTGCGGATGCGGGAAGGGCACTATCTGCTGCAGAATTTTGCATTGTTTGTAATGCTGGAGAAGGATGGGGATCCCTGGGAACGAGTATGCCGTCTGCATCAGTGTTATCAGGAAGAACTGGAGCGGAATCAGGATATCCTGGCACCGGTGTATAGGTTTTCTGATATTGCAGAGAATGAGGCGGCCGGAAAGATATCGGCAATGCTCACCGTGGAGGAAGGCGGGGTGTGTAAGGGGGAAGTGGAAAAGCTCAGGGAGTTGTACCGCATGGGCGTAAGAATGATGACGCTTACATGGAATTTTGATAATGAAATCGGATCTCCTAATTTTAACCCAGAGTTAAAGCTGCGTATGCGGCAGGCAATGGATGCCTGGAAGCGTATGGACAGACAGGAAGAACCCAGTGGAGGAAAGCAGGAAGAAGGGATTTTGGAAAGTGAGAGGCGCGGTGGGGCGCAAGAAGCTTTTGATGCGTTTTATCATACGCCAAATGTAACCAAAGGACTTACCGAAAAGGGGCGGGAGATGGTAGTTGAAATGGAGGAACTGGGCATGATTCCCGATGTCTCCCATTTATCCGATCAGGGGTTTTGGGACGTGCTGGAAACGACGAAAAAACCTTTTGTGGCAAGTCATTCCAATGCCAGAGCGGTCTGTCCTTGTGTGAGGAATATGACAGATGATATGATTTGCCGTCTTGCAGAAAGGGGAGGAGTTATGGGGCTGAACTTTTGTGCGGATTTTCTGGAGGAAAAGCCCGTGGGTGTAAAAAATCCCGGCACCATTGCCGGGGTGGTACGACATGCAAAGCATATTGTCTCTGTGGGGGGGATTGAGGTATTGGGCCTTGGGAGTGATTTTGACGGAATTGACACACATGCACAACTGCCCGGCGCCCAGAGTATGGGGGTGTTGTGGGATCACCTTCATAAAAGCGGATTTACCGAAAGGGAGCTGGATAAAATTTTCTATCAAAATGTACTTCGGGTTTACAGGGATACAATATGAATAAAATACCCTATTGCAGCACTTTTATTTTCAAAAAAGATGTGTTATATTTGTATTAGAAAAGATTTTGGAGGGGTGGAAATGACAAAAGAACAATATTTGAGAAGCGACAAGAGGGTATTGGCATTAATAGGCGCAACAGAGGTATATATGATATTTTCCATGATATATGCCATTGTTCTTCATACGGCGGAGGCGGGAACTTATATCCAGTTGGCCGCATATGGAGGATTGCTTGTGGTCAGCATTGTGGGATTTGCAATTTTAAAGGGAAAAAGGTCCTGCGGAAGAGTGGTGACCGGTTCCGGAGCGTTGGCGTATCTGATTCTCATGAGCCTGGGAGCGGAGGAACTTACATATGTATATGCGTTTCCTATTTTGATTGCGTCCATTATGTATTTAAATAAAAATTATGCCATGGCCGGTTCGGCAGTGATTGCAATTGCAAATATCATCAGAACATTGAGAGATGCGGCTTCCGGGACTGTGGATATCGGCTTTACAATGATTCGCTGGGTGATGACCATTTTAATCTGTGTGGCGGCATATGTTGTAATGCAGATTGTTCAGCGGTTTAATGAGGATAATGTGGAGAGTATTCGGAAATCGGTGGAGCAGCAGGCGGAAGTATCAAAGCAAATGGCGGCGATTGCAGATGAGATTGGAAGGAATTTTGACAATGCCAGCGCGAATTTGGAAGAACTGAAGGCGGGGATTCATGCCAATAATTTTGCAATGAACAATATTGCGGAAAGCACGGAAAGCACCGCGCAGGCAATACAGGAGCAGGCTCATATGTGTGCGAACATTCAGGAAAGTTCAGATAAAGTGGAAGAGGATACCGTAAAGGTTGAGACGGCGGCAAAGAACACTTCAAGAAATGTGGCGGAAGGAGCGGCGCTGGTACATGAATTAAAAGAGCAGGCGGAGAGTGTGGAACAGGCCAGCAGACAGACGGTAGAAGCTACTTCGCGGCTTTTGACCCGTGTGGATCAGGTTGAGAGTATTGTAGGAGATATTTTGAACATATCTTCGCAGACAAATCTGTTAGCGCTGAATGCTTCCATAGAGGCGGCAAGAGCGGGAGAAGCGGGAAAAGGATTTGCGGTGGTTGCGGATGAGATAAGACAGCTTTCGGAACAAACAAAAGAGGCTACCAACCGTATTACCGGTATTATTATGGAGTTAATCGGCGATGCGAAAACCGCTTCGGCAAGTTTGGACAATTCCGTGGAATATATTAATCGGCAGACGGAGAAAATTGAGGTTGCAAAGGAAAAATTTGAGAGTATTGATCATGAGGTGACGGAATTAACCGGGAGTATTCGGCACACGGACGCCACAGTGGCGGAAATTCTCAAAGCTACAGGGGTAATTTCCGATAATATTTCTCAACTGTCGGCTTCTAGTGAAGAGGTGGCGGCGGCTTCGGGAGAAAGCGTTAAGACCGCTTCCGAGACAGTGAATAGAATGGAAGAATGTAGCCGGATTTTGTCGAATATAAAAAAGCTGGCGGAGCGGCTGGAGGAATGTGCAAGAGGGTAGGCCAGGTGGGTGAGGCGGCGTGTAAGTGTGACAGATGAAGTTTGATTTTATGCTTTATGCACAATCTGTCATATGATTTTGGAAAAAGCAATTAAATATTTTAAGGAATTTATATATTTTTTAGAGATTGTCTTGACAGAGTATGTGCAGATTGCTACAATAAAATAGAAGTGAAAAAGATAGTTTTGCGCATCTTTTTTAGATGCGCATTTATCGTATAAAAATACGGTAAAAACTATGAGTGGGGCAGGAAATTGCTTTACAGGAAAAACAGGAGGTGCAGTTATGAACAGATGGAAAAGGCACTCATCCGTTTTCGGCAGAACGATGGCATGGACGTTATGCGCTGCAATGCTGACCGGCAATGTCATAGGCGGGCAGCAAGCGTATGCCGCGGAACCGGATGGAGCGACCAACGTGCCGGGAATTGGCGCGGATGCGGAACCTGGGTCAGGGGATGCGGATGCCAATACCGGGACGGGTAACGATGTCAAAGAGCCTGGAACAGGCAGCGAAGAAGTGAATCCGGGAGCGGATGACACGGACAAGGCACCTGGGGCGGGCGATGCGGACAAAGAACCTGGCACAGGGGATGGGGATACAAATCCCGGAACAAATAACACGGATAAGGAGCCTGGAACAGGCAGTGAAACGCCCGGAAGCGGAGCGGATGACGCCACCGACAATTCTGGAAATGGAACGCCCGGAGCAGGCGATACGACTACGAATCCTGGGACAGGCGAGGGGAATGGAACGTCTGGAACAGGTGATGATATCAATCCGGGTACAGGGTCCGGCAATTCGGCTTCTAAGCCGGGAACGGAACAAAACACTGCAAACGGCGCTCAGAACGTAACGGGGGGGGCGCTTAACTCCATGACACCCGAAGCAATCGGTGCAATGCTCAGTATGGCAAGGGAAGGCGATTATACAAGCTTTACAACAGATGAGCTGATTGGAGAATTGAAGTTTGGAACCGACATCAAGGCTTCTAATGTCTATGAAGACGGGAAAATGGGATTTCAGGATATTACATGGCCTAATGATGCACAGGGATGGGTGAGTAATGTTTATTATCCCAGAGAGGTTGCCATAGCGCCGGGCGCTGCCTTTGTGGCGGACGGAGAAGGCTATTTGGCAATTAAGAGTAAGGTATGGACGGAAACCGAGTCATCGGGGTATGGGGTTTTTACATATGAAGAAACTACCGGTTTTGAAATGGCTGTGGCTAATGCAGATTATAGTGTGGAAGTCACCTTTGTCAATCCCGGAGACGCCGAGTATACCGCTTATCTGGAGGCAGAGGATGTCACAAAGGTAACGGATATTAAGGTGGGACCTGGGGCAACTGTGACGAAAGAGCTGACGGCCGTGGTTGTGGACGGTGGATTGAGCCTGAAATTTCTGGCGCCCAACAGTGCGACTTCCAAGACAAGCGCGGCAGAGAAGACAGTTTATGTGTCTAATGTAAAAGTTACCAGACTGGCAACCAATGGAGCGGGAGATAAGCCCACTGTGTATTTGGCTTCCGATTCTACGGTGCAGACCTATGACGACTTTTATGATCCACAGACTGGCTGGGGCGAGACGTTAGGAGAGTTCTTTGGCGGCATTACAGATGTGAGCAACGCTGCTGGATGCGGCTATAAAGAGGCTCGTGTTTATGACACGCCCAATGTGACTGTGGAGAACCGTGCCATTGGAGGACGTTCTTCTAAGTCTTTCATTGATGAAGGAAAACTGGATGATTTGCTGGATGATATTCGACCGGGAGATTATCTGTTTGTACAGTGGGGACACAATGATGCTACGGCTGTCAGGCCCAATCGTTATGTTTCTCCGGCTGATTTTGAAAAATGGATACAATATTACATAGACGGCGCATTGCAGCGTGGCGCTACGCCTGTTCTGGTGACGCCTGTAGCAAGATATAGTTACAAGACCGATGCCGGCGGCAAACTGGAAAGCTTTAACTATGATTTTGCACAATACCGTGATGTGATGCTGAAGATGTCAAATGACCAGGGGATTGCGCTGGTGGATTTGTCCAAGCGTTCCATAGAAGTGTGCAACAGCTTTGGCATTGAGGGTGCGAAATCTCTGTTCTTGCATGTACAGAAGGGAGAGTACCCTGGCGGCAATTATGCAAACGGTGTTACCGATAATACACATCTGCAGTATTACGGCGCATATAAATTCGCTCAGTGTGTGGCAAAGGGAATTCAGGAATGTGCGGCTCTGAGTGATTTGGCGTCTAAGGTTGACATCCAGGTGTCGGGATCGGCTCCGGCTAAGATTACCGGGTTTACCAATACCAGTGTGGGTGCGGTAAGCGTTGCCCTGAGTTGGGATAAGGCTGAAGGCGCGGAACTGTATTACATTTACCGTCAGGCATTAAATGATGGTGAGACAGCCGACAATGTGGATTTCACCAATGCGGAAAAATATTCCGTATCTTCAAAGGTAGGCTATACGGATAACGGCTGCCAGCCCGGCGTTGCATATGTGTATGCAGTACGTGGCTTTAATGAAGTGGGATTGGGAGAATTCTCCGATAAAATTACCGTATCGACCAAAAATGCAGGATGGAGATTTGACTTTAATTATAAAGGCTCCGCTACTTTGGACGGGTGGATTGGCATCAATCACGACAATAAGTATGATGCGGCATTAGGATATGGATTTACGAAAACACCCGGCAATGGGCGTGACAGAGCCGGCAATAAGCTTCCGGACGGAACAGGGCCTCTTGCAGCAATGGCAAATGACTTTGTTTTGGGTGACAGTGTATTTGAAGTAGTAGTACCTAACGGTACTTACGAGGTGACCGGTTATGCGGCAGATTTGTTGGATAGCGGTTCTACCATTAAATCTACTTTTACCGCGGAAGGCAGCGGCATAGGAACAATAGCTGCAAAGCAGTCTCTGGGAAGTCTGACGGCTACCGTGCAGGTGACGGACGGAAAGCTGACCATTGGCAATAGCGGCTACATGACAGGTTTAACCGTAACATCCGTACTGTCGGCGCCTTCGGGGCTGAATCAGAATGAAGGAAGTGTGGCAGGCAGTAATTATTCTTTCCTGTTACAATTTAAGGGCGTAGACGAAGCAGTAAGTTACAACGTTTACAGGAAAGGAAGCACGGATAAGGATTTCTCAATAGTAAAAAGCTTTACCGTGGAAGAGTATGAGAAGGATGAGAACGGCTGCCGGACGCAGGCGGTACGATTGGGCGATGAGTATCAGTATTATATGACCTGTGTGATTGCTAACGGTATGGAATCTGTGAGAAGTGAAATTCTTACGGTGAAGGCTGTGGCAGAAGGTGTGCCTTTCCCGGCGGCGCCTTCCAATGTGAGATGTACTTCTCCTACGGAAGATGTGGAAGAATTGCAGCGGTCCGTTACCATTGAATGGGATGCTGTGGCTGCGGTTACAGGACAGGACGGCAAGACGTATGATGTAATCCTTTATAATATATACCGTTCCGACAAGGCGGAAGGCGATAAGGGATTTAAGGAGTTTGTGAAAGTTGCCACCGTAGAGGGCACGCTTAGCTTTGAAGATGACACTGTAGTTACTAATGTTCCTTATTATTATAAAGTGACCGCAGTGAATGCAGGCGGTGAGGGCGAAATGTCCGAAGTCTGTAAGACGCCTGTGACAGGCAAGCTGATAGCAGGAGGCAGAGAACAATACACAGACAGAGGGTTGGTGGCTATTAACCTGGCCGGCGGAAAAGGTGCGGAGACATTGATATCCGCTACAGGACCCAATGGTGAAGAATTGACTAAGGGTGTGTATCTGAGCTGGAGAGCGTTTGAGTCCGATATGAGCGGTAAGAACCAGATCAATACTACTTTTGATGTATACCGTGACGGTACAAAAATTGCTGGCCCTGTGAAAGTTACCAATATGGTAGATGAGGCCGGTACTGCTGATTCTGTGTATAAGGTTGTGGGAAGCAATGACAGCACTATCGGAGTGAATAGTGTGGACACCAAGTGCTGGGCAAATCAGTATTTGGAGTTGGGGTTGTTCAGTCCTGCAGACGAAACTATGCCAGACGGAAGCACATGCAGTTTTTCAGCGAATGATATGTCCGTAGGTGATTTGGATGGCGACGGGCAGTTAGAATTGATTGTAAAATGGTATCCCAGTAATGCGCAGGATAACTCCAAGAGCGGTTATACGGGCAATACTTATCTGGACGGCTATGATATTAACTGGGCTACAGGCGATGTGAAATTGATGTGGAGAATCAATTTAGGCGTCAACATTCGTTCCGGTGCGCACTATACACAATTCCAGGTATGGGATTATGACGGGGACGGAAGAGCTGAAATCGCTGTAAAGACCGGCGACGGCACCACCACATATAAGAGTACGGACGGTACAGCAGCAGGTTTGGAGCGTACAGGGTATGTAGGTGCGGCAAGCGATGAAACATTGACCATTTCCGAGAATCATGGAAAGGATAAGTTTGATTACCGTGCAGGTGACGGTTACGTTATCATTCCGGAAGGACATGAGTATTTCTCAATCTTCAACGGAGAAGACGGAACCAAAGCTGCGGATGATGTGCCCTATGAACCTTTTGGCGGCAATGCTACCGCATGGGGAGATAATTCCAACGGATACAGAAACCGTATTGACAGATTCCTGTCAGCTACGGCTTACTTAGACGGCGAGACGCCTTATGCGGTATTCTGCAGAGGCTATTATACCAGGACTTGTCTGACCGCTTATTACATGAAAGATACGAATGGTGATAATGTCGGTGATACAATTGATATTTTATGGAAATTTGATTCCAAAGAAGCCGGTTCACAGTATGAGGCGCAGGGAAATCATGGTTTGAGCGTCAACGATGTGGACAATGACGGCAAGGATGAAATTATTTATGGTTCCCTGACGATAGATCATGACGGCACGGTGCTATATTCTACAAATTTGGGACATGGGGATGCTATGCATGTGTCCGACTGGGTATCATGGAATCCTGGTCTGGAGATTATGGCAGTTCATGAGCATGATGATGCAAAGTACCATGTGGAAATTCATGACGCTGAGACGGGCAAAGTACTTATGGGTTATGAGGTAGGTCGTGATACAGGGCGCGGCGTGGCTGCGGATATTGACCCTACGGCAGAAGGCGCGGAATGGTGGGCCATTGCAAGTCCTTTTATGGAGAGTGGAGGAGAGCCTTCCTGGGATTCTACGAATGGCGCGGTATTCTCAACCTGGTCAACTTTGGATAAGTTTGTAACTTTGTCAGGCTCCAAAACGCCTGCATCCAATTTCTCTATTTTCTGGGACGGCGACTTGTTGAGTGAGATCCAGGATCATTCTTTCAACAATAAGGCATATGCGCCTATAGGCGTGGTAATCAGTAAATGGAATTGGGAAGAGAATAAGGAAGAGAGATTATTATATTCTGAGGAAATCTGGTCAAGCAATGGTACAAAGGGTAATTTAGGACTGGTTGCGGATATTTTGGGCGATTGGCGTGAAGAAATCATTGCCAGATCTGCTGCGGACCCCAATAAGGTACGTGTATATTCAACAACCATTCAGACAGATTATGTAGTGCCTTGTCTGTTAGAGAATCTTGCATACAGAGAAGGTGTGGCATGGCAGAACGTAGGATATAATCAGCCGGCTAACTTAAGCTATCTGCTGTCCGAAGGTCTGGTGACTGCACAGTTGTCCGAGGGCAAGGTAGAAGCAGAAAGTGCAGAAGTAAACTTTACCGAGGCAAATGACGGAACTTATGGTCATAAGATTACCGGCTATGAGATTTATCGCAAGCTGACAGAGGGCGAAGGCGAATATGAATTGATTGATACGCTGACGCTGGACCAGTTGATTGAAAGCGGCGGAAACAGTGGAGATGATACCACAAATCCGGAACCGGGCGAGAGTGAGCCGAGTGTGAAAAAGGAAGTGCTGTTTAAGGCAGATTTTGAGGATGGCACACAGGGAGACTTTGCACCGGTAACAAACGACAGGACGGAATTTGTGAAAGTGGAAGCGGACTCTGTTGCATCAAATCCCAACACCAGTAAATTCATTTATGGTGTTGGCGGTGGAACAGGAGACGTGGATGTACAGTCTAAGTCTCTTGCGATAACAGAGAATGTCACTGTAGAGCTTGATTTAAGAATGGATGCTGTTGGAAAGTCAGGTAAAAAATCACATGTTGCGCTACTAGGCACAGAGAACAAAGCAATAAGTAATTGGCTGGATTGTGCTGATCAGATTCTGACTATTGAAGCAGTCTCCGGATCAAGTGATGGTATATGGAGTAAAATTACTATAAATGGAGTCGATATTACAGAGGCGGCAAATAAGGGGGCCAAAGCTGAAGGAAAAACCAATAATACTACTGGATGGCTTCGGCTGAGTGCAAAACTTGATTTTACAGCACATACTGTAGCAGTTACCTTAACAAGAATTTCTACAGGTGAGAAGGTGTACGAAGGTACCGTGGATTTTGTCAACAAAGATGTAAATGTATTAGACCGGATTTTTATGGCGGCAAATAGAGCAGGTTATACATTTATGGACAATGTTGAAGTCTATAAAGAAGTGGAAGTAAACGACTCTGTGGGCGGCGGAGACGACAGTAATCAACCGTCCGGCACAAAGACTTATGTGTATACGGATAAGGGTCTGACCCCGGTGACAAAGTACTCTTATAAGGTAGCGGCAATTGTTGACGGGAAGACATCCTTTATGTCAAAGGCATTGGAAATTGAAACTGCAGACAAGATTGTGGCAGTGGAACCTTTGGAGCCCATTGAACTTGTAGAGGGTACTCCTGTGGAAGACGGTGAAACGGCGGCAAGTCTGTTGACTCAGACCGTTCAAGTTACAACCGAGGCCGGAGAGAAGAAGGAATATACGGTTAAGTGGGATATCACCGGATTTGATATTAATCAGAAGGGTGAATACACCGTAACAGGCAGCATTAAAGGCTGGGCGGATCCGATCACTTTAAAGGTGACAGTGGTTGCCAATGCTATGAAGGGGTATGTACCTTTTAAGGATGTGAGAGTGGTAGTTGGACAGACGGTTACTTTGCCTCAAATGGTGGAGGTAGAATGGACCAATGGAACCACAACCACAAAGAGTATCACATGGGATATGTCCAAGCTGGATATCAATACCAAGGGAGAGTACGAATTGACGGCGACCGTAGCAGACAGCACGGATACAGTTAATATTAAAGTATTGGTGGTGGATGATTATGTGAACAGTGTTCCTAAGGCATACGGCGAAGTTGTTTATCTGTCAAAGGATGTGGAAGCACAGCTTCCAGCTACAATTCCTGTTGTATATGTAGCGGGGGGAGCCAAAGAGGCACCTGTAACCTGGAAGCCTGAAAGCGTTAGCACAATTGATACCAGTAAAGCAGGTATGTATCCGATTGTGGGAACCATAGAAGGATTTGACGGTGATGTAGAAGCGGAGATTACCGTAGTATATGATCCGGTTTATAAGTTCGATTTTGGTATTAAAACAAATGAAGTAGCAGATGGCTGGATTGGTATTACCGTAAATGCAAAGGGTAAAAAACAGACCGCGGATGCATTGGGAATAAGCTATGATGCGGAGAAAGGTTATGGCTTCCTTAACGGAAATGCGGTAATTGAAGGAAGGTCAGAGAACTATGATCAGGCTGGTTTGCTGCCGAAGATCGTATATAGGGATTTTGTACTTCCGTCAGAGCAGATATTTGGTGTAGATTTACCCAATGGCAAATATCAGGTTGAAATAGTAAGTGGATCTGAACTTAAGAGTGATATCAAAGGAAATGTAGAAGGCGTTGATATAGCTGTAGGTAATGCTGCGAAGACTTATACTGTAAAGACAGTAGAAGTAGATATGGAAGACGGGCAGATGACGTTTGAGTTTACTAAGAATACTTCCAGAGTAGACTGTATTGTTATCCGTCTGGTAGAAGCAGATAAGACAGCTTTGAAGGCAGCAATCGATGGAGCGGACGCACTGGCAGACAGTGAAGCACTTTATACACCGGAAACATGGGAAGCGTTCCAGGCTGCATTGACAGAAGCAAAGAAAGTTTATGACGATATTTATCCTGATTGCGCTACCGTGGAAGCAGCTCGAACCGCCTTGATTGCCGCTCAGGAGGCATTGGAAGAGAAGACGGAAGAACCGGGACCTGACGTGGATAAAACAGCTTTACAGGAAGCAGTGGATGCCGCAAAGGCACTGGCAGACAGTGAGCAGCTTTACACAGAAGAGAGCTGGGCAGCATTTATGGGTAAATTAGAAGAAGCTCAGACTGTATTGGATCGGGAAGATGCAACCGCTGTAGAGGTGGAAGCAGCAAGAGTGGAGCTTTTGGCTGCACAGGAAGCACTGGTGAAGAAACCTGAGGAAGTGACCATAACAGGTGTAGTTACGCCCGAAGTGGAAGATGTGACCGAAGGCATAACATTGGATGAGCTGATGAAGAAGCTTCCGGCAGAAGTGGAAGTAACGTATTCCGACGGCACTACAGGAAAAGAGACGGCAACATGGGATGTAAGCAAGGTAGACCTGAACAAAGCGGGCGTATATAACGCTTATGTAACCATAGAAGGCTGGAGCGATAGTATTTTATGCAAGATTACTGTGAAATCTGTAGAAGTGACCATAACGGGTGTGATTAGTCCTGAAGTGGAAGATTTGACCGTGGGAATGTCAGAGGCAGCGTTTGTAGAGAAGCTTCCGGCAGAGGTGGAAGTAACGTATTCCGACGGCACTACAGGAATGAAGAAGGCAGTATGGGATATCAGCAAAGTAGACCTGGGCAAAGCAGGCGTGTATGATGCTTATATAACTGTAGAGGGCTGGAGCGAAAGCGTTGTATGCAAGATTACCGTGAAATCTGCGGATGTAACCATTACCGGCGTGATTAGTCCTAAAGTGGAAGCTATGACCGAAGGTATGACGTTGGATGAACTGATGAAGAAACTTCCGACAGTGGTGGAAGTAACGTATTCCGACGGAACCACCGGAACAAAGAAAGCAACGTGGGATGTAAGCAAGGTAGACCTGAACAAAGCGGGCGTATATGACGCTTATGTGAAGGTGCAAGGCTGGAATGAGCCAGTTCTGTGCAAGATTACTGTGACGGAGAAAGTTACTGATTCAAGTGATGTAAGTATGGAAGTGAAACCTTCGGAAGGCGTGCCTGAAATCGGTGTACCGGAAGTTTCGGAAGAGAAGCTGAAGGAATTGCTGGAAGAAGAGGATATTAAGAAACTGGAAGAAGGCAAGGAAGTCAAGCTGGTTATAGAAGCAGAGGCTAAAAAGGATGAAGATATTCCGGCTTCGGTTTTGGCTGAGCTGAATGCGAAAGTAAGCGAAAACGGATTGAAGGTGGCGTTGAAGCTTAATATCAATCTGATGAAGTATATTACCGGAGAGGCTCCTAAGCAGATTGCGGAAGCGAAGTCTGAAGTTATCTTAACCATTACCATTCCGGAGGAAGTCCGTGTAGCGCCGGAAGGATACAGCAGAGAGTTCTTCATAGTAAGGACGCATGAGAAAGAAGATGGAAGCGTATTGACAGATATCCTGACAGATCGGGATAATGATGATACTACCATTACCATTGGAACCGATAAATTCTCTGTATATGCGTTGAGCTATAAGGATACTTTGATTAACACGGATGATAATAAGCCGGGTGAAGATACAGATCAGAATAAGCCTGGAGATACGGATCAGGATAAACCTGATGATGGAGATACGGACGATTCTGATGATGAGGATACGGACGACGAACAGGAATCTGTGGATTCATCTTCACATCCTAAGACCGGAGACCAGACCAATATTTGGGTATGGGTGATCCTTTTGACAGTGGCATTGGCAGGAATTGCGGCATTGTTTGGTGTGAAAATGTATCGTAAGAAAGATCAGTAATTTTCTGTTATCAAGAAAACGCGGAAGATGCAGGCAATGAAAATCTGACGTGAAAAGATGCCGGGACAGCTAAAAATATGGCTGTCTCGGCGTTTTTATGCACAGGCCCGCACAGAGGGATATGCCGCTAATGCGGCGTGCGGGCCGCGCAGCGAGTAGGAGAGAAAGGTCTTCCCCTACTCGATCAGGATAAACTTACAAAGTTACAAAAATGTTAAATACCATACGAAAAAAGAATAGGGTATCCTATTCTTTTTTTCGGCCATACCTGATATACTGGTTTTAGAATATTTATAACAAATGAAAAGGAGCAGATATGGCAAA
>JAAWCE010000107.1 GCA_022793065.1 Lachnospiraceae bacterium
GCTACTTGGCAAATGTCTGTTGCCCTTGGCACGTTTGGCCAGTGGGATGTAAGGACTTCATTGCAGAATTGATTGATTTCGCATAAATAGGCTGTCTCAAAGCCATGCTGCTCAAAGGCGATATCAAATCCACCAATTCCCGCAAAAAACGAATTAACCCTAAACCGCTGGTGTGCATCCATATGAATGGGTGTACAGTCCGCTGCCGATGTGTCAGAAACTTCGGCAATTTCGGAAATATCGCAGGAAAGGGCCGTACAAATCTTTGCAAGCACCTCAGTCGTTACAATCTCATTTTTTCCAAGTTTAGCTATAGAGGCTCGGCTAATCCCAGCAGCTTCACGAAGATCCTTTTTTCTTAAACCCTTTTCAGCTAAACGGTGCCATAGCTTATCGTAAACGATAGTCATCCTATCCCTCCGCAGGTCTGTATTCTACCATTCATTATAACTGCTCCAATATAAAATAGCAAGAAAAAATCTGTGAACGCAGACTTATTTTCACTTGGACTGAGATAAATGATATTTCAACACCTACCCAAAGATTTAACGGAAATCTTGACTTTTGCCACTCCAGGCCCAAAAGTTTAACACCTTTTTCAAAATTTCAACACATACAAAAGCCAAAGGGCCAAGGAAAAGCAAAAAAATACTCCCGCTGGCTGGGCAAAACGCCTGCCTGCGGGAGTGTATTCTTTTGAAATGTTCAAAATTACGCCGAAAACAGCGGTTTTTGCAAAGAAGTAGGGACGAAAATCTTGATACTCGTTGTATCAAAATCTCCGTCCCTACATGTGTTTCATTGACAAAAAAGATGCGCCAAGGAAACCTTGTACCGCAAAGGATTTAATCTTGAAACGGCCTCACTTAATCTGTCAGATATAAGTATTGGTTCACAATAGATAGACTATTCAATCAGCTCCTTCTGATGAAAGATAAATAAACGATTGTGGAGGTAGATTAACATTAAATTCACCCAACTCTTTTGGCGGGTCATATCGTATAACTTGTCCTAATTGATAAGCATATGCGACTTTGCAACCTTTGAAATATTTCCGATATTTCTCGCGGGATATACCTGCAAATTTCTTAGTACATTCCCATAAAGCGGTAGGTGAAGCTGATATCGTTTCTATAACTTGAACCTCTCCAACGACTTTCATTATTGGCGCTGTCGAATATATTAGAATTTTATCAACTGTTTTGATAGCTAACCGCTTTCGGTATTCATATTTTTTTGAGCCAGCAAAGATTTTATCCACGTATTCCGGATTAACTGATAACAGTATTGACCTCAAGTGTTTACCTCCAGTAACGGCTCAAATCTGTTTGAGCCTCTCTCAGTATCATGTTAAACTGCCCATCTGTTATGCGTGTAAACGGTCTCGGTCCTTTCGGAAACGCAATTATATCTGTGTCCCAAAGAAATTTCAAAATAGGGCGCTTCACAAAACTTTTCACAAAAACAAACTTCAGAACAATTTGGTTACCATGGTGCTGATGCCAAAAGTTTTCTAATTCATCATTTGTAAAAACGCTGCGATTCTGAACGTGGCCCATATATTCTTCCTTTGAAGCAAAACCGCTTATAGCTTCTTCAACAATGGCAATAGAGGTCAAAACCGCAGTGTACCCAGCATTGCCTGGTACTCCGGTTCTGTAAAATACAACAATGTCTCCGGGGCGGATATTCCTTTCTGACGAAAATGATATATATACCTTTTGCAATGCATAGCGATATGGAGTTTTTGCTAAAAAATCGTTTTCGTTCTCATTTCGCAGAATCGAATCTGGCAGCAGAGATGTGTGATATTGCGGGAGAATCGGCAATATAAACTTTTGCACTCCATAAATAAGATTTGGAAAGTTCTGACGAGGAGATAGTTCAGGGAAATATTGCCTCATCTGCTTAGTTAACACCGTTTCACCTGTGCTTATTTTTGTTCCGTGATTTTCAAATCCCCATCGAGAAAGCAACATTGCAAGTGTTTCAAGTTCTGGTCGGTTTTCAAACAGAGTTACATATACTTCGTCTACATTTTGTTCAATCGCATTGTCCAAAATTATCTTTATAAATCGCTCCCCAAGTCGAAAGCCGGTTGCTACAACTTTAAATGTGCCAATCTTCAACCGCTTCTTCGGCTGAAAACAGGGAGAGATATCAGAATAATTTTCCTCTGTGTTTTCTACTTTTAAATATAGGAATCCAAGCAATTGGCCCGTATCATCACGGCAGATATACACATCCTCATCGCATTTCCTACTAAACCATGCATCGAAGCCAGCGTAAGCATTCCGCAAACTATCAAAAAACTCATTATTCACGTTGAGCGTTCCCATTGGAACTTTCTGCACCGCAAGAGCTTTATATTCAATAAGATCAGGGTTTTCGCTTGTGACGATTGTAAGAAATGCATTTATAGAAAGGACCTTATGTCCAAGTCCTAATAATTCTGCTTTTCGCCGGAGTCGCTTGTCTTCTGTAATAAGGAGATCAACGCGTCCCTGATACACTTCATTGAGTAAAGATGTATCAACTCTATCATTTTCATTTTTATCTGTTGTAGCGGCAAGAGTTGCAACTTGTGCGGCCATCGGAGCCTGTGTTTTTAGTTCCTGATACGCATCAAGTTTGAGGGTCATCGCTTCAGCTGGATCAGCGTACTGATACTGAGCAATCTCTTTTTTTGTCAGTGGATGTATGAGCTTGTCATACTTTAGTTTGTCAAGCCAGCGAAATAAATGGCCAATACTATAATTGGTCATTTTCTTATTCTCACGGTAGATAATGATATTGGTATCCAGAAGAACTCTCATAGCTCACCCTCCTCTGCAAAGCAAAGAAGCAACATAATTCAAATCTCTATCAGTAAATGTCATTTTATAAATATAAAGCGGACATTTTAACTGTTTGGAAATCCGCTCACTTTGTTCCCGCTCTTTTTCACTCAAGGCAGTGACACTCTTTTCTGAATAATCCTTTCCATCACGGTGGCGCAAATTTGAAATAATATCTTGAACATCAGCTTCTAATAAAACAATTTCTGTAATATTTAGAGCGGGGTAGACCGATTCAGGGAGAACTTCAACATCATCACACGCGTTAAAAATGCAAAAATGACCGGCAAGGATAATTTTCCTATTTTTGCTATTAAGTTCCTGTACACGCATAGCTAACAAAACTTGGTTATTATCCTTGTCGGCAACTGCTTTGTTTGTACCATACTGCTCACCGTTTATCACACTAATCAAATCACCGGCAGAAAATGCTGGGATGTGAAGCCTTTCGGCCAGAGCTGAACATATTGTGCTTTTGCCCGTGCCATAAACTCCAGCAATAAATATCGTTGAACCATTCATCACTATTCTTTGCTCCCTTAACAGGCAGATAATAATATTGTTTTATAACTTGAGCAGGGCCATTTATCCGGGCAACAATTTATTCGGATAGAGTAAAGCTATTCAATTCCATCCTTCAGCTTCTTTTGTAATCCACTTCGAAGAGCCTCTTTAACCCGTGTACGCTCTAAATCATCCAAGTTCAAACTCAAAAAGCTGGCTTCGGTGGTCTTGTCCATAAGTGCGGGATATTGTTGGGCGATTCCCTCAAGTTGAGCAATTACCGTATCGAAGCCCAGATTCTGTGGGTCTACGACATTGGCATTGGAGAGCTGCTGGTAAATTTTCTTCATCTCGATGTAATGGCCAAGCATACTCAACACACTATTCTGAACTTCTTCAACGGTCATGGTCGTCCTCTGCTCCTGTGAGGATTTCATGGGCCGAACCATGGGCGTATGCAGAGTTGGCTTTGCCTGCGATTTGTCTTTCTTCTTGCTTTTCTTGGGAACGAGTTTAGTTTTGATGGTTCGGAATTGCCCAGCCACATTTCTCCCGAAAATAGCAACGCCATCCTTGATTTTGAAAACTACATCTGGGTGTTCTTCTAAGAAATCAGCCACAAGGCCAAGTCCCTCGGCAACGAATTTCATTACAGCTAAGTAGTCATCAAATCGGTCTGCTTTCCGCTGATGCTCCGCTAAGGCGTATTGCCGAAGTTGATCCGCTAAATCGTCCGCCCCTTCGTTCTCTGTGTCTTCGGTCAATTCCACCAAGTCATACACTTGTGCCGAAAGGGTACCATCCTCTCTGCGACGACCACCAGATCCCAGTTTATCTGCAGAGATGTCGTTGCCGTCTTTATCCCGTTTGCGAACCTTCCCTTTCACCACCACATAGTCGAGGTCGACATCTTCTCTATGACCCATTATCATGCCTCCTCTCGCCGCCATTCTTGGGTGTGATTAGCTCAAATATCATACAAAAGACCAAATAGCAACATGACTTTACCATTCCTTATTGCTTGCTCATATGGTGGGCCTTTAATTATTTGTAACAAACGATACTCACTTTGATGAGACTACATTTGCTTTCTAACAATCGCCAACCGCACTTTCGGATCTAACCATAAATGGAAGTCCGCAGCAATTTCAGGATAAGCACTTACGCCTCCACCTTTGCCCTGTTTTACATACATTCCGACAGCATGAGTCCTTCGGATCCACAAAGACGGCGTAATGGTAAGCGATGTTGTATGCCCTTGCCGGATTAACTCATCGCAGGCCCTATCATCAAATTCCTCATTTATGTCATTTTCCCATTGGCGGAGAAATTCCAATGTGTTGCGGCTACGCATCCAGCTTTGAATCACATATCCAGGAGATTCTCCAGAATACTGCTTTGCCAACTCGGTCAAGGAC
>JAAWCE010000036.1 GCA_022793065.1 Lachnospiraceae bacterium
ATATGAACGCAGGATATAGCGTTTGCCCTGAAACTCGGAAAAGACCTTTACTTGACTGCGCTTTTTGTAATCTTCCCGAACTATCTTAACACCTTTAGAGTTTTGATGCAGTAGTTCGCTCATAGCAATCCCCCGTTATTCTTTGATAATCAGCTTATCCAGATCAAAGAGCGCCGTCTTATAGTTTTTCACCCGGTACAGACGCTTGTTGGGATTGGGCTGCTCGATCACATGACCCTCTCGTTCCAAAAGCTCCTTTTGTGTTTCCTTGTCAAAATAACGGCCACAGTCTATCAGCATCCCCCGGAGTGAGATCATGCGCCAATAGGGTATCAGGATGCCCTCATCCGGCTTGCCGTACTCTTTGAGGTCTGTGATGAAGTCTACCCGCTGAACATCGGCGGGCGTCCAGAACAGTTTTTTATCAAAGGGCATGATACCGTCGCCCTCAATCTCGCAGAAGTTGGCCCCCTTCCGTCTGGCCCACATCTCGCAGATAGCCTCCTGGGTGGTGAGCTTCCCTGGGGGTATCATGCACATAATGGTGGCGAATGTCTGCTTGTCCAAGTATACCGCCTTTTTGCGGCAGGGATATATTCACGGTCTGCCATGGGGCACCTCCATACGAAATTTTGCTTTTGCCACATCATACCATCTTTTGCGCCCTTTTACAACAGAAACCGTACATAGTCGGAAGGATTTTAATCAGAAAAACTCCGACTATATTACTGATAAACAATGCACCTATGCTATTATATCTGTTATAGTCTGGACTTTTTCAAAAAATTGGTGCTTTGCAGTAAAAGAAGGTGCTGAAAATCAACATTTTCGTAGTGGAAAATATTAAGCGTTTGTGATATAATAATGTGTAATTTGTTTTACAGATTTAATTAAGGCAACTTCCTTAATCGCAAATTCAGAGAGAAAGAAAGCGATATTTGTATGTTATTAAGTGAAGAACTGTTTTCTAGCCATGAAAAAGCAGTTGCAATGCCCAGTGTAGTTTATCATTATTGTAGCACGCCGTCATTCCTTTCTATTTTAGAGACAAATTCTTTGCGTTTGTCTAATGTTACAAAGTCAAATGATCCAACAGAAATCACCAATGTAATTCCTGTACTCAAAGAAGTAACAAAAGATGTTTTAACAGATTATAACAAGCAAATGTCTCCCCAATATCAATTCACAGAAAACACCATTTCTATGCTTGTTGATAGGTTTTTTGAAGAATTATCAAAAAACTTTTACGTAATCTGCTTTTCTGAAAAAAGAAACTTACTCAGCCAATGGGATCGTTATGCTGATAATGCTAAAGGAGTTGCAATTGGGTTTAATACAAGGCATTTCGTTAAATTACAAATTGAAACTGGTTCACAATATATCTTTGGAAAAATTATTTATGATCAAAATGTTTTAGTTAGGTCTATCGAACATTTCTTACGTCACGAAATTGATAAAAAATGGAAACCCTGTGATGATTTGCGTAATGTGAATTTAATAGAAAATGTTACCACCAATTTGGTATGTACTATATTACAGTTTTCAGTTCTTTTTAAAGACGAATTTTTTTTAGAAGAAAGCGAATGGCGATTGGTTTATAATCCTTTGGGCAGAATTCGCCGGTTAGGCTACGTTTCAGCATATCATGATCGTTTAATTGAAACAGACCAATATCGACACGAGCAGAGTGGATTTACTCGAACAGGATATCAATTTACGGTAAAAGGAGACGGTATTTCATCTTATGTCGATTTGAATTTTAACTCTATTCGAGATGCCTTGATTCAAGAAATAATTATTGGCCCTAAATCAGCCCTGAGACCTGATGACAAAGACTTACAATTATTTTTAGCATTTCATGGCTATAGAATATCTAAGCTTGCAATCGAGGGAAAGCTTATTCTATCGAAATCAGATAAGCCATTTCAGTAAAGTTTCTACTACGATACCACACTTACATAGCCGGGGAGATTTTCAATCCGAAAGTCACCCGGCTATTACTATCTCAAAAAAGGAGTTGATACACCATGACAGGCGAGGAACTGCGAACCATGCTGCACGACTGGCAACAATACCAGCTTTGGCCTCCGGGCCAGCGGGAGGGACGGTAGATTGGCTATGTCACGCCGGAACAGATCACCCAGGCCAAGGAGCTTGACCTGCTGACCTACCTCCAGCGGTTCGACCCCCATGAGCTGGTACACGTCGGCGGCAATACCTACTGCACCCGTGAGCATGACAGCCTGAAAATCAGCAACGGCAAATGGAATTGGTTCTCCCGTGGGATCGGCGGAAAGACGGCTCTGGACTATCTTATCAAAGTCCAGGGCTTTTCCTTTACTCAGGCGGTGGAAACGCTTGTTGGGCGGGCGGCAGTATTGCCGCCCGTTTCTCATGCCGCCCCCAAACCTGCCCCACCCCGGAAACTTCTCATGCCGGAGTTAAACAGCAATAACGATGTGGTGCTGAACTATCTCATGGGGCGCGGTATTCACCCCGTCGTTCTGGACTTCTGCCTGGAACAC
>JAAWCE010000071.1 GCA_022793065.1 Lachnospiraceae bacterium
ATATACTCCGGTGAACAATAGACAACAGAGGGATCGATCTTTTTCGCTTGTTCATCAACATATCCGTCATTAAATTGAAAACCGTACTCATTTTCTTCCCATCCTAAACCTGCGTATATAGTATGCCATGGGCCAAACGCTTCAATTTTTCCATCCTGTCCAGTTGTGGCCAGATACAGCTTGGGAATTAGACCTGTAAAAAGTGTGTACGAAACCAACACAAGAATCAAAAGTGTACACACTTGGAACACAGCCTTTTGGCTTCGCTTTTTCTTTAGTGGAATTACATACTCTTTGACAAGGCCTGTCATCAACAAAAGGAAAATCCCCAGCGAACTATGCATACGTGGAAGATTTCCCAATCCCATACATAGACATATCCCAGCAAATGCCACCCATTTTATCCATCCACATTTCTCCCGAAAAAAATACCGAGAAGCGGTAGTCCAATCACCACTATCCATGCCATGCTCCAATAAGAATCGGTTTTACATTTATAGATGGTCCATCCGATGAAGGTATTAAGAAAAAACGGAGAAGCCAAAGCAGGCAGGATAGTATTAGTTAGTTTATAAATTAAAGTCGGATATAACAACAATGCAAACACCGCTGCCCCTGATTGGAGAAATAAAAATACTTGCCAAGCTTCCGTCTTTCCTAACATCACTCCTAAATAAGAGGCGTAGAAGTAAAAGGAAGGGTTATGATCCATAACTTGGGGCTGATTTCCTGCTAAAATCTGCTGTATGCACTGATTTAGACGATAAAGCCTAGAATTCATATATATGTTTGTTATATTATTTATCTGCTCTTGAGAAAGGTAGTCCCAAGGGCTAACGATATAATAAGCCGCCCATATACCAAACAGTAGCAATAGCGCATACAGCAGTTTGGGCCGCTTTTGGAGATATGCTTTGATGCGAAAGATATAACCCAGATCCTCTCTTAGAATATCCATTGTTTTAGCACCTCCTAGATTAAAAAACTTTTAACTTTGATTTTGACTCTCATTATGAGTTCCGCAAAAACAAGTAGGCTTTTTGCAAAAATCCTCCACTACTCCAACCATACTTTGCATAATTGATAAAGATCCAAAAACAAACAACATGCCGCATGCCGTAACAAAACCGACTCTATATTTAATATGTTGGTTGGCCATCATCGGAAATACCAGACTGAATAGGCAACAAAAGAATGCAGCAAAGAGCATCTGTCTCCACGATACCAAAATTTTCTTGCGTTTGAATACATATCGCAATATACATGCAGATAAAAGGAAAATGCTTATGACGAATTTTAAATTATAATAACCGTACTCAGATGGTATGCTCAGATCCAAACAAGCTTTAAATTTTCTATAATAAGTTTCCAACATATACTCAGTATCCTCTCGCCAAAGCCTGAACCACTCATCTCTTAAAATGTCCATATACTCCGGTGAACAATAGACAACAGAGGGATCGATCTTTTTCGCTTGTCCATCAACATATTCGTCATTAAATCGAAAACCGTACTCATTTTCTTCCCACCCTAAGCCTGCATATATAGTATGCCACGGTCCAAAATCCGCAATCTTTCCCTCTTGTCCGGTTACGGTTAAATACGCTTTAGGAATTAGGCCTGTAAAAAGTGTATAAGAAAGCAATGTAAGAATCAGCAGTGAACACGCTTGAAATACCGCCTTCCGGTTTCTTGTTTTCTTTAGCGGAATTATATACTCTTTGATAAGGCCTGCCAGCAACAAAAGAAGAATTCCTATTGAGCTGTGCATACGTGGAAGGTTTCCCAGTCCCATACATAGACAAACCCCCATAAATGCAGCCCACTTGGCCCATCCCTGCTCCTCCCGCCAAAAGATACCTATAAGTGGCAGTCCAATCACTACAATCCACGCCATACTCCAATAGGTATCGTTTTTAAATTCATAGAGACTCCATCCTACAAAAATTTTTAGGAGAAAGGGGGAAGCGAAAGCAGGTAGGATTGTATTAGTCAGCTTATAAATCAAAGTCGGATACAGTAACAACACAAATGCCGCCGCACCTAACTGGAGAAATAAAAATATTTGCATGGCCTCCGTTTTTTCGCATACTGCTCCTAAGTATGAAGCATACAAATAAAAAGCGGGATTGTGGTCTTTTAATGCGGCAATTTGTGGCAATCCTCCAGCCAAAATTTGCTGTATATACAAATTAAGCACTCCAGCCCGATAGGACATAGCACTTATTTGATCTGGAGAAAGATAGTACCAAGGGCTAACGATATAATAAGCCGCCCATATACCAAACAGCAGCAATAGCGCATACAGCAGTTTGGGCCGCTTTTGGAGATATGCTTTGATGCGAAAGATATAACCCAAATCTTCTCTTAGAATATCCATTTTCCCATATCCCTTCTAAAAAAATCTTCAACTTAGGCCTTGATTTTTATGCTTAAAGGTTCACAACAAAAATCATGTTTTCGAAGAAAACATGATTAGAGAGATATCTCTCTAATCATTTCCATATTTTGTATGTGGTTAACTTGCCAAGAACCCCTATAAAATCCCTATATATCCCCTTTGGCCCTACTGGACTTAGATGAACAGATTACACCATTTTTATGTCAGAATCCTGCTGGCGGAAAACCCTTTCTTGTTATAAGTCTCCATACACAAACATCTTCCACCATAGCGCCAAATTAAATAAATACCAAAGTCGATGCCCCTTAGAAGCATCATCAAATAAATGATCTGTATAGGACTCATCCAAAAGGCCGCTCTCCTTGGCAAAAAAGTTTACTTCCTTCCGCATCTCCGTACCAAGCCGTCCGGCAAACCAGTCATGCACAGGTACGCCAAAGCCCTGCTTTTTACGGTCGATCAGCTCATCGGGAATAACACCTCGAACGGTCTCCTTTAGTATATACTTAGACACATGATTTTTCGTTTTCAGCCGTTCAGGAATACTCATCGCCAATTCCACAAATTTGTGATCCAAAAAAGGCACCCGACATTCTAAACTAACACCCATACTCATCTTGTCTACCCGCATCAAGAGGAGTTCAGGAAGGCGGTGTCTCAAATCGACATAGGACATCCAATTCAAATGAGATTGTTCCCACGCCTTTGCCCGAAAAGTATTGTAAGTAGGCCGAATCGCCTCAAAGGAGGAGTAGTCCTTCAGCTCCCGCCGAAGACGTTCCGAAACCATCAGCTTCTTCTCAGTCTCATAAAACGCCTCTGCCCCAGCCCAGAATACCGGCTCGCCACCTGCGCCCCGCCGAAGAAATTCATAGTAGTTCCGGTCGCCTCGCCCTGCCAAGTTCAGCAATCCCAGTCCTGCCCGCTTTATAAAAGCAGGAACGGGCAGAGCATTGGCCTTAGAAAGTCTTAGGAAATGTTTCCAGCCCTCATAGCCCCAAAACAGCTCATCGGACCCTTCTCCCACTTGTGCGACAATTACACCATTGTCACGGGCCAGCTTGGATACATAATAGACTGGGACACACACAGGGTCTGCAATCGGCTCGTCTTGAAGCCGTACCATCTCTGGCAAAAAACTGAACAAGTCATCTTGGTTCAAGAGCCGCTCATGGTACTCCGCACCGCAGAACTCTGCCATTTTACGAGCATAAGCAGTTTCGTTCTGATAAGAGCTGTAGTCATGGTCATAACCAATGCAGAACGTCTTTACCGCACCCGTTCCAGTCTCTGAGAACAACGCCGCATTGGTGGAGGAGTCAATGCCGCCGGAGAGGAACACCCCCACAGGAACATCCGCTTCTTTCCGAAGTTGGACCGCTGTACGCAGTTCTGCCAATAGCATCTCTTTGATGCTCTCCTCGTCCGCTGTATATACTTCCGGACGAGTATGATCCCACACATCCCAATAGCGAACTGCGCGAATATGTCCTCCGCGAATTTGCAGGAAATACCCAGGACGCAACTTCTTAATTCCCGCAAAGAGAGTATCCTCCCCGGGAGTGGTAAGAAAAGAAAGGTAATCGTACATGGCCTGTTCATTGATTTCAGGCTTGCGATCCACTACAGCCAATAAGGCCTTGATCTCTGATGCAAAGGTCAATATACCGTTATAGGTTGTATAATAAAGGGGCTTAATGCCTATACGGTCACGGATCAGGTAAAGTGTATCATCCCTGCCATCCCAGAGGGCAATGGCAAACATGCCGCGGAACTTTTCCAAACAATCCATACCCCACTGCTCATAGGCGTGAAGAATTACCTCTGTGTCAGAGTGATCCGTTTTCCAAGTATGCCCGCCCAGATTCTCCAATTCCCGCCGGATATCTGCGTGGTTGTAGATTTCACCGTTGAAAGATACCACAATCCGCCCATCTTCATTAGACATAGGCTGAAAGGCATTCTCTGACAGGTCAATGATAGACAAGCGGCGATGGCCTAAGCCACACTGGTTCCGTGGTTCCAGCCACTCATTACCCCCATTGGGACCGCGGAGCAGCATTTGGTCGTTCATGGCCTTCAAATACTCCGTCCCGATACGAGAGGTGGTCGGTTCGAGCTTTGTAAATCCACAAATTCCACACATAGTTAACCTCTATTCTTTCTTAATTACTGGAATTGCATTTATCATATGGCTGCAAATGTTTGGAGGGTCTTAATTGTCATAGCAGGGTCGGTTGCATTTTCTACAGAGTAACAAGCAACTGGAAATAAGTATAGGTAATCCGCCTTCGGCGGATACCCCTTTTCTACCAAAGCATCATAGAGGATACTCTGTACTTGTGCCTGATAAACACACGGCTGGCGCATATCACACCAAACATAGTATCTTCCATTAACAACCTCTGGCTCGTCTGGAAAATAAGGGTAGACAGCAGATGAAAATGTATTTGGCGCAATAGCCAAAGGTTCTTCTACAGTTGGAACGCTTGGCGCTGTGCTAAACATGACACGACGGGCCTGTGTACTGCCAAAGGCATAATGAATATCCTCATCCCGCTTCTCTTTCAACAGACTCATCAACTCATAAATGTCCAATGGATCACCATATTGGTCTATGTAGGCTCGATTGAACGTTGCATCTTGAACAATCCAGTTCTCATTCCCGCTCTCATCTGAAATTTTACACAGAGTCACTACATGGGAACACAATACATTACCGTCTGTATCAAATAGCGCACTATCCAAAGTCACCGCCTCATAACCAAACACATTGTATACAAGAGCAAGATATGTCGAAACCCCGCCACAATAAACAGAAACCTCATAATTGCGAAAGCCTTCCGTTAATGCTGCAAAATTGGGGGATACACCATTTGCAAAGGCATAATAATCAGAAAAATTGTCCTCTCCAAAAATTGTATTAGTATATACCCAATTTCTTAAAAGATTAGTTTTCTCAAAATCATTAGTAGCTTCATCTAAAAAACCCGGGCATTCTTGAATAATCTGCTCTTTAATCGCAACAACTTGTTTTTCTGCAGCAAGATCTTGTCCTGTCGTTCCACACCCAAAACATCCTCCTAAACAAACCATCAAAACAACGCCAATGCATAGACAGCAAAGCTTCTTATCATCCTGCGGCGTTCTACGCCGCAGGATGCCACATATGTGGCCGTCCAAAGGAAGCCTTCTCTCTATTGCTGATACTAAATTATTCTTCTTCATTAGTATTTCTCCATAATCATTTCTAATGGTGGTTTGACCAAGCACCACAATAAAGCACATTTTCACGATTTCCAACCGTCTCCTGCTTCCATCAGCGCCAAGATGCTCTGCAGAGGGAGCGCATATCCTTTTCAACTATCCAGAATAGTTAAGAATCACTCGCAAACGTTTGCAGCTCCTCCAGCATCGCAGCAGGATCAGCTATATTGCTGTCACTGATATTCACGGGCCTCAGGAATAAATAGTCTGTTGTTGCCGGATATCCATCCTGTCCCAAAGTCTTCTCAAGGATATCCTGTACCTGCGCTTGAAACGCGCCCGGTTGGCGCATATCATATAAGACTCCATATTTCCCGTTGATTTCCTTTACCTCACCGGGCAGAAAAACATAATGATTCAGTGTATTGGGAACAATTGTTGATGGATCATCTACAACGGCAACATTAGGCAAATTGTCAAACACAATATAACGGGCTTGAGTATCGCCAAAAGTGTAATAAATGTCTCTATCTTGTCTCTGCTTTAACAGAGTCATTATCTCATAAATATCCAATGGTTGGCCATTTTTATTGGTGTATACCAAGTTATATGTGGGATCCTGAACAATCCACTTTCCTTCTTCAGTGTTTAGTCTGCAAAGAGTCAGTGTGTGGCTTGCTTCGCCACCCACCGCAAGATGTAGAACAGCGGTTTCATAACCAAATGTATCGTAAACGCAACATAGATAAAATGCGGCTGAGTCACAGTAGCCTTGGACTTTATAGTCTCGATATTTACTTGTCAAATTTATAAAATTATCTGCTAAACTTAACTCTCGCTTTAAATGCTCTGCAAAGTTATAATTTCCAGCAGCAAAATTAGTATTAGCATACGCCCAAGCTTCTTATCCACCTGCGACGTAGAACGTCGCAGGTGGCCACATATGTGGCCGTCCGAGAAAGCTTTTCCCATCAGCAGTAGACCGCTTTTTTTCATGGCTTTCCTCCACTATCCCAGCCGTTTCCCATATCCAGCCGTCCGCTCACCAAGCGTAAAATTGCACTGGAACGGCACATTGCAAAAATCCGTAACTTCCACTTGTTCCGGCAGTATCTGAATCCGCCGCCGATGGATTACATGCTTATATGTAACCTCTACACAGATAGATTCATTTTCTATAGACAGCAACCGGCATTTCGTTCCATCCTTCATGGCAAAAGGTGTCAGGAAATCGCTCTGTTCTATGCCAGTTTGAATTGTATTATGAGCACAGACACTTCGAAAGCTGTTCCGCAGAGACGAGGATGCTGTATACACATACGTCCCAGGATCCTCAAACAAAATCTTTCCATCAATAATCAGCTCAAAGGACAGCTTGTCATTGTGGGCGTGTCCTGCGGTCCCCTTCTGTCCATTGTCTGAGGCATTTATCAGCAAATACAATCGGTCAGATCGAAATACAAAAATCCCAAAACGCGGAAAAGCCTGCAGACGCAGATTTTCTGTCAGTGACCGACCAGACGCCGGGATTTCAAACCGGGCCCGATGCTCCAAATCCCCCACTTTCCCCTCAGGCACTGCTTTCGGTGGCTCCCAGCCGCCCTCTATCGTCCGACCATGTGCGAGAGCCAGTACAACACTTCGCTCCAAGCGATATGCTGCTTCAGTCTCGTCTCGGAAAAGGCCTCCCAGCGCAGCGACTGTGGGTCTGCCATCGTTCAAATTTTCATC